>JACRAZ010000099.1 GCA_016213205.1 Burkholderiales bacterium
CGCCACGCCCCGGCGCCTCTGCCGCGCGCCCGGTGGGCCCGGCGGGTCCGCTGCCCCCCGCCGCGCGGCCGGGCGCCGGCACGGCGGCGCCGGCGGCCGTGTCGCAGTTCTATGCGCTCGTGACACGCCCGGTGCGCAGCCGCTCCGAAGCCGAAACCCTGCTGCGGCGCCTGCGCGCGGAAACCGACCGCATCAACCATCCCACCGCCAGCCAGGTCGGCCTGCAGGAAACACGGGAGGGCTGGCGCGTGACCTGGTGGCCCTTCACCAACCCACGCCAGGCCGAGAACGCGCGCGTGGCGCTGGCCCGGCGCATCGAACTCGAGGTGATCGAGTTCTAGCGCCCGCCCGTGGCGCGACAATCGCGCCATGCTGACGATCAACAAGCTCATTGCCCGGGGCCGCGGGCTGGCGGCGGTGCTGCTGCGGCGCGCCGCCACGGTGTCGCTCGACTGGGACGTGCGGCAGAAAAGCCGCTTCGACACCACCGATTCCACCGGCCGTCACCTGGGCGTGTTCCTGCCGCGTGGCACCGTGGTGCGCGGCGGCGACGTGCTGGTGGCCGAGGACGGCTCGCTGGTGCGCGTGGAGGCCGCGCCGCAGCCGGTGCTGGTGGTGCGCCACTGCGCGGCGCACGGCACGCCCTTCGATCTGCTGCGTGCGGCCTACCACCTGGGCAACCGACACGTGGCGCTGGAGCTGCAGCCCGACCACCTGAAGCTCGAGCCCGACCATGTGCTGGCCGACCTGCTGCGACACCAGCACCTGATCGTCAGCGAGGAGAACGCCCCGTTCGAACCGGAGGCAGGCGCCTACGCGAGCACGGGCCATGCGCACGCGCACCACGGGGGCCCGACGGCCGGCCACGGTCATGGGCACGACCACGACCACGACCACGACCACGGCCACGGCCACCCGCATTGATGGCGCCGCTGCTGGCCTTGATGCGCCTGGCCTCGCCGGCCTTGCCGGTGGGCGGCTTCAGCTACTCCGAAGGGCTGGAAGCCGCGGTCGACGCCGGGTGCGTGGCCGACGAAGCCAGCGCGCTGCCGTGGCTGCAGCACCAGTTGCGGCTCACGCTGCAACGGGCCGAACTGCCGTTGCTGGCCTCGGCGCATGCGGCCTGGCAAGCGCGGGACCTGGCCCGCGTAGAGGCCCTGAACGACTGGCTCATGCAGACGCGCGAGACGCGCGAGCTGCGCCTGCAGTGCGAGCAGATGGGCCGCTCGCTCACCGATTGGCTGCGCCAGCGGCCCGGTGCCGACGACCGCGTGGCCGCGCTGCGGGCGCTGAAGCCCGCCCCCGGCTGGCCGGTGGCCTTCGCCCTGGCCGGCGTGCTCGCTGGCGCAACGCCGCGTGAGCTGCTGCTGACCTTTGGCTTCGCCTGGGCCGAGAACATGGTGCAGGCCGCGCTGAAGGCGGTGCCGCTGGGCCAGAGTGCCGGCCAGCGCCTGCTCGATGCGCTGGCCGATGCACTGCCCGCCGTGGCCGATGCCGCGCTGGCCACGGCCGCCGAAGGGGACGCCTGCCGCCAGAGCTTCGCACCGATGCTGGCCATCCTGTCGGCCCGGCACGAGGCGCAGTATTCGCGCCTGTTCCGTTCCTGATGCGGCGCCAGGCCCGCTCGCTACACTGCGCCCCATGAGTTCAGCGCTGCACACCATCCCGGGCCGATCGAAGAAACTGCCGCCGCTGCGCGTGGGCGTGGGCGGCCCGGTGGGCTCGGGCAAGACCACGCTGGTCGAGATGCTGTGCAAGACCATGCGCGAGCGCTGGGACCTGGTGGTCATCACCAACGACATCTACACCAAGGAAGACCAGCGCCTGCTCACCGTGGCCGGTGCGCTGGCGCCCGAGCGCATCATGGGTGTCGAGACCGGCGGCTGCCCGCACACGGCGATCCGCGAAGATGCCTCGATCAACCTCGAGGCGGTGGACCGCATGCTCGAGCGCTTCCCCGACGCGGACATCGTGTTCATCGAATCGGGTGGCGACAACCTGGCCGCCACCTTCAGCCCTGAGCTCAGCGACCTGACGATCTACGTGATCGACGTCGCCGCCGGCGAGAAGATCCCGCGCAAGGGCGGGCCCGGCATCACCAAGAGCGACCTGTT
Source organism: Burkholderiales bacterium (assembly GCA_016213205.1). GTDB lineage: Bacteria > Pseudomonadota > Gammaproteobacteria > Burkholderiales > Burkholderiaceae_C > Pseudaquabacterium. Next base: position 2,115 of record JACRAZ010000099.1, read on the forward strand.
CGTCATCAACAAGACCGACCTCGCGCCGCACGTGGGCGCCGACCTGGCCGTGATGGAAGCCGACACCCGGCGCATGCGCCCGAACCGCCCGCACGTGATGACCAACCTGCGCACCCACCAGGGCCTGGCCGAGGTGGTGCGCTTCATCGAGACCAAGGGCCTGCTCGCAGGCTGACCCCCCGAACGGCTGCGCCATGCTGGTCAACTGCGTCGCCTACCGCGAGGGCAACAAGCTGGCCGACATCCCGGTCGAGGCGATCAGCGAGCACCTGCACCAGCCCGATTGCTTCGTCTGGGTGGCGCTGCGCGATGCCGGAGAGGCCGAGCTCGAGCAGATGCAGGACGAGTTCGGCCTGCACGACCTGGCGGTGGAGGATGCCCGCCACGGCCACCAGCGGCCCAAGATCGAGGAGTACGGCGACGTGCTCTTCGTCGTGCTGCACCTGGTGGAGTTCAGCCCCACCGACGAGCTGCGGCTGGGCGAGGTGCACATCTTCGCCGGGCAGAACTTCGTGCTGTCGGTGCGCAACCGCAGCACCCAGGGCTTCCTCGGCGTGCGCCAGCGCTGCGAGCGTGAGCCGCACCTGCTGCGCGGCGGCACCGGCTTCGTGCTGTATGCGTTGATGGACGCTGTCGTCGACCGTTATTTCCCGATCGTCGACGCGCTGGAAACCGAGCTCGAGACCATCGAGGGCCAGATCTTCGAGCGCAACGCCGGCCGCGCCAACATCGAGCGCCTGTACGAGCTGAAGCACAAGGTCACCGCGCTGCGCCATGCGGTGGCGCCGCTGCTGGAGGCGGTGACCAAGCTGCACGGCGGCCGCGTGCCGGCGGTGTGTGCCAGCAGCGAGGCCTACTTCCGCGACGTGAACGACCACCTGGCGCGCATCCTGAACTCGATCGACACCATCCGCGACACCATCGGCACCGCGATCCAGGTGAACCTGTCGATGGTGACGATCGAGGAATCCGAGGTCACCAAGCGCCTGGCGGCCTGGGCCGGCATCTTTGCGGTGGCCACCTTCTTCGTCGGCGTCTGGGGCATGAACTTCGAGCACATGCCCGAGCTGAAATGGCCCTGGGGCTACCCGGCCGCGCTGGGGCTGATCGGCACCACCTGCGGCCTGATGTGGTGGCGCTTCCGACGCGCCGGCTGGGTGTAGCCCGCGCGCGGCACGCCGCGCGCAGCCCCGGCCGGGCGACGCGCCGGGTTGACCGCGATCAGATACTTGCGAATGATTCTTGTTATGATTTCAGCCCATCCGGTCTGAATCCAAGGTCTTCGCCATGTCCCGTCGCCCCCTCCTGGCCCTGCTGCCCACGCTGATCGGCACGCTGCTGTGCGCCCCGGCCACGCAGGCGCAAGACCAGGTGCTGAACATCTATTCGGCCCGCCACTACCAGACCGACGAAGCGCTGTACGCCAACTTCACCAAGGCCACCGGCATCAAGATCAACCGGCTGGACGGCAAGGAAGACGAGCTCGTCGAACGCATCCGAAACGAGGGCACGGCCAGCCCGGCCGACCTGCTGATCACGGTGGATGCGGCCCGGCTGGAAGTGGCCGATGCGCTGGGCCTGTTCCAGCCGGTGAAATCCAAGCTGCTGGAAGAGCGTGTGCCGGCCGGCCTGCGCACGCCCACCTGGGTGGCGTTCTCCACCCGCGCGCGGGTCATCGTCTACAACAAGGTGGCGCTCAAGCGCGAGGCGGTGCAGAACTATGCCGACCTCGCCACGCTGGCACTCAAGGGCCAGGTGTGCATGCGTTCGGGCTCGCACCCGTACAACCTGTCGCTGGGCGCCGCGATGATCGCGCACGAGGGCGAGGCCAGAACGGAAGCCTGGGCCCGTGGCCTGGTGGCCAACTTCGCGCGCTCGCCCAAGGGCGGCGACACCGACCAGATCAAGGCCGTGGCCGCGGGCGAATGCGGCGTGACGATCTCGAACACCTACTACCTGGTGCGCATGATGCGCTCCACCAATGCGCAGGACCAGCAGGCGATCAACGCGGTGGGCATCGTCTGGCCCAACCAGGCCAGCTGGGGCACGCATGTCAACGTCTCCGGTGCCGGCGTGCTCAAGCACGCGCCGCACCGCGAGGCAGCGCTGAAGTTCATGGAGTACCTGGCCAGCGACGAGGCCCAGGCCTACTTCGCCAACGGCAACAACGAATGGCCGGTGGTCAAGGGCGCCGCGGTGGCGAACAAGGAGCTCAGCGCACTGGGCAGCTTCAAGCCCGACGCGCTGCCGATCGGCGAGCTGGCCAAGACCACCGTGCAGGCGCAGAAGCTGTTCGACCGCGCGGGCTGGAAGTAGTGAGCCCCGGCCGCCTGGCGGCCGCCCCCGAGGGGCTGATCAAACCCGACCGGGCGACCCGGATCGGGTTTGACGCTTCGGCACACACCCCGCACCCCTGGTCGCTGCGCGACCTGTCCCCTGCCGGGGAGCGGCGCGCGCTGCTCAGGTGACCGAGACACGCTGCCCGCGGGCGATCTGCCGGCACAGGATGAACATCGGCAGCAGGCCCACCCCCACGATGGCCAGCGCCGCGGTGGAGGCCTCGGCCAGGCGTTCGTCGGAGGCCAGCGTGTAGGCCTGGGTGGCCAGGGTGTCAAAGTTGAACGGGCGCATCACCAGCGTGGCGGGCAGCTCCTTCATCACGTCGATGAACACCAGCAGCGCCGCGGTGAGCAGGCTGCCGCGCAGCAGCGGCAGGTGCACCCGCCGCATCGTGGCCAGCGGGCCGTGGCCCAGGCTGCGTGCTGCGTCATCCATGTGCGGTGTGATCTTCGCGAGCCCAGCGCCCACCGTCTGCACGGCCGCGGTGAGATAACGCACGAGGCACGCGTACACCAGGGCCGCGATGGTGCCGGTGAACAGCAGCCCGACCTCCACCTGGAACAGCTCGCGCAGCGCGGCGGCCAGCAGGTGGTCGAGCCGGGTCACCGGGATCAGCACGCCGACGGCGATCACCGAGCCGGGCAGCGCATAACCCAGGCCAGCCACCCGGTGGGCCCAGCGCATGGCCGGCCCGCGGTGCACGCGGGCCGCATAACCCAGCAGCAGCGCCATCAGCACCGCCAGCACGGCCGTGCTGCCGGCCAGCAGCACGCTGTTGCCCGCCAGCGAGAAGAAGCGCGTGCCGAACTGCGCATCACCCTGCGCCAGCGCCATGCGCAGCAGCAGCCCGGCGGGCAGCAGGAAACCCAGCACCAGCGGCACCGAACACCCGGCCGAGGCCAGCGCGGCACGCACGCCGGCCAGCGGCTCACGCGCGGTGCCGGTGCGGCGCAGGCTGCTGTCGTCGTAGCGCGAGCCGGCGCGCGACAGGCGCTCCAGCGCCAGCACCGCCACCACGAAACCCAGCAAGGCCACCGCCAGCTGGGCCGCGGCAACGCGGTCGCCCAACGAGAACCAGGCGCGGTAGATGCCGGTGGTGAAGGTCTGCACCGCGAAGTACGAGACCGTGCCGTAGTCGGCCAGCGTCTCCATCAGTGCCAGCGCCATGCCGCCGGCAATCGCCGGCCGCGCCAGCGGCAGCGACACGCGCAGGAAGCTGCGCCAGGGCGACAGCCCCATCGAGCGCGCCACCTCCACCAGCCCGCCGGCACGCTCGATGAATGCGGTGCGCGCGAGCATGTAGACGTAGGGGTAGAGCACGAACGAGAACATCAGCACCGCACCACCGGTGGAGCGCACGTCCGGAAACCAGTAGTCGGCACGGCGCCAGCCGAACCACTCGCGCAGCGTGGTCTGCACCGGGCCCACGTACTGCAGCAGATCGGTGTAGGTGTAGGCCGCCACGTAGGCCGGCATCGCCAGCGGCAGCACCAGGGCCCACTCGAACACCGTGCGCAACGGGAACTCGTACCGGGTGACCAGCCAGGCCGACCCCACACCGAGCGCCGCCACGCCCACGGCCACGCCGGCGGTGAGCCACAGCGTCGTCACCACGTACTCGGGCAGCACCGTGGCCAGCAGGTGGGTCCAGGTGTCACCGGTGCCGCCGGCCAGCACGTGCAGCCCCACCGACAGCAGCGGTGCGGCCACCAGTGCCGCAATGGCCAACGCACCGAGCATCAGCCACGAAGGGCGCAGCGGCAGGGGTCGGGCCATCGGATCGGAACGCAGCACGGGCTCAGTGTATCGGCGCGCTCCACCGCCGGCTGCCGCACCGCAACGGGCGCGGCCCCGTGCGGGCGCAGGCGGGCGCTGCCCGTATCATCGACCCATGTCTTCCGCCCCTTGGCTCGATGTCGACGACATCAGCGTCGGCTACGGCCGTCGCGCGGTGGTCGAGCACCTGTCGATCCGGCTCGAGCCCGGCGCCATCGGCTGCCTGCTGGGCCCCTCGGGCTGTGGCAAGACGACGGTGCTGCGCGCCATCGCCGGCTTCGAGCCGGTGCGGGCCGGCCGCATCCGGCTGGGTGGCCAGCTGGTCAGTGGCGAGGGCCACCAGCTGCCGCCGGAAGCACGGCGCATCGGCATGGTGTTCCAGGACCACGCGCTGTTCCCGCACCTGAGCGTGGCCGCCAACGTGAGCTTCGGCCTGCAGGGCCGCCCCGATGTCACCCAACGAACGCTGCAGATGCTCGAGACGGTGGGCCTGGCGCATGCTGCGAACCGCTATCCGCACGAGCTCTCGGGCGGGCAGCAGCAGCGTGTGGCGCTGGCCCGGGCGCTGGCGCCGGAGCCCGCGTTGCTGCTGCTGGACGAGCCCTTCGCCAACCTCGACATCGAGCTGCGCGAGCGCCTGGGCGGCGAGCTGCGCCACCTGCTGAAGGCCGCCGGCACCACCGGCCTGATGGTCACGCACGACCAGCACGAGGCGTTCGCGATTGCCGACGACATCGGCATCATGAGCGAGGGACGCATCCAGCAGTGGGACACGGCCTACAACCTGTACCACCGCCCGGCCAACCGCTTTGTCGCCGACTTCGTCGGCCAGGGCGCGTTCCTGCCCGGCGTGGTGGCCAGCGGCACGCGGGTGCAGATGGAGCTGGGCGAGTACCAGAGCCACGAGCCGGTGCGCTGCACCGAGCACGGCGACCTCTGCCCCTCGGGCTGCCAGGTCGATGTGCTGCTGCGGCCCGACGACGTGGTGCACGACGACGCCAGCCCCGTCACCGCCGAAGTCACGGCCAAGGCCTTCCGCGGCGCGGAGTTCCTGTACACCCTGCGGCTGGACAGTGGCGCGACGGTGCTCTCGCTCGTGCCCTCGCACCACAACCACTCGGTCGGCGAGCGCATCGGCATCCGCCTGGAGCTCGACCACGTGGTGGCGTTCAAGCGCGAAGGCGGGCCGGTGCTGGCCTGCACCTGAGGGCCGCCCCGCCCGCAGCGGCCCTGCGGGACCGGCGCCCAGCGCTCAGGGGCCTTCGACCGACTTCAGCAGCTTCGCCACCTCGTCCTGGCCCGGGAACTCCTTGCCGAGCTTGGCCAGCTCCTGCAGCTCGGCGCGGGCCTTGGGCTTGTCGCCGGCGGCGATGTAGATCTTGGCCAGATTGAAGCGGAAGCCCGACACCTTGGGCATGTCGGCCACCACCTTCTTCTGCACCTCGATCGCCTTCGCATGCTGGCCCTCGGCCGAGAGCACCAGCGCCAGCGTGTCCATCAGCGGGGGCCGGCCCGGGGCGATCTTCACCGCACGTTCGGCGTATTCCAGCGCGCCGGGCTTCTTCAGGCGCATCTTGAGCCAGGCCACGTTGTTCAGCGCCAGGGCGTTCTCGGGCTGGCGCTTGAGCACCTCCAGGTAGCGCGCCTCGGCCAGCACCAGGTCGCTGCTGCCGAGCGCGGCATCCCCCAGGTAGAAGAGGAAAGACACGTCGTCCGGGTGCTGCTTCACCCAGCCTTCGGCGAACTTGGCGGCCTCGGCGCCCCGCTGCGCCTGCAGCAGCGTCTGGTGCAGCTTGGTGGCCGCCAGCGAGGCTTCGGTCTTGGTCAGGGCCTTGCGGAAGGCCGCCGCCGCGGGGTCCCAGTGCTTCTGGGCCATCTCGACTTCACCTTCGCTGATGAAGCCGGCGCCGTCGTCCGGCCGGCGTTCCTGCAGGCGACGGGCGGCGGCAATCGCCTCCTGGGGCTTCTGCTGCTGCCAGGCCAGGTAGATCGCCATGCGGTGCGCGGCCAGGGAATCAGGCTCGCGCTCCAGCGCCTGGCGCACGCTGCGGGCGGCCGATTCCAGGTCCTTGGCGGCCATGTGGGCCGCGGCCGTGCCCATCGGCCCGACGGCTGCGTCTGGCCGCATCGACGACAGCTTGCCGTAGGTGCTGAGGGCCTGCTCGCGTTCGCCCGCGGCCAGCTGGGTGCGGCCGAGCCGGTCCAGCAGTTCGGCATTGTTGGGCACGGCCGCCACGGCGGCCTGCGCCGCTGCCAGCGCCCCCTTGGTGTCGCGCAGGCTGGCGAGGTGGTCGATCTGCGCCACCCGGGCCTGGATGTCCGTCGGGTTGGCCGCCACCGCGTCGGCGAACAGCTTGGTGATCTCGGCCTGGTTGGCGCCGCTGCGGGCCTTCAGTTCGGCCAGGGCCAGCAGGGCCTGGGTGTTCTTCGGGTCCTGCTTCAGGATGGACTGGAAGCGGGCCTGCGCGTCGTCAGGCTTCTTCTGCTGCATGTCGATGCTGGCCAGACCGGCGGCCGCGGGCAGGTACTTGGGGTCCTTGGCAAGCGCCTGCTCGAAGGCCTTGCGCGCGTTGTCCAGGTCCTGCTTCGCGATGTAGACCCGGCCACGCAGCTGTGCCGGCACGGGGCTGTCGGCCTGCTTCTTCTCGAGCGCATCGATCGCCTTCAGCGCAGCGTCGAACTCCTTGCGCTGCATGCGGGCACTGATCAGGGCCATGTCGATGGAGCGGCCGTCGTCGGTGGCGGCAATGCGCTCCAGGTCGCCGAAGGCGGCCTCGCTGTTGCCCTTGGCCAGCTGGGTCAGGGCCACGGCGGCGCTCAGGCGCTTGTCGTCCGGCTTGAGCTTGGAGGCCCGCGCGAACAGGGACTCGGCCGTCTTGGTGTCGCCGTTGGCCATGTGGGCCTGCGCCGCCAGCGCCAGCACCTGCGGGCTGACCGTGGGCGATTCGAGCATCGGGCGCAGCGTGGACAGCGCCTTCTCCGGCTGGCGCAGGCGCAGGAAGGTGTCGGCCAGCAGGCGACGCGCTTCCGGCGCGTTGGGCGCCAATTGCACGGCCTTGCCCAGCAGGGTCTCGGCCTGCTGCAAGGCACCGAGCTGAAGCTCGATGGCACCGGCGAACTGCAGCGTGCGCGGGTTGGACGGCGCGGCCTGCAGCACCGGCTGGATCAGTTCGCGCGCCAGCTTGAAATCCGAGCGGCTGTAGGCCAGTTGCGCCTCGAGGAAGCGGGTCTGCGGGTGGTTGCCGCGGATCTTCTTCAGGGCATCGAGCTGCTTGCCGGCCTCGTCGAGCTGGCGTTGCTGCAGCAGCACGGTGATCAAGGCACTGTGTGCCTCGGGGAGGTTGTTGTTCGTCTCCAGGGCCTTGCGGTAGAGCTCCACCGCGGCAGGTGCCTGGTTCTTGGCGCGCCACAGCAGGTCGGCCTTGAACTGCAGGCCGTCGGTGTTGCTCGGGGCCTTGGCCAGCAGGCCGTCGAGCACGGTGATCGCGCCATCGACATCCCCACCGGCGGCCTTCAGGCGTGCGCTCATCACCAGCGCCGGGCCGTAGGCCGGCGAGATGCCCAGCGCGCGGTCGACGGCGGCGCGGGCATCCTCCATCGCGCCCACCGAGGCGTGGGCCTGGGCGAGCGAGGTCTGCAGCTCGATGTCGTACTGCGGATCCCGCAGGTCGGTGCTGCCGTAGTCCTCGATCACCTTGCGCGCCTGGCCCTGAGCCAGCAGCGCCCGCGCTCGCTGGGGGGCCACCTGCGCCTCGGGGTACTTCAGGTCCAGCGCGCGCCGGAACTCGGCCTCGGCGCCGGCGGCGTCGCCAGATTCGAGCAAGGCCTTGCCGAGCAGGAAGCGGCCCTGGGCCGAGCTCGGCTTCTTGTCCAGCAGGTTCTTCAGCTGGATCACCGCCGCCTTGGTGTCACGCTTGTCGAGGTACTGCTTGGCCGAGGCCAGCAGTTCGTCCTCGCCCTTGCCACAGGCGGCGAGCACGGCGGCCAGCAGCAGCGCCGGCAGCAGCCGGAATCGTTCGCGGTACATCGGTGCGTCTTCCTTCTTCCAGGGGATACGGATGGCCCGCGCTTCAGCGGATGTGGCCCAGCGACGACAGTGCCCGCACGGCCCCGGCGCCCACGGCGGCACCGAAGCGCTTGGCCAGTCGCTCGGCCACGTTTTCCTTCGGGGTGTAGTCGATCACGTCCTCGGCCTTGATCACCTCGCGTGCAACGAAGTCCAGGTTGCCGAAGGTATCGGCCAGCCCGAGCTTCACTGCCTCCTCGCCATTCCAGAACAGGCCGGAAAAGGTGTCCGGCGATTCCTTCAGGCGCTCGCCGCGCCCTTGTTTGACCACCGCGATGAACTGGCGGTGAATCTGGTCGATCATCGCCTGCGCGTAGGCCTTGTGGCGATCGTTCTGTGGCGAAAACGGGTCGAGCATGCCTTTGTTCTCACCCGCCGTGAGCAGGCGGCGCTCGATGCCGAGCTTGTCCATCAGCCCGGCGAAGCCGAAGCCGTCCATCAGCACCCCGATGGAGCCCACCAGGCTGGCCTTGTCGACATAGATCTCGTCGGCCGCGACCGCGATGTAGTAGGCCCCGGAGGCACACATCTCCTCGACCACCGCATACACCTTCTTGTGATGCTTGGCCTTCAGGCGCCGGATCTCGTCGTACACGATGCCGGCCTGCACCGGGCTGCCGCCCGGGCTGTTGATGCGGATCACCACACCGAGCGCGCCGCTGTCCTCGAAGGCCTGGCGCAGCCCGGCGATCAGCTGCTCGGCGCTGGCCTCGGTGTCGGCGGCGATCTCGCCGCGCACCTCCACCAGCGCGGTGTGCGGACCCGTGGGTGCGCTGCCGTGCATGCGCTGCGTCAGCAGCGACCACATCACCAGGCAGGCCAGTCCGAACCAGGCCAGGCGGAAGAACACACGCCAGCGGCGGTCGCGCCGGCGGTCGTCCAGCAGCTCGTGCGCCAGGCGCTCGAGGGATTGCTCGATCGGCGGGCGCGCCGGCGCGGTGTCCGCGCGCGCCGCAGCCGGGGCGGGTGGCGCGGGTTCGGCCGCGGGGGTGGGCGCCGCCGGGGGCGCGGCGTCGTCAGGGTGCGTCATGGCGCGCTCGATTCATGCCGGGGAGTGAGGGGCCGCAGGTTCATCGAAGACGACGGGCCGAATGTCCGCCGAAGGATACCAATACACCTGCCCGTCGCGTTCGGCGGTGCGGATCGGCATCAGCCTTCCCCGCCCCGCCGGGCCTGCGACGCAATGGCCATTGGTGGGGTCGTAGGTCGCGCCGTGGATCGAGCAGACGATCCAGCACCGGTCCATGTCGAGGAACTCGCCCTCCTGCCAGTCCATCTCCACCGGCACGTGGGCGCAGCGGTTGAGGTAGGCCACCACGGCGCCCTCGAAGCGCAGCGCAAAGGCGCGCGCAGGCTGGCCCCACAGCAGCACATCGAAGACCGCCGCCTTGCCCCGCTCGGCCAGGTCGGCGCTGGCGCACAGCCGCAGGCCTTCGTCAGGCATGGCGGGCCAGCCAATCCGCCAGTTCCGCGGTGCTGTGGGCCACGAACAGCGGCGCGTGGGCGACAAAGGCTTCGGGCTCGTGCGCGCCGTAACTCACCCCCACGCGCGGGGCACCGGCATTGGCAGCCAGCAGCAGGTCGTGCGTGGTGTCGCCGATCATCAGCGTGCGCTCGGGATCGGTGCCGAACTCGCGCATCAGTTGCTGCAGCATCAGCGGATTGGGTTTGCTGGCGGTTTCGTCGGCGGTGCGGGTGCCGTCGAACACACCCTTGAGCTGGGATGTCTGCAGCGCTTCGTCCAGCCCGCGGCGGCTCTTGCCGGTGGCCACGGCCAGCCAGTGGTTGCGCGCCTTCAGCGCATGCAGCATCTCCAGCGTGCCGGGGAACAGCACCAGCTCGTGCTGGCGCGCAAAGTAGTGGTGGCGGTAACGCTGGCCGAGCTCCGGGTAACGCGCCTCGGGCAGGCCCGGCACGGCGTGCTGCAACGCGTCGTGCAGCCCCAGGCCGATGACATAGGCGGCGCGCTCGTCGCTGGGCACCTCCACGCCGATGTCCGCGCAGGCAGCCTGGATGCAGCGCACGATCAGCGCGGTGGAATCGAACAGCGTGCCATCCCAATCGAAGACGATCAGGTCGAATCGGCGGGGACGTGCGCTCATGCGGTCAGGTGAACGAAGAGAGGGTCAATGGGGCTCGGACAGCCGGGTCAGCAGTGTGACGCATTCGGCGGGCAGGGGCGCGTGCAGCTCGATGCGGTCGCCACTGGCCGGGTGGTCGAACGCCAGCCGCCTTGCGTGCAGGAACATGCGGTCGAAACGCAGGCCCTGCAGGCCCTCGCCACGGGCGAGCTGCTTGTTGAGCGAGAAGTCGCCGTACTTGTCGTCCCCGACGATAGGGTGGCCGGCATCCGCGAGGTGCACCCGGATCTGGTGAGTGCGGCCGGTCTTGATCGTCACGTCCAGCAGCGTGTAGGCCTCGAATCGCTGCACGATCTTGACCAGCGAGATCGAGCGGCGGCCGTCCTCCGATTCGGGGCCGACCGTGCGCACGCGCCGCTCGCCGCTGGCATCGAGGTACTTGTGCAGCGCCACGTCGATCACCTTCAGCGCCGCCGGCCACGCGCCCAGCACCAGCGCCGCATAGGTCTTGCCGGTGTCGCGGGCGCGGAACTGGTCCTGCAAGGCCGTGAGCGCACTGCGCTTCTTGGCCAGCAGCAGGATGCCCGACGTCTCCTTGTCGAGCCGGTGCACGAGTTCCAGGAACTTGGCCTGTGGGCGCGCGCGCCGCAGCTGTTCGATCACGCCAAAGCTCACGCCCGACCCGCCGTGCACCGCCACGCCGGCGGGCTTGTCGATCGCCAGCAGGTGATCGTCCTCGAACAGCACGGGAAACTCGCGTGCCGGCGCCGGCGCGGCATCGGCGGCACGCTCGGCCACGCGCACCGGCGGCACCCGCACTTCGTCACCCAGGGCCAGCCGCGTATCGGCGGATGCGCGCCCCTTGTTGACCCGCACCTCGCCGGACCGGATCACGCGGTAGACATGCGTCTTGGGCACGCCCTTGAGCAAACGCAAGAGGAAGTTGTCCAGGCGCTGGCCCTCGCCAGCCTCGTCGACCAGCAGGCGCTGCACGGCGGGCGCAGCCGCGGCCTCGGAGGGCGCGCGGCGTTGCGCTGGTTTGCTGCTTATAATGCCGCGGACCACAATTGAGCCGTAAGTGCTTGATTTTTTGAGAGTTTACCCGGGCATCCCCGGCGATATTGTGGCGGTGCGCCGTACCGGGCGCACCACCAAGCGTTGATGCAACACCCGGCGCAGCGCGGCAGGCTCACTCGCCACAGCGATGGAGCGGCCTCGTTCGGTCCGGGTGGAAGAGAAACGTCGTCACAGCCGTCCCATCCCTGTTGGGAAGAAACCAGCTCATGGACGGCAGACTCGGTCCTCGTGGTCCGGGTCTGTCGTCCGCGTCGAAGCCCTCCGGTTCACATGCCCACCCTCCCCCTTGCCCGATTCAGCGCCCACCGTGGCGCGGCGCGACCTGTCGCGTCCGGCAAGGCGTTGGCGGCACCACCCGCCGAGACCGGCTCGCCGCACGCGGCCCCGCTGCACCCCTGATCGATCCGTCGATCACCGCAGTCCAGGGCGATTCCTCCACCGGCTTTTCGTTTCGCGTTTCTCGTGCATCGGATGAGTCGCCAGCCCTGACGGGACGGTGACCGTATCAACACGCGCCCCGATTCGGGTCGCGTGGGGACAGGAGTGCACATGAAACGCATGTTGATCAATGCCACGCAGCCGGAAGAGCGGCGCCTGGCGATCGTGGACGGGCAGAAGCTGCTCGACTTCGAGACGGAAATCGAAGGCCGCGAGCAGCGCAAGGGCAACATCTACAAGGCGGTTGTCACACGGGTCGAGCCATCGCTCGAGGCGTGTTTCGTCGACTACGGCGAAGACCGCCACGGCTTCCTGCCGTTCAAGGAGATCTCGCGCCAGTACTTCCGTGACGGCGTCGAGGCCAAGAACGCCACCATCAAGGAAGCCATCCGCGAAGGCCAGGAACTGCTGGTCCAGGTGGAGAAGGAAGAGCGCGGCAACAAGGGTGCGGCGCTCACCACCTTCGTCTCGCTGGCCGGTCGTTACCTGGTGCTGATGCCCAACAACCCGCGCGGCGGCGGCGTTTCGCGCCGCATCGAGGGCGAGGACCGCGAAGAGCTGAAGGAAAACCTCGAGCAGCTCGACTACCCCAAGGGCATGAGCCTGATCGCCCGCACGGCCGGCATCGGCCGCTCGGCTGCCGAGCTGCAGTGGGACCTGAACTACATGCTCAAGCTCTGGACGGCGATCGACGCCGCCAGCAAGGCCGGCAAGGGTGCGTTCCTGATCTACCAGGAATCCAGCCTCGTGATCCGCGCGATCCGCGACTACTTCACGTCGGACATCGGCGAGATCCTGATCGACACCGACGACATCTACGAGCAGGCCCAGCAGTTCATGAACCACGTGATGCCGGAATCGGCCTCACGGGTGAAGCGCTACCGCGACGATGCGGCACTGTTCTCGCGCTTCCAGATCGAGCACCAGATCGAAACCGCCTTCAGCCGCACCGTGAACCTGCCGGCCGGTGGCGCGATCGTGATCGACCACACCGAAGCCCTGGTGTCGGTGGACGTGAACTCCGCGCGCGCCACCCGCGGTGGCGACATCGAAGAAACCGCCACCCGCACCAACCTGGAAGCGGCCGATGAAATCGCGCGCCAGATGCGGCTGCGCGACCTGGGCGGCCTGATCGTCGTCGACTTCATCGACATGGAGGAGAGCAAGAACCGCCGCGAGGTGGAGCAGCGCCTGCGCGATGCCATGCGCCAGGACCGCGCCCGCGTGCAGTTCAGCTCGATCAGCAAGTTCGGCCTGCTCGAGCTGAGCCGCCAGCGCCTGCGCCCGGCCCTCAGTGAAGGCAACCACATCACCTGCCCGCGCTGCAACGGCACCGGCCACATCCGCGACACCGAATCCTCTGCGCTGCAGATCCTGCGCATCATCCAAGAGGAATCGATGAAGGACAACACCGCCGCCGTGCACGTGCAGGTGCCGGTGGAGGTGACCAGCTTCCTGCTGAACGAGAAGCGCACCGAGATCACCAAGATCGAACTGAAGCAGCGCGTGACCGTGCTGCTGGTGCCGAACAAGCACCTCGAGACACCGAACTACAAGCTCGAGCGCCTGCGCCACGACGATCCACGGCTGGAGAACCTGCAAGCCAGCTACACGATGATCGAGGAGCCGGACGACGAGGTGTCGATCAGCCGGCGCGAAAAGGCCAAGCCCAAGCAGGAGCCGGTGATCAAGGGCGTGCTGCCCGACCAGCCGGCTCCCGTGGCGGCACCCAAGCCCGAGCCCGTGGCCACCGCGCCGGCGGCCGCACCGGTGGTGACGCCACCGACGCCGAGCTGGGCCGCCACGCCCGCCCCCGCGGCGGGCAACGGCTTCTTCGGCTGGATCAAGAAGATCTTTGGCGGCGCATCCCCTGCGCCGGCCCCCGAACCTGCACCCGTGGCCGCCGCTGCGGCGCCTGCCGCCGCCCCGGCTGCCGGCGACAAGCGTGAAGGCCGGGAAGGCCGCCGCGGTGAGCGCGGTGAGCGCGGTGGGCGGGGTGGACGCGGCCGCGATGGCAAGCCCGGTGAAGGCCGTGGCGAGGGCCGTGAAGGCCGCACCGAGCGTGGCGAAGGCCGCGGAGAAGCACGCGGCGAAGGCCGTGGCGAAGCGCGCGGCGAAGGCCGCAACCGACGTGACGGCCGCCGCAGCGAACGACCTGCCGAGACGGCTGACGTCGCGGGCGCCGAGACCCCGCGCCGCCCGGCCCGGCCGGAACGTGAACCGCGACCCGAGCCCGCAGACAGTGCGGTTGCACAGGCGGAACCGTTGGCCGAAGGCCTGGCACCGGCCGAAGGTGTCGATGCGGGCGAAGGCGATCGCGACGAACAGCGCCGCCGCCGCCGCCGGCGTGGTGGCCGGGGTGGGCGCGATGAGTCCGCACCGACCGAAGGCACCGCCGATGCCGGCCAGCCCGGCGACATCGCGGCCGCCACCGAGCCCGCCGCGGGCGATCTCGATGCCGCTGCTGCAGCAGGCACGCCCGCCGAGGACGGTGCCGGCGAGGAGGGTCGCCGGCGTGGCCGAGGCCGCGACCGCAATCGCCGCGATCGCCGTGACGGTGTTCCGACCGAACACGCCGCCGACCAGGCCGAACCCATGCAGACGACCGAGCCTGCACCGGCCGCGACGGCCCATGCCGAGGCGGCGGCCGAGCAGCCGGCTGCCGCGCCAGCGCCTGTCGTTGCGCGCCAGCTCGTCGAACCCTTCGTGTTGCCCCTGGAGCAACTGAAGGGCATCGCCGAGGGTGCCGGCCTGCAATGGGTGAATTCCGACGCCGACAAGATCCGCGCCGCACAGGAGGCCATGGCCCAGGAGCCGCCACCGGTGCATGTGCCGCGTGAACGCAAGCCGATCGTGCAAGTGGACGAAGGCCCGCTCGTGCTGGTCGAGACCCGCAAGGACCTCTCGCAGCTGAAGCTGCCGTTCGAGCACGCAGCGCGCTGATCGGTACCGTCCGGCGCGCCAGCGCGGCGCGCCGGGCAGTACTTGGCCCACAGGCGCTTGAGCGCAGCCGGTCAGGTGGCGATGCTTCGATACGCGGCGCTCTTGCCGCGCCTCGAGAGTCCACATGCGTCACCCGAACACCTGCCCGACATCCGTGCTGCGCCTCGGCCTGGGGGCGAGCCTCGCGGCCGCGCTGTCAGCGTGTTATGTCGTCCCGATCGACCCACGCACCGGCCAGCCGGCCCTGCCCGCGAACACGCCCGCGGTCACCATCGTCCAACCGGCGGCCACCACGACGCTCGCGCCCAGCACGATCCAGGCGCGGCTCTACCCGTTGAATGAGCAGGCCCAGGGTGCAGGCCTGCTGGTGGCCAGCATCACCGAGCACCCCGGTGGGCGCGGCAGCATCAGCCTGGGCTATCGCGGTGGCCTGATGCAAGGCGAGGCCACGCGCGTGGACGGTGGCTACGCGGGGTTCGGCCGTATCCACGGCCAGGTGCTCGGCGCCACTGGCCGCGACCAGAGCGGGCGGCGTGGGGTGGCCAACGCGTTCGGCAGCAACGGCACCAGCGCGCAGTGCGAATACGTGGTCACCGGCCCCGGCATCGGCACCGGTGCATGCCTGTTTTCCGACGGCGCGAAGTACCAGATGCACTTCGGCCAGTGAGTCCAGGCCGCGCCGGCCCTCGGCGCCGGCACCGCAGGCTCAGGGCAGGCGTTCCAGCGCGTGCTGGTAGGCCGGCTGGTGCATCAATTCGTCCCACGGCAGCGGTGGCGCCAGCGGCAGCATATCGAGTCGGCGCGCTTCGCTGTCGCCGTCGGGTTGCCAGCGGCCATCGCTGCGGGCCTGGTCCAGGCCTTCGAGCAGGCGGTCGATCGGCGCGCCACCGTCGAGCGACTGGTTGCACAGCAGCACCATGTCGCAGCCCGCGCCCAGCGCCAGCAGCGCAGCGTCCAGCACGCTGCCGGCAGCACGGGCACCGGCCATGCTGAGATCGTCGCTGAAGATGGCCCCCTGGAACTCGAGCTGGCCGCGCAGGATCTCGCGCAGCCAACGCGATGAAAAGCCGGCCGGCACGGCGTCCACTTTCGGGTAGACCACGTGCGCCGGCATCACGCCGCACAGGGCGGTGGACAACCATTCGTAGGGCCGCGCGTCGTCGGCCAGGATGGCCTTGAGCGAGCGCTTGTCCACCGGAAGCGCCACATGGCTGTCGGCCACGGCGTAACCGTGCCCTGGGAAGTGCTTGCCGCAATGCGCCATGCCGGCCTGCAGCAGGCCATGCATCAGGCACTTGGCGAGCAGGGCCACGACACGCGCATCCCGGTGGAACGCACGGTCACCGATCACCTGGCTCTGGCCGTGGTCGAGGTCCAGCACCGGCGTGAAGCTCAGGTCCACGCCGCAGGCGCGCAACTCGGCGCCCAGCACATGGCCGGCTGCCGTGGCGGCATTGGTGGCCGCCATCGCGTCCTTCATCCACAACTCGCCAAGCGAACGCATCGGGGCCAGGTGCGTGAAACCGTCGGATCGGAAGCGCTGCACCCGGCCACCTTCGTGGTCCACGGCGATCAGCAGGTCCGGCCGCAAGGCCTTGGCCTCGGCCGTCAGCGCGGTGAGCTGGGCACGGTCGCGCCAGTTGCGGGCAAACAGGATCAGGCCGCCTGTCAAGGGGTGCTGCAGGCGGCGGCGGTCGTTGGCGTCGAGCTCGGTGCCGGCAATGTCCAGCATCAACGGCGCGTGGCCGTGCACATCAGCGGTCATGGTGTGTTGATCTGCTCCACCACCACGAAGGTGGCGGCGTAGTCGGTTTCGTCGGTGACGGAGACATGCGCACGCAGGCCACGCGCTTCGAACCACTCGGCCAGCGCGCCATGCAGGCGGATGGCGGGTTTGCCGCCCGGTTGGTTCAGGATCTCGCAGGCGCGCCAGGTCATCGGCATGCGCATGCCCATGCCGATGGCCTTTGAAAAGGCCTCCTTGGCTGAAAAACGCGTTGCCAGGTAGGACACGCCCCGCGCCTCGACCTTGGCACGCCGGGACCGGAAAACCTCGATCTCGGCCGGGCCCAGCACCTTCTCGGCAAAACGCTCGCCGCGCCGTGTCAGCGTGGCCCGCAAGCGCCGCAGATCGCAGATGTCGGTGCCGATGCCGTAGATCATTGCGCCGAGGGAAAGGGTGCGAAGGCGCGCTGGATGCAGCGCTGGTAGTCGCGCACGGTGTCTGCCAAGCCCAGTTCAAGTGCATCGGCCACCAGGGCGTGGCCGATCGAGACCTCCAGCACGCCTGGCACTGCGCTCAGGAACGCGGTGAGGTTGTCGCGGTTGAGGTCATGCCCGGCGTTGAGTTCCAGCCCCGCGGCGAGCGCCGCCTCCGCCGCCGCCGCATACCGCGCCAGGACGCCGGCCTGGCGTGGGGTGTTGTAGGCCGCGGCATAGGCCTCGGTGTAGAGCTCCACCCGCTCCGCCCCGGTGGCACGCGCATGGGCCATGGCCTCGGGCAACGGGTCCATGAACAGGCTCACACGCACGCCCAGCGATTGGGCTTCCGCCACCAGTGGTTTCAGGCGATCCAGGTCCTCGGGCAGGCTCCAGCCATGGTCGGAGGTGGACTGTTCCGCGCTGTCGGGCACGAAGGTGCATTGATGCGGCCGCACGCTGCGCACGAAGTCCATCAGGTTGTGGAATGGATTGCCCTCGATGTTGTACTCGGCTTGTGGCCACTGCTTCATCAGCGCCGCCAGGTCATGCACATCACGCGCCCGGATGTGGCGCTCGTCGGGACGCGGATGCACCGTGATGCCCTGGGCACCGGCCTCCAGCGCAATGCGCGAGAGCTTCACGACATCGGGCAGGTTCAGGCGCCGGCTGTTGCGCAGCAGCGCAATCTTGTTGACGTTGACCGACAGTGCCGTGCGCATGTCGTTGCGAAAGGGTTCCGGAGCGACGAGAGGATTCATCGGGGGCCTGGGTTCGGGTTGGCATCGAGCAGTCGGCGCACTTCGAGCATCGCGGCCCGCGAACGCATCTGCGGCGAACCCAGATGATAGTGAAGCAGGCTGCGAAGTTGTGACTTCAGCGCAGGCAAGGCGGCGGCACATGCCTGGCGCAACGCCGCCGGGTCCCCTGCGTCGCAGGCCGCCTGCAAGGCTGCACAGTCAGCCCCGTCGAGTGCCAGCCCTTCATCGCCTGCGGCCACCAGGCCCGCTTCGCCCCGCAGGACATAACGCGTGCCGGGCCGCACCTCGGCCTGCGTGGCGGTGACCCGATGCAATTCAGGCAGAACACCTGTCTCGCGCAGCAGGCGCAGCTCGAAGGCGCGCAACGGCGACTCGTCGGCCGCCACGGCCAAGGCCTGCAGGGTGTCGGCATAGGCGTCGAAGAGTGCCGGATGCGGATCCTGCCGTGCCAGCAGCTTCATCAACAGTTCGTTGAGATAGAAGCCGGCGAACAACTGCGCCGCGGGCAGTGCCGCGACCTGGCCACCGAATTCGGCGGACCGCAGTGTGAGGATGTCGGAGGCCGCGTCCACCTTGGGCCGGGTCAGGCCCACTTGTACGCGCTGGAACGGCAGCAGCACCGCGCGCAGCTGGGAGTAGGGCCGTTTTGCGCCCTTGGCCACCACGGCCACCCGGCCCTGCTCGCGGGTGAAGAGCTCGAGGATCAGGCTGGTCTCGCTCCAGTCCCACTGGTGCAGCACATAGGCCGGATGGGCCGCGGCCCGGCTCATTCGTAGCCGTAGGATCGCAGGTGCTCGTCGTTGTCGGCCCAACCCGATCGCACCTTGACCCACAGTTCGAGGAAGACCTTGGCATCCAGCAGTTGCTCGAGGTCTTGGCGGGCTTCGCTGCCGATGCGCTTCAAGCGCTCGCCACCGTCGCCGATGACCATGCCCTTGTGTGCATCGCGCTCGACGACGATGGTGGCGGCGATCCGGCGCAGGTTGCCCTCTTCCTCGAATTTGTCGATCACGACCGTGGCGCTGTAGGGCAGCTCGTCGCCGGTCAAGCGAAACAGCTTCTCGCGGATCAGCTCCGCGGCCAGGAAGCGGTCGCTGCGGTCCGTCAGGGCGTCGGCCTCGTACATCCAGGGTTGCTGGGGCAGGTACGGTGCGACGATCTTGAACAGGCGCTCGATGTCGTCGGCCTTGCGCGCCGACATCGGCACGAACTCGGCGAAGGCATGCCGCTCCTGCATGCTTTTGAGCCAGGGCAGCATGTCTGCGCGCCGCTGCACTGCGTCCAGTTTGTTCGCCACCAGGATGGCTGGCTTGTCGGGCGGCAGGAGTGCCAGCACCTTGGCGTCATCCAGCCCGAACCTGCCCGCCTCGACGACGAGCAGCACCACATCCACGTCAGCCAGTGCCCCTTGCACCGTGCGGTTCAGGCTGCGATTGAGTGCCGTGCTGTGCCGGGTCTGGAAGCCAGGCGTGTCCACGAACACGAACTGCGCGTCACCCGAGGTGCGTACGCCGAGGATGCGATGGCGCGTGGTCTGCGCCTTGCGCGAGGTGATGCTGATCTTCTGGCCGACCAGCGCGTTCATCAGCGTGGATTTGCCCACATTGGGCCGGCCGACGATGGCGATCAGGCCGCAGCGCTGCTGTTCAGCACTGACCACTTCCTCACTCATCGTGGGCTCCGTTCCGATTCAACTGCGCAAAGGCCCGCCGGGCCGGTCGCTCGCCTTGAGCTTGGCCAGCAGTCGGCGCGCGGCCTCCTGCTCGGCCGCGCGGCGCGAGCGGCCCTCGCCCTGCTCGGCCACGCCGAGCGTGGGCGCCGCACATTCGACATCGAAGGTCTGTGCATGGGCCTGGCCGCGCGTGGCCACGATGCGGTAGGTGGGCACCGGCAGTCTGCGCGCTTGCAGCCACTCCTGCAGTTCGGTCTTCGCGTCTTTCGTCCAGCTGTCGACATCGGTGCTCGAGATCAGCTCGCCGAACAGCTGCCGGACGAGCTGCGCAGCCGGATCGAATCCACCGTCGAGGTAGGTGGCGCCGATCAGGGCCTCGACAGCGTCGGCCAGGATCGACGGCCGCTGGGCACCACCCCCGCGGGCCTCGCCGTCGGACAGGCGCAGCACCTCCGGAAGGCCCAGCGCAAGGGCCGCGCGGTGCAGACTGTCTTCCCGCACGAGATGGGCCCGCACGCGGGTGAGGTCCCCCTCGTCGGACCCGGCGAAGCGATCGAACAGCAGGCTCGAGACCGCCAGGTTCAAAACCGCATCGCCCAGGAACTCCAGGCGCTCGTTGTGGTCGGCACCAAAGCTGCGATGGGTCAGTGCCCGCTGCAGGAGGCGGGGGTCGGTGAAACGCCAACCGAGCCGGGCCTGCAAAGCATCCAGTCGCGCATCCATCGTCATGCCACGGGCGTCCACGCGCGCCGAATCACTTGGAACGGCCCTCGTACTTGAACAGCAGGTAGACCGGCTTGATCAGCTCGATTTCCTTCTGGTACGCGAACCGGATCACCACGCGGTCATTTTCCTTCGTGATGTCCAGGTCCTTGCCGGAGACGGATTCGATCGAGTACTCGATTTCCCGCTGCTTGTCGAAGGCATTGCGGATGCCGGCCACCGTGGGCGGCGGGCTGGCCACGATCTTGTCGACCGCGGATTGGATCGCCTGGAATTCCAGCACCGTGGGCACCGCGCGCACCAGCACGTAGCCGATGAAGCCGACCACCACCGCCCAGCTCAGCAGGCCGATCAGCGTGACGCCGCGTTGGGCGCGAATGCCAGAAGATTGCATCATCTTGCCTTGCCCAGCCACGGGCTCACTGGAAGCTGCCGATGCGGCGTAGGTTACCGAAATTCATCCACACGAGGAACGCCTTGCCCACGATGTTGCGGTCTGGCACGAAGCCCCAATAGCGCGAATCCTGCGAGTTGTCCCGGTTGTCGCCCATCACGAAGTAGTGCCCGGCGGGCACCTTGCAGACCACGCCCTCGGCACTGTATCGGCAGGCATCGGCCTGCGGGAAGGTCTTGGGTTCGGGACCGTAATAAGGTGTGCTTTTGGGGTTGACCAGGATGCTGTGACGCACGCTGCCCAACTGCTCGCCGAACTTGGGGGCGTAGCGGATGCTGTCCTCGTCGTAGTAGTCGCCTTCGGACTGGGTCGGGACCGGCTTGCCGTTGATCGTCAGCGTCTGGTTCTGGTAGGCAACCTCGTCGCCCGGCACGCCGACGACGCGCTTGATGTAGTCCACGCGCGGATCCACGGGGTAGCGGAAGACGACGACGTCGCCACGCTGCGGATCGTTGTTCGGAATGATCTTGGCGTTGATCACCGGTAGGCGGATGCCGTAGTGGAACTTGTTCACCAGGATCAGATCGCCCACCAGCAGCGTGGGGATCATCGAGCCCGACGGGATCTTGAACGGCTCGAACAGGAACGAGCGCAGCAGAAAGACGATCAGGATCACCGGGAAGAGGCCGGCCGTCCAGTCCATCCACCAGGGCTGTGCCAGCAGGCGCTGCCGTGCGGCCTCCACGTCGCCGTCGACCTGCGTGATGCCCTGGCTGGCCAGGGTTGCCCGACGCTTGCTCTCTTGCTCGGCCAGGGCCTGCGCCGCGGCAGCACGCGCCGGCGCAAACCGAAAGCGCTCGGCCAACCAGTAGGCCATCGTGACGAGTGTGAGCACCATCAGCAGCAACGAGAAGTTGCCGATCCAGTAGCCGACGTACCAGCCGCCAAGGTAGACCGCAAGCGCACCGAACAGCGCGACGGTGAGGGCACTCATCATCTGGGTTTCAGTCCTCAACTTGCAGGATGGCGAGGAAGGCCTCCTGCGGTACCTCGACGGTGCCGATCTGCTTCATGCGCTTTTTGCCCGCCTTCTGCTTCTCGAGCAGCTTCTTCTTGCGGGTGATGTCGCCGCCGTAGCATTTTGCCAGCACGTTCTTTCGCAACGCCTTGATGTTCTCGCGCGCGATGATGTTGGCACCGATCGCGGCCTGGATGGCCACGTCGTACATCTGGCGCGGAATCTGCTCACGCATCTTGGCGGCCACGGCCCGGCCGCGGTACTGGCTCTGAACACGGTGCACGATGATCGACAGCGCGTCGACCCGGTCGCCGTTGATCAGCAGATCCACCTTGACGACGTCCGCCGCACGGTACTCCTTGAACTCGTAGTCCATCGAGGCGTAGCCGCGCGACACCGACTTCAGCTTGTCGAAGAAGTCGAGCACGATCTCAGCCAGCGGCAACTCGTAGGTCAGCATCACCTGCCGGCCGTGGTAGGCCATATTGAGCTGGACACCGCGCTTCTGGTTCGCCAGTGTCATCACCGGCCCGACATAGTCTTGCGGCATGTACAGGTGCACCGTGACGATGGGTTCACGTATCTCGCGGATACGGCCCTGGTCGGGCATCTTCGAGGGGTTCTCCACCTCGAGCACCGTGCCGTCGTTGAGCTCGACCTGGTACACCACGCTGGGTGCGGTGGTGATCAGGTCCTGGTCAAACTCGCGTTCGAGCCGCTCCTGCACGATCTCCATGTGCAGCAGGCCCAGGAAGCCACAGCGGAAGCCGAAGCCCAGCGCCTGGCTTACCTCGGGTTCGTAGCGCAGCGAACTGTCGTTGAGCTTGAGCTTCTCCAGCGCGTCGCGCAGGGAGTCGTATTCGCTGGCCTCGGTGGGATACAGGCCCGCGAACACCTGCGGCTGGATTTCCTTGAATCCGGGCAATGCCTCGGTGGCAGGGCCGGCATTGTTCGGCAGCTTCTTCTCGAGCGTGACGGTGTCGCCCACCTTGGCGGCCTGCAGTTCCTTGATGCCCGCGATCAGGAACCCCACTTCGCCAGCGCGCAGTTCCTCCCGCGGTTGCGACTTCGGCGTGAAGACGCCGAGCTGCTCCAAGGGGTAGACAGCATTGGTCGCCATCATGCGAATGCGGTCCGCCTTGCGCAACACGCCATCGACCACGCGCACCAGCATCACGACGCCGACATAGTTGTCGAACCAGCTGTCGATGATCATCGCGCGTGGTGCGCCTTCGGGGTTGCCTCGTGGTGCCGGCATGCGATGGATGACGGCCTCGAGGATGTCGTCGATGCCTTCGCCCGTCTTGGCCGAGCATGGGATCGCCGCCGTCGCGTCGATGCCAATCACGTCCTCGATCTCGGATTTCGCGCGCTCGGGGTCCGCCTGGGGCAGATCCATCTTGTTCAGCACGGGCACGACCTCGACATGCAGGTCCAGTGCGGTGTAGCAGTTGGCCACGGTCTGTGCCTCGACGCCCTGGCTGGCATCGACCACCAGCAGCGCACCCTCGCAAGCCGATAGCGAACGGCTCACCTCGTAGCTGAAGTCGACATGCCCCGGGGTGTCGATCAGGTTCAGGTTGTAGGTCTGACCGTTGCGCGCAACGTATTGAAGCGCCGCCGTCTGTGCCTTGATGGTGATGCCGCGCTCACGCTCGATGTCCATCGAGTCGAGCACTTGGGCCTCCATCTCGCGGTCGGACAGCCCGCCGCAGCGCTGGATCAATCGATCCGCCAGCGTCGACTTGCCATGGTCGATGTGGGCAATGATCGAGAAGTTTCTGATGTGGTCCATGCAATGAGTTCAGGGCAGACGCGAGGCTTGTGCGCCGCGTCCGCAGCACCTCGGTGGGAAGGGCTGGCTCAGGCCCCGATGTGAAGGTCGGAGCGACCCGGGCCCGAGCAAAAAAAAGGCACGTCCAAGAGGAGACGCGCCTTCCAACAAAAGGTTATGGCAACTGCTTGTTGGGCTTTCATTGTAGCCAAATCCATCCCGCTGGAAACCGCGCCGTTGCTTGTTTTCCGGCCGTTGCGGGGCGCCAACAGACACAGATCATCCACAGCTTATCAACAACCTTGTGCTGCGCACGGCGAGCAATGGGAACAACCCGGTGTCTGCGTCGCCAGTTGGCCTAAACAGGTGTCAAGTTCGGACTATTCTAGCCCGCCAACGGCACAATCGAGCGATGGCCGCGATGGAGGTGAACGTTCACCAACCGGAATTCGGCCTGGATCAGCAGGCCGAATGTTATGACCCCAATTTCCGACTCACCCCGAATCTTTGACGGTCTTTTCATATTGCAGAAAGACCCAATAGTTCAGTCAGGTGCCCCGAGACCACAGCGGGCAGTTATGGGGCACGAGGTTCATCGCGAAGGCCGGATCACCAGGTAGTTGACCCACTCGCCGCGCCGAACCATCACGCTCACGGCGCGTGACTTCTCGGCCTTGGCAGCGACTGCCTGGAACTGCTTCGCGTCAGTGATCTCGACGTTGTCCAGCGTGAGCAGCACATCACCTTCTCGAAGGCCCGCGCGGGCGGCTGCACCGTCCACAGCCTCGACACGAACACCCCCCCGGATCTTGAGTTCCCGCCGTTGTGCTTCACTCAGGTCGCTCACGGACAATCCGAGCGCAGACTTCACCAGCGACGTGCCGCCCGGCTCACTGCCGATGGGTGCACGGGCCGTCGTCTCCGCTTCGAACTCGATGACGGTGACGGTGACGTCGCGGTAGCTGCCGCGCCGATAAACCTGGAGGGCCACCTTGCTGCCGGGCTTGATGCCGCCCACCATGCGTGGCAGGTCGACCGAACTCTCCACCGGCTTGCCATCCACGCGCGTGATGATGTCGCCCGCCTCGATGCCCGCCTTGTCGGCAGGCAGCCCGGCTTCGACACCACGCACCAGTGCACCCGTGGCCTTGCCCAGGCCGATGGACTCGGCAACGTCCTTGGTCACCGGCGCAATCGAGACGCCAATCCGACCCCGGATCACCCGGCCACTGGCACGCAGCTGTTCTGCGACACGCATGGCTTCGTCGATCGGGATGGCGAATGCGATGCCCATGTAGCCACCCGAGCGGCTGTAGATCTGGGAGTTGATGCCGACCACCTCGCCACGCATGTTGATCAGCGGCCCGCCGGAATTGCCAGGATTGATCGCCACATCGGTCTGAATGAAAGGCAGGTAATCCCCGGTCTCCCGCGCCTTGGCACTGACGATGCCGGCCGTCACGCTGTTGGCCAGACCAAAGGGCGAACCGATGGCCATCACCCATTCGCCCACCTTCAGCCGCCCTACGTCGCCCACCTTCACCGCCGGCAGCCCGGTGGCCTCGATCTTCACCACAGCAACGTCAGTGCGTTTGTCAGCACCGATCAGCCGCGCCTTGTACTCACGCTTGTCGGTGAGCGTGACCAACACGTCATCCGCCCCATCGACCACATGCGCGTTGGTCATCACCAGCCCATCAGCACTGAGGATGAAACCCGAGCCCACACCACGCTGCTGCGGCTCGTCGTCGTTGTGCCCGCGGGGTGCACCACGACCACCCGGCAGCGGAATGCCGAACCGCCGGAAGAATTCCTCCAGGTTCGGATCGACACCACGCTCCTGCGCGCTGCCGCTGCGCGCTCGTTCGACAGTACGGATGTTGACGACAGAGGGCCCCACCCGCTCGACGAGTTCAGTGAAGTCGGGCAGTTCTGCCTTGCCCAGTGCCGGCCCGGCCGTCAGGCCCAGGGCCATGGTTGCCAGCGTCGCCCACAGCGCGATTCGCCGACCCGAGGAAACTGCGGTCGTCAACAAGGTACTCTCCTGCAACTGGTGAAGCTCACGGGCCACACAACGCCCAAGCGGCCCAAACGGTCTACTGGCGCCGCTGAATCAGCGATTCGAACTGCTGTACCGTGGCCATCGGCACGTCGCCCACGACGGTGATCCACCAGTCGCCCTGGCGGCTCATCAGGGTGTGGGCGGCGCCGAGCACAGTGCGCATCGGCCGGTGGCGTTGTGCATCGAATCGCTCGATGAACACCGACACATGTGTCAGTCCATCCGAAAAGACAGCTTGCAGCACCTGCTCACCGCTCAGGCCGTCGGCCACGGGGTCCAACGGGCGCTTGTGGCAACTCACCAGCTGAAACCCCGGCACCGGGCGCCCCAAGGTCCAGCCCTCGACTTCGAGCTGTGTGCGCACCGACTGCGGCCGGACGACTCGGTAGCCGTCGAGCTTCTTCATGGGGCCGATCACCGAGTCGGCATTCAACTTCCCACCGATTGCCAGATCGGTGAACGAGGACGACTCGAGCACCTCGCCACGCGGTCCCACGATGTCGGCACGCAAGAGCAGTCCGCTCTCGCGCTCTGCCCACAGCCGCTGCGCGAAGCGATGCCCGTCACGTGGCTTGAGCATCAGCACCTGGGCCTCATGGCCTGCAACGCGGTCGATACCGATCGGACGGACCTCGTAGCTGTCCAACGCGCGCTGGGTACCTGCAGGCAGCGCCGGAAAATCGGCGATGGGGTCGTGGTGCTCCACGACAGCCACTCGCGACTGCGGCCACACCGTCAGCAGCGACCCGTTGTGGCGGAACTGCTTCCTGACCTGCCCGTCGAGGACCTCGATGCGCTCATAGCGCTCGCGGCCGTTGCAGATGTGCGCAACGCGTGAGCTGGATACCACCCCTCCGGCACTGAACATCATCGTGCCTTCGTAGGTTTGGCTGGCGGCGGCCTTCTGGATGCGCTCGAGCCAGTTGGAGACATCGTGGCCTGCCGCCTGGCCCCAGGCAACCGTTGCACAGCCCACCAGGGCCATGCCCATGCTGAAGCGCCCGAACTGCCGGCGCCACTTCGACGAGACTGCGCTCACTTGGCGTCAAGCACGATGGTGTCGACGCTGCGGACCACAGCACCCGGCATCTGCACCGCCACGCCGTTGGATACCTGCCGGTGCGCCGACAGGTACCGGTCGAGCCTGGCATCACGGATCAGTTGACCATTGGCGACCACGTGGTCGGGCGCAGCCACCGTCGCGACGGCTGGCGCGCCACGTGCTGCTTCTGGCGTGCCGTCACGCGCCACCAGCACCACACCAGCCACCAGCACAAAGCCCGCCGCCGCCGCGGCGGGTGCCATCAGGCGATGACGCAGCCGGTGTTGCCTTGGCTCGACCGTCGGCGTCGGCGCCAGTGGGGTCGGCTCCAGGGCCAACCGCTCGCGCAGTGCGCCAAGGAACGCTGCGTCCCGCGCCGGATGGCCTGCGAGTTCGTCTGACCGAAGCACGTCGCCAATCAGGTGGTACGTGTGCCAGCACTCGCGCGCGTGCGCATCCTGGCGCCAGGCTGCGCATGCGGTGTCGGACTCAGGCGGTTCAACTTGTCCGTCCATCAACGCCGACAGGGTCTGGCGCACCGATTCCGACTGACCTGAGCTGTTCACCATGATGTCTCTCTGATTCCGACAAGCAATCCAGCCACTGCGGCAGTGCGTTTCACCACCGCTCTCCCTCGCGCGTGTCCAACAGCGGTCGCAAGCGCTGCGCGATGGCCTCACGCGCCCGGAAGATGCGCGAGCGCACGGTTCCGATCGGGCAGTTCATCAACTCGGCGATCTCTTCGTAACTCAGCCCTTCGATTTCCCGCAGCGTGATCGCCTGCCGCAGGTCGTCAGACAAGGCCTCGATTGCGGCATTCACAGTTTCCGCAATTTCCTTGCTTGCAAGCAGCGCCTCGGGCGTTGCCCCGTCACTTAGTTCGCGCTCGACGCGGGAAGTTTCATCCTCGTCGTCACCACTTCCGGACGCAGACTCGAACAGCAGAGGATCGCGCTTGAGTTCGACGAGCGCCTTCTTCGCCGTGTTCACGGCGATGCGGTACAGCCATGTGTAGAAGGCACTCTCGCCTCGAAACTGCGGCAAGGCGCGATAGGCCCGGATAAAGCTCTCCTGGGCGATATCCTGCACAAGGTCCACGTCGCGCACCATGCGCGCGATCAGCCTTTCGATGCGGCGCTGGTATTTGATGACCAGCATCTCGAAGGCACGGGTGTCGCCACGCTTGGCCCGCTCCACAAGCAGCACGTCGGTCTGGTCGACGATCATGCGCCGCCCCTCGCACGGGCCTGCACTGCGGATTGGTGGTAAAGCGCGAGCCGCAGCCCGTGCCAGGACGCGCGACCGGCCTGCGAGGCCGTGATGCCACACCAGTGGCCCCGCTTGCTCTGCGCGCCATGCACACGCAACAGCATCCAGCCACCGAGGTCCCAGTGCAATCGCACTTGGCAGGGCGCGAAGGGCTGATGCGAGACAGCCTGGCACGACCAGGTGCTGCCATCCCAGCGCAGGTGGCCACCCAGCGGCCTGAGCACGGCCCAGCCGATCAAGGCCCCGACGGCCGGTGCCGCCGCCCAGAGCGCCAGGTGCCCTGCCAGGAGCCCCCGCTGTGCGAGCCAGGCGGCCAGCACCCCGGCCGTCAGGCCATACAACGCGGCAACCAACGCACGCTCTCGGCGGCCTGCAGGCAATGTCACCTCAACCGGCGGCGGGGCTGTGCGCATGCCGCGTCGCGGCCCGGCCTCAGACCCGCCGCAGAACCAGCGTGCCGTTGGTGCCGCCGAAGCCGAAATTGTTCTTCACCGCGAGGTCGATGCGCATCTCCCGCGCTGTGTTCGCGCAGTAATCCAGGTCGCACTCGGGATCCTGGTTGAAGATGTTGATCGTCGGCGGCGACACCTGGTGGTGCAGGGCCAGTGCCGTGAACACCGACTCGATGCCGCCGGCACCACCCAGCAGGTGACCGGTCATCGACTTGGTGGAGTTCACCACGAGCTTCTTCGCGTGCTCGCCGAAGGCGAGCTTGATCGCGTTGGTCTCGTTCAGGTCACCCAGCGGGGTGGACGTGCCATGGGCATTGAGGTACTGGACATCCGCCGCATTGACCTGCGCGTTGCGCAATGCTGCCAGCATGGCGCGCTTGGGGCCGTCGACGTTCGGTGCCGTCATGTGGTACGCGTCGGCACCCATGCCGAAACCGGCCAGTTCGGCGTAGATCTTGGCGCCTCGGCGCTTGGCGTGCTCATACTCCTCGAGCACCATCACACCGGCACCTTCGCCGAGCACGAAACCGTCGCGGTCCTTGTCCCAGGGGCGCGAGGCCGCCTTGGGATCATCGTTGCGCGTGGAAAGCGCGCGTGCCGCCGCGAAGCCCCCGATGCCCAGCGGCGACACCGTGGATTCGGCGCCACCGGCGATCATCACGTCGGCATCGCCATACTCGATCAGGCGGCCGGCTTCGCCAATGCAGTGCAGGCCCGTCGTGCAGGCCGTGACGATGGCCAGGTTGGGGCCTGTGAACCCGTACTTGATCGAGATGTGGCCCGAGATCATGTTGATGATCGAGGCCGGCACGAAGAACGGCGAGATGCGGCGCGGGCCGCGCTCGGCGTATTCCTGGTGTGTCTGCTCGATCATCGGCAGCCCGCCAATGCCGGACCCCACGATGCAACCAATGCGTTCGGCTGTCTGCTCGTTCAGCGCGTCACCGGTGGGCAGGCCCGCATCGGCAACTGCCTGGATCGCCGCCGCCATGCCGTAGTGGATGAAGGTATCCATGTGGCGGGCTTCCTTGCCGGGGATGTAATCCTCGATCTGGAAGCCCTTCACTTCACCGGCAAAACGGCAGGCGAACGCCGAGGCATCGAACCGCGTGACGGTATCGATGCCTGAGCGGCCGGCCACCAGGTTGGCCCAGCCTTCGGCCACGGTATTTCCCACCGGGCTGATCAGCCCGAGCCCGGTGATGACGACGCGTCGACGGGTCATGCGCAGCAGCCTTCCGTTCCGGGCGTCAGGCCTTCTGGTGCTTGACGGCGTAGTCGATCGCCAGTTGCACCGTGGTGATCTTCTCGGCTTCTTCGTCCGGGATCTCGATGCCGAACTCGTCTTCCAGAGCCATCACCAGTTCCACCGTGTCGAGGGAGTCGGCCCCGAGGTCGGCCACGAAGGCCTTCTCGTTGCTGACATCAGACTCGGGCACGCCGAGCTGCTCGGCGATGATCTTCTTGACACGGGATTCGATATCGCTCATGACTCCTCCAGGAGTGAATGCAAAAAACCAGCCCGGGATTCTACCGGCGCTGGCGTGCCTGCTCTACAGCCGGCCTGCAGCGCCTCGCCGTCCGGGCACGGACCGGCGGACTTTCGAGGCTGTCAGTTCATGAACATGCCGCCGTTGACGTGCAGTTCGGCGCCGGTGATGTAGCCGGCCAGTGGGGAGGCAAGGAAGGCCACCGCATGGGCAATTTCCTCGGGTGTGCCGAGGCGGCCAAGCGGAATCTGCTGCAGCAATGCGGTCTGCTGGGCTTCGGGCAGCGCCGCCGTCATGTCGGTGGCGATGAAGCCTGGCGCAATGCAGTTGACCGTGATGTTGCGGCTGCCCAGTTCGCGTGCCAGCGCACGGGTCATGCCGGCCACACCGGCCTTGGCCGCCGCGTAGTTGGCCTGGCCCGCGTTGCCGCTGGCGCCAACCACCGAGGTGATGTTGACGATGCGGCCGTATCGCTGCTTCATCATCGTGCGCAGGACGGCGCGGCTGCAGCGGAACACGGCCTTCAGATTGGTGTCGAGCACGGCGTCCCAGTCCTCGTCCTTCATGCGCATGGCCAGGGTGTCCCGGGTGATGCCGGCATTGTTGACCAGCACATGCAGGCCACCGTGTGCCTTGACGATGCCCTCGACCGCCGCCTCGACGGCGGCCGCATCGTTGACATCCAGGCGCAGGCCCTGGCCGTTCTGGCCCGCCAACGCATCGCCGATCGCAGCGGCACCGGCATCCGAGGTCGCGGTACCGACGACGACAAAGCCCTGCGACGCCAGCGCGGCCGCGATGGCCCGGCCGATGCCACGCGAAGCACCGGTGACCAACGCCACCTGTTTCTGTTCGCTCATGCCAGCAGCCCCTTGACCTCGTTCAGGCTCGCCGGATCGAACAAGGCACCCGAGACCGCATCGGCCTCGATGCGCTTGACCATGCCGGTCAGCACCTTGCCCGGGCCACACTCGACAAAGTGCGTGATGCCGCGGGCGCGCAGCGCCTGGATCACCTCCACCCAGCGGACGGCACCGAAGGCCTGCCGGTACAGCGCATCGCGAATGGCGGCGGCGTCGGTCGGCGCCCCGACGTCGATGTTGTTGACGACCGGGATCGTGGGCTCCGCCAGCGTCACGCCGGCGAGCCGCTCGCGCAGGCGCTCGGCCGCCGGCTGCATCAGGCTGCAGTGAAAGGGGGCCGAAACCGCCAGCGGCAGCGCACGCTTGGCACCCATGCCCTTGAGCACCTCACAGGCCTTGTCGACGCCGGCCTTGCTGCCTGCGATCACGGTCTGCTTGGGGTCGTTGAAGTTGGCTGCCGACACGACCTCGCCAGTCTCGGAGGCCGCACGGGCACAGCCCTCGGCCACCGCGGCGGCATCCAGGCCCAGGATGGCCGCCATCGCGCCCACACCCACCGGCACCGCCTCCTGCATCGCCTGGGCGCGGAAGCGAACCAACGGCAAGGCATCGGACAGGCTCAGCACCCCCGCCGCCACCAGGGCACTGTATTCGCCCAGCGAATGCCCGGCCACGGCCGCCGGCGCCGCGCCGCCTTCGGCGCGCCAGGCGCGGTAGCAGGCGATCGCGGCCGTCAGCATCACCGGCTGGGTGTTGGTGGTGAGATCGAGCTGCTCCTTGGGGCCCTTCGCGATCAGGGCCGCGATGTCATCGCCCAGCGCGGCCGAGGCCTCCTCGAGCGTGCTGCGAACGGCCGGGTGATCACCCCAGGCGTCGAGCATGCCGACGGATTGCGAGCCTTGGCCCGGGAACAGGAAAGCGAACGTTGTCATGGCAGAAGAATGGATGGGCTGAGAGGCTCAGAAGTCGAGCAGCACCGCGCCCCAGGTGAAACCACCGCCAACGCCCTCAAGCATCAGCGTGTCGCCTGCACGGATGCGGCCCGAGCGCACAGCCGTGTCCAGCGCCAGCGGGATGGACGCGGCCGATGTGTTGCCGTGTTCGTCGACCGTGACCACCAGCTTCTCCAACGGCAGCTTCAGCTTGCGCGCCGTGCCTTGCATGATGCGGATGTTGGCCTGATGAGGGATCAGCCAGTCGATGTCGGCGTCATGGCGACCCGCCTTGGCCAGCACTGTGCGGGCGGCGGACTCCAGCACCCCCACGGCGAGCTTGAACACAGCCTGGCCGTCCATCTTGAGCAGCGGATCGCCGATCACCTTGCCGCCCGACACCGTGCCGGGCACGCACAGGATGTCGACGTGCCGGCCATCGGCATGCAGATCGGTGGCCAGGATGCCAGGCACCTCACTCGCCTCCAGCACCACGGCGCCCGCACCGTCACCGAACAACACGCAGGTCCCGCGGTCGTTGAAGTCGAGGATGCGGCTGAACACTTCCGCACCGATCACCAGCGCCCGGGTGGCGGCGCCAGAGCGGATCATCGAATCAGCCACCGTGAGGCCGTAGACGAAGCCCGAGCACACGGCTTGCAGGTCGAAGGCCGCACTGCCCTGCACGCCCAGCTTCTGCTGCACGATGCAGGCCGTGGACGG
Source organism: Burkholderiales bacterium (assembly GCA_016213205.1). Lineage (GTDB taxonomy): Bacteria > Pseudomonadota > Gammaproteobacteria > Burkholderiales > Burkholderiaceae_C > Pseudaquabacterium. The sequence continues at coordinate 34,210 of JACRAZ010000099.1, forward strand.
GAACACCATGTCGGGCGTCGAGGTGGCGACGATGATCAGGTCGATCTCGTCGGCACGGCGACCTGCGGCCTCGAGTGCGTGGCGCGCCGCCTGCGCTGCCAGGTCGCTGGCGCACACATCGGGCGCCGCGAAGTGGCGCGCATGGATGCCGGTGCGCGCCACGATCCACTCGTCCGAGGTCTCGATGCCGCGGCCGGCCAGTTCGGCTGCCAGTTCGGCATTGGTGACGCGGCGCGGCGGCAGCATGCTGCCAGTGCCGGTGATGCGCGAATGGCGCGGCGATGGGGAGGTGTGTGATGTCATGCAGCGTGGGCCGCGGCAGGCTCATCCGGCGCGGCGGGCAGCACGGCCAGCGTGTCGCGGATGCGATCGTGCACGCGGTCGAGCAGGCGATTGCGGGCGGCATCATACGCCCGCTCCATCGCGCGGCCGAAAGCGAACGCATCCGATGAACCGTGGGCCTTGAACACCAGGCCCCGCAATCCCAGCAGCGCACCACCGCTGTAGCGACGATGGTCGACCCGGGCCTTGAAGCGGTTGAGCACCGGCATGGCCACCAGCGCGGCCAGCTTCGAGAACGGCGAGCGGGTGAATTCCTGCTTGATCATCTGGGTCAAGAGCCCGGCAAGGCCTTCGGATGTCTTCAATGCCACGTTGCCCACGAAGCCATCGCAGACCACGAGGTCGGTGGTGCCCTTGAAGATGTCGTTGCCCTCGACGTTGCCATGGAAATTGATCTGCCCGGCCGCAGCGGCGGCACGCAACAGCTCACCGGCGCGCTTGATGGTCTCGCTGCCCTTGATGACTTCCTCGCCGATGTTCAGCAGGCCGACGCTGGGTTCGTCCTTGCCGTCGAGCGCGCTGACGAGCGCGCTGCCCATCACCGCGAACTGCAACAGGTGTTCGGCCGTGCAGTCGACGTTGGCGCCGAGGTCGAGCACCTTGGTGAAGCCGCCGCGTGCGTTGGGCAGCAGCGCGGCAATGGCCGGCCGGTCGATGCCGGCAAAGGTCTTCAGCACGTAACGCGCCAGCGCCATCAAGGCGCCGGTGTTGCCGGCCGAGACGCAAACGTCGGCCGCTGCCATGCCGCCTTCGTCAGCCTTGAGCTGCGAGATGGCGACGCGCATGGACGAGTCGCGCTTTCGGCGCAGCGCGACCTCGACGGCATCGTCCATCGTGACGACCTCGCTGGCCGTGACCAAGGTGCAGCGCGGCCAGCCGGCCGCGGGCTGCAGTGCTTCGGCCGTGCCGACCAGCAGCAGTTCGGCCTGCGGGTGGGCCTCGAGGAACGCGCGGCAGGCCGGCAGGGTGACTTCCGGCCCGTGGTCACCGCCCATGCAATCGATGGCCAGGCGGACGCGCTCCAGGGGTTTCAATGACGACGTCGGGGACACTTGGAATCAGTAGGCGCGGCTCAGAGACCGCCTGTCGCGGCAGAGCTCAATGACGAAGCGCGACGGTAGGCGATGCGGCCCCTGCGCACAAGCGGGCCAGCCCTGCCCGCACCTGGGCCGACAACGACAATGCCCGGCCCCGCTGCGTGCGGGACCGGGCATTGGATGACGCCAGAGGCATCGGGCGGGCGCCAAGGGCACCGCGCGACCAGCAGGCGCCTGGATCAGGCGTCCTGTTTGCTCTTGAGCACCTTGCGGCCGCGGTAGAAGCCGGTCGGGCTGATGTGGTGACGCAGGTGCACCTCGCCGGTCGTCGGCTCGATGGCCGTGCCCGGGGTGACCAGCGCATTGTGCGAGCGGTGCATGCCGCGCTTGGACGGCGACTTCTTGTTCTGTTGAACGGCCATGAAAATCTCCTGATCGGGCCACGCATCGAAGCCGTGGGCGAACGCGGGGGCCACTGGCCCCGATGTCGCACCCAGGGAACGCACTTCGACTGCCGGGAAGGCGGCACTGGCGAGCCGGCGGCCGCAGCACCCATGATGAAAAGCCCGCGACTATAACACGGCCTGTCGGCCTCAATCGGCTTTCGTCGCCTTGCCGTCCTTCAGTGCGCGCAGCACGGCGAAGGGGTTCGGCCGCTGCTCGGCCTCGGCGGCTTCGCCCGGCAGATCGGCTGCGGGCAGCGGCAAGGGACGCGGGCACCGTTCGTGACGCGGCACCAGCGGCAGCGCGAGCAGCAGTTCGTCCTCCACCAGCTCGCGCAGGTCGAGCCAGCGCGGCAGCGCCAGGACGTCCTCCTCGAGTTCCGCATCCAGCACCTCGGCCTGGGCCTCGTCACGCACGAACCGGACCCGGGCATCGACGGCCAAGGGCCGCTCGAAGGGTTGCAGGCAGCGCTGGCAGGTTTGCCAGACAGCGGTCTGCGCCGACAGCGCCAGCCAGAGCTCGTCATCGCCGCCGGCCACGACCCGCCGCTCGCCTCGGGTCGTCCATTGCACATCGGCCGGCGCGACGTCCTGCGGCGGCGTCTGCGACGCCATCAGGCGCGGCAGTTCAGCCGCCGCCCAGCGCCCGGACAGTTCACCCGCCTGGGTGGCAAACGCGGCCATGTCAAGGCGCAAAGGGTCGGGAGGACGCGACTTCATCGCGGCAGTGTACGGTGCCGATGGGAGAATTCGGGCCCATATGCCCAACGCGCCCCTGCCCCGCCCCACGCTGATCCTCGGGTCGACCTCGCGCTACCGCGCCGAGTTGCTGCAACGCCTGCGCCTGCCATTCCAGACCGTTGCGCCGGAGGTCGACGAGACGCCCGGCATCGGCGAACCGCCGGCGGCATTGGCCGAGCGGCTGGCGCTGGCCAAGGCGCGCGAGGTGGCTGACCGACACCCCGATGCCGTGGTGATCGGCTCGGATCAGGTGGCGGACCTGGACGGTCACCCGGTCGGCAAGCCGGGCACGCACGAGCGTGCAGTGGCCCAACTGCACGCCATGCGTGGCCGGTCCGTCGTGTTCCAGACGGCGGTGGCGGTGGTGCGCCGATCGACCGGTTTCGAGGGCGTACTGCTCGCCCCGGTGCGGGTGCGGTTCCGCCCGCTCGACGATGCCGAGATCGAGCACTATCTGCGCACCGAACAGCCGTACGACTGCGCCGGCAGCGCCAAGTGCGAGACGCTCGGCATCGCCCTGCTCGAGGCGATCGAGTCCGACGACCCGACCGCCCTGGTCGGCCTGCCCTTGATCCGGACCTGCACGCTGTTGCGCATGGCCGGCATCGATCCGTTGGCATCGTGAGCGCGGTCGCGGGCAGCTTGGTCCTGGTGCCCAACACGCTGGACCTGGGCACGGAGGCTGCCGTGGCCTTGCCGGAGGTGCTGCCGCAGGCCGTGATCGAGCGCGCAGCCAGACTCACGCACTGGGTGGTAGAGAACGCGAAGTCGGCACGCGCCTTCCTCAAACGCGTTGATGCCCTGGTGCCGCTGGCGCAACCGCTGCAGACCCTCTCCATCGTGGAACTGCCGCGCCCGCGCAAGGGCGCAAGCGAGCAGGACGACGCGCCGGCGCTGCGCGCGCTGCTGGCGCCGGCGGTGAGCGGCCATGACATCGGCCTGCTCAGCGAGGCCGGCCTGCCGGCAGTGGCCGACCCGGGCGCCCGGCTGGTGCAGGTGGCGCATGGCCTCGGTTTGCGGGTGGAGCCGATGTCCGGTCCGAGCGCGCTGCTGCTGGCCTTGTCGGCCAGCGGTCTGAACGGCCAGAGCTTCGCGTTCGTGGGCTACCTGCCGGTGGACGCCGGCGCACGGGCCGCTCGCATCCGCGAACTGGACACCCTGTCCCGGCGCAGCAGCCAGACCCAGATCGCGATCGAGACGCCCTACCGCAACGCGGCCCTGCTGGCCGCCCTGGTCCAGCACCTGCAGCCGGGCACACAGCTCAGTGTGGCCTGCGGGCTCACGCTGCCGGACGGCTGGTGTCGCACCATGCCCGTCCAGGCCTGGCGCACAACGGCCTGCACACTGCCGGACCGTTACCCTGCCGTGTTCTGCTGGCTCGCGTGAGCCGGCCCCGTGCAGCGAGGCAGGGCGCCGTCACGGCCACTGGCAACGCGCCGCGAAAGGGCCTGCGCGGCCAGTGGTCCGGATCAGGCGCTGCCGCCGCCCAGCAGTGACGCCACCTTGCGTTTGGCGCGGATGCTCGATGTGAGGCCGGTACGCGCAGGCGCCGGCGTCGGAGCCGCGGCCTTGCCCTCCCAGGCCGGCCGCTGGTCGGCCGCCACGGTGGGCTCGTAGGGCTTGTCGAAGAACGGGTCGGCCGCACGGGCCGGGGCTCGGCTGGGCGTGCTGGTCACCCGCCGGTCGTCGTCTCGCTGCCGCGGCGCACGTTCGTCATCGTCACGGCTGCGTGGTGCGCGTTCTTCGTCATCCCGGTAACGCGGTGGCCGACGCGGCCGCTCGTCGTCGAACTCCAGCGCCTCGAGCTCGATCTTGGTCTTGATCAGCTTCTCGATGTCCGAGATCAGCCGCGTGTCGTCGCGGTCCACCAGCGTGACGGCCAATCCCGAAGCGCCTGCGCGGCCGGTGCGGCCGATGCGGTGCACGTAGTCCTCGGCGTTGAAGGGCACGTCGAAATTGAACACTGCCGGCAGATCGGCGATGTCCAGCCCGCGCGCCGCGACATCGGTGGCCACCAGCACCTCCACCTCGCCGCGCTTGAACGCGTCCAGCGACTTCAGCCGCTCGTCCTGCGACTTGTCGCCGTGCAGCGCCGCGGTCTTGAGGCCATCGCGCTCGAACGAGCGGGCCAGGCGGGCGGCGCCGAGCTTGGAATTGACGAACACGATCGCCTGCGTCAGCGCGCGCTGGCGCAGCAGTTGGCGCACGGCGCGGCGCTTGTCGTCTTCGGCGACGCTGTAGAAGCGCTGCTCCACCGTGGAGGCCGTGGCGTTCGGCCGCGCCACCTCCACCGTCACCGGGTCTTGCAGATAGCTTTGCGCCAGCCGCTTGATCTCCGGCGAGAACGTGGCAGAAAACAGCAGCGTCTGCCGCTGCTTGGGCAGGTAGGACAGGATGCGCTGCAGGTCAGGAAGGAAGCCGATGTCGAGCATGCGGTCGGCTTCGTCGAGCACCACGTACTCCACCTGGTTCAGCACGCAGTTCTTGGCCTCGATGTGGTCGAGCAGCCGGCCCGGCGTGGCGATGAGCACCTCGACACCCCGCTTGAGCTCGGCGGTCTGCGGCTTCATGTCGATGCCGCCGAACACCACGGCGGCCCGCAGGTTGGTGTGCTTGGCGTAGGTCTTGACGTTCTTGGCCACCTGGTCGGCCAGCTCGCGCGTGGGTGCGATCACCAGGGCCCGCACAGGGTGCCGCGCCGGCGACATCGAGGGGTTCTCGTGGCGCAGCATCTTCTGCAGCAGCGGCAACGTGAAGGCAGCCGTCTTGCCGGTGCCGGTTTGCGCAGCGCCCATCACGTCGCGCCCCGCCAGTACGATGGGAATGGCCTTGGCCTGGATGGGCGTCAGTGCCGTGTAGCCGGAATCGGCAACGGCCCGCAACAGCTTGGCGTCGAGGGCGAGGGTGTCGAAGCGTTGCGGCAGGGTTGCCGTGTCGACGGGCGGTGCAGAGTCGGTCATGAACCGGGGATTATCCCTGAGTGGCGTGACATGCAAACACCCCGCCGGGGAAACCTCGCCTTCGCGGCCGCCGGCGCCTGGGGCGGCCCCCTACAATCGCGCGCCTGATGTCTGCCCACCCGATGGCCAAGGCGCCTGCCGACGACGCACCTCCGATGAAGCTGCTGCTGCTGGGCCCCGATGGCCAGGTGGGCTGGGAGCTGCGCCGTGCGCTGGCACCGCTGGGCGAGGTGATGGCCATCGGCCGTCGTGATGGCGCCGACCTGAGCCGCCCCGCCGAGCTGGGCACGCTGGTGCGCACCTTGAGGCCCGACATCATCGTCAATGCCGCAGCCTATACCGCCGTGGACCGCGCCGAGAGCGAGCCCGGCCTGGCGCACACCGTCAACGCGGTGTCCCCAGGGGTGCTTGCCCGGGAGGCCGCCGCCAGCGGTGCCTGGCTCGTGCACTACAGCACCGACTACGTATTCGACGGCTCGGGCGACCAGCCGCGCGATGAGACCGCGGCCACCGGCCCGCTCAGCGCCTACGGCCGGACCAAGCTCGAGGGCGAGGAGCAGATCCGCGCCAGCGGCTGCCAGCACCTGATCCTGCGCACCAGCTGGGTGTATGCCGCGCGCGGCGGCAACTTTGCGCAGACCATGCTGCGCCTGGCCGCCCAACGTGAGCGGCTGACGGTCGTCGACGACCAGGTCGGCGCACCCACGGGCGCCGACCTGCTGGCCGACGTGGCCGCGCACATGCTGCGGCGCGTGGCGGGGGCACCCGGGCTTTCCGGCACCTACCATGTCTGCGCCGCGGGGCACACCAGCTGGTGTGGCTATGCGCGCCATGTGATCGATTGGGTGCGCGCCCGCGGCATGCCACTGCGGGTGGCGCCTGGCGCCGTGGAAGCCATTCCCAGCAGCGCCTACCCGGTGCCGGCCCGCCGGCCCTTGAACTCACGCCTGGACACCGGCAAGCTGCGCCGCGACTTCGGACTGGTGATGCCCCCGTGGCAATCCGGCGTCGAGCGCATGCTGGCCGAAACCACGGTGCTTCCCACCCACCCGACGTCTGAACCCGCATGAACTTCCTCGCCACCGACCTGCCCGGCGTCGTGATCGTCGAGCCCGCCGTGTTCAGCGACGAGCGCGGCTGGTTCATGGAAAGCTTCAACCAGCAACGCTTCGCTGCCGGCCTGGCCACGCTGGGCCTGCCGGTGCCACGCCCGTTTGTGCAGGACAACGAGTCCTGCTCGCGCCGCGGCGTGCTGCGGGGGCTGCACTACCAGTTGCCGCCCCAGCCCCAAGGCAAGCTGGTGCGGGTGACCCAGGGGGCCGCGTTCGATGTGGCGGTGGACATCCGCCGCCGCTCGCCGCACTTCGGCCGCTGGGTGGGGGTGGAGCTCAGCGCCGCGAACCGGCGCCAGCTGTGGATTCCGGAAGGCTTTGCACACGGCTTCGTCGCGCTGGAAGACGACACCCGCTTCGCCTACAAGACCACCGACTTCTATGCCAGGGACTGCGAGCGCGCGATCGTCTGGAACGATCCGTCCATCGGCATCCGCTGGCCCGCGGGCCTCACGCCGCTGCTGGCCCCGAAGGACGCCTCGGCGCCCGGGCTCGCCGACGCCGAAGTCTTTGACTGAGCCATTTTCCGGAACCACCGCACCGTGAACACTCCCACCCGCTACGAGCAGCTCCAGCAATCTCTCCGTGAAGCGCCGCACACCTGGCTCGTGACCGGCGTGGCCGGCTTCATCGGCAGCCACCTGCTCGAGACGCTGCTCTCGCTTGGCCAGCAGGTCGTCGGGCTCGACAACTTCGCCACCGGCCACCGGCACAACCTGGCCGATGTGCAGGCCACGGTCGGCCCGGCAGCCTGGTCGCGCTTTCGCATGATCGAAGGCGACATCCGCCGCCTCGACGACTGCCGTGCCGCCTGCGAGGGCGTGGACCTGGTGCTGCACCAGGCGGCGCTGGGCTCGGTGCCGCGATCGCTGGCCGACCCCATCACCACCAACGACGTGAACATCGGCGGCTTCCTGAACATGCTGGTGGCCGCGCGCGATGCCAAGGTGCGGCGCTTCGTCTATGCCGCCAGCAGCTCCACCTATGGCGACCATCCCGGCCTGCCCAAGCTCGAGCATGCGATCGGCAACCCGCTGTCCCCCTATGCGGTGACGAAGTACGTCAACGAGCTGTACGCCTCGGTCTTTGCGCGCAGCTATGGCATGGCCTCGATCGGGCTGCGCTACTTCAACGTGTTCGGTCCGCGCCAGGACCCCGAAGGCGCGTACGCAGCCGTGATCCCGCGCTGGGCCGCGGCCATGCTGCGGGGCGAGCCGGTCTTCATCAATGGCGATGGCGAAACCAGCCGCGACTTCTGCTTCGTGGCCAACGCCGTGCAGGCCAACCTGCTGGCCGCGACGACAGACCGGGACGATGCGATCAACGAGGTCTACAACGTGGCCGTGGGCGACCAGACCACGCTGAACCAGTTGCACGCGATGCTCGCCGCCGACCTGGCCGCCAGCCGCCCTGGCCTGGTGGTGCCGGCGCCGCAGTACCGTGACTTCCGGGCCGGTGACGTGCGCCACTCGCGGGCCGACATCGGCAAGGCCCACCTGCGCCTGGGTTACGCCCCTTCGCACGACATCCGCGCCGGCATGGGCGTGGTCGCGCACTGGTACGCCGCCCGCACGCCGGCGGCCTGACCCCGGGCCGCCGCGGCCTGGCGCGCCAGCGTGCCGCCAGGTGACGTGAGACACATGACCAAGGACCTGCCACCCCTCGGATGACGGACGGCAGCGGGGTGCTGCGTCCCTATACTCGCGGCGATCCGATTGCCGGCCGCGAGCCCCTGCACGCATGAACTTCCCAGGGCCATTGACCCAGCTCGGGCGATACCAGCTCACGAGTGTGCTCGGGCGTGGCGCAATGGGCCTGGTCTATGAGGCGAACGACCCGCGCCTGGGGCGCAAGGTGGCGGTCAAGACCATCCTCAAGAGCCACCTGCTCGACGACGCGATGGCGCGCGACTACTCCGCGCGCTTCGTTCGCGAGGCACAGGCCGCAGCGCGCCTGAACCACCCGAACATCGTCACGGTGTTCGACTTCGGTGAGGAAGACGAGGTCGCCTACATCGTGATGGAGTTCATCGAGGGCCGCGAGCTGGCGCAGCACTTCGAGGACAACCACTTCTTCGACCGTGCCAACGCGGTGCGCATCATGTGCGAGCTGCTCGATGCGCTGTCCTATGCCCACGACCGCGGCATCGTGCACCGGGACATCAAGCCCGCCAACGTGATGATCGACCGGCAGGGCCGCGTCAAGCTCACCGACTTCGGTGTTGCGCGGCTGGCCGATTCCAACGCCGATCGCACCTTGCCCGGCACGATGGTCGGCACGCCGAGCTACATGTCGCCCGAGCAGATCCAGGGCCAGGCCGTGGGTTCGCGGGCCGACCTGTTCGCCGCCGGCGTCATCCTCTACCAGTTCCTCACGCACCAGAAGCCTTTCACCGGCGCGGGCCAGTGGACCATCCAGCGCAAGATCGTCAGCGAGGATCCCGTCCCGCCCTCGTTCGCCAACCAGGACGTGCCGCCGGTGTTCGACGCCATCGTGCAGCGCGCACTGGCCAAGCACCCGGACCAGCGCTACCAGACGGCCGCGGCCTTCGCGACCGACCTGCGGCGAGCACTCGGGCCGCCCAGCACCGGGTTCGACGACCCGGAGGCCACGGTGATCGCCAGCCGCCCGATGCCCGCGCGCTTCCTGGCGGAGGGATCGACGCCGCCGGTCGCAGCGCCATCGACCGGCCCCGCCCTCGGGTCCGTGGCGGCCACCGGCGCTGTGGCCGGGCGCACGGCCACCGCGGCGCCGTTCACGCCGCCAACAGCCAGCAAACCCAGCACACCCAGCCGCACCGCGTCGCCGCGCACCGGGTTGATCGCCGCTGCAGGTGGCGCAGCTGCGTTGGCCGTGGCCCTGGGCTGGTGGTTCGTGCGTGACACCTCGCCGTCGATGACGGCCGGGCCCGCGCTGGCCGCCTCGATGCCGGCAGCCGCGCCAACACCAGCCCCGACCTCGGCCACCAGCCTGCCGTCGGGCAACCGGCCCCCGGCAGCGCAGGACGGGTCGCCTTCTGCGACCGCCGGCGCCGCAAGCACCCCATTGGCCGCGACCCCAGCCGTCACGCCCGCCGGGCCGGCGCCCACCCGGCCCACCGCCCGCGTGGCGCCCCCACCCACGCAGGCCGATGGTGCCTTGCGGCCCGCAGCGGCAGCACCGCCCAGCGCGGCGCGAACCACAGGCACCGGGAGTACAGTCGGCGCCAGGGACAGCCCCGCTGCGACACAGCCCTCGAAGGCCAACGCCGCACGCTGCGCAGACTTGCTGCAGCGCCTGCAACTGGGTGAGGACCTCTCTCCCGAGAACCTCAACATGTTCCAGAAGGAGTGCAAGCGATGATTCACCTGACGCGGCCAGCGCGACCGACCGCCTCGCTGGTCCTGACCCTCACGCTGCTGCTGGCAGCCTGCGCAAACCCGCCCGCACCCGAAGCCTCCCGGCCGGTGGCCGCGGCGCCAGCGCCGGAACCCGCCGCGCCTGCCCCGGCCCCAGCGGCACCGCCGGCACCGCCGCCCGCGGCGCCGGCGCCACCGCCCCCGGTGCTGCCGTATGAAGAGGCGGTGCTCAGCGCCGCCAACAACCTGCTGGGCAAGGCGCAGCTGGCCGCCGAGCCGCCCCATCCACGCCACACCATCGTGGTCGATCCACTGATCGATGGTGTCACCGGCATGCAGTCCAAGGCCACGCAGGCCATGGGCAGCCGCATCGTGCAACTGATCCGCGAGCGCTACCCGCAGTACGAGGTACAGCCCTTCACCGCGGCCAACGTGCAGAAGTCCCCCGTGGTGCTGATCGGCACCTTCACCGGTGTCAACAAGGACCGCAAGACCGAGGGCAAGCGCGAGGCCTTCCGCATCTGCCTCGCGCTGGCCGATCTGAAGACCGGCAAGCTCGTCAGCAAGGGCCTGGCGTTCGCGCAGATGGAGGGTGTCGACGTGACGCCCCTGACCTACTTCCGCGATGCGCCGGCCTGGACCGAAGACCCCGCGACGCTGGGCTACATCCGCACCTGCCAGGGCACCAAGGCGGGTGACCCGATCCACCCGCAGTACATCAACCGCATCGTCGCCGCCACGCTGATCAGCGAAGCCATCGATGCCTACGGCTCCGGCCGCTACAAGGAGGCGCGCGACCTGTACGAAACCGTGGTGCGCTCGCCCGAAGGCCAGCAGGCCCGGGTGTACAGCGGTCTGTACCTTGCCAACTGGCGCCTGGGCCACAAGGAGCAGGCGATCAAGGCCTTCGGCCAGCTGGTCGAGCAAGGCCTGGAACAAAAGCGCCTGGGCGTGAAGTTCCTGTTCCGCTCCGGCTCGGCGGTGCTGTCCACCGAAACCGGCCCGTCGGCCACCCCGTACCAGCTGTGGTTGATGGAGCTCGCGTCACAGGCCAGCAAGCGCCAGAGCTGCATGGAAGTGACCGGCCACGCCAGCCCGACCGGGCCGGAGCCGATCAACGAACGCCTGTCGCAGCTGCGCGCCGACCACATCAAGCGCCAGATCGAACGCGCATCGCCAGCGCTGTCCAAGCGCCTGATCGCCAACGGCCTGGGCTCGCGTGAAACCCTGGTGGGCAACGGCCGCGACGACGCCAGCGACGCACTGGATCGCCGGGTCGAGTTCAAGGTGATCGGCTGCTGAGGCCGGCGCCGGCACGGCACTGCGGTGCCGTGGAACCGGCGCGGATGGGCCATCGCCATCCGCGCCGGTGTCGTAACCAATCGTCATTTCATCAGTCAAATCAACAGCTTGCCCGCAGAACCGGTGGGACTGCACACGGACTCGGGTAAACTGGTTTCCGACATGGCGCGAACACTAGAAAAACCGCGGGATGCCTCCGGCAACGGGCCCGAGAAGGCAGGGGCGCGCGGTACGGTAGCGGAACTGCTCTCCCCTTGGGAAGAATTCCGGCGCGTCATCCCGCTGGTCTCGCTGAAGTCGCTGCTGCACCGGCCGCACCCTGCGGTGCCCAAGGTGGCGGTGCTGCTGTGCACGATGCAGGCGCAGCACTTCCTGGCCGAGCAACTGAACTCCATCGCCACGCAAACCCACCCGGCCTGGGCCATCTGGGCCTCGGACGACGGCTCGGACGACTACACCCACGCCATCCTCGAGTACTACCAGTCCCACTGGGGCGAAGACCGGCTGTCGATCCATGCCGGTCCGGCCGAGGGCTCGACCGCGAACTTCCTGTCGCTGACCTGCCGGGCCGACATCGACGCCGACTACTTCGCCTACGCCGACCAGGACGACATCTGGGAATCGGACAAGCTCGAACGCGCGGTCGCCTGGCTCAAGACGATTCCGGCCGACGTACCGGCCCTGTATGGCTCGCGCACATTGCTGGTGGACGCCCGCAACCAGCACATCGGCTATTCGCCCCTGTTCGAGCGCCCGCCCAGTTTCCGCAACGCGCTGGTGCAAAGCATCGCCGGCGGCAACACGATGGTGTTCAACCGGGCCGCCCGCGACCTGCTGCGCACCGCTGGCGAGGATGTCGGCGCCGTCACGCACGACTGGTGGGCCTACATGCTCGTCACCAGCTGCGGCGGCCAGGTGCACTACGACGTCTACCCCACCGTGCGCTACCGCCAGCACGGCGGCAACCAGTTCGGCTCCAACATCAGCCCGCTGGCCCAGCTCAAGCGCGCGCGGCTGCTGGTGCAGGGGCGGTTCCGCGGCTGGGTCGATGCCAACCTCGCGGCCCTGCAGCGCGTGCGCCACCTGATGACCCCCGAGAACCGCCAGGTGCTCGACGAGTTCGTGCGCGCGCGCCAGCGCTGGCTCGGCCCGCGCCTGCTGGGCCTGCGCCGCGCCGGCATCCACCGTCAGACCGCCCTCGGCAACCTCGGCATCACGCTGGCCGCGCTGATCAACCGGCTCTGAGCCGCGGCGCGCGATGGGCTCGCCGCAGCCGCTGGCGCACTCGACGGCAGCAATCATCGCCGTCTACCACCCGGGTGCCGACCCCCAGCGCCTGATCGATCAGCTGCGCCCGGCGGTGCGGCACATCGTGCTGGTGGACAACGCGCCGGCAGGGCACCCTGCCACCGATGCCTTGCGCCACCAGCCGCAACTCACCGTGCTGCCCAACCGCAACATCGGCGGCCTGGCCGGCGCCTACAACCGCGCCTGCGAGTACCTGCTGCTCACCCATGCCGACATCCACCAGGTGGTGCTGCTGGACGAAGATTCCGACGCCAGCACGCTGCCCGCGCTGTTGGCCGACCCCACCGTGATGACCCTGCTGCATGCCGACACCACGGCCGCGGTGGCCCCGGCCTACCGCGACCGGGCCACTGGCCTGCGTGGCAAGCCGATGCGCCTGCGGCGCTGGGGCTGGCAGTTCCTGGCGCGCGAGTTCGACGGCGTGGAGCCGGTGAGCTTCATCATCAACTCGATGTCGGTCTGGCGCGTGGCGGCGCTTCGGCAGCTCGGGCCGTTCGACGAAAGCCTGCGGGTGGACCATGTCGACACCGAGTACTGCCTGCGTGCCCGTCGCGCCGGCCTGGGCCTGTACGTGGCCGGCGCGCACGAATTCGCGCACTCCATCGGCGAGCGGCGGCGCTTCCGCCTGTTCGGCCGCGAGATGCAGGCCGGGGGTCACTCGGCGGCCCGCCGCTACCTGATCGGACGCAACACCGCCTGGCTGGCGCGACGCCACCTGTTGCGCGAGCCGGCCTTTGCCGGCCTGTGCGTGGCCCGGCTGGGCTACGAGGTGGCGGGCATCCTGCTGGCAGAGCCCGGGCGCCTGGCCAAGCTGAGCGCCCTGCTGTGGGGCGCGATGGTGGGCCTGCTCGCCTGGAAGCTCACGTGAAACGTCAGCACCTCGCCTGGAAGCTCACGTGAAACGTCAGCACCTCGCCTGGCTGGCCGCGGCCTGTGCCTGGGCGGCCTTCATGCCGGTGGGCGCCAAGTACCTGGCCTACCTCGGGTGCGGAGCGGCCGCCTGTGTCAGCCTGTGGCGCGCGCGGCAGCTCGCCACGCTGTGGCAGCAGCCGGACTGGCACGCGGCAGCGGCGTTCTGGGGGCTGACCGTGCTGTCGGTCGCCTGGTCCAGCGGCCGCACCGGCGACATCGGGGCCCAGCTCTGGCTGTACGGCATGCTGCTGGTGACGCCCGTCATCGCGCTGGGCTGTCCGGTTGATCTGGCGCGCCTCGCGCTGCGGCACTTTGGCCTGGCATCGGCCGCCGTGGGCTTGGCAACCGTGCTGGGCCACCACGGCATGCTGCCCGAAAGCCTGCTCTGGCACAGCACCGTGCAGGCCGAAGGCAACCAACGCATCGCCACCTCGCTGGTGCTGGCCCTGGGCGTGGCAATGAACCTCGCTTGCGCGCTGCAAGCCCGTGCAACGCAGCCGCAGGCGCCCTGGCAGACGCTAGGCTGGTGGGTGGCAGCGCTGCTGGCCCTGGCCGGGCTGGCGCTGCAGGACCGGCGCACCGGCATGGTGGCACTGCCGGTGCTGCTGGCCGTGCTGGGCCTGGCGCGGCTGCGCACGGCGAAGGCGCGCCTGGCACTGGTGCTCGGCGTGGTGCTGCTGTCGCTGGCGGCCTGGCAGCTCTCGCCCACGGTGCGCGGCCGCATCGACGAGGGCCTGAACGAGATCCGCCGCTACCAGCCCAGCGACAGCACCGAAACCAGCTGGGGCATGCGGCTGCGGCTGGCCGAGCACACGCTGGACATGGTGCGCGAAAGGCCGCTGCTGGGCCATGGCGTCGGGGCCTGGGTGGGCCAGTGGCGCCAGCGGGTGCAGAAGGGCCTGCTGATCTCGATCCACCTGACACCCCACAACGAGTACCTGCTGGTGGCCTCGCAGCTCGGCCTGGTGGGCATTGCGGCGCTGCTGTGGCTGCTGGGGGGCCAGCTGGTGCGCGCCTGGCGTGCCGGCCCTGCGGCCTACCCCGCCCTGGTGGTGTGGACGGCGATCGCCCTCACCGGCTTCTTCAACGTGGTGATCCGGGATGCGAAGTTCGCGCTGCCGATGCTCATCGTCGCGGGCTTCGCGGGCGCGGCCTGCCGGCCAGGCCACCCGCCGGCGGCCCGCGGCTAGCTAGGCCGTGCCCAGGGCCTGGCGGTACAGGCCCTCGTAGAGGAACGCCTCTTCCTCGATGCGCATCGGCAGCGGCACCGCCTGGCGCCAGCGCTCGCGCAGGGCCGGGTCGGCCGCCCACTCCTGCAACGCTGCGGCCCAGGCGCCCGCATCGCCAGCGGGCAGCACCCGCCCGCCGCCGGAAGCGGCAATGGCCTGGGCTGGTGCACCCAGGTCGGACACCAGGCTGGGCACGCCGGCCGCAGCGCCTTCATGCACCACCAGCGAGTAACTCTCGGGCAGCAGCGAAGGCAGGCAGAGCAGGTCAATCTGGTGCAGCAACGCCGCCACCTGCGCCGCGGTGCGGGGCCCAAGCAGTTCAACCCGGCCGTCGGCCTCGGCCAGCGCCCGCACGCGGGCCTGGTAGGCCTCGTCACCATGGAAGCCCCCGGCCACGCGCAGCCGCACCGGCAGTTGCGGGCAGCGCGCCAGCGCACGCAGCAGGATGTGCAGGCCCTTGGGTTCGATGATCGAGCCGATGAAGCCCAGCGTCAGCGGCCGTGGCTCGGTGCTGGCGGGCCGCGCGCGCATCAGGCCCAGCAGGTCCACCCCGTGGGCGATGAGCTCGAAGCGCAGGTCGGGAAAGGCGGCACGGTAACGCTCGGCCACCTGCTGCGATGGCACGACACGCGCCGAGGCATAGCCCAGCATGGCCTGCGAGTGTGTGTGCCGTGCCGCCAGAGCAGCGGCATTCCAGGCCGGCGTGGCGCACTTGCGGGCACAGGCCCGGCCCTGCTGCGGCCCGTCGCACGGGCGGTCGGACTGGTCGATCAGGTTCACGCGCAGGCAGGCCGGGAAGTAATCGGTCAACGTGGCCACCATCGGCAGGCCGCAGCGCTGGGCGGCGGCCACGGCCGAGGCCATGCGCATCGAGTGCATCAGGTGCACGACATCGAAGCGCTGGGCGTGCAGCCAGGGTTCGAGCTGGTCCACCACCGCGGGAGCCACCTCGAACGCCTGCTCGGCCTGGCCCGGCAGCGTGCCGCGGTCCAGCAGGGTCACCGGGATGCCCTCGACCACCGTGTCCAGCGCCGCGGGGATCAACGGGTTGGGCTGGCCGTGGTGACGGCTGCGCTCCAGCATGCAGGCCAGCACCCGCACATGGTGACCGGCGCGCTGGGCCATGCGCGCCAGGTTCAGCGTCACACGTTCGGTGCCGCTGCCGAACTCGGGGAAGAACTGGTGCACGAGGTAGAGGATGCGCATCACACGCCCGCCTTGAGCTGGTCGAACAACGCGCCGATCCACTGCCGCTCGGCAGGGTTGGCCTCGGGCTGCTGCCGGTCGAGGTAGACATAGGCCAGCGCCGCGCCCACCGTGGCGGCGAAGGTCTTGCGCACGGCGTCGGCCATTTCGGCGCGCAGCCGCGCGTCGCCGGCGCCGTAGACGCCGGAGGCGAACTGGTTGAAGTGATCGAGCCGGGCGACGAAGCTGTCGCGGAACTGCTGCGCCTCGCGCTGCGCCGCGCCCTGTGCGGCGCGCCCACCATCGGCAGGCAAGGCGGCCACGCTGTTGGCCAGCGCGTGCACGAAGGCATCCACCTTCTCGTCGCCCAGCGCCAGCCTGCCGCCGTCGGCCGGCGGGCCCGTGCGCGCGGCGGCGATCCAGCGGCCCAGTTCGGCCGACGGTGCTTCACCATCGGGCCGCGCGGCCAGCTCGGGCAGCCAGGCCGAGACGGCGCGCGCCACCTGCCCGATGCCGTCCACCAGGCCCTGAACCGACGCGCAGGGCGGGCAATGGAAGTCCTTGAACAGGCCGACCAGGAAGATCACGTCGACGAACGAGCGCTTCAGGTAGTACCAGGCCGGGCGGTTGTGCGAGTGCACCACCTTCACCGAGGCCAGCATCGCGATGCGGTGGCCGTCCCGGATCAGGCGGATGCCCAGGTCCAGGTCTTCCGCGTAGTCACCACGGTAGCGGTAGCGCTGGAACAGCGCACGCGGGATCAGGCAGGCCACGTCGCTGAGCTGGCCCATCGAGCGCAGGCTCATGTGGTCGTCGCCGGTGTGGTGGCCGATGCGGTCTTCCTCCAGGCAGCCGAGGAAGCGGTAGTGCGTGTGGACCATGCTGTCGTACATCGCATCGCTGTCGCTGCGGCAGTACTCGGCACAGGAGGCGGCCACCACGCCCTGCTCGCGGTGGTCGATCAGGTAGCGCAGTAGGCCGTGCAGCCATAGGTTGCCGATCGGGTAGGCGTCCTGCACCATGAACAGCAGGTGGTCGCCCCGCGCGTGGTCGGCGCCCAGGTTGCGGGCGTGGCTGTGGCTGAACTCGGATGGCGCGATCTCGATCACCCGCGCGCCCAGGGCACGCAGGCGCGCCGGGCCGCCGTCGGTGGAGCCGGAGTCGACGATGACGATCTCCACTTCGCGCACGCCCTGCTGGCCGCTCAGTTTGCGCACCAGGTTCACGAGCTCCTCGCCGCCGTTGAGCACCGGAATCACCACCGAGACGCAGGCATCGATCGTCTCGGCGGCGCCAGCGATCTCCGGGTGCAGCCGCACCGGGCGGGTGGGCCGCGTGGCGGCGGCGAAGGGGTTGGCCGCGGGGGGCGGCGCATCGGCCGACAGGGCGCGCACATGGCTGCGCAGGCGGCGCAGGTATTGCGGCCAGCGCGCAACAAAGCCCAGCAGGCCCTTGCGCCGCAGCTCGGTGCGGCAGGCGTGCCAGCCGTTGTGCAGCAGGCGTTGCAGCCGGCCCGCGCGCAGCCACGCGAGCAGGCGGCCGGCCAGGCGCAGCGGCCGCGTCACGCGCCAGGAGGTGGAGGCATGCAGCGCGGCGATGCGCGCATTGAGCAGCTCGATCTGCGCCAGGTGCTCGAGCCGTATCCCCGCCAGCAGGGCCGATTCCTGGCGCTGTGCCTGCAGCCACTGCTGCAGCTGCGCCCGTTCGGCCTCGAGCCGCGCCCCTTCTGCCAGGAGCTGTTCACGCTCTGCCAGGCGCTGCGCCAGCTCGGCCTGCAGCAGGGCTTCGCGCTGCAGGGCCTCGTGCAACTGCCGGTCGAGCCGGCTGCCCAGGGCCTGGGCCTGGGCCAGCGCGTCAGCCACGGCTTCGGCATGGGCCTGCAACTGCGCAAGCGCCGCGTCCGCCGCCTGCTGGTGCTGGTGGTTCGCACGTGTCTGTTCGGCGTTGTGCTCGATCAGGCGCGCCACGTCCTGCGGCGTCCAGCGTGCCAGCAGGCGCTGCCCGAACTGTGCTAGCCGTTGTTCACGCTGGGAGGAGCCGGCCGCGGCATGGCCGGAGCCGGCCTGGTCGTCCAGCCAGTACAGCGCCGAAATGCCGGGCACACGGACGAAGTCGCCACGCGCCATCAGGCGCAGCCAGAAGTCCCAGTCCTCGAAGTGCTCGAGCGCTTCGTCGAAGTGCAAGGCCGGCTCGGCGCGCACGGCGGCCATGCGGAAGGCCACGGCGTGGATCGGCAACTGGTTGCGCCACTGCATGTCGGCCCACTGCAGGTCGTGGTCGAACACATGGCCGGCGGTGGGTGCCTCGCGCCGGCCGCTGACGCATTGCACGCCGGCGTGGGCCGCCACCGCCAGCGGCTGCCGGGCCAGCGCTTCGGTCAACCGGGCCAGGTGCTCGGGCAGCAGCCAGTCGTCGTCATCGAGGAAGAGCGCCAGTTCCGTCTCGGCCCGCGCCAGCAGCACATTGGCCGCCGCGGCCCGCGCCAGCGGCACGGGGCTCGTGATCACCTGCACCGGGGCCTGCGGCGGCAACTCGCCCAGTTGCGTGAGCGGGCCGCCGTGCGCGGCCAGCACCAGCACCCGGGTGGCCGGATGGGTTTGCGCCAGCACCGAGCCGATCGCCTGCGCGAGGCTGGGCCGGTCCACCGAACGGATCAGCACCGTCAGGCCCGGTGCGGCGGCACCCGGGGCAGCGGGCTGGGCGGATGCAGTGGGCGCGGTGTCGGGGGCGGAATCGTCCGGCGGAAGGCTCATCGGGGCGCAGGCAGGCGCCGGCAGGCGCACGAGGGGTCGGGAAACGGGGCCGCCATTGTCATGCACGCGCCGCCGCCGGCGCGGCCAGTGCAGTGGCCGGCCGCAGCAGGCCCACGGCGATGGTGGTGAACTGCTGCGGGTCGCAATCCCGCTGCACCGCGGCCAGTTGCACCGCGCGCTGCGCCTGCCAGCGCTGCGCATCGGTGTGCAGCCGCACGCAGGCCTCGGCAAAGGCCGCGGCGTCGGGCGCTGCAGGCAGGCAGTGCTGCCAGCCCAACTGGGTGGCAATGAGCGGCGTGGCCACCAGCGGCAGGCCCGCGGCCGCGGCTTCGTGCGCCTTGTGCGGCAGGCCGGCGGCGAAGCGCGTGGGCACCACGAACACGCGTGCACCGGCCAGCCACGGGGCCAGCGCGTCCACCCGGCCGTGCAGCCGCACACTGCCGCTGGCCAGCGCCTGCACCGTGGGCGCCTCGTTGGGGCCGACGATGTCGAGCAGGGCCTCGGGGCCCAGCGCCTGCACGATGCGGGGCCACACCGCGTGCACGAACCAGCGCAGGCTGTCGGCGTTCGGGCTGTCGTCGGACATCATCGCGCCGACGAACAGGAAGCCCTGGCGCGCCTCGAACGGCGTTGGCAACGGGGCCGGCCGCAGCGGGTGGCCCAGCACCCGCACGTCGGGGCGGCCGGCGGCGCGGAAGTGCGCAGCCTCCGCCTCACTGACCGTGACCACCGTGTCGGCCGTGTTCGCCAGCGCCAGCTCGGCCTCGACCCGCTGGCGTTGCGCGGCCTCGCTCATCGGTCGGCCCAGCACGCGGGCCTGCTCGATGTCGCGCAGCGCGGCCAGGGCCTCCGCGTCATAGACCAGCCGCGAACCCTGGAACCAGGCCGGATGCTGCTGGCGCAGCGCGGCAACCACCTGCAGGTTGTGCGGCCGGCTGACGACGATCGTCTGGTAATGGCCGGCCCGCGCGGCCAGGAAGGCGGCCAGCCCGGCCAGGCCGACACCGGTCATCACCTCCACCGTCATCGGCACCCGCGACCGCCACCCGGCCACCGGCTCGTGGGGGCGCAGCAGCGGCAGCAGCGTGACCACATCGCCTTGCGACGCCAGCGCCTGCAGCAGTGCCGCCGCACGCGGGTAGCCCTGCCCCAGCGCAGGGTCGGGCACCCGGTCATCAAGGTACAGCACACGTTGCGCCCCTGCCGGCAGGCGTTGCCGGGCCTGCAGCAGGCAGCGTGCATCGCCGGGCGTGAAAGCCACCTGCGCCGCCAGCCAACGCGGGTGCCGGGCCGCGAACAACTGCCGGTGCTCGGCCTGCAGGGCCAGCGCCTGCGCGGGGGCCTGGACGCTGGCGAACTCGAAGTGCCGCACACGCACACGCGGGTCGTACAGCACCGCGTGGCCGGCCTGCCACAGCCGGGCACACAGGTCGGTCTCCTCGTAGTAGGCCGGGGCGTAGGCCTCGTCGAGCCCACCCAGTTGTTCAAAGCAGCGCCGGCGCAGCATCAGGAAGGCGCCCGAGCAGTAGTCAACCGCCCGCACAAAGCCGTAGGGCGGGGCCTGCGGGTCGTCGCCCCGGCCGTAACCGCTGCAGCTGCCATCACGCCAGACAATGCTGCCAGCCTCCTGCAGCCTGCCATCCCACAGCAGGATGGGGCCGCCCACCGCGGCCGCGCCGGGGTGGGCGGCAAGGCAATCGACCGCGGCGCGCAGCGTGTCGGGCTGCACCACCGCATCGTTGTTCAGCAGCAGCAGGTGCTCACCCCGCGCGTGCGCGGCGGCAAGGTTCACCGCGCGCACGAAGCCCAGGTTGTCGCGCTGGCGCAGCACCTGGGCGCCTTCCAGCCGCGCCAGCAGCTCGGGCATGCGGTCGGTGGAGGCGTTGTCCACCAGCAGCAGCTCGAACGGCAGGCCCTGCACCGCGCACAGCGCGCGCAGGCAATGCAGGCTCAACCCCGCCTGGTTGTACAGCACCACGATGACCGAGACCACCGGGTCCCCTGGCGCCATGGGCACCCGCAGGCGTTCGGCACCGGCCAGGAACGCGGTCAGTGACGCCTCGGCCTCGGCGCGCACGGCTTCCTTGTCGAGCGTGCTCGCGGCGCCGGCACCGGCCTCGCGGTCTGCGCCCGGCGTCAGCCAGCGCAGCAGCGGCGCGCCGAGCGGGCTGGCCACCAGGCGCACCTTGATGCGCTGCTTGGTGGCATGCGAGACCGGCAGCGCCCGTGCCAGGCGGCGCACCAACCCGACCGCCCTGGCACGCAGCCGCCCCCGGGCCCCCGCCAGCCAGGCCATCATGGACCCCGTGTCTCAGCCCGCGCCGCCGGCCGGCTGCGGCCAGAAGCGCTGCTGCAGGTGGCGCAGCTGCGCGGCGAGCACGGCCTCTAGCGTCAGGGCTGCCGGCGCGAGTTCGACGAAGTGCAGCGCCTCCGCATGGCTGACGCCCGGCCCCAGGGTGTAGGAGCGGTAGCGGTTCAGCGCGGTGATGTGGTCGTCGTAGTCCTGTGCGCTGAGCTGCGAGCCGAAGCAGTGCATCGCGCGCTGCTTGATGCCCTGTACCGTGGTGATGTCGACCAGGCAGTTGGCGATCAAGGCCTGCCCCACCTCGTAGAAGCCGAGCCGGGTGCCTGCGGGCACGCCGGGGCGCGAGCAGGCCATGATCGCGGCCTGGCACGCGGCCCGGTGGTCGGGGTGGATCTCGAAGGGTGATGGGGCCAGCACCCAGTCGGGCCTGCTGGCGGTGATGGTCTGCGCCAGGCGCTGTGCCAGCCCCTCGTCGGGCACCAGGCCGCGGTCGGGCAGGCGCCAGAACTGGAGGCTGTCGTCGTGCCGCAGGTAGCCGATCTCGCGCGCGGCGGCCCGGCCCTCGGCCTCACGCAGGGCGGCATCGCCACCGGCCGCGCCATCGGTGAGCACCACCACGCGCACCTGCACGCCCTGGGCCACGGCCAGCGCCAGCAGGCCTCCGCAGCCCAGCACCTCGTCGTCCGGGTGCGGCGCCAGCACCAGCAGCGAGCCGATGCCCAGCGTGCGCAGCGGGTGGTAGGGCAGCAGCAGGTGTTCGGCCAGGGGCTGGTGGGCCGGGGGCGTGATGTCGCTCATGTGTCGTGCTAGGTGAAGTCGGCATCCCCGCCGAGCAGGAACCAGCGATCGCGCAGCTCCTCCACCGGGCCCGGCGTGTGCACGTTGGCCGGCACGGTGATGCCCAGCGGCACCACGCTGCAGGCGGCCGGGTCGATGCTGCTCAGGCAGGCCTGCTGCGACTGGGTGATCCAGGCCTCCACCCGTGCCAGCCCCGCCGCCTGGGCCTCGCGGCGCGCCTGGGCCACCAGTTCGGCAAAGGCCTCGGGTGGGCCGACCAGGTCCAGCAGCTCGAGGTGCTGCTCGTGCAGGCGCATGACCAGCAGGCCCACCGGGCGGCGCGTCCAGGGCCGGCGCAGCAGCAGCACCTGGTAGTGCAGCGTGGGATGCGAGAGGTAGCGGTGCTGCACCCACGCGGCATCACGCACGCCCAGCACCAGGTGCGGGAAGGCGGCGGCCATGGCCTGCCACAGGCCATCGATCTCCTGGCGCTGGCGTGGGGTGAGCGTGGCCTGGCCCTGCGCATCCGGCGCACCAAGGCGTTCCACGCGCCGGCGGGGCGCGCGGGTGTCGGCCGCGGGCCAGCTCACGCGCACGATGCTGTCCACCGCCTCGTACAGGCCCTGGCGCTGGGCCACGCCGAAGGCGCGCTGGCTCGGGAAGCCGAAGCCCACCCGGTGCGGCTGGCCCCAACCGATCTCGCGCTCGAGGAAGGTGGCCCCCACCTGGTACACCGGGCCACGGCGCTGCAGCGCGGTGTTGGCGCCGGGCGCCACCATCACGTCGCACACCTGGCAGGCCAGCGCGGGCTGCCCGAAGCAGGACACGCGGCGCGTCACGCCGCCGTAGTGCGCCACCATCACGCCCTCGCGCAACAGGCCGATGGCGCGGCCGCGCCCCTCGCCGTACTTCCAGTGCCAGTGGGCCGGGCTCATGGTGTGGCCGAACACCTGCGCGAACAGGGCCTGCGCCTGCGCGGCATGGCCCTGCTCCACCGCCACCAGGCGCTCGGCGGGGCGCTGCGCCCGTTCGAAGCGCAGCAGCGCGTAGCCGTAGAGGCCTTCTTCGTAGCGCTGCCAGTACTGCTGGAGCGCGGCGTCCAGCTCGGCCAGCTGGCCGGGCGCGAGCTGCAATTCGGTGCGCAACTGCTCGGCCCAGGTACGCATGTTGCGCTGCATGTAGCTCAAGGAAGGCTGGGCCTTGCGGGACAACTCGGTGCGCAGCGTGAGACGCCAGCCCCAGCGCGCGGCCAGCGCGCAGAAGTGGTCCAGGCGGTGCAGGCCGCGGTGTTCGTCGGATTCGCGCTTGAGCGCGAACTCGTCCATCACCACCAGCGTGGCCGGCCCCTCGCCCAGCAGGCGATGCGCGGCATCGAAGATGGCCAGCGGGTCGATGTATTGCGCGCTCTCCTGGAACAGCAGGGTCTGCCAGGGGCCCTGGTGGCCTGCGAAATCTTCCAGCCGCACCACGTCGAGCGGCAGGTCCTGCCCGTGGCGCTGCCGGGCAAAAGCGGCCTGCTGCGCGTCGGGCGTGATGCCGAAGGGCGCATACCCAGCCGCCTTCAGGCGGGCGAGCGTGGTGCCCAGGCCGATGCCCACCTCCAGGATGCGGCCGGGCGGCGGCGGCAGCGCCTGCCACATCAGCGCGCTGGCGCGCTCCTGCGCCACGCGCACGTTGTCCTCGGGCGATTCGAACACGCCGTAGTGCATGTAGTCCACGCGCCCGCTCTGCAGCTCCAGCACGCGGGCATACACGCTCAGCGGAAAGACGAAGCTGCGCGTGGACACGGCGCCCTCGTCAGGAAGGGGGGCCGGCTTGCGGGCCACGGTCGTCAACTCACTCATCGTTGCCGGTTCGCCATTCGTGCGGCAGGGTCACGACGCCCTGGCGCACATCGGATTGCACCACCTCGATCGCGAGCACATGCTCGGCCGAGGCCAGCAGGTTGATGGCACGGTCGCACAGCACGTAGACCGACACCGTGTAGCGCCCCTTCAGCAGCGGCAGCTGCGGGAAGCTCAGCGTGGCGCAGACGCGGCCCGCCGCATCGCGCCGCAGGTCTGCGCCGTCGAGCCAGTTGCCGGCGCTCACCAGCACCCGGCCGTCCACCGTGAACAGCCCGATGCCCAGCGTCGGGCAGGCGATGCCCGGGTCGCTGCGAAAGCGCACCTGCACGCGCAGGGTGTCCGCACCGCTGCGGTAGGTGGCCTCGGGCGGTGCATCGGCCAGCGTCACCGATTCAATGGTGGCGGCGGCCGAGTCGAAGCGCTGCGCGCCCGGTGCGCCCTCGGGCGTGGCCAGGCCCTCGCGCGACTGCCACTCGCTGTACTCCACCACCGCCTGGTGCGACAGGCCGTCAAAGCGCACGCGCCCGTCATGGATCCAGATCGCGCGCGAGCACAGCGACTCGATCTGGAACAGCGAGTGCGAGCAGAACAGGATGGTGGCGCCACGGTCCTTCAGCGCCATGATGCGTTCGAAGGACTTGTGGGCGAACATGCCGTCGCCCACCGAGAGTGCCTCGTCGATGACCAGGATGTCGGGCTCGACGCTGGTGGCCATCGAGAACGCCAGGCGCACGAACATGCCACTGGAGTAGCTGCGCACCGGCTGGTCGATGAACTCGCCGATGCCGGCGAACTCGATGATCTCGTCCATGCGCTGCTCGATCTGCGTGGACGACATGCCCAGCAACGGGCCGTTCAGGCGAACGTTCTCGCGGCCGGTGAGCTCGGGGTTGAAGCCGGCGCCCAGCTCCAGCAGCGCGGCGATGCGGCCCCGCACGCGGCGTGTGCCGCGGGTGGGCTCGAGCACGCCGCAGATCACCTGCAGCAGCGTGGACTTGCCCGCGCCGTTGCGGCCGATCACGCCCACCAGCTCGCCGCGGCGCACGCGCAGGTCCACGTCCCACAACGCATGGTGCTGGCGGCCGCGGTCGACCTGGCCGCGCAGCTGCTGCCACAGCCGGCGCAGCGGGCGCGACTCGAGCGAATAGCTCTTGTTGACGCCGCGCAGCTCGATCAGGGTGTCGTCGTCCATCGCGTCACACCAGGTCGGCAAAGCCCGGTCGCAGGCGCACGAACAGCCCGTGCGCCACGGCCAGCGCCAGCAGCACGCCGGCGGCCGGCAGCAGCGCCGAGGCCCAGGTGAACGGGTCGCCGAACCAGGCCATGCGCACCAGCTCGATCGGTGCCGTCAAGGGGTTCAGCGCCAGCAGCTTGCGCAGCACCTCGGGCGCGGCGGCGCTGGGGTAGAACACCGGCGACAGGAACAGCAGCCCCGACATCACCAGCGGCACGATGTGCTGCAGGTCGCGCAGGTAGCAGCCCAGTGCCGCCAGGCCGATGGCCAGCGCCAGCTGCAGCACGAGAATCCAGCACCAGGCCAGCGGCAGCCACAACCAGCTCCACTGCGCGCCCTCGCCCAGCACCATCAGCAGCGCGGCGAGCACGCCCATCTGCAGCGTGGTGTGCACCGCGGCCTGCATCACCAGCGCCACGCACAGCAGCTCCAGCGGGAACACCACCCGCTTCACCAGGTTGGCGTTGTCCTGCATCAGCCGTGTGGCGCGGGTGGCCAGCTCGGCCACCGCGGTGAAGACCATCAGGCCCGCGAACAGGCGCGCGGCGTAGTCGATGCCGCCATCGACCGGGCGCGCGGCGCCGGCCCAGCGGGCCTGGAACACGCCCTGGAACACCAGCGCGTAGATCGCCACCATCGCCAGCGGGGCGAGCAGCGCCCACAGCACGCCCGCCACGCTGCCGCGGTAGCGCGCGAGCAGGTCCCGCTTGGCCAGGGGCCAGGCCAGGCGCAGGTGTTCCAGCAGCCCGTGCACGGCCGCGTCAGCGGGTCTGGCCGCAGGCGGTGATCATCACCTCGTCGATCGGCGCGTCGTCGAAGATGCGCTCGACGCCGTTGGTCGTGCTCGATTTCTTCATCGTGGGCACCTGGTTCAGCACGTCCACGGCTTCCATGCCGCTGATCAGCTTGCCGAAGACGGCGTATCCCGGATTGGCGTCGTCAACGTAGTCGAGCTGGAGGTTGTCCTTCGCGTTGATGAAGAATTCCGAGGTGGCCGAATTGGGGACGTTGGTGCGCGCCATCGCCACCGTGTACTTCAGGTTCGACAGGCCGTTCTTCGACTCCAGCTCGATCGCCGGGCCCTGGCCCGTGACCTGCTGCAGCCCGGAGTTGAAGCCGCCGGCCTGCGACATGAAGTTGGCGATCACGCGGTGGAACAGCGTGCCCTTGTAGAAACACGAGCCGGTGTTGACGTAGGTGAGGAAGTTGTCGACCGTCTTCGGCGCGCGCACCGGGTCGAGCTCCATCACGAAGCTGCCCGTGTCGTTGCCGCGTTTGGCCACCATCGCCACCTGCGGCATCGGCACGTCCAGCCGCAACGAGGCCAGCTCACGGCCTTCGGCCGTGCGCACGCGCACGCGCAGGTCGCCCACCGCGCGGATGGTGCAGGTGAAGGTCTGCGTGCTGTCGCTGGTGCTCGCGCTGCGGGTCATCGTGAAGCAGCCCGGCTCGATCACCGCGACGATGTCGCTGTTCAGGCCCGAGCCCGAGACCGACAGCGTCACCGGCTTGCCGTAGGCCACCGTCGAAATGCCGGCCGAGGACGGCGGCGAGGCCGCGAGGTTGGTGACGGCCGGTCCGGTGCTGTCGCCGCCGCCGCAGGCGGTCAGCAAGGCGGTGGTCAGCGTGGCGAGCGCCAGCGGGGCCGGGCGCAGGAAGGCAGGTCGGTTCATGGCATTCATCCGGGGCTGGGGTCAAGGCTTGGCCGCCGCCACCAACGGGAGCTGGCGGTCGATGTCGGTCACCACTTCTTCCACCGCAGTGCCTGCGGCCGTCTGCAGGCGCAGGCGGGCCAGCAGGTAGTCGTAGCGCGCCTGGGAGAGGTCCCGCTGCGCCGAGTACAGGCGCGCCTGCGCGTCCAGCACATCGGCGGTGGTGGCCAGCCCGGCCTCCTGGGTGCGCACCGCACCGCGGTAGGCCACTTCGCTGGACTGCACGGCGCGGCGGTAGGCCTGCAGCTTGGTGGCGCCGTTGGCCACCGCCTGGTAGCTGCGCTGCACCTCGAGCTCGACGATCTCGCGCTCGGACCTGATGTCTTCCTCCGCGCGCAGTTGGTCGGACATCGCCTGCTTCACGCTGGCGTCGATGCCGCCACCGCTGTAGATCGGCACGCTCACCTGCACGCCCATGGTCTTGAGCACCGAGGTCTGCCCCAGGTTGTTCAGGGATTCGTTCTCGTTGCGGGCGATGCTGGCATACAGGTCCACGCGCGGCATGTGGCCGGCGCTCTGCCGCTTCACGCCCAACCGGGCCACCATCAGCTGCTGCAGCTTGGCCTGCAGCGAGGGGCTGTTGCGGCCCGCGAGCTCGAGCCATTCGGTCAGCCGGTTCGGTACCACCTCCTGGGGTTCGAATTCGGCGGCGAACTGGTTCAGCCGGGGTGTCTCGCGCCCGGTCAGGCGCCGCAGGTTGCGGCGCGCCGTTTCCAGCTGGTCGGTCGATTCGACCACCTTGACGCGGGCAAGGTCGAGGCTGGCCTGCGCCATGGCCGCCTCGGTGCGGGTGCCTTCACCGCGCTTGAAGCGCTGCTCGGCACGGGTGAACTGGGCCTGCAGCGCCACAACCTGCTGCTCGGCCAGGCGGATGCCGTCTTCGGCCAGCAGCACCTGCAGGTAGGCGGTGCCCACGCGGTCCAGCAGCTCCAGCCCGCGTGTGCGGTAGACCTGCTCGGCCACTTCGGTCTGCACCTGGGCCTGGTCGTAGCGTGCGCGGGCTTCCTGGTTCCACAACGGCATGCGCACCGACAGGCTGGTCTGCGGCGAGCCGTAGGCCACCTGCACCTGCACCTCCTGGTTCAGGCCGTTGTAGAACTGCCGCGTGCCCGTCACGTCGGCGCGCGACATGTTGAAGGCCACGTTGGGCAGCAGCGAGGCGCGCGCGATCGGCACCCCCAGGCGCGTGGACTCCAGCTCGTGGCCGGCAGCGCGGAACTGTGCATCGTTGCCGCGCGCGGCCGAGAACGCCTCGGCAAAGCCCATCGCCCGCGCCGGCTGCGCGGCCAGCAGGCCGCCGGCGCACACGGCCAGCAGCGCGGCGCGCAGGCCGCGGCGGATCTCGGCGGTGGCTCGCATGCTCATTCCTCCGTCATCGCCGAGGCGACGCGCTTGATCAGCGGGTGCAGCAGGTAGGTCAGCAGCGAGCGTTCGCCGGTCTTGATCAGCACCTCGGCCACCATGCCCGGCTGCAGGCTGCGGTCGCCCAGCGCCTTGCGACCCTCGGGCGTGAGTTCCACCCGCGCCAGGTAGAAGCTGATCGACCCCGCCCCCACCTGCTCGGTGACGGCGTCGCCCGACAGCGAGATCACCTTGCCGTGCACCACCAGCTGCGGCGAGTTGGCAAACGCCGAGAAGCGCACCTCGACCGCGTCGCCGGTCTTGATGCGGTCGATCACGGTGGGCGGCACCCGCGCGTCGAGCAGCAGCGATTCGCCCTGCGGCACGATGTCCATCAGGCGCTGGCCGGGCGTGACCACCGCACCAGGGCCCGCGATGGCCAGGCCGAGCACCTGGCCCGACACCGGCGCGCGGATGTGCGTACGGCCCAGCTCGGTGGTGATGGCGGCCAGCCGCTCCTGGTTGGCCTGCACCTCGCGCCGCACTTCGGCGAGCTGGCCCGACACTTCCTTCACGTATTCCTGTTCACGCTGGGCGATGCGCAGCCGGGTTTCGGCAATGGCGCTTTGCGTGCGCTGGATGTTGGTCTGCAGGTCGGCGAGCTGCGTGCGCAGCTCGGCCTGGGCCTGCTCCAGCTGCAGGGCCTGGTTGCGCGGGGCAAAGCCTTCGTCGGCCAACGCCTGCACGTTGCCGAGCTGGCGGGTCTGGATGGCCGCCTGTGCCTTGCGGCTTTCCAGCATCTGCTGCATGCCAGCCACCTGGCCCTCCAGCCCGGAGATCGACTGCCGGGCCGCGGAGATCTCCGCCGCCTGCGCCGCCCGGCGCGACGCGAACACCTGCTGCTGCACCGCGATGTGCTGCCGGGCCTGCGGGTCCTTGTCGGTCAGCAGATCGGGGTGGAAGGTGATGCCGGCAGCGCCGGTCACCTCGGCCAGCAGCCGGCTCTCGAAGGCCCGCTGGGCCAGGTAGTTCTGGCGGATGGCCTCGTAGGCCGCGCGGGTGGCGGCATCGTCGAGCACGATCAAGGGATCGCCGGCCTTGACCTGCCCGCCCTCCTTGGCCAGCACCTGCTGCACCACACCGCCCTGCATGTGCTGCACGGTCTTGCGGCGGGTCTCGATCGACACCGTGGCCGGCGCCGAGACGCCTTCGTCCAGCGGGGCGAAGGCGGCCCACAGCAGGAACAGGCCGAAGCCCACCACCAGCACCCAGAAGCCCAGGCGGATCACCGGCTTGGTATCGGTTTTCAGTTCGACTTCGTCGACGTCGGTGACGTCGTTGGCTGCGCCGGCTGCGCCGGGGGCGAGGTCGGCTCGCGCTGCTTGCGTCATGGCACTCATGGGGCACTCACTGGGGTTGGGGCGCCTGGGCGGGCGCAGGACTTGTCTGTACGACCACCGGCACGAAACGGCTGACCTGGCCCTGCTCGAGGATCAGCACGCGGTCGGCCGCGGCCAGCAGGTGCTGCTGGTGAACGATCATGAAGACCGACTTGCCGCGCGATTTCAGGTCGCGCACGGTGCGCAGCAGCGCAGCCTCGCCGGCGTCGTCGAGGTTGGCATTGGGCTCGTCCAGCACCACCAGCGCCGGGTCGCCGAGGATCGCGCGCGCCAGGCCGATGCGCTGGCGCTGGCCGCCCGAGAGCATGCCGCCGGCCTCGCCCATCTGGGTGTCGTAGCCCTTGGGCAGGCGCAGGATCATCTCGTGGATGCCGGTGCGCTGCGCCGCTTCGATGATGCGCTCGGCCGGCACCGGCGCGAAACGGGCGATGTTCTCGGCGATGCTGCCGTCGAACAGCTCGATGTCCTGCGGCAGGTAGCCGATGTGCGGGCCCAGCGCCTCGCGCGACCACTCGCTGATCGGGTGGCCGTCCAGCAGCACATGGCCGCTCACGTTGGGCCATATGCCGACGATGCAGCGCGCCAGCGTGGACTTGCCCGCGCCCGAGGGGCCCAGGATCGCCACCACCTCGCCGGCCTTGAACTCCACGTCCAGGCCCTTGAGGATGGGCGTCTGCCGCCCCGGTGCGGTGGCCTCGAGGCCCCGCAGCGTGACCTGGCCGCGCACCTCGTCGCCCACGTGGCGGGCCTGGCGCTCGGGGTTGTCTTCGAGCAGTTTCTCCAGCCGGCCATAGGACTGGCGCGTGTCGATGAACTGCTTCCAGGTCTGCACCACGATGCCGATGGGCCGCAGCGCGTTGCCCATCAGCGCATTACAGGCAATCATCGCGCCGGCGCTGATGTGGCCGTCGATCGCCAGCAGGGCGCCCAGCGACAGCATCAGCGATTGCTGCGTGTACTGCACGAACTTGGTGGTGGCCTGCACACGGTGCGAGGTCTCGTGCGCGGCGTGCAGGCTGTCGCCCAGGCGCTCCTGGATCGCCAGCCAGTGGCGGCGCAGGTTGCCCAGCATGCCCAGGGCCTCCACCGTCTCGGCGTTGCGCAGCTTGCTCTGCAGGTAGCTGCCCGATTCGATCAGCACCTCCGACGCCTTTTCGTGCCGCGGCGCGGTGAGCCGGTGGCCGACGATGGCCATCGCCAGCATCAGCAGCGCGAAGCCGATCGAGGCCCAGCCCAGCCACGGGTGCATCATGAACAGCACCGCGATGTACACCGGCGTCCACGGCGTATCGACCAGCGCGAACACGCCATTGCCGGTGAGGAACTGGCGCAAGGCCGTGAGGTCATTGAAGGCCTGCATCGGGTTGCGTGCGTTGCCACCCAGGCTGGCCTCGAAGCTGGCGTTGAACACGTTGGTGTGCAGCGCCTGGTCGAAGCGCGCGCCGGCGCGCACCAGCAGGCGCGAACGCAGCCACTCCGAGAAGCCCATCACCAGGAAGAAGAACACGGCGATCAGCGTCAGCGCCGCCAGCGTGTACAGGCTGCCGCTGGTCATCACCCGGTCGAAGACCTGCAGCATGTACAGCGTGGGCGTCAGCAGCAGCAGGTTGGCGAAGAAGCTGAACACGCCGATCCAGAACAGCTCCCGCCGGAAGCTCTTGAGCGTGCGTCCCAGCGCGCTGCGATCGAAAAATCCGCTTGTCGTGCTCATGCTGCCCCTCCCGGCAGTGCGGGCCGCTGTGCGGCTGGCGCGAGCTGCGCGCGCGCCTGTTCGTTGGCCTTCTTCAGGGCGGCCAGCACGTCGTCGCGCGGGCCGAATGCGGCTGTCTGCCCTTCGTTGAGCACCAGCAGCTTGTCCACCGCCGACAGCAAGGTGGTGCGGTGGGTGATCACCACCGCCGTGGCGCCACGCGCCTTCAGGCCCTGCAACAGCAGCAGCAAGGCCTTTTCGCCGGCCTCATCGAGGTTGGAGTTGGGCTCGTCGAGCACCACGAACGACGGGTTGCCGTACACCGCGCGCGCCAGGCCCAGCCGTTGGCGCTGGCCGCCCGAGAGCACCGCGCCTTCGTCGCCGATGCGCGTGTCGAAGCCCTGGGGCAGGGCCTCGATGGTGTCGGTGAGACCCACCTGGTCGGTGGCCAGGCGCACCTGCGCCATGTCCACGGTGCCGAAGCGGGCGATGTTCTCGGCCACCGTGCCGTCGAACAGCTCGATGAACTGCGGCAGGTAGCCGATGTGCGGGCCGAGCTCGGCCTTGTTCCAGGCATAGACATCGGCACCGTCCAGGCGCACCTTGCCACTGGCCGCGGGCCAGATGCCCACCAGCAGGCGTGCGAGCGTGCTCTTGCCCGCCGCCGAAGGGCCGATGACCCCCACCACCTCACCCGGCCGGGCCGCGAACTGCACGCCCCGCAGGATGGGCAAGGGGCTGCCGGGCGCGCCGGCCACCACCGATTCCACCGACAAGGCCCCCTTGGGCGGCGGCAGCGGCATGCCGGCCACCGGCTGGCTGGCCTTGAGGAAAAGCTGGTTCAGGCGGCCATGGGCGTCGCGGACGCCGACCACCAGGCGCCACTGCGCCACCAACTGGGCCAGCGGGGCCAGCACGCGCCCACCCAGGATGGAGGCCACGATCATCATGCCGCCACCGCCCCAGAGGCTGTTTTCCAGCACCAGCAGACAGGCCGCACCGAGCAGCAGCGAGCCCTGCATGCTCTGGATCAGCTTGGCCGCGGTGGCGCTGATGCCGCCGTAGTCCGAGGCCTCGGCCTGCTTGGCCAGGAAGCTGCGCTGCATGCGCATCCAGCGGCGGTGGATCTGGCCGAGCATGCCCATCGATTCGATCACCTGGGCATTGCGCAGCGAACTGCCGGCGTAGCTCTGGGCCTGGATCGAGGCCGTCATCGCGCCGGTGAGCAGGGGCATGGTGCGGCGCTCGGTCATCACGGCCAGGCCCACCTGCAGCAGCGCACCGATCAGCGCCATCACGCCCAGCCAGGGGCTCATCAGGAACAGCAGCACCAGGCAGATCAGCGCCGCGGGAATGTCCATCACCGAGGTCACCGCGGGGGTGCTGAGGAAGTCCCGCAGCGTCTTCAGGTCGTTGAAGGGCTGGGTGGTGCCCCCCGGCAGCTTGCGCAGGTTGGCGTCGAACACCACATCGAACAGCCGCGCACGCAGTTGCCGGTCGACCGCCTCGCCGGCGCGGTACAGCAGGCGTCCGCGCACCAGCTCGAGCAGTTCCATCACGATGTAGACGCCCACCACCATCAGCAACAGCATGTTCAACGTGGTGACGTTGCGGCTGTTGAGCACGCGGCCGTACACCTCGAACATGTACCAGGAGGGCGCCAGCCCCAGCAGGCCGGTGACCAGGCTGATCCAGGCCGCGTGGACGTACAGGCGTCGCTGGCTCAGCAGCGCTTCGCGGATCGGTGCGGCCGCAAGGGCACGGTTGGGTGCGTTCATGTGGGCAGGCGGGCGTTGTCGGGGCGGGGCGCCATGGCCGGCATCGGCAAGGCGGGGTCGTCGTGCGTCACCAGCACGTATTCGGGCAGTTCGGCATCACGCGATCGTGCTTGGGGGCCCAGGTCGGCGGGCTCGGCGTCGGCGTCGTCGGCCTCGGCAAACGAGAAGCTGAGCTGGAACGCCCCTGCCTTGTTGGCGCTGAGCACGATCTCGCGCAGCTTCTCGGTGCGGAACCGGTTCTCATCGCTGACCGACAGGTCGAGCTGGAAGCGCATGCGGCCGTCGAGCGTGTACATCGACACCTGTCCGTCCTTGATGCTGAGCGTGTGGCGGTCGAAGTACACCGGCGACTGCGGCAGGAAGTGCAGCCGCGGCAACGCCTTGTCGCCAAGACGGGCAATGTTGAACGGGCTCTGGGGATGCTGGTACACGATGCGGCAGGAACGGGAGACCGAATAGATGGCGTTGCACACCATTTGCGAGCCGATGCTCGGGAACTGCTGGCGCATCTGCTTGTAGGCCATGTGGTGCAGCGCCACGCGGTTCCAGCAGCGGGTCTGCTGCACCAGCGGCGCCAGTGCGTTGCAGACCGCGGCAAACGCATGCTGCAAGGCCACCAACCGCTGCACGTGCTGCGGCGTGGTGTTCTGCAGCACGCAGACCAAGGTTTTCATATAGGACGCGTAATGTAGCAAAGTCCTATATGAAGTCAACCCAAGGCTGCCGATGCCCCTGCGCAGTGGGGCGACCGTCGGCGGACGGCGCTCATCGAGCGCCGCCCGGCCGCCGGTGATCAGGCCACCTGCAACGCCTTCAGCAACGGCAGTTGCTTCTCGGCAAAGGCCTGCGCCTGCACGGTGAGCTGGGCGATGTTGTCGGCCGCGGTGTGCAGGGGTTTGCCGTCCTTCATCAGCGTTTGTCCTTGCGCGGAAAGGATGTTCCACGCAAACCGGGCCCAGGCCTGCGGGTCGTCCTGGCCCTGTGCACGCGCCAGCAGGAACAGCTGGCTGGCGCGCAGCACGGTGAGGCCGCCGCCGGTGAGCGGGCTGGCCAGCGTGGTGATGTCCGCGCTGCCACAGGCGCGCCGTGTCAGGTGCTGGTTCAGTGCGTCGGTGCGCTGGCGCGCCTGCTGTGCTTCGCCCTTGGCGGCTGCCGGTTCCAGGCGCCCCTGCCCCACCAGCACCATCACGGCCTGCGCCAGCTGCGCAAAGCTGATCTGCCGCTTGGCCAGGTCCTGCTCCAGCTCGCCCAGGGTTCTGGGCCGGTGGTCGGCCAGCGCGTCGAGCAGCGGTGCGTAGATGGTCGGGTTGAGGTTGGCCTCACCGGTGATGCCGTTGACCTGCAGCGTGATGTCAGGACGATGCGCCGTCAGCACCACCCGCTGCTCGCGCAGCTGCGCCGATTGCTCGAAGGGCGTCAGCCGCCGCGCGCCCTTGATCCAGTAGTCCTTGCGGAACTGCTGGTTCACCATGAAATCGCGCACCGTTTGGCGCAGCGTGGGGTCGGCGATCTGGCCCAGCAACGCGTGTTGAGCGGGCGCGAGGTTCAGCGCCTCGATGTGATCCAGGTAGCGCGCCGAGCAGGCGTGCGCGAGCTTTGCCCGCGCCATCCAGGCGGCGAGTTCACTGAAGTACATCGGCTGCCAGGCCTGGTTGAAGTACTCGTGCGCCAGGTAGCTCTTGTCCAGCGTCTTCAGCGCGGCCACGCGTTGCAGCACATCGGCATGGGCGGCCTGAAACGCGGGCTGGGTGGCCAGCACCTTGTCGACGAAGGCCAATGCCGCGTCGATGCGGCCAGCCGGGCTTTCACCCGGCGCCACGGCGGTGGCCACATGGTCGGTCATGAGCCTGCGCACGGGCGCCAGCGTCGACCATCCGGGCAAGGTGTTCTGGCTCAGGTAGACCACGCCGCCCACCTTCAGCTTGCGACGGATGAAGTCGACGATCACCTCGCGGTTGCCATCGTTCACCCAGGTCCAGATGCCATGCAGACCGATGAAGTCGAAATCGGGCAGGTCCTGTCGAGCGCAGAACTCGGCAAACGAAGCATCATGCAGCTGCGCTGCCGCGCCGGATGCACGCGCCAGTTCCTGGGCCAGCCCGGCCTGTTCGGGGTTGAAGTCAGTGCCATGCCATTGCACCGGTGACGCGGCCGCATGCGCCGCCACGCTGATCCCCTGCCCGAAGCCGAGCTCACACGCGTTGCGCACCTCGGGGCAGACCAGGCCGCTGTACAGCAGCGCCAGCCGCATGCGCAGCGGGTTGAGCTCCGGGTAGTAGCCATAGGTGTAGCCGATGTCGGCCACGTAGCCTTCCGACCAGTTGTTCAAGGCGTTCTCCTGGAGCAGCCTGCTGGGCAAGACGCCGGCACTCGGCACGCCGGGGCGCGCGAGGTGCAGACAAGGACTTCAGTGCAAGGGCGATGCCGGTGGGCGGTGGGCCGCTGGCGCCTCGCTCGCGGTGGCCGGCAAGGACCAGCCCGCCACCTGCACGCGCCGGGACAGCGCATCCACCAAGGCATGCAGCGTCGGGTTGGACAACACCAGCGCCAGCGGCGCGCGACCACGCAGCTCGAACTTCAGCACCCACCGGCCATCGTTGCGACGCCTGCCGCAGACCACGCGCGTGACCAGGTGGGCCGCCACGGGCGCCGACTCGTCCGGCCGGGGTGCCGGCTCGGTGCGGGTGGGCACCTGGCTGGCCATGACCTGGTGATGCGCTGCCGAGACCACGGCTTTGGCCGCCTTGTCCAGCCGTGGGGGCAGTTCGGCCGACAGGTCCACCATGGCTTGCAGGTCCTGCCGCCAGGCAGCGCACACGCGCCGGGTGATCTGCAGCCAGTGCTCTTCGAGACCCGCGTCGGTCTTCAGCGACAGGCGCAGCATCAGCCGGTCTTCGACCGGGTCGTATCGGACGCTGATGTTCTGCAGCATGACGGCTCAAGGCCCTGGCGGTTTGCACCGCCAGGGCCTTGGAGGGTGCCCCGTGTCGATCAGGCGGCGGGTGCTGCGGCAGCGGCGTCGTCCGCCTTGGCCGCCTTGGCATTGCGCTTCTGCTGGCGTGCCACCAGTTCCTGCAC
Organism: Burkholderiales bacterium; assembly: GCA_016213205.1. Lineage (GTDB taxonomy): Bacteria > Pseudomonadota > Gammaproteobacteria > Burkholderiales > Burkholderiaceae_C > Pseudaquabacterium. The sequence goes on from JACRAZ010000099.1 coordinate 70,034, forward strand.
CAGCTTCTGCTGCATGGCCACGCCATTGACGAAGGCGTCCAACGGCAGCACCAGTTGGTGGGTGACGTCCAACTTCAGGCCGTCCTTGCCTTCCTTGTTCTTGGCCGGACCCGCGATGGTGGCGAGGTCGACGCGGACGAGGCCGTTCTGGACGGACAGGCCGACGATGCGGTCGGCGAAAACTGTTTGCTTGTTTGCCATGGTGCTGATGTGTGTTGTGCGGTTCGATCCCTGCCGGCCCGCGCGCTTTGCAGGGGCCTGCTCGTGGCGCTCAGGCCAACAGGGGCGTCGGATTGTAGTCGAGGCGATTTGCGCGCTGGTTCACCGCCTGCCAGGGCACACGCGCGCTGATCGCAGGCTTAAAGGCCCGCTTCGCGCAGGCGCTGCAGAAAGTCCTTGCCTTCATCGCGCTTTCGAAGCGACACCCGCCGCAGGCTGCCATCACGCGCACCCAGCTTGCGCGGTGCGGCGACTGTCGGCGGGCGGCACTCACGTTCCGGCGGGCAGGTGCTGCTGTTCAGGCTGGGGGGCATGGCGGGCTCACGGTTCATGTGCGTATCGCGAGATTGTGCTGAGGGCCCGCGGATGCCGGTGTGATGGGCGTCACCAGCTTGGGCGGCACTTGCAGTCCCCCATCGCAGCTGCAAGCGTGTTTGGGTCAAAACCCACCGCCTTCAGTGCGTCCAGGCTTTGCGCGCACACAGGCCCGCGCAGGCAAGAAAAAACCGCCCCCGGTTTCCCGAGGGCGGTTTGCAGGATGCCTGCCTTTGAACAAGCCGCCGTCTTGCGACGGCGACCGTTCGAGGCCGATCAGACGAAGCTGTCGGTGCCGGTGAACAGGTCAGCGGCGTTCAGCTCGGTGGCGCTGTTGATCGTGCCAACCAGCGTCACGGCGAAGGTCTGAGCACCCACCGTGGCGTTGGTGTCTTCGACGTAGTACACCAGGTACGCGTTGATCGTCGCGTCGCTGGTGCCGTTGTCGTCGGCCGTGACCAGCACCACACGCTTGCTGTTGTCGGCGATGAACACTTCACCGTTGGTGGCCGTAGCGGCGCCCACCAGCTTGACGTCGGACGCCGTCACCGAGCCCTTGTTGAACATCACGCCAACCAGGTTGGCGGTCAGGTCCAGGTCGCCCGTGCCGCCGTTGACCGCAGCACCGCCGGTCGTGGCCGCAGCGCCCAGGAAGGCGGTGAAGTCCAGCAGATCGTCGGTGGCCGCGTTGGCCGCGTTGAAGTTGTTGATCGTGTCAGCACCGTTCAGCGTGGCGGTCGACTCGAACACGTAGGTGTCCAGGCTCTGAACCGCAGCCGCACCGGCGGTGTTGCCCGCCACAGCCGTCATCGTACCGGCGGAAACCGCCGAGGCCAGGTTGGCCACGTCGCCGGCCGCTGCCGTGAAGTTCAGCGTGAACACGTTGCTGGACGCGTCGTACGTCTTCGACAGGATCGTACCGGCGGCATAGCCCAGTTCGGTCTCGAGGAAGGCGTTGGTCTGCGCGATCAGCAGGGCACCGATCTGGTCGGCGTCGGCCGTGGCGCTGGCGGTCTTGAGTTCGCCTGCACCACCGCTGCCGGTGATCGTCAGCGTACCGACGTTGCCGGTCAGCGTCAGCACTTCAGCACCGGACAGCACCGCAGCACCGCCACCCAGCGTGACGGTGGCAATTTCGCCCACGGCTGCGGTGAAGCCGCCGTTCAGGGTGTCGTTGCCAGAGCCGCCGCGCAGCGTGTCGTCACCGCCGTTGGTGGTGATGGTGTCGTTGCCGTTGCCGCCGGTGATGTTCACCGCTTCGTTGCCGACGATCGTCACCGTCACGCCGCTGGTGGCGTTCAGGTCGGTGGCCGCACGCAGGTGGTTCGGCGAAGCAGCCTGCTGCAGCACCGTGCCGCCGAAGCTCAGCGTGTTGGCACCGTTGGTCAGGGTGATCGTCTTGGCACCGGCGGTCACGCTGTTGGCCGTGGTGTTCAGCACGTAGGTCGTGCCGTTCTCCGTGACCGTGGCTTGCGTGAACACCACCGACTCGAACAGCAGCGCCGAGTTGATGTTGTTGATGGCGCCGAACACGACTTCGTCGGTGTTGACATCGCCGGTGCCGGTGTTGGCACCGGTCACGGTCGTCACCGTGGTGTTGGTCACCTTGGTGACGTCCAGCACGTCGAAGTCGAAGCCAGCGGTGGCCAGCGTGCCGTTGTCACGGATCGCGCCCAGGCTGATTTCGGCCGCGCCGGCCAGAACTGCACCTGCGCCCATGGCGTTGGTACCGTCGAAGTCGATGGCGTCGTTGCCCACCTTCACCGTGTCGTGGTCGGTGTTGTCATCGATGAAGTTCAGGCCAGCACCAGCGTTCAGCAGCGAGCCGAAGTCATAGACGTCGTTCGAGGCCGAGTCGGACACCAGCTCGAAGCCCGTGAGCACCACCGAGTTCTGAGCAGCGCCAGTACCCAGCTTCACCGTGATCTGGTTGTCCACGGTGCCGGTCTCGGCCACCAGGAACAGCTTCTCGGTCAGGCCGGAGAACTTGAGGGTGTCTTCCGCGTCTTGCGAAGCGGCAACACGCAGCGAGCCAGAGGCGATGCCGTTGTTGGCGGTGTAGCTGGTGATGGTGTGGGTACCACCCAGGAACGTGCCGGATTCAACACCCGCGCCTTGACCGTCTTGGAACACCACCGTGCCCGTCACCTTGCCGGTGGTGAGCGCGCTGGCGGCCGAGAAGTCAGTGACCGACAGCGTCAGCGTGATCGACTTGGTCAGCTCGTTGTACTTGACCTGGTTGGCACCACCACGCAGGTTGAACGCGTTGGTGTCGGTCGAGTGCGCGCTGTTGAGGATCAGCACTTCGGCGTTGTCGCTGCCTTCCAGGCGGCTCCAGGTGGCCTTGTTCTGCGTGACGGTGGCGCTCAGGCCGGCGTCGCGGTATTCAACGAACGTGCGCTGCAGCGGGCTGGCGGTCGTCAGGTCGGAGATGCGCACCGAGTAGGTGTCGCGGTCCAGCGATGCGGTCTGGTTGGCCACATCGAAGGCGCTCCACTTGATTTCCAGGCCCTTGGTCGAGGAGGTCAGGTCAAGCACCGACTCGCCACGAGCAGCCACGATGCGCTCGACGCTGATGAGCTGGTCAACGCGGTCGCCCGCTTCTTCCAGGTCACCCACGGCGTCGTAGAAGGTCGCGCCGTCGCTGTCCACCAGCACGTACTGGTTGGGCTTGGTCGCGTCCAGTTCCACCACGACCGAGATGTTGTCAGTCGCGTTGCTGTAGTCCACCGTGTCGGAGTCAGCGCCCGAACCCGTCTTGCTCAGGTTGAACTTGAACTGGTTCTGGTTGATGACGTCTTCGATTTCGGCCGTCGTCTGGGTCAGGAACGTCTTGCGGGTGTTGTCCGTGCCAGGAGTCTTCAGCGTGTCGAAGTCGACGAAGGTGCCGAGTTGGACGTCCACATCGTTGGTGCCGGCAGCGGTGCCAGCGTCGGAACGCTGGTTGCCGTTCATCGTGGCAGAGCTGGCCACCAGAACGGTGTCGTTGCCGTCAGCCCAGATGTTTTCGATCTCGTCGATGCCGTCGATCGTCAGGTGCAGCGTGTTGTCCAGCGCGCGAACCGTGCCGTCCACATAGCTGACGATGGCGCCCGAGGTCATCGCGGTCACGTCCAGCACGTCGTCTTCACGGGTGCCAGCAGCGGTGCGCTCTTCCAGCGAGACGAACTCGACACCGTTGAGGGTGTCGGTCGCCACGGTCTGGCCGACGCGGCCACCGGTCATCGTGACGGTGTCGGTACCACCGACAGCAGCGGCGACCGTGTCCACCTTGATCGTCACGGTCGGCTCGGCAACGCCAGGGGTGGCTTCGCCGTCGAACTCGTTCTGGTAGATGATGCGGTCGTCACCGAGGTCGCCCGTGAACACGTTGTTCTTGGCGGCTTCGGATTCGTCGATGATCAGCAGATCGTCGCCGGTGCCGGCGATGACGCTTTCAACGCCGTCAACCTTGATCACCAGCGATTCGAAGTCGGCGATGGCCGGCTTGGTCAGGCTGGCGTGCGCGTTGGCGCTGTACATCACCGATCCGGGGGCGATACCGCTGACGGTGTCCACGCTCAGGTTGTACAGGATGCCGTTGGCGCCGGTGGTGGCCGACGACAGACCCGTGACGTTCAGCGTGTCATTGCCCTGGCCGCCGCTGTCCGCCACGCCGGGGGTTGCTGCGGTGGCAGCGCCCACGCCGGAAACGGTGCGGATGTTTTCGAAGTTGGTGAAGCGGGTCCAGTTGTCGATCGTGCCGTTGCCGTCGACGTCAACGCCCACGGTGCCCGCGCCGTCGTTGCGCAGTTCGACCACGCCGCCGGTGAGGGCGAAGTTGTCCAGCGTCACGGTGAAGCGGGTGGTGCCAGCCGTGAACAGCTTCTGCGAGAACTGCAGGGTGTCGTCAAACACGCCGCTGGAAACGCCAGTACCGGTTTCGTTCTGGTCGATCAGCGTCAGCGACGAGATCACCAGGCCTTGCAGCGCCGTCACCTTGGTGGGGTTGGCAGCTTCCCACTTGTTCAGGATGTAGACGCGAGCTTGCGCTTCGCCCAGCACTTGAACAGCGTAGAAGTTCTTGCCGCCATCCAGGGTGTCCCAGGTGGTGGTGCCATTGCCGCCGATGGAGCCTTCAACGCGATCGTCACCGGTGCCGCCGTTGATGGTGTCGAGGCCGTTGCCGCCGAGCAGGAAGTCATCGCCATGCACCGACCAGCCATTCGCGATGGTGGACAGCGGGAAGTTCGTGGCGGTGTTGTTCGGGATCGCGGTGGTGGTGCCGAAGACAACGTCTTGCAGGTTGTTCGGACCCACGTCGATCACCATGGCTTCGTAACCGGTCAGCGTGTCGCCGGCGTTCTTGGCCGTCGACAGCTCAGCGCGGTTCACGGCTTCCTGGCCCCAGAACAGCACGTTGGTTTCGTTCAGTTCGCCGTTGCGGCCGTCGAAGTCGAGCAGCTCGAGTTCGTGCTCGGACACGTTGGTGACCGTGACGGACCAGCGCTCGCCACCGGAGGCCTGGCCGCTGGTGTCAACCGTCGGCAGCGTCATGAACACGGTTTCTTCGCCGTTGTAGGCAACCTGGTTCACCGACAGACCGACGTTGTACGAGCCAATGGCTTCGAAGGCATCCAGCGTGTCGCCGTCGTTGTTACGGTCGATCGCGGTGGCGTTCGTGCGGATCGTGGCGTTCACCTGGCCGGCCGAGGTGTCATCGTCCATGTAGGTGTCGATGAACGAAACCAGGCGGGTCAGGAACGCGTTCTGGATCGAGACCTGATCGTCACCCACGCCGTCTTCAGCGGCGATCGTGTTGCCGTCGAGGTCCACACCGACTTGCAGCGTGTACTTCACGCCGTTGATGTCGATCGTGACCTTGTCTTGCGTGGTCAGGTTCAGGAAGTCGATGTTGTAGAGCTGGTCTTCCGCGATGCGGGTGGTGGCCAGCCCGTCAGCATCTTCGTCGGCGAAGTTGATGACGTGGTCTTCAGCGTAGCTGTCGATGCCCAGGGAGATGATGCTGCCCAGCACGCTGTCGTCGTCGACGCCTTCGTTGTCCAGGCGGTCTTCGTACGACTTGTAGATCAGGCGGTCCTTCGTGACGGCCACCGCGGGGGCGCCGTACTCGAAGGTGTTCTGCGTGGCGGTGTTGGCGATCTGGTTCACCGAGACGCCGGCGCCCGGCACTTCGGAGGACGAGTCGGCCAGTTCACGGCCTTGGGCGTCAGCGATGTGGATCGTGAAGCCGTCGGCTTGCAGCGTGGCTTGCAGGTCGGCACCGAAGGCGGTGGCGTCCAGCGCCGCGTTGATCGCGTCGGTCAGGCCCTGGTAGGTGGTGGCAGCCTTGATCGCGGCGGTGTTCAGCGTGATCGCGGTGAAGGTCGCGCCAACCTTGACGCCGGTGACGATTTCAGAGACGAAGTTGACGACCTGGTTCAGCTGCGTGCCAGCGGTGTTGCCGCCGGCCTTCTGCACCGCAACCTTCAGCACGGAGGCGCCAGTGGAGCTGGTGCCGCCGATGTTGAAATCGCGCTCGAAGTTGCCGCCGGTGCCGGTGATGTGGTTGAAGCCATCCCACAGGTTGTCGCCGTTGGCGTCGGACTGGCGATGGATCACGTCGACGCCGTCGCCGATGTCGCTGCCCGCGTCGCTGGTGCCGAAGTAGAAGTCGTCGTTGCCGTCACCGCCCGACAGGCGGTCGTTGCCGGCACGGCCTTCGAGCACGTCGATGCCGTTGGAGGCATACAGCGTGTTGGCGGTCTGGGTGCCACGCAGGTCGAGGTTGCCGGTGTAGCGACCCTGGTTCTGCACGTTGTTGAACAGCAGCTCAGGGTTGTTGGTACCAGCAGCAACGTAGTCGACACCGCCAAGGCCGGTGGCGATCACGTTTTCCATGTTCTGCACGGTCACGCGGGTGGCCGACGACTTGTAGTTCGTCTGGTCTTGCGTGTCGTCAGCCACGAAGTTGAAGCTGCCAACGTTCGCACCGCCGTAGCCATTGGCTTCGTCGATGTTCTGCGAACGCAGGTCGAGGCGCAGGTAGCCGTCGGTGGTGAGGTCGGTGGCGGTCTGGGTGCCCAGGGCCAGGTTGGTCAGCCACAGGGTGTCGGTGTCGGCGCCGCCGTCGATGATGCCGCCGTCGGCTTCGAAGACGATGTTGTCACCACCCGCGCCGCCGATCAGTTCGTCGCGGCCGTTGTTGACGATGCCAACCAGGTTCGGGTTGTTCAGGAAGGCCAGGTTGCCGCCCATCAGCAGGTCGGCGCCGCCAGCGCCTTCCAGACGGTCGTTGTCGTAGCCGCCGATGATCTTGTTGGCAACTTCGCTGCCGAACACGCGCACTTGCGCGGACGAACCGATGCCGTAGTTGTAGCCCACGGTGGCGGTGTCAGCGTCGCGGTCGTCGATGGCGCGGCCACCGATTTCGACGGCGACGTCGTTCAGGAAGCCATACAGGTTGCCCGACGCGTCGAAGTTTTCGACGTCGTCCAGCAGCATGCTCTCGCCAGCGCGCGACAGCACACGACCCATGTTGTCGGTGATGCCGTCACCCGGCTCGGCGGGGCCGCCGTTGTCGTCGTTCAGCCAGACCTGCACGGGCTCATCGTCGTCCGAGGCTTCGAACAGCAGCCAGTCGGAGTCTTGCGCGCTCTGGCCATTGCCAGCCGCGGTGTCGTCCGAGGTGTTGCCGCCGTCGACCAGCAGGCTGGTGCCGTCCTTGGCGTCCAGGCCCGAGAACTCGGCGAAGAAGAAGTCGGCGTTACGGCCGCCACGCAGGACGTCCGAGCCGGTGCGGCCTTGGGCGATGCCGCCGCCAGCCAGGAAGTCGTTGCCGATGCCGCCAAAGGCCTCGTCCACACCCAGGCCACCCAGGAAGATGTTGCCGTTGGTGTTGACGCCGTCACCCTTGAAGCCGGTGCCGTCGAAGTAGATGTCGCCTGTGAAGTTGTTGGCGATATCGGTGTGGTTCAGCGGGTTGCGCGGGTAGGCGTCGACGATCTCGAAGTCAGCCGCCATGCCGGTGATGTTGCGCTCGACACCGTTGAACTCGATGGTGCCGTCGCCGTCGACGTCCAGGCCCACGATCTGGTTGGCCGGGTTGGTGAAGTCGATGCGGACGTCTTGGTTGCCGGTGAGGTGCATCACGTCGGCACCCGCCGCCGTTTCAGCCACCAGCGTGAAGAAGTTGGTCTGGACAACCGGCGGATGCACCGGCACGTCAGGCGTGTTGATGGAGGCGGAGTAGGTCAGCGCCTTGGTGATCTGCAGATTGAAGGCTGCAGCAGCGGCAGCGATCTCGGCCACCGGGTGCGTGGTGATGGTGGCAACACCATTCAGGATGGCGACGATGGTGTCACCTTCCTTGCCGGCAGGCGCTGCGTCCAGCAGGCCCTTGATGTAGGCCGTGACGTCGGTGGCGACCGCGCCGGTCAGGCCGAGGTTCTTGGCCAGTGCCGCGGCAGCGGTGCTGTGCGTCAGGCCCTGGGCGGCGTAGAGCGACTGGGTGAAGGCCCCGACGCTACCGTTGTGGGTGACGCTGTTGACGGACTGGACAGCCCAGCCCATGGTGGCGTTGCCCAGCTGGTAGTCGAACAGGCCTGCAGCGACGCGCGCAATGACAGCATTCAGGGTAGATGGCGTTGCCATTAATGAGACTCCTGTCTAGTTTAGGAAGTGACTTCTTTGCAAAGAAATCGAGCACGAGTGATCAGGCTATCACCCACACTCGACTGAAGGCCCTGGCCAGCCATGCAGCGGCCAAGGCATTCAGTCGAAAGGGGTGGGAGGCTGCCAATCATGTGCCCGAAGTGTCTGGCCCCGCGTTTGCGGGCCATGTGATGACCATCACACGATGGCACTGGTTTTTGAAGGCGTTCAATTGGTAGGGGGCGGCAGAATGTGACCGAGGGCTCCGGAGCCCTCAGTGCGCGCGATTATGTCACCTGGGTGAGGGGGGTCCAGCCGGTAAGCACGGAATGTTCCCAGGGTGTACCCGCAGCGTTGTTGCCCAAACGCAACAAGCTGGCACCTGATGGGCTACCAGCGCCAGCGCAGGCCTCCGTAAACCGAAAACCCGCGGTAATTGAACAGCGCCAGGTTGCTACCCTGGCGCAAGGCTTGCACCTGCACCTGTGCCTCAGCGCCACCCAGCCAGGGCCACGGCACGGGCCTCGCGAGTTCCAGCGAAAGCTGGGTCTGGTTCATCCGCCGGATTGCGTTGTTCTCGAGCAGCGGACTGTAGCCTTCGCTGTCCGTGACGCTGCCGATTCGCACACTGATGTCCAGCCGCGTGCCATTGTTCAAGGGCCCACCCGCGCGCAGGCCGAACGTGGATTGCCGCTGCACGCCGCCCGGTCGGCTGGGGTCGGACGGTCGGTCGGCATTGTGGCGGGCCGCGGCGCCCCAGCTCCACGTGGTGCTGCCCGGCCAAGGACACTGCAGGCTCCACTGTCCGCCCAGAGATCGGCCGTCGGCACTTCGGGTGACCTGGTGCGAGCGCATCTCGGATTCGAGGCTGACACGGTGGCTGCAGCCGATCGCCTCTCGGTCGACCGATGCCCCCAGGCGGACCAGCCGGAACGCTTCATTGAGGGGACCGCCGATCCAGGTGGCGTTGCCGTGCAACTGCCCACGCCATTGTCCCCACTGTTGTGACACGCCCGCTGCCCATTGGACATGGTGCCAATCTGTCTCTCGCTCGGCGGGCGCGCGACGTGCGCTGCCCTGCAGGCCGGTTTGCACGATCATGCCGGCGAGCGGGCTGTACGCCATCTGCCAGGACAGTTCGGCCACCATGGCCAGCGCCGACCGGGGCTTCAGCGGCGAGTCCAACGGCAGGCTGATCGGGCCGTCAGGCGGGGTCAGCGTCAGTTCGTTCAGCCGCGGCGAGTGGTCGAGGTTGCTCTCGTAGCCTGTGAGCAAGGCGGCTTCGCGGTAGAACACCCAACCGTCCACGGTGTTCGCCGGGCGTTGCGCCGCGGCGGAGGCTGCCGCGGACCGTACGGTGGGCAGGGCCACCTTGCCCTGCAACCTCAGGCGCAGTGCCGGCGGCACATCGGCGCGCTCGCTCCAGAGCTGGGCCAAGGCATCGCGTGCCGTGGTGTCGCCCAGGGCTGCCAGGGCGAGCGAATGGTCGGCCAGCGCGCCGAGGTGGTCCGGGTTGAGCAGCAGCGCTCGCTCCAGCCAGACCAGGGCCTGCGCCGGCTCACCTTCCTCGAGCCAGAGAGCACCCAAGGTGGCGAGGAATCCCGCATGTTCCATGCAGTGCGACCGCAGGATCTCAAAGCGATGGAGCAATTCACGCCGGGCTGAGGGCGCCCGCGGCCAGGGCGTGGCAGCCAACGCGCCACAGTAATCGGCAATGCGCAGCACGCTCACGGCAGGTGCCGCGCCATCGTCCATCGCCGATTGCGCCTGCGCAGCGATGGCAGGCGCGGCCAACAGCCACGCCAGCAATCCCCGGCCGAGAGGTCCAGGCCACGATGGCACAACGCGATTCACGCGTCGCGCAGGTTGGCGGCTGATTGAATCTGCAGCGAGGCAGGCGAGCCCGTGTCGGACCAGCCCGCCCACTTCAAGCCATCGGTGCCACGCTCGGTGGCCGTGGCGGCACTCGCCCACAGCGGCTCTGCGGGCACCAGTTCTGCCCAGGCCGTGGGCGCATGCAACGCATACTGCCGGCTCAGGCCTTCGAGCAGGTATTCACCCAGCGGTTCGGTGCTGCCCTGGGGCAATTGCGATGCAAGCTGGGGGCCGATGAGAATCGGCATCGAAAGATCGAGCGTCATTTGTTGCAGTCGGGCAGCAACGCTCACTGGCTCGCCCAGTGCCGCATGGGCACGGCGCCTCGCCGGCCCGAAGGAGCCAACGACGGCAATGCCGGATTCAAGACCGACACCCAGCGCCAACGGCTGGACGGGGCTGTCTTCATGCGGAAGTTGGGACGGTGCAAGCAGCGTTCGGGTGGCACGCAGCAGTTCCTGTGCGGCAAGCAAGGCCTGCTTCGGATGATCTGGGCAGTCCGAATAGGCGTTCCACACGGCCAGCACCGAATCACCGACCACATTCTCCACCACACCACCGTGCTGCTCGACCACATCGACAGCGATGCAACAGAATGCGTGCAGCATGGCTGCCGTCTCTTCAGCAGGTTTGTGGGCGGCAAACGACGAGAAATTGCGGATGTCGGCCACCAGCACGCTGATGTCACGCCGGTTGACCTGCACGCTGCCCGAGGGGTCGCTGGCCATCAGGCGCTGCGCCACCGGTGCCGGAAGGTAGGCTCCCAGATGGGCTGACAGCCGCTCGCGCTGCGCGCGTGTGAGTGCATGCTCCGCGGCCGCCAGCGCCGACGATGACACCAGGGCGAAAACCGCCACCGATGCCCAGGGCAACCAGAGGTCGTGCTGAAGCAGCGCCCAGGCGGCGCCTGAATAGCAACCCACGGCCAGCAGCACGCCCGCCAGCGGCAAACGCTTGGCGGTGACGCCAGGCCGGCGACGCACCAGCGCCAGCAGTGCGGCAGCCACGAGCACCGCAGCGGCCGCCTGCAGCAGCGCTGCACTCGTCGGGGCATACGGGATGCGATGGTCCAGCAGGCCGACGATCGACTGGGCATGCACCTCGACGCCGGACGACACCGCGGCATGGGGCGTGGCCACCCGATCGCCAAACCCGAAGGCGGTGGCACCGATCAGGGCGACGGTGCCGCGCAGCAGGCTGGCTTCCGCCGTGCCGTTGAGCACATCCGCCGCCGACACGGAGGCGAAGGCCCGACGCTCGGCACGGTACGGGACGATCATGTCGCCCTGCGCATCCACTGGCACCACCAGACCGGGCAGGCTCGGGCTGGTCAGCCAGCCGGCGGGCGCCAGACCCACGCCGTAGGCCTGCTCGCTGGCTTGGGACCACACCCAGTCAGGCGCCGGAACCGGACCGGTGCCGGTGGGTTGCGCAACCCGCCACAGGGTGGCCAGCGCGAGGCTCGGGTAGGCCCGCCCCTCATGGCACACCAACGCAGGCACCTTGCGCACGACGCCGTCCGACTCGACACGGGGCGTGATGTGCCCAAGCGCCGGCGCCGGCTCCAGCAGGCCCGGTGCAATGCCGTAGTGGCCCTGGCTGCGCGGTGCGAATGCGGGACATCCGCCAGCCGCCAGCGAGCCGGCGACCGTGCCGACCCGAGGCGTGACCTGCGCATCGAGCGAGAAGATCTGGCCCACCACCACCGGCGCCTGCGACCAGGTGGCCGCCAGTGCAGCGTCACCTTCCATCGGGTCGGAATAGGCGATGTCGTAGGCCTGCACCACGGCACCGGCCTCTTCGAGGCGCTGCGACAGCCGCGCCATGGTGCTGCGGGGCCACGGCCAGGGGCCGACCTGCTTCAGGCTGGCTTCATCGATGTCGACGACGACGATGCGGCGCTCGGGCTTGGCGCTCGCGCCAAGGCGCCAGCTCCAGTCGCCCACGATCTGCTCGATGCGCATCAGGCCGCCCGGCGCCGCCACCTGCAGCAGCCCGACGACGAGCGCCGACAGCAGCAACACGGCCACACGCAGTCGCCAGGGATGGTTGCGCCAGAAGACCATCATGGGGGGCACGGGTGCTTGGCTGCGATCGGCCGGCGCCGGCTCAGCGACCCCAGAGGGTCTTGCCGCGGAACAGGCCGCCGATCACCGAGCGCTCGAACAGGTAGCCGACCTCCTTGCTGTCGAACGACACGGCGCCACTGACCTTCTGCGCAGCATCGCGGACCGCGAAGGTGCCATCCGCGGCCACATCGCCAGCGGCCCGCAGTTCCGCCTTGCCACCGGTGGCCGACGACAGCGCCAGCGCGGTGGCAAAGGTGCGCTTGCTGAAATCGAGCGTCAGCGTGCCACCGTCGACATTGGCGGCCTCGGTGCGGCTGCCGGTCTCGAACGTGGCCATGGCCCGCGAAAGACGGAAGTCCACCTTGGCGTCGGTGCTGTTGTGCAGCAGGCCGTCGGAATTTGCAGGATCGGTCGCACGGAACAGGGTGCCGTACTTGCTGTCATGGGCAGGCGTGACGTCACGCCCCAACCGGGCAAAGGCGTAGGGCATGCTGACGTTGTCGTTGGTGGTGGCGCCGATGCCCCAGTGGCCCCAGGCCAGCTGCGCGGTCTGCTCGGGCCGTGAATTCAGGTTCACAGCGCTGGGCGAGATGATTGCCAGGACGTCGGCGGCCGAGCGGTCGCTGTCGCGCATCTGCGCGAAACCCTTGGCATCGGCTGCCTGTTGGGCTGCCGTCCGCGCTGCGGATTCGGCCGCATGCAGCGCCGCAACACGTTCTTCTGCACCGCCGGTGGCGGCCTCGGCCGCGTTGCCGATCGGCACCACGCGCGCCACACGGTCGCCGGGGCGGACCTCGGCCATCAGGCGGCCCATGTCGGCCGAGAGCACTCTTGAATCCGACCCGGAACACGGCCCCAACCCGGTTGCGCTGCAGCTGCCGCCGAGCGCACCCACGACGATGGCGCCATCGGCCACCGTGGCACGCATGCCCTTGGCATCGGTGTGCACGATGAAATCAGTGCCACGCACGCCGATGGCGGCGATCGGGGTGTTCAGGCGGAACCGGTTCTTGTCCACCTCGGTGGCAGCACCGGAGATCGAGCGGCTGGTGCCCTGCTCCACCTTCAGCCGCACTTCGTTCGCGTGGGGCTTGTCGGCGTCGTAGCGGTAGGCCTGCACTTCCAGCACGCTGTCGGGCCGCACGCTGACGGCGCCGTTGTCGATGAATCGCAGGTGCACATGCCCGTTGGCGGAGGTCTCAACCCGATCCCCCACCTGGATCGGCGCGCCGCGGCGCAGCGGTTCGCTGCTGCCATCCATGTGGATGACACGTGCGACGCCGATCAGCAAGCTGACCTGGCCGATGGCCTGCTCGCTGGCAAACGACACCGCCGGCAGGCCCAAGGCGCAGGCTGCCACGACGGCCGTGACGAGCGGTCGGACGCTGCAGACAAACGGTTGACGATTCATCGCTTCACTCCTGAGGGCCCCGAAGCCTGGCTCACGGCCATCTGCCACAACAGCTGACGGACCAGGCATGGCCTGGTTCCGAGAAGTCCGCTGGGGCGAGATGCGGGACAATTGATCTTGCACCGCGCCATCCCATGTTGGTGTGTTGTGCATCACATGCCTGACCGCTTTGTGCATGCACAGTTCCACCCCCGATGCCGATCCTCATCCCGATCCTGCAGGGCCTGCGCCTGTTCGACAGCCTGCCCGCCGCCAAGCTGGCGGAGGTGTCGACGACCATGAACGAGCGACGCGTCGAGCGTCGCGAGGTGGTGATCAAGCGCGGGGAAACCGATGCGGGGTTGGGTTTCCTGATCGAGGGGCGACTGCAGACCGTGAATTTTACGCTCGACGGTCGCGAGGTCGGCATCGACTTCATCGAAGATGGCGACTTCTTCGGTGAACTCTCTGTCATCGACGGGCAACCCGCGCCGGAGTTCATCATCGCGGTGGCGCCGTCCCGGGTGGTGTTCCTCGACCGCGAGCGGGCCCGTGACCTGATGTTCTCGACCCCACGCGCCGCAGCGGCGGTGGCTGAGCGCCTGGCAGCACGCATGCGGCGAGCCGCAAGCCACCGCTCACTTCTGGCACTGCCGAGCTCGTTCCAGCGGGTGTGCGCGCAACTGGCGCTGCTGGCACAGAAGAACGGTGCGGGCCAGGTGGTGATCGTGATGCCGCCCACCCACCAGGAAATCGCGATCATGGTGAACACCAGCCGTGAGACCGTCACCCGCACGCTGCAGTTCCTGCAGGGCCTGAAGGTGCTGGCGCGTGACGGCAACCTGCTGGTGGTGCACCAGCCTGACACGCTGCAACAGGCGGCCGACGGCAAGGTGGCGCCGGCCAAGGCCTGAAATTCCTGGAAGGGCCTCGCAGCGTCCGACATTGCATGCGGCTGAGCACACCTCGTCCGCGCGGGAGTGGTCGGTGGCGGCTTGCCCGACGCAGCCAGGCCGCCCACCTCGACCCCTGGCGGCAGGTTTGCGGGCTGCCGCCGCCCCCCATCAGCAGGATGTCTTCGAGGCGGGCATGTGGTCGCGGTGCACCCTGCCCTCAGCATCCACCGCGAGGTAGGGCAAGCCCTGTTCGGCCAGGAAGGCTAGCGCCTGGTCCCCCATCAGCATGGCAATGCTGCTGACAGCACCGGCGGCAACGCAGGCTGGCGCCTGCACGCTCACCGACTGCCAGCCCTGGGCTGGCCAGCCGGTGCGTGCATCGAGCAGGTGGCTGTAGCGGCGACCCCCATCGTCGATGAAGCGTTCATAGTCGCCGCTGGTGGCCAGTGCTCCGTGGGTAAGTTCGAGCTGCGCGATGCACCGGCCGGCGTCGCGCGGGTGGCGGATGCCAAAGGACCAGGCGCTGCCATCGGGCCGCGGGCCCAGCACGCGGATGTCGCCGCCAAGGTTCACCCAGCCCTGTCGCACCCCGGCCTGCAGCAGCAGCGCGGCGCAGCGATCGGCTGCGTACTCCTTCCCCAGGCCGCCAAGGTCGATTTCCATGCCGGCATCGGGCAGCAGCAGGTCACGGCCGTCCCACACCAGCCGCGGCCAGCCGACCAGCGGCAGCAGCGCATCGACCGCCACGGAAGACGGCAAGGCCGGCCCGCGAAAGTTCCAGGCCCGGCGCAACACGCCGCTGGTGATGTCGAAGCGGCCCCCGCTGAGCGCATGCAGTTGCGCCGCCAGCCCGATCAACGCGGCCGTTTCTCCATCCACCCGGGTCGGCACGCCGAACCCGGCCGCCGCGTTGATGCGCGACACCACGCTGTCCGGCCGGTAGCGCGAGTACTTGGTCTCGATGCGCCGCACTTCGGCCATGCCCTGCTGCGCCGCGGCACGCAGCGTGGGCTCATCGGCCCCGGCCAGGCGCAGCTCGCAAGCGCAGGCCATGGCCTGGAAGTCAAAACCCAGCACCAGCGCCACTAGAACGCCCTGGACAACCCGAACTGCACGAAGCGCGCCCGCAGGGGCGCGAGCCCCGGTGAGCCGGCACCGCCAACGCGCCAGTGGCTGCGCTGTTCGTAGCGCTCGACCTTGAGGTCGCTGCGCCAGCCCTCGGGCAGTTGCAGGGCGAGCTTCAAGCCCAGCGTGACGGCGCCGAAAGAAGCCAGCCGAGCGTCCGGTGAAAGGTAGCGCGGCGGGTCGGTGAAGTAGCCCGGCGGATACGGCGCGCCGGCAAACGAGTAGACGGGGTCGTAGTAAAACCAGGCGGCACGCTGCGAGTACAGGCGCGCCGATGGTGTCAGCACCAGGCGCTGCGAGAGCGGTTGCACCCATTCGGCCGCCAGCGTGTGCGAACGGATGCCGAAAGAATCACGGTAGTGGCGGTAGCTGCCGCGCAAGGTGCCACGCACGGCCTCGACATGGTGGTTCCAGCGCAACAGCACCGCGGCGCTGTGGCGGCTGGCCGGCCGCTGGTCCAGCCGCTTGTAGGGATCGGAGAAATGGCCTTGCCCATCGGCCAGCGTGACGGTGGCCTGCACCAGGTCCAGCCGCGACAGCACCTGCGTGAGGCCCGCGCTGAGCTCCCGCGTTCGGCGCTGTTCGTGCAGCGATGGATCGTCCGTGGAGCCGATGCGGTCGCGGGTGAGGCCCAGGCCCAGGTTGACGCTGCGGTTGTTGTCCTCGCTGGAGAACGTGGCCTCGAAGGACATCGCCCGCGACCGGAAGTCGTGCTCGGTGGAGCCGGCCGCACCGAGCGTCCAGCTGCCGCGGTCGAGGTAACGCGTGACCTTCAGGTCGCCGGCGCGTCGCTCGTCGCGCATCTGGGAGGCACCGGAGACCGCGCTGTGATATCGCGGCGACGCGCCCGAGACGCTGTCCTCCGTGGCGCTGCCTTCCACCTGCCAGCGTTCGCCCAGCGGCAGGCGCAGCAGCACCGAGGGCGCGTGCACTGCCACGCGCTGCAGGCCGGGCTGCCAGTCGCGGTAGTCCAACCATTTGAAGCCGACCAGGCCCGGGCCGCCCGCTTCGGCCTGTGCCGCAGCCGGCATCACACCCGGCAGGGCCAGCGCTGCGCAGACCACACGGCCCCAGCCCGGCGCGCGCGGCGCCTCAGTTACACCCACAGCCGCCGCCGCCCACGGCGCCGCCACCGGCGCTGTTTTCCTTGCTGGCGTAGATGTGCTGCGTGAAGCGGCTGTCCAGCGGGTCGGCGTCCATCGTCATCTCGGGCCTGGCGAGGATGCCTTTTTCCCAGGGCTGCGGTGGCATCGGGCTGCAACCGGCGAGCGCCAGCGCCAGGCAGACGGTGGCTGCCCTCACGCCCTCACCCCGCCGCCACGGTCGGCCGTGGCGCCGCGGCGGGCCGGGCCACGACGAGCGCGGCCTGGATGCGGCGTTCGAGCGCGCTGCGGTCGTCGCGACGAAAGCCACGGTGCACCCACAGCACGCGGCGGTCGGCACCGATCAGGTACGAGCTGGGCATGGCCTTGACGCCGAACGCGCGGCCGCTGATGGCACCGGTGTCGAAGGCCAGCGCAAAACGCGCCGGTACCTGCTGCAGGAAGGCCATCGCGTCCTGCACTTGGGTGTCCAGGCTGATGGCCACGACTCGGAGGCCGGCGCTGCCCAGACGATCATGCAGCTCGTTCATCCACGGGAACGATTGCCGGCAGGGGCCGCACCAGGACGCCCAGAAGTCGAGCCAGGTGGCACGCCAGGGCCCGGGTGCCAAGGCGGGCGCCCCATCGGTGGCCGGCAGGTCCAGCCAGGGGGCAGAGTCGCCGGTTTCGACGGCCCGGCCCTGGGCCTGGGCCGGCCGGGCCAGCTGGCCCGACCACAACCCGCCGGCGGCCAGCAGGCAGTGGCGGCGGCTCAGCGAAGGGGCGGCGTGGCGCATGGCGCCGATTCTCGCCGTCCCCGCCACAGCGCGGCAATGGCCAGCCCCAGTGCCGTCAACAGGGCCGGGTCAAGCGCGCCCCCACCGCCTTGGTTGCCGGGCATCGCGCGCGCTTCCACCACCGACAGCGGCAGCCGCAGCGCAGTGAACGCCTCGTCCTCCGCCTGCACCACCAGCTGGCCGCCGGCCACGGCCTCGGCGCTGCCGGTCCAGGCCACCGCCAGTGCGCAGGCCTGGCCCGGCATCAGCACCATGTCGGCCAGCGCGCAGGCCGACGCCTCGGCCCCCAGCAGCACGAACCCGCGGCCCTGCAGGCCGATGCTGCGGATCGGCAGCGGGGCCGCGCCCTGGTTACGCAGCCACACACGCTGCTGGCTGCCTGGCGCCGACACCGCACCCGCCGCCACCGAGAGCACCACCGCCGGCGGCTCGGCGCGCAGCAACGGCACGGCCGGTGCCAGCGCTTGCGCCTGCAAGGGCATCAGCGCATCGGCCATGCCGGCCACCTGCGCGGCCAGCAAGGCCGCCCGGGTGCCCGGCGCCTGGGGCGCAAACGCCAGCAGCACGCTGCACCGGCCGCCCGAAGCCAGCACGGCACCGGCACGGCAGGTGCTGCCGGCCAGCAGCCGGTAGTCGGCCAGTGCCGGGCCGGCGAAGGCCAGCCCCTCCAGCGTGACCGGCGCCGGGCCCGGGTTGCGCAGCCACCGCTGTTGCGGCGCCGACTCGGCCCCGACATCGGTGCGGGCGATGCCGGGAGCGCCTGCCGCGTCGTCCCAGGCCAGCCTGGCCGGCGGTGCCGCCGGTCCCGGGGGCAGGGGCGCCGTCAATGCGCGCCCTTGCAGGCTGAGCCACAGTTCGCTCGCCGCCATGGCCACGCGCAGGCTTGCGCTGCGCAGCCCCGGGCCCCGTGCGCCGAAGCCGAGCACCAACTCGCACTCGGCCGCAGGCGCCAGGACCAGGCCGACGCGGCAGCTGCCACCCAGGCTGAAATCCGCCGCGGCGCTGCCGACCCAGTCGATGGCACCGAGGGTCGCAGCAGCCGCCCCCCGATTGACGATGGCCACCCGCTGCGCACCGCTGCCGTCGAAGTCCAGGCGGGTCGCGTCGGCCCACAGCGGCACAGGCCGCACCGGCGCCCCGCCGACGGTTGCCGCGTTGCCCTCCCCCAGACCCCAGGCCACCAGAGGCGTGCCGCCCGCCGCGCCGGGTGTGCCCAGCGGCAACTCGGCCACGTGCACGCCCGCGCGGTGCGGCGCAAACCGCAGCCCCAGCCAGCACGCCGCCCCGGGCGCGAGCGCGCCCTGCTCGGCGCAACCGCCTGGCATGAGCGCAAAACCGTCTTGCGACGGCGCCAGCGGGGGCAAGGCGAGCGCGGCGGCACCGAGGTTGCGCACCAGCGTCGCCTGGGGCACGGCCTGCTGCCCCGGTGCAACGCCGCCCCAGGCCAGCACATCGGGCTGCAACAGCAGTTGCGGCGCCGGCTCCGCGAGGCCCGCGCCCGACAGCATCACCTGTGAGACGCCGTCGACCCCATCGTGCGGCAGCCGCAGCGCGCCGTCGCGGGCGCCCGCGGACTGCGGTGCGAAGCGCAGCGCCAACACACAGGCCTGCTCCGCCTCGAGCATGCGGCCGGCATGGCAGGTGCCGCCGGCGATCACGAAATCGGAGCCCGCCAGTGCAGGCGCTCCCAGCAGCAGTGCTTGCCGCGACCGGTTGGACAGGCGAACCTGACGCTCTTCGCTGGCGTTGCCCACCGGCGTGGGCATGAAGGCCAGCGCTGACGTGCTGAGCGCCACCACCGCCGGCGGCCTGGCGCGGCCAATCCCGCTGAGCGCCACGCGCGCCGGCGTGGGCAGGCCGCTGTGCGCCACCTGCAGGCTGCCGGCCAGTGGCCCGCCGGCCGAGGGCGCGAACACGATGTCCACGTCGCACCGGTCGAAGGCCAGC
Source organism: Burkholderiales bacterium (assembly GCA_016213205.1). GTDB lineage: Bacteria > Pseudomonadota > Gammaproteobacteria > Burkholderiales > Burkholderiaceae_C > Pseudaquabacterium. Next base: position 89,381 of record JACRAZ010000099.1, read on the forward strand.
AGCTCGCCAGCGCAGTTGCTGGCCAGGATGGCAAAGTCGCCTTGCACGGCCAGGCTCAGGCCGGTGAGACCGGTCTTGCTGCTGGCACTGATGGTGACGCGTTGCGGCGCGCTGCGTTGCCCCAGCGCGGTCTCGGCAAAGTCCAGCACCGTGGGTGTGTTGCCCAGGTAGGCGGCGATGTCGGCCAGCTCCGCCGGTCCGTAGTAGCGGTTGAACACGCCCATGCCGCCGGTGTTCAGGCCCACCGCGCGTTGAATCAAGGCCACTGCGTTGCGGCCGGACCAGATGTTGCCGAAGTTGTTGACGGTGGGGTTCTCGCTGTGGCAATCGGCACAGGCCAGCTCACCCGTGGCCGGGGGGGTGGCAAACAGGCGAGCGCCGCGGGCCGGGTCGGTGGCGCCGGCGCCGCTGGCGGCCAGTGCGCACCACAGCGCCAATGCAGCCGAGCGGCAGCCCCACCGCACGCTCAAGGCTCGCGGTATTCGGGCACCAGCTCGCGCAGGAACTGCCGCACGGTGATGCCATCCAGGCGTTCGGTCTGCTGGGCCCGGCGCACCCAATCGAGCACCGCGCCGGCATCCTCGTCGTGCAGGCGGGCCACGCGCAATCGGCTCACCGGGGTGGGCAGCGTGGTGTCGGCGTCGGCCAGCAGTTCCTCGTACAGCTTTTCGCCGGGGCGCAGGCCGGAAAACACGATCGGGATCTCGTCCAGCGCATGGCCGGACAGCCGGATCATGTCCCGGGCCAGGTCGACGATCTTCACCGGCTCGCCCATGTCGAGCACCAGCACCTGCCCGCTCTCGCCAATGGCCGCGGCCTGCAGCACCAGGCGCGCCGCTTCGGGGATGGTCATGAAGTAGCGAATGATGTCCGGGTGCGTGACGGTGACCGGGCCGCCGCGTGCGATCTGCTCCTTGAACTTCGGGATCACGCTGCCGCTGGAGCCCAGCACGTTGCCGAAGCGCACGGCCATGAAGCGGGTGCGCGTGTGCTGCGCGGCCAGTGCCGACACCACCCGCTCGGCGGCCCGCTTGGTGGCCCCCATCACGTTGGTCGGGTTCACCGCCTTGTCGGTGCTGATCAGCACGAAGCGCTCGGCCCCGCCCTCGGCCGCGGCCAGCGCGGCGTGGAAGGTGCCCAGCGTGTTGTTGCGCAACGCGACCCAGGCGTTGTGCTCCTCCATCAGCGGCACATGCTTGTAGGCCGCGGCATGGAACACCACCTGCGGGCGCCAGTGGCCGAACAGCTCGCGCATCGCGGCCAGGTCCTTCACATCGGCCACCAGGCGCACCAGCGGCAGCTGCGGGAATTCGACCCCCAGCGCCTGCTCCACGCTGTAGAGGTTGAACTCGCTCTGCTCCACCAGCACCAACCGGGCCGGCCCGTACATCGCCACCTGGCGGCACAGCTCGCTGCCGATGGAGCCCCCAGCGCCGGTGACGAGCACCGTCTTGCCCGACAGCACCTCGGCGATGCCGGCTTCGTCCAGTTGCACCGGCTCACGGCCGAGCAGGTCTTCGGGTTCGATGTCACGCACGCGCTCGATGGCGGCGCGACCGGTGTGCAGCTCGGCCGCCGAGGGCACGGTGAGCACCGGCAGGCCGGTGGGCGCGGCCAGCTCCAGCGCGCGCCGCCGCTGCGCGCCGCGGGCGGCCGGCATCGCGACGATCAGGTGCGTGGCCAGGCCGCGCACGGCGATCTCCTGCACCGCGGCCAGGGTGCCCAGCACCGGCACGCCGGCGATCCGGGCGCCTTGCTTGGCGGGGTCGTCGTCGAGCAGCCCGATGACGCGCCAGCCCTGGTGGTGGATGCCGGCGATCAGGCGCCGCGCGGCCTCGCCGGCGCCGAGGATGATGGCGCGCTTGACCTCGGCATCGCTGCCGGTGATGCGGGCGCGCGCATGCTCGTACAGCATGCGGTAGGCCAGGCGCACCAGCGCCAGCGCCATCAACGCCACCACCGGGTGCAAGGCCAGCACCGCGCGCGGCACGGCCTGCAGCTTCAACATCAGCACCACCACCGCCGAACCCAGCCCGGCCAGCGCGCAGGCCCAGGCCAGCCGCTTGATCTCGCCGAAGCCTGCAAAACGCCACATGCCCTGCGGCACCCGCAGTGCGGCAAAGGCCAGCCAGTAGGCAACGACGATGCCCACCATCACCCAGCCATCGTAGGCCGGGCGTGCGCTGAGCCAGCGCTCGAAGCCGAGCCGGAACAGGTAGGTCACGTTCCAGGCCAGCGCGACGACCGAACCGTCGATCAGCAGACTCAGCGGCACCCGGTGTGGCCGCAACCGCGCGAGAAACTGGTCCAGCCACAGCCAGAAGGAGAAGTCGGACGGGGAAGCGTGGTCGCGCATGGGTGGCGGGATGCTAACGGGCTTCGGTCCCGGCGCGGCCGGTGTTCATCGCACCAGCAGCAGGCGCAGCGTGCGCAGCAGCACGCGCAGGTCGGAGGCCAGCGTGGCGCGCGCCGCGTAATCGGCCTGCGCGCGCAGCTTGCGCGGCAGGATCACCTCGATGTACTCACGCTCGGGGTCGGCGGCCGCGGCCAGCAGGCCGGCCTCGTCCAGGTAGGCCAGCGAGGCCGGATCGGTGATGCCCGGGCGCACCGAGAGCACCTGCTCGCGCAGGCCCGGTGGGTAGTGCGCCACGTAGCGAGGCACCTCGGGGCGCGGGCCGACCAGGCTCATGTCGCCACGCAGCACGTCGATGAACTGCGGCAGTTCGTCCAGCCGGTAGTGGCGCAGCACATGGCCGATGCGGGTGATGCGGGCATCGCGCCCCACCGTGACGGCCGGGCCCCGCGCGGGCGCATCGGACGCCATGGTGCGGAACTTGTGGATGCGGAACAGCCGGCCCTGGCGGCCCACCCGTTCCTGGCGGAAGAACACCGGGCCGGGTGAATCCAGGCGCACGGCCAGGCCAATGGCCAGCAGCACCGGCGCCAGCAACAGCAGCGCCAGCAAGGCCACCATCAGATCGAACAGGCGCTTGGCCATCGGCCGTCCCGGCGGTGGCTCAGGCCCCGAGCGTGGCCTTCACGGCATCGACCACGCGCGCGACATCGGCATCGGTCATGCGGGTGTAGATCGGCAGGCTCGCCATCTGCTCGTACGCGTGCTGGCTGTGCGGAAAGTCGGTCGCCTGGAGCTGGTAGCGCTCACGCCAGTAGGGCTGCAGGTGCAGCGGGATGTAGTGCACGCTGCAGCCGATGCCCTGCGCGAACAGCCGCTCGATGAAGGCATCCCGGCCCAGCCCGGCACCTGCGGCCAGCCGCACCGGGTACAGGTGCCAGGCATGCAGCTCGCCCTGGGGCGCCAGCGGCGCAGGCAGCAGCGGCAGCCCGGTGAAGGCGGCGTGGTACTGCGCCGCGATCTCGGCGCGGCGCCGTTGGAAGGCGTGCGCCTTCTTCAGCTGGTGCAGGCCCAGCGCGGCGGCGATGTCGGTGAGGTTGTACTTGAAGCCTGGTGCCACGATCTCGTAGTACCAGCTCGGTGTCTTGGCGGTGAAGCGGTCGAACGCATCGCGGTTGATGCCGTGCAGGCGCATCACCTTGGCGCGCTGGGCCAGCGCCTCGTCGCGCGTGACCAGCATGCCGCCCTCGCCGGTGGTGATGGTCTTGTTGGCATAGAAGCTGAACACCGTGGCGTCGCTGGCCAGCGTGCCGACCAGCGCGCCGTGGCAGGTGGTGGGCAGCGCATGGGCGGCGTCTTCCACCGCCTTCAGGCCGTGGCGCCGGGCAATTGACATCAGCGCCGGCATGTCGGCCGCCAGGCCGCCGTAGTGCACCGGGATGATCGCCTTGGTGCGCGGCGTGATCGCGGCTTCCACCAGTGCCGGGTCGACGTTCAGCGTGACGGGGTCGATGTCGACCAGCCGCACGTCGGCCCCGAGGTAGCGCACCACCTCGGCCGTGGCGGTGAAGGTGTGGGTGGTGGTGATGACCTCGTCGCCAGGGCCGATGCCGATGGCCTCCAGCGCCAGGTGCAGGCCGGCGGTGGCCGAATTGACCGAGATGCAGTGCAGGCCGCTGTCGCCGAGGAAGGCGGCGAAGTCGTCCTCGAAGCGCTTGGCCTTGGGGCCGGTGGTGATCCAGCCGGATTTCAGCGTGTCGACGACTTCGGCGATCTCGTCGTCACCGATCTCGGGCAGGGCAAAGGGCAGGAAGGCAGCAGTCATGTCGGTGGTTTCTCCAGCCAGGCCAGCACATGCGTGCGCAGCAGCGGCAGGGCATTGAACACAGGGTACAGCGCAGGGTGGACGCGGCACACCGCGCGCGCCAGCGGCGGCGCGAGCGTCAGCCGCTGGTACCGGATGCGTGCCTGCGGGAACAGCGCGCGCACGCGCCGCATCGGCACACCACTCACGTCCGGGTTGCGCGGATTGTCCATGGTGAAGTCGTACCAGAGCACACCGCCGCCCGGGGCCACCCAGGACCACATGGCATCGGCCAGCCGCTGCTGGAAGGCCGCGTCGAGCAGCGACGAGAACACCGTGTGCTGGCACACCAGGTCCAGGCTGCCCGGCGCGATGGACAGAGTGCTCGCATCACCCTGCCACAGCGTCACCAGGGGCGGCAGCAGCTCGCGTGCGGTCGCGAAGCGCTCAGGCAGCAGCTCGACGCCGGCCAGGTGCCGGGGCGCGAAGCCCATGCGCAGCAGCTCCAGCAGGTTGCCGCCCGCGCCACAGCCCACCTCGAGCGCGCGCCGCTGCGACAGATCGAACCAGCCGAGGCGGGCAAACAGCCGCAGCATGGCACGCTGGCGTTCCTGCACCGTCTGCCACACGTCGGGCTGCAGCAGGCTGTAGCGGTCGGGCGAGGCCCGGCGTGCGTAGCGCTCGGCCACGGCCTGGGTCTCGGGGGCCTGGGGGGCGTTCATCGGGCCATCGCCTGCAGGAAGCGCTGCGCGAGCACCGGGTAGGTGTGATGCGCCAGCACGAACGCGCGGCCCCGTTCGCCCATCGCGCGGCGCTCGGCGGCCGGCACCGCGGCCAGCCGGCGCAGGCCATCGGCCACCGCCTCGGGTGATTGCGGGGCCACGGTGAAGCCGCAGCCGCTCTCGGCCACCGGGTCGTTGCCGGCGGCCACCGAGTGCAGCACCGCGCAGCCGGCCATCATGTAGTCCATCAGCTTGTTCGGCGCGATGCCGAAGCGGTAGATCGGCACCCGCTGCCAGCCGATGTAGGCGATGTCCAGCGCGCGCAGGAAGCTCGGGATCTGGGCCTTCGGGATCGGTGGCAGCAGCGTCACGTTGGCCAGTCCTTCGTCGGCCACGCGGCGGGCCAGGCGTTCGCGTTCGAGACCGTCTCCCACCATGACGATGGCCATCGGCTCGCCGCGCAGCAACGCCGCGGCATCGAGCAGCACGTCCAGTGCATTGGGCAGGCCCATCGAGCCTGCGTAACCCACCACCGTGCGCCCGGCCGCGCGCTGCAGCGCCAGCGCCGCGGCCACGTCCTCGCGCAGCGGCGGGGCCGTGCCTTCCCATTCATCGAGCGTGATGCCGTTGGGCACCACCGTCAGGCGCTTGAGGTCCAGCCCGCGCGAGGCCATGTAGTCATGCACCACCGGCAGCATCGACACCACGCGGTCGGATTCGCGGTAGGCCGTGCTTTCGGCCGCGTGGCACAGGCGGATGAAGGGATGGTTCGGCGAGATGCCCGACAGCTCGATCGGCGACAGCGGCCACAGGTCGTGCACCTCGAACACCAGCAGCGCCCGGGCCTTGCGGGCGATGCGCCGCGCCACCCAGATGTCCATCGGGTAGGTGCTGGAGGCGATCACCACGTCGGGCCGGAACTCCGCGGCCCAGCGCGCGGCCTGGCGCCACAAGGGCGCGAGGTAGCGGAAGATGTTCCAGGCCCGGCCGACGCCGTTGCCCTGGTAGGGCGGTGTCGGCAGCCAGCGGTAGGCGATGCCGTCGATCAGCTCGTCGCCGGCCGCCGGCTGGCGTGCGCGCACGTGCGACCAGTTCGCCGCGACGATCTGCACCCGGTGGCCCAGCCGCACCCATTCGCGCGACAGGTAGTAGGGCCGGTATTCCATGCCCAGCGCCGGGCTGCCGGCGTAGTGGTTCAGGTACAGGATGTTCATGCGGCACGCGCCCGGCCGGGCTGGCCGGCATCGGCGGCCTGCAGCGCTTCGAGCCGGGCGACGAAGCGCTCGACCGCAGGCGCGAACAGCGCGTGCCGCGCCACCCACTCGTGGTTGCCCAGTGCGATGGTCTCGGCGCGCGCGGCCAGCGCCTGCAGGACTGCCGGCGCTGGCGATGCGCCGTCGCGCAGGATCAGGCCGTTGTCGCCATCGCGCACCAGCTCGCGGTTGGCCGGCAGGTCCGACAGCAGCGGAATGCAGCCGTGCGCCATGGCCTCCAGCACCGACACCGAGACCGAATCGCTGCGCGGCAGGCTGAGGTACCAGCGGGCGCGCGCATACCAGGTGGCCTGGGCCTGCGCGTCGAGCCGGCCGACGAAACGCACCCGTGCGCCGACGCTGCTGGCGCGGGCCTGCTCGACGAGTGCCGCCTGCAACGAGCCCTCGTTGGCCACCACCAGTTCGGCCTCGGGCCAGGCGCGTGCGATGACCTCGAAGGCCGCCAGCACGCGTTCGGGTGCGTAGATCGGCTCCAGCCCGCGGTTGGCAAAACACAGGGCCGGCTGCTTGGCATCGGGCAAGGGCGGCAGCGCTTCGAGGCCGAACGGAAAGGTCATCACCTCGCCCGCGCCAAGCACGCGCATCGCTGCGGCCATGTGCTGCGAATCGCTGGTGCACAGGCTGCAGGCGCGCAGCACGCGGCGCGTGAGCATGCGCATCAGCGCGCTGCGCTGCGGGGTGACGAGGATGTCCGAGCCCCAGGCCGAGCCGGCGATGCGGTAGTCCAGCCGCCACAGCGCCCGTGCCGCCCAGGCCAGCGTGCCGTGCGAGGTGAGGTAGTGCGCGTGCACCCAGTCCGGCTGCACCTGGCGCAGCCAGGCCGCCAGCCTTGGCAAGCAGCGCAGCACGCCGACGTTGCCGCCCTCGAACGCAGGCCGGGTGCCCAGCGACAAGCGGCGCTCGGCCGGCAGCAGCGCCGCCAGGGCCGGTGCGAAGCCGCGCGAGGAGGCCGCGAACAGCGTGACCCGGGGCGCCAGCGCGCGCGCCCACTTCAGCAGGTGCGGGCTCTCGCCATCGCCCAGCAGCACGAGCTTCATGCGGGCCGCCTGCCGGCCCAGGCCTCGTAGTGGGCCTGCAGTTCGGGGTGCTGGGCGAGCCAGCGCTGATCGGCCGCGCGGGCATCGCCCACCACCTGGGCCGGGTTGCCGGCGATGACCGAGAACTCCGGAAACTCGCCGCGCAGCACGCTGCCGGCGCGCACCACGCAGCCACGGCCCAGGCGCGAGCCGGCCTCGATCAGGCTGTGCGGGCCGATGAAGCAGTACGCACCGATGTCCACCGGGCCTGCGACCCAGCCCGGCCGCGGACCCTGCCATTCCACATAGCGACGGCCCAGCAGGCGCTGCGCGCGGTGCGAGCTGTGGGTCACGATGCTGGCATGGTGCGTGATCTGCGTGCCCTCGCCGATGACCACGCCGCCACTGGCCTCGATGAAGTTGAAGGGCCCGATGTAGACATGGTCGGCCAGCGTCAACCGGTCTTCATGCTCGATGCAGGTGGAGGGCGCGATGCGGGTGTTCGGCAGCCAGCGCCCCTGCGATCGTTCACCGAACACCATGCGGTGCCAGAGCCAGCGCGCGAGCCAGCGGCGCAGGCGGTTGAACGCTGCCCGCATCATGGGGTGCCCTCGCCCGCCGCCACATCCAGCGGCCAGTGCGCCAGCCGCCAGAAGTACCAGCCGAAGTACGCGGCCGTGACGCCCGAGACCACCCAGCCCGCGGCCGCCAGGCTGCCCAGCTGCAGGCCCACCGCCAGCGCCAGCACGAAGGCCCCCTGCCCCACCAGCGCCAGACGCAGGGCCCAGGCCTGGGCCTGCCAGGCCATCGTGACCACCGCCAGCGGCGAGGCAACGAAGTGCACGCCGATGTACAGGCCCAGCGCGCGGGCGAGTTCACCCGCCTCGCGCCAGCGCTCGCCAAAGGCCCAGGCAAAGAGTTCCGGGCCGAACACCCACAGCCCGACCACCAAGGGCGCCGCCAGCGCCGCCAGCGTGAGCATGGCCTGCCGCACCGTGGCACGCGCCTGGGCGTCGATGCGGCCGCCGCCGGCCGCCAGCCGCGGGTACAGCGCCTGCGACAGCGCGCCGCCCACCAGCGTGGCCGGTGCCTTCAGGTAGCGCAGCGCCAGGCCCCAGGCGCCGGCGGCGGCCGAGCCGAGCTGGGCGGTGATCAAGGCCACCGTGACCGTGTCCTGCAACGCGCCCAGGAACGCATGCGGCGTGTTCAGCAGCGGGAACTCGCGGTGCCGGCGCGCGGCGGCGGCCAGCGCGGGCCGCGGGGTGGCCCCGTTCCGGCCCAGGGGCAGGCGCAGCGCGGCCAGCGCGGCCAGCGCGGCGCCGATCGGCGCCACGATCAGGCCGTGCACGCCGGCCTGTGCCAGCCCCGCGGCCACCTGCGCCACCGCGCCGCCACCGTGCTGCAGCACGCGCGCCGCCGCCAGGGCCTTGAAGCGCTGGCCACGGGTGGCCCACAGCGTGGCCAGCGACACCGCACCCAGCACCGCCACCGACAGCGGCAGCCACAAGGGCCACATCGCCGCGGCCACCGTGGCCCACACCGCCGCGGCCAGCGCGCACACCACCGTCACGCCGGCCAGGATCACCAGGCACAACGTGCGCAGCGCATCGGCCTCCTGTGCGTCGGCCGCCAGCGGCAGCGCAAATTCGTAACGGGCGCAGGCCACCACCGCGAGGTTGGCCGCCACGGCGGCGAACAGGTGGTACAGGCCGAACTCCTGCGGGCTGTACAGCCGCGCGAGCCAGGGGCCCAGCAGTAGCGGCAGGGCCTGCGCCAGGGCGCCGCCGGTCAGCAGCGTCAAGGTGGGGCGCAGCAGACCTGCGGCCATGCCGGGCGCCCGCTGCTCAGGCCGCGGCCGGCGCCGCTGTGTTGGCCAGCGCGGCGGCCAGCGCGGAGACCACACGTTCCTGATCGGCCTCGGTGAGGTCGGCACTCATCGGCAGGCTCAGCACCCGCTGCGCGGCGCGGATGCTGTTCGGGCAGGCCGCCGGGTCCTGGCCCGCCGCGTAGGCCGGCTGGTGGTGCAGCGGCTTCGGGTAGTGCACCGCCGTGGGCACGCCGGCCGCCTGCAGCGCCTGCTGCACCCGCGGCCGCTCGTCCACCAGCACCGTGTACTGGGCCCAGACGCAATCGCGGTCCGGCCGCACGGTGAGCAACTGCACCGGGGCGCCCGCAGCGCGCAACAGCTCGCCATACCGCGCACCCAGTGCCCGGCGGCGCTCGAGTTCCCAGCCAAAACGCTCCAGCTTGGCGAGCACCACCGCGCACTGCAGCGTGTCCATGCGGCCGCCAAGGCCGATGCGCGTGTGGTGGTAACGCCCGCTCTGGCCGTGCACGCGGATCTCGCGGCAGGCCTGGGCCAGCGCGTCGTCGCTGGTGAACAGCGCGCCACCATCGCCGTAGCAGCCCAGCGGCTTGCTCGGGAAGAAGCTGGTGCAACCAAAGGTCGAGAGGTTGCAGCTCGCAGCGCCCTGGTAGCGGGCGCCGAAGCTCTGCGCCGCATCCTCGATCACCGCCAGGCCATGGCGCTGCGCGAGGGCGTTGATCTCGGCCATGTCGGCCACCTGCCCATACAGGCTGACCGGCATGATGGCGCGGGTGCGGGGCGTGAGCGCGGCCTCGATCAGCGAGGCGTCGATGTTGCAGGTGTCGGGCTCGATGTCCACGTACACCGGCTTCGCGCCGGCGAGCACGATGGTCTCGGCGGTGGCGGCAAAGGTGAAGGGCGTGGTGATGACCTCGTCGCCGGGTTGCAGCTCCAGCGCCATCAGCGCGATCAGCAGCGCCTCGGTGCCGCTGGCGACCGCGACGCAGTGCTTCGCACCGGTGAAGCGGGCCAGGGCCTGTTCCATCTCGGCCACCTCGGGGCCCATGATGTACTGGCCGTGGTCGAGCACACGCTGGATGCGTGCGTCGATCGCGCTCTTCAGCGCGGCGTACTGCGCCTTCAGGTCGGTGAACTGCATGGACGGAGCGTGTTGCCTTCGAGGAGATAGGTTTCGCCCGTGGCCGGGCAGCGGGCTTCGCGCCGCTGGCCTGCAGGCAGCGTGGCGGGCAGGTCCAGGCGCTCGCCGTGACGGCTCATCCAGCCGATGCGGCGCGCCGGCACGCCCACCACCAGCGCATAGGCCGGCACGTCGCGGCTCACCACCGCGCCAGCGCCCACGAAGGCATGCTCGCCGATCGTGATGCCGCAGACGATGGTGCTGTTGGCGCCCAGCGTGGCCCCGCGCCGGACCAGCGTGCGGCGGTATTCGTTCTTGCGTGGCACGGCCGATCGTGGGTTGTGCACGTTGGTGAACACCATGCTCGGGCCGCAGAACACGTCGTCTTCCAGCGTGACGGCGTCGTACACCGAGACATTGTTCTGCACCTTCACGTTGTGGCCGATGACCACATCGTTGCCCACGTACACGCCCTGCCCGAACGAGCAGCCCGCCCCGATGCGCGCGCCGGCGCTGATGTGCACGAAGTGCCAGACCCGGCAGCCCTCGCCGAGCTGCGCGCCCTCGTCGACGATGGCGCTGGGGTGGATGACGGTGGCGGCCATCAGTATTCGAGCGGCAGGTTCACACGCTTGCCGTCGCGTGCCGAGCGGTACATCGCAATCAGCAGTTCGAGCGACTTCAGGCCCTCTCGGCCATCGGTCTCGGGCTCGCATTCGCCGCGCAGGGTGCGGATCACGTTGTCGTAGTACAGCGGGTGGCCGAAGCCGTAGACCGAGGTGGTCTGGTAGCTTGCATCGTCGAGCTGCGCGTCCATGTCGTGGCCATCGGCGAACTCCCAGTGCTCGATCTTGTTCACCGCCACGCCGCCCACCCGCACGGTGCCCTTCTCGCCCAGGATGGTGATCGAGCCTTCGAAGTTCTTCGGGTGGGTGAGCATCGTCACGTTCACCGTGCCCATCGCGCCGTTGCGCCATTTCAGCGCGGCCACGCCGGTGTCTTCCACTTCGATGTTGCGTGCCAGCGTGCCGGTGTAGGCCATCACGCTTTCCACCGGGCCGATCAGCCAATCCAGCAGGTCGATGTAGTGGCTGGCCTGGTTCATGAACGCGCCACCGTCGAATTCCCAGGTGCCACGCCAGGCGGCGCTGTCGTAGTAGCTCTGCGGCCGCGACCAGAACACGTTGACCGTGACCATGTAGATGCGGCCGAAGCGCCCGAGCTGAAGCGCCTGGCGCAGCAGCTGCAGCGTGCGGTTGCGCCGGTTCTGCTTGACGACGAACAGGCGCACGCGCGCCTCGTCGCAGGCCTTGACCATGGCCAGGCCGTCGGCCCAGCGGGTGGCCATCGGCTTTTCGGTCATCACGTGGCGGCGCGCCTGCGCGGCCTCGATCGCCTGCTGCGGGTGCAGGCCGCTGGGCGTGGCCAGCACCACGCAATCGGCAGCGGCTTCGGCCAGCATCCGGCTGTAGCTCGGGAAACCCTTGGCGCCGGTGCGCTGCACGGCAGCGGCCAGCGCATCGGCGTCGGTGTCGCACACCGCCACCAGCTCGGCGCGGTCGGCGTGGCGCGCGATCGACTCCATGTGGTTGGCCGCGATGCGGCCGCAGCCGGCCAGCGCAAAGCGGATCTTGCGATCGGTGACGGGAGCGTGATGGAGTTGCATGCAGCGACTGGCCCCTTGCAACAGGGGCGGGACGAGGGCGAATTATCGCCGAGGGACCAGACGGGCCTGCCTACAATCAAGAGTTTCCCCAAGCCGCCCTGGCTCACCATGACGAACGACGCCCTGCCCCCCGACGACGACAACAAGCTGATCGCCGAGCGGCGCGAAAAACTTGCCGCCATCCGCCAGCAGGGCATCGCGTTCCCGAACGACTTCAGGCCCCGGCACCACGCGGCCGACCTGCAGGCCAAGTACGGTGAGCTGCCCAACGAGGAACTGGAGCCCCAGGCCGTGCAGGTGTCGGTGGGCGGGCGCATGATGCTCAAGCGCATCATGGGCAAGGCCAGCTTCGCCACGCTGCAGGATGGCTCGATCGGCAAGACCCATGGCCGCATCCAGCTCTTCGTCAGCAAGGAGGTCGTCGGCGAGGCGGCCTACGAGGCCTTCAAGCGCTGGGACCTGGGCGACATCCTCGGCGCCGAGGGCACGCTGTTCAAGACCCGCACCGGCGAGCTCTCGATCAAGGTGAGCACCCTGCGCCTGCTGACCAAGAACCTGCGCCCGTTGCCGGACAAGTTCCACGGCATGGCGGACCAGGAGATGAAGTACCGCCAGCGTTACGCCGACCTGATCACCGACGAGCAGGCCCGCGCCCGCTTCATCGCACGCAGCAAGGCGGTGAGCTCGATCCGCAGCTTCATGGTCGAGCATGGTTTCCTCGAGGTCGAGACGCCGATGCTGCACCCGATCCCGGGCGGTGCGAACGCCAAGCCCTTCGTCACGCACCACAACGCGCTGGACCAGCAGATGTTCCTGCGCATCGCGCCGGAGCTCTACCTGAAGCGCCTGATCGTCGGCGGCTTCGAGCGCGTGTTCGAGATCAACCGCAGCTTCCGCAACGAAGGCATCTCGGTGCGTCACAACCCCGAGTTCACGATGATGGAGTTCTATGCGGCGTACTGGAACTACCACGACCTGATGGACTTCACCGAGCAGTTGCTGCGCCACGCGGCCCGCATGGCCACCGGCACCGCCAGCCTCACCTACGCCGGCAAGCCGGTGGAACTGGACAAGCCCTTCGCCCGCCTCACGGTGCGCGAGGCGCTGGTGGTGCATGCAGGCGTCAGCGAGGCCGAATCCACCGATGCCGCTGCCCTGCACGCCCGGCTCAAGGCGCTGGGCGAGGAGCCGCCCGCGCACTGGAAGCTCGCCGAGCTGCAGTTCGGCCTGTTCGAGGCGGTGGTCGAAGAGAAGCTGTGGCAGCCCACCTTCATCATCGACTATCCCGTGGAGGTGTCCCCGCTGGCACGCGCCTCGGACACCAACCCCGCCGTCACCGAGCGCTTCGAGCTCTTCATCACCGGCCGTGAATACGCCAACGGCTTTTCGGAGCTGAATGACGCCGAGGACCAGGCCGCGCGCTTCCAGGCCCAGGTGGCCAACAAGGAGGCCGGCGACGAGGAGGCGATGTACTACGACGCCGACTTCATCCGCGCGCTCGAATACGGCATGCCGCCCACCGGCGGCTGCGGCGTGGGCCTGGACCGGCTGGTGATGCTGCTGACCGACAGCCCGAGCATCCGCGACGTGATCCTGTTCCCCGCGCTGCGGCGCGAGTCCTGAACGCCCGCGCCAACGCGACCGGCCCGATCGATGAACTCCCGCATCTCATCGCTGCACCTGGTCGAGTCGGCCTGCTGGCGCGAGCTCGAGCGCGCCTCGCACGACCGCGACCACGAATGGCGGGTGATGTCGCTGGCCACCCTGGGCACCGACGGGGGCGAGGCCACGGCGGAGCTGCGCCTGGTGGTGCTGCGCGAATGCAGTGCCGATGCGCGGCAGCTGATGTTCTTCACCGACTCGCGGTCAGCCAAGGTGGCCCAGCTCAGCGCCAATCCGCAGGCCTCGCTGCTGGTGTGGTCGCGGCGCCTGGGCTGGCAGCTGCGGCTGCGCTGCCGCATGACGATCGAGACCTCCGGGCTGGCCGTCTCGTCACGCTGGGCGCGCATGAAGATGACGCCCGGGGCGCAGGACTACCTCTCGCCGCTGCCACCGGGCACGCCGGTGGAGCGCTTCGAACCCGAGCGCGGCACCCGCGAGCACTTTGCGGTGGTCACGGCCCAGGTGCAGGTGATGGATTGGCTCGAGCTGCATGCCGACGGCCACCGGCGCGCCGTGTTCGGCCCGCCGGAGCCGCGCTGGGTCAGCCCCTGAGCCCTGCGCCTACCGGTGCTTGAAGGCAGGCTTGCGCTTGCCGACGAAGGCGTTCATGCCTTCCTTCTGGTCTTCGGTGGCGAACAGCGCGTGGAACATGCGGCGCTCGTACATCACGCCGTCGCTCAGCGTGCCTTCATAGGCGCGGTTCACGCATTCCTTGGCCATCATCACGCTGGGCAGGCTGAACCCGTTGATGGTGGCGGCCGCGGCCAGCGCCTCGTCCAGCAGGGCCTCGGCCGGCACCACGCGCGAGACGAGACCGGCGCGCTCGGCCTCGGCCGCATCCATCATGCGCGAGGTGAGCACCAGGTCCATCGCCTTGGCCTTGCTCACCGCACGCGGCAGGCGCTGCGTGCCGCCCGCGCCGGGGATGATGCCCAGCTTGATCTCGGGCTGGCCGAACTTGGCGGTCTCGGCGGCGATGATGAAGTCGCACATCATCGCCAGCTCGCAGCCGCCGCCCAGCGCGAAGCCCGCCACCGCGGCGATCACCGGCTTGCGCACCTGGCGGATCTGCTCCCAGTTGCGGGTGATGTAGTCGCCCTGGTAGACATCGACAAAGCCGTAGCTGGCCATCGCGCCGATGTCGGCGCCGGCCGCGAAGGCCTTCTCGCTGCCGGTGATCACCATGCAGCCGATGTCGGCATCGGCGTCGAAGGCCTTCAGCGCGTGGCCGAGCTCGTCCATCAGCGCATCGTTCAGCGCGTTGAGCTGCTTCGGCCGGTTCAGGGTGATCAGGCCGGTGCGGCGCTCGCCGTCACCGCGCACGTCGACCAGGATGTGTTGGTAGTCCATCGTGTTCAAGCCTCCAGGGGTCGGGGGGTCATTTCGCGGCCTGCAGCGGGGGTTTGACCAGCATCAGGTCCACGAAGGTGGATTCGTCCTGCCGGATCAAGATGCGCACCGGCAGGTACTGCAGTGTGGGCGCAAACCAGATCTCGGCGGTCATCTCGCCGCCCTTGGCCTCGCGCCGCGGTTTGACATAGAAGGTGGGCACGCTGCCGAAAGGCAGCTGCAGGGTCTGCTCTTCCTTCACGTCGTAGATCCAGCGGTCGACCCGGCGATTCAGCGCCAGCGGGATGTCGATCGAGCGGCCCACCTGCAGCAGGCCCGGCTGGGTGGTGAACAGCCAGGTGAGCTGCACGAACTGGCTGGCCTCGTCCTGCACGCCGGCCTGGGTGTCGACCTCGCGCCCATCGGCCAGCGTGATGCGCTCCGGCGTGAACTGCAGGGCCCAGCGACGTGGTGAGCGCAGCAGCACCTTCTGCTCGCCCTCGAACCGGCGCGGCACGAGGCCGCGCTCGGTGAGCTCACCATCGCTGGTGACGCGGCGCGACATCATCGGGCCGACCGAGGTTTCCAGGTGCACCTGGTAGCGGCTGCCCGAGCGCAACCAGTCCACCTGCGCCCGGCCACCTTCGATCGGGCCGCGGTAGTAGCCGTTGAGTGAATAGCTCAGCCGGGTGGAGGGCGGCCATTCGAAGGCCTCGGCCACCGGCAGCGCGGGCGTGGAGGCCGCCGCGGCGGGCGGCGGCACCGGGGCGGTGGCCAAGGCGGGCGCCGGCTCCACTGGCCGGGGCAGCGGTGCGGGCTCGGGCAGCGGCGGCATCGGTTCGGGCGGGGCGGCGGCCTGCAGCGGGGTGGCAGCGGGTTCCACCCGGGGCACCACCGGGGCCGCCACTTCGGGCGCGCGGGCCTCGACCGCAGGCGCCGAGGCGGGCCGGGCCGGCTTCTCGGCCACCGCCGGCAATGCGCGCTGCGCCGCGGCCGCCGGCGCCACGGCAGGTGCCTGCGCCGGCGTGGCCTGCGCCAGCTCGCGCACGAAGGCCACCTCGATGCGGGGCGTGGGCTTCTCGCCGCTGCCCCATCCGAAACGGTCGCTCACCAGCTCGTTCATCGCGAACAGGTGCACCAGCGAGACGGCGCCCAGCAAGAGCCAGCCCGCACGCCGATGCAGCAGTGGCAGCCCGGGCCCAGGGCCCGGCGCGGCCACGCTGAGCATCTCAGCCATCGAGCCAGGCGCGGCGGCGTGCCATCACGGCGCGGGCCGGCTTTTCCACCAGTTGCAGCGTGACCGCCTGGGCCAGCGCGTTGTCGGCCTGGGGTACGAGCTTGAGCGACTGGATGCGTTGGTCGCGCACCAGCAGCAGCTCGAACGGTGCGCCGCGCGCCACCCAGCCCAGCAGGTCGTCGAATCGGCGCAGGCGCCAGCCGTCGGCGGCCAGCAGTTCGTCGCCAGCCGACAAGCCGGCCGCCGCGGCGGCGCTGCCAGCCAGCACCGCCTTCACCTGCACGCCGCTGACCGGCCCTTCGGACAGGCGCAGGCCCAGCGATGCCGCCAGGCCGGCGCGCTCGGTGCCCCAGCTCACGCCCACGCTGTCCAGCAGTTCCGCCAACGGCAGCTCCTCGCGGCCGCGCACCCAGGCCTGCAGCTCGGGCTCGAAGGAGCGGCCTCCCACGGCCTCGAAGGCGGCCGCGATGTCGGCCTCGCTCACCGGGCCGCCACCCGAGCGTTGCCAGAGCAGGCGCATCACCGCGTCGAGCGAGCCGCCGATGGCCCGCAATCGCAGGTCCAGCGCCAGTGCCACCAGCGAGCCCTTGAGGTAGTAGCTCACCGTCGCATTGGGCGTGTTCTCGTCGGCGCGGTAGTACTTGACCCAGGCATCGAAGCTCGATTCGGCCACGCTCTGCACCTGCCGGCCCGGCGTGGCCGCGACGGCATTGATGGTCTTGGCCAGCAGCTTCAGGTAGCGCGCACTGTCGATCAGGCCGGCGCGCAGCAGCACCAGGTCGTCGTAGTAGGAGGTGAAGCCCTCGAAGAACCACAACAGCCGGGTGTAGTTTTCGCGCTCGTAGTCATAACGCGCAAATTCAGCGGGTTTGAGACGCTTGACGTTCCAGGTGTGGAAGTACTCGTGGCTGATCAACCCCAGCAGCGTGGCATAGCCCTCGTGCACGCCTTCCATGCGCTCGCGCGGCAGGTCGCGCCGGGTGCTGATCAGCGCGGTGCTGGCGCGGTGTTCGAGGCCGCCATAACCTTCGTCCACCGCGTTGAGCATGAACACATAGCGCTCGAAGGGCGGCCGGGTGCGCGACTCGGCATGCCAGAAGCGGATCTGCTGTTCGCAGATGCGGCGTGTGTCGTTGAGCAGGCGCTGGCCGTCGAAGCCCGGCCAGGCCCCGGCCACGACGAATTCGTGCGGCACGCCGCCGGCCTGGAAGCTGCCGCGCCAGAAGCGGCCCAGCTCGAATGGGTGGTCGACCAGCTCGTCGTAGTCCGCGGCCTCGAAGCTGCGCGGCCCCAGCGCTGGCATCGCGGTGGCGATGTCCCAGCCCTCGGGCAGGCGGCCAATCGTCACGCGGTGCGCCTCGGCCTCGCGGCCCGGCGCACGCAGGAAGAGGCTGGTGCCGTTGAAGAACCCGCGCCGCGGGTCCAGGAAGGCTGCCCGCACCGAGGTGTCGAACGCATAGACCCGGTAGCTCAGCGTCAGCGCCGCGCGGCCGCTGCAGCGCGCGAGCCAGGTGGTCTTGTCCAGTTGCTCCAGCGGCACCACGCGCTGGCCCTGGCGGGCTTCCAGGGCGCAGAGGTGGCGGCCGAATTCACGCACCATGTAGCTGCCGGGAATCCACACCGGCAAGGCCAGCTGCTGCTCGGCCGCGGGCTGCGGCAGCGTGAGCGTGACGAGGTAGTGATGGGCCGCGGCGTCGGCAACGTCGACTCGGTAGCTGATCATCGTTCAGGTTCCGGCCGCTCCGATGAAGCAGCTCAGCGCGGCCACCGCCGAGAGCCGGAAGCGCAGCGTGAGCCAGCGCGCCACGCCTTGCGCCACGTAGACCTTGCGGTCGACCAGGTAGCACAGCACCAGTGCCACGCCGTTGACCACCAGCCCGGCGCTGGCGGGCATCATCACCGCCACCCAGGCCATGGCCGATGGCACGACGCCCCAGATGAACAAAGAGGCCGGCGGGTCCGCATGGCGGAAGCCCAGGCCCCAGTGGATGCCACCGAGGAAGGAGACGACCATGGCCGCGTAGGCCGACAAGGCCAGCGTGACGTAGGGGTGGGCCTGGTCGTTGACCAGCCACACCAGCACGGCACCCAGCACGAACGGCAGCAGTCCGGCATGGCCGAGGCGGCGTGCCACGATCGACAGGCGAGGAACGGTCAGCTCAGGCGCACTCATGGTGCCCTGATTGTGACTGCAGCCGAAGGGGCCGGCAGGCGCTCAGCTCTTCTTGGCGGCCGCGGCCATGCGCGCCTCGATCTGCGCTGCCGGCATCGCGCCGGGCGAGCGCGAGCCGTCCTCGAACACCACCGCCGGCGTGCCTTGCACGCGGTACTTCTGGCCCAGCTTCAGGTTGCGGTCGAGTGCGGCGACGTCGCAGTCGGCGCCTGCCTTGGCCGGCGCCACGCCGTCGACCATCCAGGCACGCCAGGCCTTGCCCGCATCCTTGGCGCACCAGATGTCGCGCGATTTCGCGGTCGACTCCGGCCCGAGGATGGGCAGCAGGAAGGTGTAGATCGAGATGTCCTTCAGCGTGATCAGGTCGCGTTCGATGCGCTTGCAGTAGCCGCAGTTCGGGTCGGCGAACACCACCAGCTTGCGCGCACCGCTGCCCTGCTTGATGAGCACGGCATCCTTCAGCGGCAGGCTGGCGAAGTCGATCGCGGTGAGCTTGTCGATGCGGGCCTGGGTCAGGTCGGTGCGGGTCTTGGTCTCGATGATCGCGCCCTGGATCACGTACTGGCCGTTCTCGTCGGTGTAGATGATCTCGGTGCCGCCGAAGCGCACCTCGTAGACGCCCGGAATCGGCGACTTGCTCACCTCGTCGATCTTGGGCAGGTTGGGCAGCCGCTCGGCCAGGTTCTTGCGGATCGCGGCTTCATCGGCCTGCGCCAGCGTGGCGGCGGCCAGGGCGAGCGAGAGTGCGCCCAGGCGCAGGGAATGGATCGACATCATCAGGGGTCCTTCAGGCGTCCAGCGCCCGGGCTGTGAGCAGGCGCTTGATGGGCGCCAAGTGGTTGAGCAGAGTCATGCCGCGGTTGCGAAGTTCCCGCACCACCGGCTGCTGGCTGGCAAACAGGTGCAGCAGGCCGTCGGTGAGGCCGGCCATGGCCTGCGTGGGCCAGGCGCGCTGGCGCACGTAGCGGCGCAGCAGAAGCTCGTCGCCGAGGCCGCGCCAGGGCTCGCGCTCGGCCAGCACCCGGGCGAGCACCAGCACGTCGGCCAGGCCGAGGTTCAGCCCCTGGCCCGCCAGCGGGTGCACCACGTGCGCGGCATCCCCCACCAAGGCCCAGCCGGGGCCGCAGAGCCGGTCGGCGCGGGCGATCGACAAGGGCCAGGTCGCGCGCGTGCTGCCCAGCCGCAGCGTGCCGGCAGCGCCACCGGTGGCCTCGTTCAGGGCCTGTTCGAAATCGGCCGCTGGCGCGGCGGCCATGGTCAGCGCCTGCTCATGCGGCAGCGACCACACCAGGCCCAGGCTGTGCGCCGGCTGCGGCCGGTCCAGCGGCAGCAGCGCCAGGATGTCCGGCGACTTGAACCACTGCCGCGCCACGCCCCCATGGGCCGCGCTGGCCGTGAGCCGGGCCGCAACGGCCGTCTGCCCGTAGGCGTGGCGCTCGAAGCGCACGCCCAGGGCCTGGCGGGCGGCTGATTCCTTGCCTTCGGCCAGCACCGTCAAGGCCGCGGGCACCTCGCCGCAGGCCAGGTGCAGGTGGGGCGCAAAACGCGCCGCCGTGCGCAGTGCGGTGTCCAGCTCGGCCGCGTCGACGATCCAGGCCAGCGCCGCCACGCCCTGGCGCCAGGCCGAGAAGTCGATCGCTGCATCGGGCGCATCGCCCTGCACGTGCATGTCGTACACCGGTGTCACCGCGTCGGCGGGCAGGGCATCCCACACCCGCAGGTCGGCCAGCAGCGCGCGCGACGCGGCGTTCAGGGCGTAGGCCCGCACGTCGGGTTCGGCCGAGGGCGGCAACACCACCGGCAGGGCCACGCGCAGCCCCTGGCGCGACAAGGCCAGCGCGAGGCTGAACGCCACCGCGCCGCTGCCGCGGATGCATACGTCGACCGATTCCATCAGGGGCGCCATGGCCGCGATTGTAGGAAGCACCGGTGCCACCGCATAAACTTGCCGGCTTTGGCCGCGCAAACGTGCCGGCCTTGCCCCGAAAGTTCCTCATGAGCCTGAAATGCGGCATCGTGGGCCTGCCCAACGTGGGCAAGTCCACCCTCTTCAACGCGCTGACCAAGGCCGGCATCGCGGCCGAGAACTACCCGTTCTGCACCATCGAGCCCAATGTCGGCGTGGTCGAGCTGCCCGACCCGCGGCTGAGCAAGCTGGCCGAGATCGTGAAGCCCGAGCGGGTGGTGCCGGCCATCGTGGAGTTCGTCGACATCGCGGGCCTGGTGGCGGGGGCCAGCAAGGGCGAAGGCCTGGGCAACCAGTTCCTCTCGCACATCCGCGAGACCGACGCCATCGTCAACGTAGTGCGCTGCTTCGAGGACGAGAACGTGATCCACGTGGCCGGCAAGGTGGACCCGATCGCCGACATCGAAGTGATCCAGACCGAGCTCTGCCTGGCCGACCTGGCCACGGTGGAGAAGAGCCTGGTGCGCTATTCCAAGGTGGCCAAGGCCGGCGGCGACAAGGAAGCCCAGCGCCTGGTGGATGTGCTGAAGAAATGCCAGGCCGCACTGGACGAGGCCAGGCCCGTGCGCAGCATCGACTTCAGCAAGGAAGAGCAGGTGGTGCTCAAGCCGCTGTGCCTGATCACCGCCAAGCCGGCGATGTTCGTCGGCAACGTCAGCGAAACCGGCTTCGAGAACAACCCCTTCCTCGAACGGCTGCGTGAATACGCTGCCCGCCAGAACGCACCGGTGGTGGCGATCTGCGCCAAGACCGAAGCCGAGCTGGCCGACATGGGCGACGAGGACCGCGCGCTGTTCCTGCACGAGATGGGGCAGGACGAGCCCGGCCTGAACCGCCTGATCCGCGCCGCCTTCACGCTGCTGGGCCTGCAGACCTACTTCACCGCCGGCGTGAAGGAAGTGCGGGCCTGGACCATCCACATCGGCGACACCGCGCCGCAGGCGGCCGGCGTGATCCACACCGACTTCGAGCGCGGCTTCATCCGCGCGCAGACCATCGCCTACGACGATTTCGTGGCCCACGGTGGCGAGCAGGGTGCCAAGGACGCCGGCCGCATGCGAGCCGAGGGCAAGGAGTACGTGGTGAAGGATGGCGACGTGATGAACTTCCTGTTCAACGTCTGACAGATCGCAGCGCCGGGCGCAATCACCCGGCCGGCGGCGACCGCGGCCACCCCTCGGTGTTAGTCTTCGGGCTCTTTCAGATGGGGGGCGCCCGCCGCGCGGCGTCCGATCCGTGATGCCGGTTGCCGGACCGCTCGCCCTGCTGCTGCCCGCGGTGCTGACCGCGCTGGCCTACGTCGCGGCCGGCCAGTTGGCCATGCTGCTGGCGATCCCGCCCGCGTATGCCGCCCCGATCTACCCTTCGGCGGGCATCGCGCTGGCCGCGGTCATGGTGCATGGCCGCGGCGCCCTGATCGGCGTGCTGGCCGGCGCCTACGTCGTGAATGCGCTGCTGGGGCAACCGCGCGGCATGCCGGTGCTGCAGGCCCACGCGCTGGCCTTCGCCATCGCGCTGGGCGCCACCGCCCAGGCCTGGATCGGTGCCTGGCTGGTGCGCCAGCGCAGCGTCTCCCGCGCGATGGCCGAGCCACGCGACGTGCTGGCCTTCTTCCTCTTCGGTGCGGCCCTGGCCTGCCTGACCAGCGCCAGCGTGGCCACGGTGGCGTTGTCGATCGCCGGTGTGCTGGCGCCTGAGGGGCGCGCCTTCAGCTGGTGGACCTGGTGGGCGGGCGACACGCTGGGGGTGCTGATCGGCGCGCCTGCCGTGCTGAGCCTGATCGGCCGGCCGCGGGCCGACTGGGCGCCCCGCCGCCTGGCCCTGGCCGTGCCCCTGCTGGCGGCACTGGCCCTGCTGGCACTGGCCACCGCGCAGGTGACGCGGCTGGACCAGTTGCGCGCCCGGGCCGTGTTCGAGCAGGCCTCGGCCGCGGCGGCCGACGCCATCGACAACCAGCTGCAGCAGGCCACCTACGCGCTGCAGGCCCTGCACGGGCTGCACCTGGCCTCGAAGGACGTCACGCGCGACGAGATGCGCCGCGCTTCCGAGCCCTGGCTGTCGCTGCCGATCAAGCTGCAAGCGGTGGGCTTCAGCGAGCGGGTGGCGCGTGAGGACTTCGCCGCCTTCGAGGCGAAGGCCAGCCGCGAAGACGGCCGCAACCTGCGCATCTTCGAGCGTCGCGAGCGCGGCGCGGCGCCGATATCGGCGGCCGATCCGGATGCCGTGGTCATCCGCTACGTCGAGCCTTATGACAAGAACCTCACGGCCGTCGGTGTCAATGTGCTGTCGATCCCCGCCGCACGCGGGGCGATCGAGCGTGCGGTCCGCACCGATCAGGCCAGCGCCTCGGCCGGCTTTCGCCTGACCCAGGAGGTGGGCGACCAGACCGGCGTGGTGCTGTACCGCGCGCTGTACCACGGCGAGCCGGCGTCCGCCGACCGCCCGTCGGCGTTCCGTGCCCTGGTGTTCGTGACACTGCGCATGGACCAATCGCTGGCGGCGGCCATGAAGGACCAACCTGCCTACCTGCGCTGGTGCCTGGTGGACGCCGACCCCGCCGCGCCCCGGCCGCGCCTGGCCGGCGCGCCCGGGTGCGATGCGGCACCCGCGCACAAGCACGAGTACCGCCGCCTGCTGGCGTTTGCGGGCCGCCAGTGGCTAGTGCGCCTGTCGGCCAGCGAGCGCGACTTCGCCGAGGCCGGCCATGTGAATGCCTGGTTGTTCTCGAGTGCCGGCCTGCTCTCGACCGCGTTGCTGTCGGTGCTGCTGCTGACGGTGACCGGGCGCACCCGTCGCATCGAATCCGCGGTGGCGCAACGCACGGCCGACCTGGAACGCGAGATGGGTGAGCGCGCGCGCACCGAGCAGGCCCTGCGCGAGAGTGAACAGCGCCTGCGCAACATCCTGGACCATGCGCCGATCGGCATCGTCTATGCCGACCTGGCCGGGCGGGTGCGCGAGGCCAACCCGAAGTTCCGCGACATGCTGGGCTACAGCGCCGAGGCGCTGGCGGGCCGTTCGCTGACCGAGTTCACGCCGATGGCCGACCGCGCCGGCGATGCCGAATCGCTGGTGGAGCTGCTGCGCGGCGGTGGCCCCCCGCAGCGGCGCCGCAAGCGCCTGCAGCGGCAAGACGGCGAGGCGGTGTGGGTGCAGATGATCCTGAGCGTGCTGCGCGACAGCAGCGGCAAGCCGCAGCGTCTGCTCGCGGTGGTAGAGGACATCACCGAGCACCTGAAGCTGCAGGAAGCCGAGCGCGGGCGCGAACTGGCCGAATCGGCCAACCAGGCCAAGAGCGAGTTCCTGTCACGCATGAGCCACGAGCTGCGCACGCCCCTGAACGCCATGCTCGGCTTCGCGCAGCTGCTCGAGCTGGACCGCCAGCCCCCGCTGGCAGCGCACCAGCGCGAGTGGATCGCGCAGGTGCAGCACGCCGGCTGGCACCTGCTGGAAATGATCAACGACACGCTGGACCTGTCACGCATCGAATCCGGCATGATCCGCCTCGAGGCGGTGCCGGTGGAGCTGGCGCCCTTGCTGCGCAGCTGCCTGGCGATGATCGAGCCCGCCGCCACGCAGCATGGCATCACACTGCACGAGCAGGTGGCCGCCGGCGCCGGCATGGTGACGGCCGACGCCACCCGGCTGAAGCAGGTGCTGACCAACCTGCTGTCCAACGCGGTCAAGTACAACGTCGAGCGCGGCCGGGTGGAGATCGACTGCCGCCCGGGCGTGCCCGGCATGGTGGAGATACGCGTCACCGACACCGGGCTGGGCCTGTCGCCAGCCCAGCTGGGCGAACTGTTCCAGCCGTTCAACCGCCTGGGGCGCGAGCGCAGCGGTGTCGAGGGCACCGGCATCGGCCTGGTCATCAGCCGCCGCCTGGCTGAGCTGATGGGCGGCAGCCTGCAGGCCCAAAGCCTCGAGGGCCACGGCTCCACCTTCGTGCTGTGCCTGCCAGCGGCCAGCGGCCAGGCCGTGGCCGACACCGCCGAAGGCCAGCTCGATCCGCTGTCGGCTCCATACCGCAAGCGGCTGGTGCACTACGTGGAGGACAACGAGACCAACGCCGAGGTCATGCGCGGCATCCTGTCGCAGCGGCCACAGGTCACGATGACGGTGTCCGCCACTGGCCTGGATGGCCTGGCCGCCATCCGCTCCAACCCGCCGGACCTGATCCTGCTGGACATGCACCTGCCCGACATCGACGGCCTCGAACTGCTGCGCCATCTGAAGCAAGACGTGCGGACCTCCGGCGTGCCGATCGTCGTGGTGTCGGCCGACGCCACCGCCAGCCGGATCAACGAAGCCACCGCCGCTGGCGCCGCGCATTACCTCACCAAGCCACTGAACCTGGGCGCCTTCCTGGCCCTGATCGACCAGATGCTGGGCGAGATGGACACGCGTTTCGGTTGAAGTTTGCGCACGCTTACTGGTTCGGTCAACATATCCGGTGTCATTTCCTGTCGCCCAGCAAGTTCAGCGCGGGCGGCTTAGCACTCGATGGCCGCGAGTGCTAATATTCTTGGAACCAAGCCGCTGATCGCTTGTCTGAAAGTGACATGAACCTCTCCAACACCACCGCGCTGTCAGTCCGTGACCCCTGGGCCGTGGTGCCCTCGCTGGGCAACCTGGACGCCTACATCACGGCCGTGAACCGCCTGCCGCTGCTGACGCAGGAAGAAGAAGTGTCCTTTGCCCGCCGCCTGCGTGAACAGGGCGACCTGGAGGCCGCCGGCCGGCTGGTGCTGTCGCACCTGCGGCTGGTTGTCTCGGTGTCGCGCCAGTACCTGGGTTACGGCCTGCCGCACGGCGACCTGATCCAGGAAGGCAATGTGGGCCTGATGAAGGCCGTCAAGCGATTCGACCCGGACCAGGGTGTGCGCCTGGTGAGCTACGCGCTGCACTGGATCAAGGCCGAGATCCATGAATACATCCTGCGCAACTGGCGCATGGTGAAGCTGGCCACCACCAAGGCCCAGCGCAAGCTGTTCTTCAACCTGCGCTCGATGAAGCAGAGCCTCAAGAGCGATGCCACCGACGCCAATGCGCACCGGGGCACGCTGTCGGCGGCCGAGATCGAGCAGGTCGCGCGCGACCTGAACGTGAAGCCGGCCGAAGTGATCGAGATGGAAACCCGCTTGTCCGGCGGTGATGTGGCACTGGAGCCGCAGTCCGACGACAACGAGGAAAGCTTCGCACCGATCGCCTACCTGGCTGACGACAGCGGCGAGCCGACCCAGGTGCTGGAAGCCCGCCGTCGTGACGCGATGTCCAGCGACGGCCTGGCGCAGGCACTCAATGTGTTGGACGACCGAAGCCGGCGCATCGTCGAAGAGCGCTGGCTCAAGGTGAATGACGACTCGACCGGTGGCATGACGCTGCACCAGCTGGCCGCCGAGTACGGCGTCAGCGCCGAGCGCATCCGCCAGATCGAGGTGGCGGCGATGAAGAAGATGCGCAAGGCACTCGAGACGACCAGCTGAGGTGCCGCCGCCCTGCGCGGCCTCACCAACGACACGGGCAGCCTGCGGGCTGCCCGTGCTGCATTCAGAGGCCCCTACCGCACGCCATGCGCGCGGCAGGACTACCGGCAGGGGCTCAGGCCCGGCGGCGTGCCGTGGCCCCTGCGGCCAGCAGGCCCAGGGCCGCCAGCAGCGCGCTTGCCGGCTCGGGCACGCTGCTGCCGATCTGGATGTTGTCGAAGGCGGTGATCTCGACGATGCCGTTCTGGAACTCGCCCGAGATCTCGAAGTACGCCACATCGGCCAGCACGCTGGCCAGCTGCGCGCCCCACACGGCCTCGGTCAGGCTGACGCTGAAGGTCTTCCATGCGCCATCGGCGGGCGGATCGTCACCGGGCGCCGCATCGACGACCAAGGTGACGCCATTGGCACCACGCAAGGTGATCGTGCCGAACCCGGACCAGTAGTCGAGGTTCTGGACGGGCACGTTCGTGTTGCGCGCGTCGAACGAGATCTCGCTGCCAAGGTAGGCCGACCAGTTGCCCAGCGCCGAAGTGGGCGCCACTGCCGCCAGATCGCCGCTGCTGCCGTCGGCAATGCGCAGCACGCCATCACCCCAGGCCTGCAGGACGCCGTGCGGGTCGTTGGCCGTCCAGCCCTGATTGCCATTGTTGAAATCGAACACCAGCCCTGCCTGCGCAGGCAGGGTGACGACAACGGCCGCAGCGGCCAACACGCGTTTCAATGGGGTCTTCACGGCGGTCCTCATGGTGCGAGGCCGCGAAATTAGCACGCAGGCCTTGCGACCCACCCCCCAAGAACAGAGGTCACTTGGTTTCCGCGAGTA
Source organism: Burkholderiales bacterium (assembly GCA_016213205.1). GTDB lineage: Bacteria > Pseudomonadota > Gammaproteobacteria > Burkholderiales > Burkholderiaceae_C > Pseudaquabacterium. The sequence continues at coordinate 115,840 of JACRAZ010000099.1, forward strand.
ACACCCGGAGGTCGTCCGCCAGGGCCTTGGCACCGGTGCCATACCGGGTGAAGAGCCGCACCCGGCCCTGCGCGTCGAAGACATACGAGCCGGCCGTGTGGTCCACGGTGTAGCTGTTTTCGGTCTTGCCTGGCGCCTTGCTGTAAAACACCTTGAACTCGCGCGCCACCTCGCGAATCTGCTCGGGCGTACCACGCAGGCCGACGATGTCCGGACCGAAATTCGCCACGTAGGCCTTGAGCAACTCGGCCGTGTCGCGTTCGGGATCGACGGTGATGAACAGCCCCTGCACGCGGGCGCCATCGGCACCGAGTGAGCGTTTCACCTCGGCCAGTTCGGCCATGGTGGTCGGGCACACATCCGGACACTGGGTGTAGCCGAAGAACACGACCACCACCCTGCCCTTGAAATCGGCCAAGGTGCGTACCCGTCCCTCGGGGTCGGGCAAGGCGAACTGGCGCGCATACTCGGCCCCGGTGATGTCGATCCCCTTGAAGGCGGGCTTGGAGGCGAAGCGCTGACCGTCGCAGCCGCCGGCCAGCCCCACCAGGCTGCCCACGGCAGCCACCAGGAGCAGGCGTCGGCGCGCCGCGGGCGATGGGTTCATCGGAGCCATGGCATCAGGTAGTGGTCCACGAGCAGCGCTGCAAACAGCAGCGACAGGTGCAGGATCGAGAAGCGAAAGGTCTTGCGGGCCAGGGCATCACTGTAGTCGCGCCACAGCACGAAGGCATGCAGGATGAACCAGCCACCGAGCACCACCGCCACCAGCAGGTAGAGCCAACCGCTCATGCCGATGATGAAAGGCAGCAGGGTCGCCGCGAACAGCACCAGCGTGTACAGCAGCACGTTCAGCCGCGTGAAGTCGGAGCCATGGGTGACCGGCAGCATCGGCAGGCCCGAACGGCGGTAGTCCTCCACCCGGTACAACGCCAGCGCCCAGAAGTGCGGCGGCGTCCACAGGAAGATGATGAGGCACATCGCCAGCGCCTCGGGACCGACGTCGTTGCGCATCGCGGCCCAGCCCAGCACCGGCGGCATCGCGCCGGAGGCGCCACCGATCACGATGTTCTGGGGCGTCAGCGGCTTCAGCACCACGGTATAGATCACCGCGTAGCCCACGAAGGTGGCGAAGGTCAGCCACATCGTCAGCGGGTTCACCCAGAAGTACAACAACCCACTGCCGGCGCCGCCCAGCAGCATCGAGAACACCAGCGCCTGGGTGTTGCTGAGCTCGCCCTTGGCCGTGGGGCGCCATGCGGTGCGGGCCATCTTGCGATCGATCTGCTGCTCGACCAGGCAGTTGAACGCGGCGGCCGCGCTGGCCACCAGCCAGATGCCCACCGTGGCCGGCACTGCCAGGCGCAGATCGGGCCAGCCCGGCTCGGCCAGCAGCATGCCGATGACGGCACAGAACACGATGAGCTGCACCACACGGGGCTTGGTCAGCACCATGTACTGCGACCAGCGCGAGGCGGGCCGCTGCGGAGTGGCGAGCGTCTGGGTCATGGGGAGGGCAGATTCTAGGCAGTGCGCCCGTTCGACGCCGGTGCGGTGGCACCGGCTCGCAGGCGTGCGGCCAGCGAGGTCAGCACGCCCACCAGCGCGGCGGCACCGCCGCTGTGGGCCAGCGCCGCGGCGATCGGCCAGTCGAGCACGATGTTGGACAGGCCGCTGGCCAGTTGGGCCAGCGCAAGCAGCGCCAGGGCCGTGGCATAGCGTCGCAACGCGTCGCTGCCGTCACGCCGCAGGCGCAGGACCAGCCACACGATGCCACCGAAGGCCACCAGCGCGAACAGCCGGTGTGCCAGGTGAATGGCCACCAGCGCCTCGAAGGGCAGGTAGCCGCCGTGGCCGGCACGGCCCAGCTCCCGCAGCAGCGTGAAACCATGGCCCGCATCCATCGGCGGCCACCACTGGCCGTTGCAGGTGGGGAAGCCCTGGCAGGCCAACACGGCGTAGTTGGTGCTGACCCAGCCGCCCAGCGCGATCTGCACCAGCACCCCGGCCAGCACCAGCACCACGGCGCGCCAGGACACGCGGGGCGCCAGGGGCCTGTCCCGGAACGACTCATGCTGCAGCACCAGCAGCACCAGCAGCACCACGGCGCCCAGCAGGTGCAGCGTGACGATGGCCGGGTACAGCTTCCACGTGACCGTGTACTTGCCGAACAAGCCCTGCACCACCACCCACACGAGCGTGATGGTCGAGAACCAGGGCGAGTGCGGCAGTTGCCGCCGGATGCGCCAGCTGAAGATGGCGGACACCAGGATCAGCAGGCCCACCACCATCGCGAGGTACCGATGGATCATCTCGATCCAGGCTTTGGCAAACGTGACCGGCCCGGTGGGTTGCGCATGCTGGGCGGCCCGGATGTCCGCATGGGCATCGAGCGGGCTGGCTTCGCCATAGCAGCCCGGCCAATCCGGGCAGCCGAGTCCGGAATCGGTGAGGCGGGTGAAGGCCCCGAAGACGATCAGGTCGAAAGTGAGGAACAGCGTGATCGCGGTCAATGCGGCCAGGCGAGCCCGGCTGGACGCGCCGCGCTGCCGCAGCCACCACCACGACAGCGGCAGCAGTGCCACCAGCAGCGCCATCGAGGCGAGCTTGAGCATCGATGACATCGACGTCGCAGTATCGGCATCCATCTTCGTTCAGCGCCCCGCCTTGTCCCAGCCTGCTGCGGCACGCAGCAGGCGATCGATGTCACGCTTGAGCTTGGACGGGTCGGGTTCGGCCGGCGCTCGCATCATCCACTCGCCCACCGGATCGACCACGTACAGATGCTCGTCCAATGCCCTGCCCTGGTCCGGTCGCAGCCAGGCCGCCACGGCGGCGCGCGGCATGCGCAGCAGGTGCATGGCAGGGGTGGCCTCGAGCGCCGCGCGCAGGGCCGGCGCAGGCTCACCGTCGTCGGTGATCAGCCAGACCTTGTCGATCCGGTCGCGCTCGCGCCCCATCATCTCGCGCAGCTGGCGCTGCAGGTACAGGCGCTTCTCGCAGGCTTCGCCACACCGGCTGTCGGCCACCACGAGCAGCAGCCACTGGCCCTTCAACGAGGCCAGTGGCAGCGTGCGACCATCGAGCGTGCGCACGTCGATGGCAGGCAGCGGCACCGTGGGCTGGACGATGTGGCTGTACGCCGCCCCCTGGCCACTGGGGCGGACGACGTAGTAGGTGAAATAACTGGCCACCACCGGCAGCGCGCACACCAGCAGCACCAGCATCATCTTCAGCCGCCCGCGACGCAGGCGCTCGCGGTCTTCGGGCACGAGCCCGGGCTGCGGCATCGAGTGCACAGTCAAGCCCAGCGGTTCAGCGGGCGAGCCGTCGTCGGGGGAGGATGTGTTGGAACCAGACATAGAGACCCGCGATCAGCGCACTGAGCGCGAACCATTGAAATGCATACCCGTGGTTCTTGGCCACGTCCACCGCCGGCAAAGGCCAGCGGCGCTGGAGCGGTTGCGCCGGCTCGGGCCGCAGGTCGAGCTGCTGCACCGTCACCGGCCGCAGCGCCACGCCGATCTCGCGCGAGAACGCATCCAGGGCCAGATTCTGCCGGATCGTGCCAGCATCCCCTTCGCCCAGGGACAACATGGCACTCGGTGGCGGCGCCACGCGGCCGTCGATCGTCACTTCCCCCTGCGGCGTGGACACGGCCACGAGGCGGGTGCGTTGCTGCGCATCGCGCGGCACCCAGCCGCGCTGCACCAGCACGGCATCACCCGGCGCCAGCAGCAATGGCGTGACCACGATGAAACCGGCGCGGCCATCGAGCGGCCGGTTGTCGAGGTAGACCGTGTGCTTGCCCAGCCAGTGGCCGCTCAGGCGCACCAGGCGGTGCTGCTGGTCGTGTGCCTGCCCGGTGCTGCGCGCCAGCGCCGGCAGGTCCAGCGCCGGCTGGTTCGCGCGTTGCTCGATCTCGGCCTGCAGCGCGAGCTTCTGGCGTGCCCGATCCAGCTGCCAGACGCCCAGCCGTGCCGTCACGGCCACGCCCACCAGGGTGGCCAGCAGGATCAGCCAGCGGCGTCTCGCCAACCGGGTCATCGGAGGATGCCGCATCGGCGCCGATAATCGACAACGATGAAGGTACTCATGGTGGTGATGCTGTTGCTGGTGCTGCTGGCGCTGGGCAGTGCCGGCCTGTTCATGCTGCGCAAGGGCGCGGACAAGGGCACGCGTGACAAGCGCATGGCCAGGGCCCTGGCGCTGCGCGTGGGCCTGTCGATCGCGCTGTTCCTGTTCATCCTGCTGGCCTGGCACCAGGGCTGGATCCAGCCGCGTGGCCTGCCCATGGGGCGCTGAAGCCGGGCTGGAAACGACAACGCCGCCCGTGCGAGGCGGCGTTGCTGCTTCTTCAGGCGTGGGCAGGACATCCGGGTCCCCGCATGGGCCAGGCCAGGCACCGCCCGGCCCGCAGCCGGCTCAAAGCCAGTAGACCAGGAAGTACAGGCCCAGCCAGACCACGTCCACGAAGTGCCAGTACCAGGCAGCGCCTTCGAAACCGAAGTGCCGTTGCGGCGTGAAGTGGCCCTTCATCAGCCGCAGCGTGATGAAGGTGAGCATCAGCATGCCCACGAACACGTGGAAGCCATGGAAGCCGGTGAGCATGAAGAAGGTCGAGCCGAAGATGCCCGAGCTGAGCTTCAGGTTCAGGTCGCGGTAGGCATGGATGTACTCGTAGGCCTGGAAGCCGACGAAGGTGATGCCCAGCAGCACCGTGATCCACATCCACAGGATCGTCTTGGCGCGCTGATTGGCGATCAATGCATGGTGCGCGATCGTCAGCGTGGCGCCCGAGGTCAGCAGAATGGCCGTGTTGATGGTGGGAATCGGCCACGGGCCCATGGTCTGGAACGGCTCCACCACGCCGGCCGGCGATGCCGTGAGGCCACCGCCAGCGCTCGGCCAGATGGCCTTGAAATCGGGCCACAGCAGCTGGTGGTCGAGGTTGCCCAGCATCGGCAGCGCGTGGGCGCGGGCCCAGTACAAGGCGCCGAAGAATGCCGCGAAGAACATCACCTCGGAGAAGATGAACCAGCTCATGCTCCAGCGGTAGGAGACGTCCACCCGCTCGGAGTACAGGCCTCCTTCGCTCTCGCCGATGGCGTCGCGGAACCACACGAACAGGGTCGACAGCCAGATCACCATGCCCAGCAGCAGGGACCACTTTCCCCAGTCGACGCCATTGACCCATTGGCCGGCACCGAGGATGACGAAGAACAGGCCGAGCGCGGCCATCGCCGGATGCCGCGAAGGGCTCGGCACGAAGTAGTAGGGCGTTTGCCCGTGGGGCGTCGCTGCGGACATCTTGTGTGCTCTCCTCGAAACCAAAACCAGTCTTGTGTCGGGCCCGGCCGCCTAGGTGGCGACGCCGCTGCCCACTACCCATTGAACCAGCAACACCAGCGCGCCGACGAAGATGGCAGCGCCGATGATGCCGGCGATGATCACGTGCACCGGGTTGAGCTGCGACACGTCGCGCTCGTAGTCGGCCGAGCGGCGGATGCCGAAGAACGACCAGGCCACTGCCCGCATCGTCTGCAGCGGCGAAGCCTTGCGGCCGCTGGCCTCGCGCAGATCGCCGCTCACGACGCGCCCCCGGCCGCCGGCCCGAGGGCCGCCTTGGGCGCTGCCGGCACCTTGCCGCCCACCTCGAAGAAGGTGTAGGACAGCGTGATCGTGGTCACGTCCTTCGGCAGCTTGGGGTCAACATAGAAGACCACCGGCCACTGCCTGCTTTCGCCCGCCTTCAGCGTGTACTCGTTGAAGCAGAAGCACTCGAGCTTGTTGAAATGCGGCGAGGCCTGCATCGGCGCATAGCTCGGGATGGCCTGCGCGGCCATCGTCCGGTTCTGCATGTTGCGAAACTCGTACATCACGGTGGTGAGTTCACCCGGATGTACCTGCAGCGAACGCACTGCGGGCTTGAAGTCCCAGGGCCCGCGCGCATTGGCATCGAACTCGACGGTGATCGTGCGCGAGTAGTCGACCTGCGTGCTGCCACGGCGCTCGCCGGTGCCCGCGGCACCGGGCGAAGTGCGCTGCTCGGCCAGGCTGAGGACGTTGATGCCCAGTGCATCGCAGATCGTGCGGTACATCGGCACCAGCGCGTAGCCGAAGCCGAACATCGACACCACCACGACCGCGAGCTTGCCCAGCATGCGCCGGTTCTCGCGACGCAGGAGTCCGAGCTTCGGTGGCTTGGGCATTGCGGGCTCTTCAGCGGCCGAACAGCACGATCTTGGCCACGAAGCCCAGGCCGAAGATCAACGCCACCGACGCCAAGGTCAGCGCCAGTTTCAGGTTGGCCTTGCGTTGCGAATCACCACGATGCATGGCGTGCGCTCCGGCCTCAGCCGATCACCTTGGTGGCGGTGGCGTCCAGCTTGGGCGGCGTCTCGAACGAGTGCCACGGCGCCGGCGACGGCACCTCCCATTCCAGACCTTCGGCGCCCTCCCAGGGCTTCTGCGGCGCGGGGGCGCCCTTGCCGCGCATCATCGGGATGCAGACGAACAGGAAGAAGTACACCTGCATCAGGCCGAAGCCGAAGGCACCGATCGAGGCGATCGCGTTGAAGTCGGCGAACTGCATCGGGTAGTCGGCATAGCGGCGCGGCATGCCCGCCAGCCCGAGGAAGTGCATCGGGAAGAAGGTGACGTTGAAGAAGATCAGCGAGCCCCAGAAGTGGATCTTGCCGCGCGTCTCGGAGTACATCACGCCGGTCCACTTCGGGCCCCAGTAGTAGACGCCGGCGAACAGTGCATACAGCGAGCCGGCCACCAGCACGTAGTGGAAGTGCGCCACCACGTAGTAGGTGTCCTGGATCTGCATGTCGATCGGCGCCATCGCGCAGATCAGGCCGGTGAAGCCACCCATCGTGAACACGAAGATGAAGCCCACGGCCCACAGCATCGGGGTCTCGAAGGTCATCGAGCCGCGCCACATGGTGGCGATCCTGTTGAAGATCTTCACGCCGGTGGGCACCGCGATCAGCATCGTCGCGTACATGAAGAACAGCTGGCCCGTCACCGGCATGCCGGTGGCGTACATGTGGTGCGCCCAGACGATGAAGGACAGGATCGCGATCGACGCGGTGGCGTACACCATCGAGGTGTAGCCGAACAGCTTCTTGCGCGCGAAGGCCGGCACGATGGCGCTGACGATGCCGAACGCGGGCAGGATCATGATGTAGACCTCGGGGTGCCCGAAGAACCAGAAGATGTGCTGGTACATGATCGGGTCGCCGCCGCCGGCCGGGGTGAAGAAGCTGGTGCCGAAGTGGCGGTCGGTCAGCGTCATCGTGATGGCGCCGGCCAGCACCGGCATCACCGCGATCAGCAGGTAGGCGGTGATCAGCCAGGTCCAGGCGAACAGCGGCATCTTCATCAGCGTCATGCCGGGCGCGCGCATGTTCAGGATCGTCACGATGATGTTGATCGAGCCCATGATCGACGAGGCGCCCATGATGTGCATCGCGAAGATGCCGGCGTCCATCGAGGGGCCCATCTGCAGCGTGAGTGGCGCGTAGAGCGTCCAGCCCGCGGCCGGTGCGCCGCCGGGCATGAAGAACGAACCCGCGAGCATGATGGCCGCCGGGATCAGCAGCCAGAAGCTCAGGTTGTTCATGCGCGCGAAGGCCATGTCCGCGGCACCGATCTGCAGCGGGATCATCCAGTTCGCGAAGCCGACGAAGGCCGGCATGATCGCGCCGAACACCATGATCAGCCCGTGCATCGTGGTGAACGAGTTGAACAACTCGGGGTTGAAGAACTGCAACCCGGGCTGGAACAACTCGGCGCGGATGCACAGGGCGAGCACGCCACCGATCATCAGCATCGTGAACGAGAACAACAGGTACATCGTGCCGATGTCCTTGTGGTTCGTCGCGAACACCCAGCGCCGCCAGCCGTGCTGCGGGCCGTGGTGGTCATGGTCGTGATCGTGGTCGTGGGCGGCGGGATGCGGGAGGACGGCGCTCATTGGCGTGGCCTTTCAGCGGTCTGATTTTTGGGATTACTTGCGAGCCGCGACGATGTCGGCGGGCTGGACGATCTGGCCGGTCTTGTTGGACCAGGCATTCTTCGTGTACGTGATGACCGCTGCGAGCTCGGTGTCCGACAGCTGCTTCCACGCCGGCATGGCCCCGTTGAGGCGCCCCTTCAGCAGGACGTCGATCTGCTGGGCCTTGTCGGCGTCCGCCACGATGGCCGAACCATCGAGCGGCTTGATCGGACCGGCACCCTTGCCATCCGGCCGGTGGCACACGGCGCAGTTGGCGGCGTAGACCTTCTCGCCACGCGCGGCCAACTCCTCGAGCTTCCATACCTTGCTCGGATCGTCGGCCTTGGCCGCCATTTCCTTCTTCTTGCCTTCGACCCACTTGGTGTAGTCGGCAGCCGACAGCACCTTCACGTGGATCGGCATGTAGGCGTGTTCCTTGCCGCACAGCTCGACGCACTGGCCGTAGAAGTCGCCCGTCTTCTCGGCGCGGAACCAGGTGTCGCGCACGAAGCCCGGGATCGCGTCCTGCTTGACGGCGAAGGCCGGCACCATCCACGAGTGGATCACGTCGTTGGCGGTGGTGATGATGCGGATCTTCTTGTTGACCGGCACGACCAGCGGGTTGTCCACCTTCAGCAGGTAGTTGTCACCCTCGGGCTTGCCGGCGTCGGACATCTGGCGCTGTGCCACGTCCAGCGTGGACAGGAAGCCGATGCCCTCGCCCTCGCCCTTGAGGTAGTCGTAGCCCCACTTCCACTGGTAGCCGGTGGTCTTGATGGTGAGGTCGGCATTGCTGGTGTCCTTCATCGCCACCACGGTCTTGGTGGCGGCCAGGCCCATCACGATGACGATCAGCAGCGGCACCACGGTCCAGGCGATCTCGACCGCAACGCTCTCGTGGAAGTTGGCCGACTTGTGGCCCACGGACTTGCGATGCTTGATGATCGAATAGAACATCACGCCGAACACGGCGATGAAGATCACCAGGCAGATGATCAGCATGAAGTTGTGCAGGCCCTGCACCTCGGTGGCGATCTTCGTGACCGGCGGGTGCAGGTCAAGCTGATTCTTCGCCGGCCCCCCCGGCAGGTCTCCCACTGCCCAGGCGGCGTGCGATGCCAGCGTCAGGGCCAGGCCGGCCAGACCGCCGCCGATGCGATGCCAAAGCTTCTTTGTCGTGTTCATCGTCATGCTTTAAGTTCGTGATCCAAAACCCGCTCGCCCGCTGCACGAGACAGCCGCAACGCCCGGCGCAGTTCCTGTGCCAATTCGAATCGCAGTTCAGGTCGCACATGGCGACCGATGCGAACCCTCCGCCCCTCGCCGGAGAGTTCAACCAGCGAGCCTTCGGCCGCGGCCGGTTCCACCCGCACCCGCTCCGCACGGAACGAGGTGCGTTCGACCGTGCGGCCCACATGCTGCTCGACTGCCATCTGGCGGCCCGACAGCGTGATGACCTCGCGGTCTCGTGCATGCCGCGCCATCAGCAGCATGCCCATGCCCACCACCAGCAACTCGATGCCGGCCAGCAGCATCACCAGTTGCACGCCATGCCACCAATAGCCCACCGCCACCAGCAGGGCCAGCGCGCACAGCAGCGCGTAGGCCAGCATCATCTGGCGCGGCGTGAGCGCACCGTTGCGCCGCAGTTCCCACAACCAGCTCACCGCCGGCGAGCCGAGGGCTCGGCCGAAGCGCCACTCGGCATCGCGCCGCATCGTTGCGGTCGCAGGCCAAGGGCGGGGTGCAAAGGTGGCTGTCATGTCGATTGGTGGACTTCTGGCTTGAGCAAAGTCAACCGAATCGTGGCTGCAAACAGCTTGCAGCCCAACGCTGCACACGACATGCGATTGCCTTAAGGTAGCTCAACCGAAGAATTCTAGCGGAGTGCTACAAGCCGTCCGGTTTGGCACGCTTGGCGCGCAGGCTGGCACGCACCTGATCGAGCGGCACCGCCACCGGCGCGCCCGCTGCCGCGCGCGGTGCGGCCTTCACGGCATGGCCGTAGACGACCTCGAAGCTCAGGCTCAGCCGGCCCTGCCCGTCGACACGCTCGCGCAGCAGGGCCAGCAGGCGTTCACGCCAGCGCGGCGTTCGCAGACCCGCATGCCGAGACGGGTCGACGTTGCCTCCCAGGCCGCGCAATTCAGCCAATAGCGCTTCGGGCGAAGACCAGGTCAATTGCAGCGTCTCCTGGTCCATCACCGGATCGGCGAAGCCGCTGTGCAGGAGCTGGTCACCCACGTCGTGCATGTCGACGAAGGCACGATGGGGCACCGGCCAACCCTGCGCGGCATAGAGCGCGCGCAGCTCGCGCAGGCTGTTCGGCCCGAGTGTCGAGAACATCAGGTAGCCGCCCTCGGCGAGCGCGGCATGCCAGCGCGCCAGCGTACGCAGCGGCTGCGGGCTGTTCTGCAACACCATGTTGGCCCACACCAGCTGCGCCGATGCGGACGGCACATCGTCTTCGAGCACCCCCGGCACCTCACCCCGGCGCCCCAGCGACCACCAGGGCCGCCGCACCATCGCCTGGCTGCGCGCCAGCAAGGCGGCCGTGGGCTCCACCACCTGGCGGCGGGCCGCCGGCAGGGCCGCCCTCACGGCATCGGCACCACCGCCGAGGACTGCTCCCCAGTCGATCCACGATGCAGGCGCCTGGCGGATCACCGGCAGGCGCTCGGCCATGCGGCGGGCCACTTCCTGGTGCAGCCAAGGCGCCGATGCCGCACGCGCCAGCCGCGCCAGCACATGGGCCACGGCGCGTGCTTCGACGACGGGAGAATCGGGCATGGGCGGGCAGTATATTGAGCCGATGCAGGATGAGCCCTCCGCCCGGCAGCCCGACTTCGCCCATGCGTGGCGACGCGGCGGCTGGCCACGCCTGTGCGAGCTGTGCAGGGCCTGGTCGACCCAGTCGCTCTGCCTCGATTGCCTGGCGCGGCTGGCGCCCGAGCTGCCGCGCTGCGTTCGCTGTGCGTTGCCCCTGGGCGGCGCCGGCCTGCGCTGCGGCGACTGCCTGCGCGAGCCGCCGCCCTTCGTGCGCTGCGTGACCCTGGGCGACTACGGTTTTCCCTGGGACGACCTGATCACCGCCTTCAAATTCAGAGACCGAGTCGATCTCGCCGGCCCGCTGGCGCAGGCGCTGGCAGCGCGCCTGCCCGCTGCGGACAGCCCACCGGCCAGCCTCGTGCTGCCGGTGCCGCTGAGCGCGGCACGCCTGGCCGAGCGCGGCCACAACCAGGCCTGGGAACTGGCACGCCGCGTGGCCGCCACGCTGCGACTGCAGGCCGACCCGCGCACGCTGCTGCGCCTGCGCGACACAGCGCACCAGGTCGGCCTGGGCCGTGAGCAGCGCGCGGCCAACCTGCGCCATGCCTACTGGGTGGACCCGGCACGCGCGAGCCGGCTGCACGGCCGCCATGTGGCCCTGGTGGACGATGTGCTGACCACCGGCGCCACCGCCGGTGCCGCCGCACAAGCCCTGCTGCAGGCCGGCGCGGTGTCGGTGCAGGTGTGGGTGCTGGCGCGCACGCCGCGGCCGCAGGATTGAGGCTCACGCGTCCCGCATCGCGCGGCGACAATCGCGCGCCATGTTCCACATCGTCCTGGTGCACCCGGAAATTCCGCCGAACACGGGCAACGTGATCCGCCTGGCCGCCAACACCGGCAGCACGCTGCACCTGGTGGAGCCACTGGGCTTCTCGATGGAGGACAAGCTGCTGCGTCGCGCCGGGCTGGATTACCACGAGTTCGCCGCCGTGCAGCGCCACGCCGACTGGCCGGCACTGCGTGCGCAGCAGGCCGCGCTGGGCGGTCGCAGCTTCGCCTTCAGCACGCGCGCCGCGCAGCCTTTCGCCGCCCAGCGCTGGTTGCCCGGCGACTGGTTCGTGTTCGGCAGCGAGACCGCCGGGCTGCCGTCCGCCGTGCTGGACACCTTCGACCCGCTGCAGCGGGTGCGGCTGCCGATGCGTGCCGGCCAGCGCAGCCTCAACCTCAGCAACACGGTGGCCGTGGTGGTGTTCGAGGCCTGGCGCCAGCAAGGCTACGCCGGCGGCGCGTGAAGCCCGGCGCGGGCACCCCGCGCCAGCCGCTCAATGTTCGGCGCGGGATTCACGCCCCATCAACTGGCGCAGGGCCTGTGCCGGTGTCAGCGTGCCGGCCAGCACGTCGACCACCGCATCGGTGATGGGCATCTCCACGCCCAGGCGGCGCGCACGCGCCTGCAAGGTGGGCGCGGTGTGCACCCCTTCGGCCACATGGCCCAGCTGGGACAGGATCTGATGCAGCGGCAGGCCCGCGGCCAGCAGCAGGCCGACCTTGCGGTTGCGCGACAGGTCGCCCGTGGCCGTGAGCACCAGGTCGCCCAGGCCGGACAAGCCCATGAAGGTCTCGGCCCGTGCACCCAGCGCGAGGCCCAGGCGCGTCATCTCGGCCAGGCCGCGCGTGACCAGCGCCGCGCGGGCATTCAGCCCGAGTGAAAGGCCATCCACAATGCCGGTGGCAATGGCCATCACGTTCTTGACCGCGCCCCCCACTTCCACGCCCACCGGGTCGGTCGAGGTGTAGACGCGCAGCGATTCGCTGTGAAAGGCGGCCACGGCCTGGGCCGTGAGGGTGTCGTCCGTGCTGGCCGCCACCAAGGCCGTGGGCTGGCCGCGCGCCACCTCGAGCGCGAAGCTCGGGCCCGACAACACGCCCACCCGGGCGGCCGGCCGCAGCTCGCGTGCAATCTCGTGGCCCAGCGCGCCGGTGTGGTTCTCGAAGCCCTTGCACAGCCACAGCACGTGCGCACTTGCGGGCAAGCGCGCGAGCTGCTCGCGCAGACCCGCCATCGGCGTGCCGATGACCAACAGGCCGTCTCGCGCGTGGGCGAGCGCGGCCGCGTGGTCGCTGTCGATGTGCAGCGCAGGGGGCAGCGTCACCTCGGGCAGGTAGCGCTGGTTGCAGCGGTCGGCCCGCATGGCGGTGGTCTGCTGCGCATCGCGCGCCCACAGCCACACCTCGTGGCGCGGCGCGGCCGACACGGCCAGCGCCGTGCCCCAGGCGCCGGCGCCAAGCACCGTGATGCGCATCGGATTCGGGGGGGCGGGCCGCTCGTCAGTTGGCGCTGCTGAGCACGCCGCTGCCGTTGCCGTTCTGGGCCTGCGCCTGCTGGGCCTCGAACATGGCCTGGAAGTTCACCTCGGTCAGCAGGATCGGCGGGAAGCCGGCGCGTGTGCAGAGGTCCGACACGATGGCCCGCAGGTACGGGTAGACCATCTGCGGGCAGACGATGCTCAGGATGCCCTGCAACTGGTCTTCGGGCACGTTGCGGATCTCGAAGATGCCGGCCTGCTTGGCCTCGATCAGGAACAGCGTGCGGTCCTGAACCTTGGTGGTGACGGTGGCGGTGACCGTGACCTCGAAGATGCCGTCGGCAATGCCACCGGCGGCCATCGCCAGGTTGATGTCGACCTGCGGCGGCTGCTGCTCGAGCAGGATCTGCGGCGAGTTCGGCTGCTCCAGCGACAGGTCCTTCAGGTACATGCGCTGGATCTGGAACACCGGGGTTGCGTCTTGGTCGGCCATGGCGGAGGGAATCTCGGGAGGGAATGAAAAAGCCCGCAACCGTCAGGTTGGCGGGCTGGCTGCGGCGCGGATTATCGCTCGCCGAAGGCGCGCGCTCCGGGCGCTTCAGGCACCTCGAAGCAGGGGGTCGAGGCCACCGCTGCGGTCGAGCAGCATCAGGTCGTCGCATCCGCCGACATGGGTGTCGCCGATGAAGATCTGCGGCACCGTCCGGCGCCCGGTGAGCTCGATCATGCGGTCACGCTCGATCGGGTTCAGGTCGACCCGCACTTCGTCGATCCGCTCGACACCGCGCTGCTTGAGCAGCGCCTTGGCCCGGATGCAGTAGGGACAGACCTGGGTGGTGTACATGCGGACGGCATTCATGGCGGCTACGACGAGATCCAACGACAGGCCGAATTGTGAAGGCGACGCAATGGCCTTGCAGCACGAACGGCATGACCGCTGTCACGCACGGGCCGGCCAGGGCCCACGCCGGCTCAGGCTGACTTCTCGACCGGCAGGCCGGCCTCGCGCCATGCGGCCAGACCACCGGCCACCGCGACGGCCCGCTCGTAGCCGGCCTTGCGCAACGCGCCGGCCGCGCGCGAGGCCCGGGCCCCGCTGGCGCACATCACCACCACCGGCAGCGCCTTGTTCGACGGCAGATCCTTCGAGCCCGCGAGCGAACCCAGCGGGATGTTGCGCGCCCCACCGGCATGGCCAGCGGCGAACTCGGCCGGCTCGCAGACATCCACCAGCACGGCCTTCTCGCGGTTGAGCAGGCGCACGGCCTCGGCACAGCCAATGGCGCCGCCCTGGGTCTTCTGCAGCGTCTGCCACAGCAGCATGCCGCCCGACGCGGCAGCCAGCAGGATGAGCATCCAGTTGTCGATGATGAACTTCACGGGGGCCTTGTGTCGGGTGTCTAAAAGGGGCCGGATTATAGAATTCGCGTTTTTCCGCCCCTGCGCTGCTGCCCATGTACAAGCTCGTGCTGGTTCGCCACGGCGAATCGACCTGGAACCTCGAGAACCGCTTCACCGGCTGGACCGACGTGGGGCTCACGCCCACCGGCGTGGCGCAGGCCCAGGAGGCCGGCCGCCTGCTGAAGGCCGCCGGCTTCGAGTTCGACGTGGCCTACACCTCGGTGCTCAAGCGCGCGATCTGGACGCTGTGGCATGCGCTGGACCAGATGGACCGCACCTGGCTGCCGGTGGTCAACGACTGGCGCCTGAACGAACGCCACTATGGCGCGCTGCAGGGCCTGAACAAGGGCGACATGGCCCGCCAGTACGGTGACGAGCAGGTGCTGATCTGGCGCCGCAGCTACGACACGCCGCCGCCGCCGCTGGCGCCCACCGACCCGCGCGGCCAGCGCCAGGACCTGCGTTACGCGAAGCTCGCACCGGAGCAGGTGCCGCTGACCGAATGCCTGAAGGACACCGTGGCCCGCGTGCTGCCATGCTGGAACGAGGTGCTCGCGCCCGCCATCCGCGACGGCCGGCGCATCCTGATCGCTGCGCACGGCAACTCGATCCGCGCCCTGGTGAAGTACCTGGACGGCATCAGCGACCAGGACATCGTGGGCCTGAACATCCCGAACGGCATTCCGCTGGTCTACGAGCTCGACGCCGACCTGAAGCCGATCAAGCGCGATTACCTGGGCGACCCGGAAGCCGCCGCCCTTGCCGCCGCCGCGGTGGCCAGCCAGGGCAAGGCCTGATCCTGTCAGCGGGACCGGGCACGACCCATCTCACCCCACGGCCGCGAACAGCCGCTCGGGCGGCAGCAGCTCGGCCTGCGAGGCGTCGGTTCGCAGGCCCTTGATGGCGTAGGCCGGCAGCGAGGTGTCGCGCCGCTGGATGCTCACCACCGGCATGCCGGCCTTGTCGGTGAAGGTGGCCACCACCGGCGCATGCGCCGTGCTGCCCCGCCGCACCACGACGGCCATCTCGCCCGAGGCGAGCTGCACCACCTTGCCCGGCGGGTAGATGCCGAACTCCTTGATGATGGCTGCAGCGGCGGGGTGGCCCCGCGTCTCGGCGAACATCTGGCGTGCCGCATCCTGCGCCGACATGGCGGGCCGGTCGGCCCGGGCCGTGATGCGGGCCATGAACACATCGGCCATGCGCAGCGCCGCCGCCAGTTCGGACACCTCGGTCGTGCCGGTGGGATAACCGCCGCCACCCACACGCTCGTGGTGCTGCTCGATGGCCTGCAGCCAGGCGGCGTCCGTCACGCCCGCCGCCCGCAGCAGTTCGACGGCGCGCGTGGGGTGGGTGCGCAGTTGCTCGCGCTGGCCCTCGGTGACACGGCCGATCGCCGCGATGCGGCCCTGCACCTCGGTGATCGGCAGGTTCATCGTGAGCGCCGCCTTGACCAGCACTAGCGTGACATCGGGCGTCCAGCCCACCCGGTGCGACATCAGCTGGCACACCAGGGCCGTGTGCAGCGAGTGGGTGAAGCCGTACAGCGGCAGCCGCTTCTTGTCCTGCCGGACGGCGAGGAAGATGGCCACATCGATGTCGCGCTGGACCAGGTCGATGCACTGCGACACGAACTCGTCGCACCGCTGCGGGAAGCCCGGCTCGCCGATGCTCTTGTGCAGCTTCTCGAGCCGGTGCAGCGCCTGGTCCCACAGGTCGAACAGCGTGAGTCGATTCTGCGAGGTGTCGACCGGCGGGGGCCGGCCCTCGCGCCAGGCCTTGACCTCTTCCTGGTCGGCGTAGAGGCCGCGGGTGAGCAGCACCTCGAGCTGGTGGGGGCTGTAGATCACCTGCCCGCGCGCCAGCAGCAGCTTGCCGTGTTCGTCGCGCACGGCGAATGGCAGCGCCGTACCCACCTTGAGCTCCTTGGAGACCAACCGCAGTAGTTGTTGCGTCGACACGCTGAGAACCCTCTCACCGCCGGGTTAGCGGGCGCCATCGGCGCGACTGTAGGGCAGTCGGCCCCGCGCGACCAGTGGTGCCACCCCGGACGGGCGCCTACAAGCTGGCGATGGCGTCTGCGAGCAACGGTGCCACCGGCACCACGGCCGTTGCATGCGGCACGGCGTCGGTGCTCCAGACCTCGCGCACGCCACAGCCCCGCAGGTGAGCCAGTGCATCACCGACGAACAGCGCGTGCGTGACGGCCACGTCCACGCTCGCGGCGCCGGCCTGCAGGCAGGCGGTGGCGGCCTCGACCAGGGTGCGCCCGGTGCTGGCCACGTCGTCCATCAGCACCACGCGCCGACCGGCAATCGGCACCGCCGGCAACGCGATCGTGACCTGGCGGTCGCCCTGCCGCTGCTTGTGGCACACGGCATGGTCCAGCCCATGGGCCCGCCCGGCTTCTGCCACCCATTGCAGCGCCTCTTCGTCCGGGCCCAGCAGCAAGGCATCGGGCACGCGCTGCGACACCCACCCGCCCAATGCGCCGGCGGCGGTGAGCGCGCGCGCACGGCAGCCGGGCATCACCTCGTCCAGCGACGCGATCCGGTGCAGGTGCGGGTCGATCGTGACCAGCGCATCCACCACCCGCGCCAGCAGCCCGGCGATGTGACGCTGGCTCACCGCCTCGCCGGGCGAAAACGCAATGTCCTGCCGCATGTAGGCCAGGTAGGGGCACACCAGCAGCAGTTCGCGCGCGCCCAGTTCGCGCGCGGCCGGCGCGCTGATCAGCAGCTCGACCAGCTTGTCGTTGGGCTGGTGCAGGCCACGCAGCAAGGCCACCCGCTCGGGCAGCGCCGGTGGCAGCGTGAGCTTCAGCTCGCCGTCGGGGAACCGATGCCGCGTGATGGGCTTCAAGGGCACGGCCAACGCGGTTGCCAGCGCTTCGGCCAGCGGCCACTCGTCGTCGAAAGCCAGCAGCAGCTGCGGTGTCATGGTGCGCTGTCCTCGAAGCCGCGGCCGATGTCCGCCCGCTCGTCGATCCGATAACCATCATCCTGCTCGGCCAGGCCGGTGGCGAACCGCAGGTCGGCCGCGAACGCGGCATGCACGCGGTACAGGGGCTGACCGGTCTTCACGACGTCACCGCACTTGGCCAGCAGGTCCACCCCGGCGCCGGGCACCTGCGGCGCGCCAGCCAGGCGGGCGATGCGTGCGAGGCGCAGGTTGTCGATGGTGTGCACCGTGCCGGACCGCGTGGCGGGCACCTCCTGGGTCAGGGCGCCGGGCAGCACCGGCGCCTGGCGTTCGCCCTGCGCCGCGATGATGGCCTGCATCTGCGCCAGGGCGCGCCCGGACTCCAGGATGTCGCGTGCGATGCGCCAGCCATCGCCGCCGCGCACATCGGGGTCGAACTCGATCATGCGGCCGGCCAGCATCAGCGCCTTCTGGCGCAGGTCGTGCGGCGCGTCGGGGTCGTTCTGCAGCACGCGCATCACGTCGCGCGCTTCGAGCACCGGCCCGATGCCGCGGCCGATGGGCTGGCGGCCGTCGCTGATCACCACGTCGAGCTGCAGGTTCAGGCGCAGCGCCACGTACTCGAACAGCTTCTTCAGCCGCTGCGCGGCCGGCATGCTGCGCACCTTGGCGCTGGGGCCCACCGGGATGTCCAGCACCAGGTGGGTGGAGCCGGCGGCGATCTTCTTCGACAGGATCGAGGCCACCATCTGGCCCGGTGAATCGAGCGCCAGCGGGCGCTCCACCGAGATCAGGATGTCGTCGGCCGGCGAGAGCTCGGCAGTGCCGCCCCAGGCGATGCAGCCGTTGGTCTCGCGTACGATCTGGGTCAGGCGCTCGAAGGGCAGCTCCACCTGCGCCAGCACTTCCATCGTGTCGGCCGTGCCCGCGGGCGAGGTGATCGCGCGCGACGAGGTCTTCGGGCACAGCATGCCGTGCGCGGTGACGATGGGCACCACCAGCATCGAGGTGCGGTTGCCCGGGATGCCGCCGATGCAGTGCTTGTCCACCACCGGGCCGCCCCGCACCTGGGTGCCCCAGTCGAGGCGGCGGCCAGCGGCGATCATCGCGTCGGTGAGGTGCACCACCTCGTCGCGGTCGAGCTCGGTCTGGTGGGTGGCGACGACAAAGGCGGCGAGCTCGATCTTCGAGTAGCGCGCGGCCGCGACGTCGCGGATGATCGCGTGCCAATCGTCGCGATCCAGGCGTTCGCCGGCGATCTTGCGGTGCAGCGCGCCGATCGACACCGGCGCCTCGGCATGCGCGACGGTGGCTTCGTGGCCTTCGCCCACGTTCAGGCGCGCGAAGGCGTCTTCGGACAGGCCGAGCTCGCACGCCTGCACGATGTGGTCGTCGTCGACGACGTTCAGCACCGCGCTGATCGTCATGCCGTTGGCCCGCACCGCCACCTTGGCCAGGGCCTGGAAGCCGGCCGCGCGCACCACCGGGCAGTTGCGGTGCAGGTAGGCCACGTTCTCGCGCCAGGTGTCGATGCGGACCTGGCGGATGCGAAGGGTCTGGGGCTCATCCATCGGCATGGACTTTACGCGCGCTGGTGGCACGCCAGCTCGGCGGCGATCGCCTCACGCACCGCCGCGGCCAGCGCGCGCCGGTCGGCATGCTCGCTGGCCTGCGGCGGCAGCACCCGCACGTGCACCGTGAGGGCCCGTGACCGGGCGATAGCCCACAGGCTCTGCAGCAGCGTGGTCTCGCCGACCCAGGCCGCGGCCGGGCTGATCGGGTGGCCGGGCTCTGCGAAACGCAGCACCACGGGCTGCACCGGCGTGCCCGAGACGATGGCCGCCTGCAGCAGGTTGGCATGGAAGGGCAGAACGCTGCGGCCATCGCCGGTGGTGCCTTCGGGAAACACCGCCACGGTGTCGCCGGCTTGCAGCGCTTCGGCCGCCTGGTGCACCACGCGCATCGCGTCGCGCCGGCGCTCACGCTCGATGTAGAGCGTGCCGGCGGCCGTGGTGAGCGTGCCCACCACCGGCCAGTGGCGCACTTCGGCCTTGGAGACGAAGCGCGCCTGCGGGTGCACGGCATGGATCGCCACGATGTCCAGCCACGAGACGTGGTTGGCCAGCAGCAGCGAAGCGCCGGGACGGAAACGGCCCTCGAGCTGCAGTTGCACACCCAGCAGGCGCAGCAGCTTGCCGGCCCACCAGGCCACGCGGGCGTGGCGCGCTGCGGCACTGCGCCGCGACCAGCCCACCCCCACGATGGCCAAGCCATGCAGCAGGTGCAGCACCATGCGCACCAGGCGCCAGAGGGCTCGCAGGCTCGTCGTCTGCGGGGCCAATCAGTGCGCCCCCTCGGGGGGCAGGGTCGGTGCGCGCTCGTAGGCCAGCGTGCCGGCCACCAGCGTGACCTTCACGCGGCCGGGCAACGCCATCCCGGTGGCGTCGAACGCGAAGGGCGTGTGGCGCCCCTGGCTGCGCAGCGCGCCCGGCACCACGCGCCAGGTGGCCTCGGGGTCGAACACGCAGACATCGGCCACGCCGCCCTCGACCAGCCGGCCGGCGCTGGACGCCAGCGAACCGAGCGCATCGCCCAGCACGCGCACTGGCTCGCTGGTCACGCGTGCCAAGGTGGCCGGCAGCGCGAGGCCCGAATCCTGGCCCCACTTCAGTGCCAGGCTCAGCAGCAACTCCAGCCCGGTGGCGCCGGGCTCGGCCTCGCCAAAAGGCAGGTTCTTCGCATCGGCATCCACCGGGGTGTGGTCGGACACCAATGCATCCAGCGTGCCATCGGCCAGCGCGGTGCGCAGTGCCTCGCGGTCAGGGCCCTGGCGCAGCGGGGGCGTGACGCGCATCGCGGCGTTGAAGTAGCCGATGTCCACATCCGTCAGGTGCAGCGAATTGATGCTGACATCGGCACTCACCGGCAGGCCCTCGGCCTTGGCGCGGCGCACCAGCCCCACCCCGGCGGCGCTGGACAGCCGGCACAGGTGCACCCGGGCGCCGGTGGTGCGCACGAGCTCGAGGATCTGCTGCAGCGCGATGGTCTCGGCCGCCACCGGCACGCCCGAGAGGCCCAGCCGCGTGGCCACGGCCCCACTGGCCGCGACGCCCTGCCCCAGCCAGCCGTCCTGCGGCCGCAGCCACACGGTGTAGCCGAAGGTGGCGGCGTACTGCAGCGCGCGCATCAGCACCAGCGTGTCGCGCACCGCCACCTCGGCCTGCGAGAAGCCCACGCAACCAGCCTCGGTGAGCTCGGCCATCTCGGTGAGCACCTCGCCGGCCAGGCCGCGCGTGAGCGCGCCCAGCGGGAACAGCCGGCACAGGCTGAGCTTGCGGGCGCGGAACTTCAGCATCTCCACCAGGCCCGGTTCGTCCAGCGTGGGGTCGGTGTCGGGTGGGCAGACCAGGCTGGTCACGCCGCCGGCCGCGGCCGCGTTGAGCTCGCTCTCGAGCATGCCTTCGTGCTCGTGCCCCGGCTCACGCAGGCGCGCCGCCAGGTCCACCAGGCCGGGCGCCACGACGCAGCCGGTGGCGTCGATGCTGCGGTTGGCATGGAAGTCGGGGTTGGCCTTGCCGATGGCAACAATGCGGCCCGCGGCGATGGCCACATCGGTGATTTCATCGCGGCCCGAAGCGGGGTCGATGACGCGTCCATTGCGAACCAGAATTTTCATGCCTCATTCCCCGCGATGATCGACATCACCGCCATGCGCACCGCGATGCCGAAGGTGACCTGCGGCAGGATCACGCTGTGGGTGCCATCGGCCACGGTGGAATCGATCTCCACGCCGCGGTTGATCGGGCCCGGGTGCATCACGATGGCGTCGGGCTTGGCCAGCGCGAGCTTGTCGTCGGTGAGACCGTAGTTCTTGAAGAACTCGCCAGCCGAGGGCAGCATCGCGCCGCTCATGCGCTCGTTCTGGAGGCGCAGCATGATGATCACGTCGGCCCCGCGGATGCCCTCGGCCATGTCGTGGCACACCCGCACACCCATCGAGGCCAGGTCGCCCGGCACCAGGGTCTTGGGGCCGACGGCGCGGATGTCGGGCACGCCCAGCGTGGTGAGCGCATGGATGTCCGAGCGCGCGACGCGCGAGTGCACGATGTCGCCCACGATGGCCACCGACAGCTGCGTGAAGTCGCGCTTGAAGTGGCGGATGGTGTACATGTCCAGCAGGCCCTGGGTCGGGTGCGCGTGGCGGCCGTCGCCGGCATTGACCACGTGCACATGCGGCGCGCAGTGCTGGGCGATCAGGTAGGGTGCGCCGCTCTCGCTGTGGCGCACGACGAACATGTCCGCGTGCATCGCCGACAGGTTGGCGATGGTGTCGAGCAGGCTTTCGCCCTTGGCGGTGGACGAGCGCGCGATGTCCAGGTTCAGCACGTCGGCCGACAGGCGCTTGGCCGCGATCTCGAAGGTGGTGCGGGTGCGCGTGGAGTTCTCGAAGAACAGGTTGAACACGCTCTTGCCACGCAGCAGCGGCACCTTCTTGACCTCGCGCTCGTTCACCGAGAGGAAGGTGCCCGCGGTATCGAGGATCTGCGTGACCACGTCGCGCGGCAGGCCCTCGATCGACAGCAGGTGGATCAGCTCGCCATTGGCGTTGAGCTGCGGGTTGCGCTTGTGCAGCATCACGCCCCCTCCTTCACGCTGAAGGTGAAGCGGCCGTCATCCGCACGCGCCAGCGACAGGCGCTGCGTGGCCGGCAGCGCCACCTTGGCGGCCGCGAAGGCGGGCTGGATCGGCAGCTCACGCCCGCCCCGGTCGACCAGCACCGCCAGCGTCACGCTGGCCGGGCGGCCGAAGTCGAACAGCTCGTTGAGCACCGCGCGGATCGTGCGGCCGGTGAACAGCACGTCGTCGATCAGCAGGATGTGGGCACCGTCCACCGCGAACGGGATCTTGGTGCTGCCGGTGCCGCTGGCCATGCCGCGTTCACCGAAGTCGTCGCGGTGCAGTGCGCTGGTGATGACGCCGGGCTTGCCGGGCAGGCGCAGGTCGATCTGCAGCCGCTCGGCCAGCCAGGCGCCGCCGGACCAGATGCCGAGCAAGGCCATGTCGGGCCGCCACAGGCCGAGCACGCCCGAGCGCAGCTCGGTGTACAGCGCCTCGGCGTCGAGGGTGAGTGTGGTCATGGGGTGATGCCCTGGAAGTACTGCTCGAGGATCAAGGCCGCCGAGGCCGCGTCGACGTCGCTGGCGCCGAGCTGCCGCGCCTCGGTGGTGGTGTAGCGCTCGTCCACCTCGTGCACCGGCAGCCGGAAGCGGCCGTGCAGTTGGCGGGCGAAGCGCTGCGCGCGCCGGGTATTGTCGTGCGGGGCGCCGTCGGGGTGGTAGGGCACGCCCACCACCAGCGCATCGGGTTGCCATTCGGCCAGCAGGGCCGCAATGCGTTCGAAGCGTGCATCCCCGAGGGCCGCGATGGTGGTCAAGGGGCTGGCCTGGCACAGCAGGGTGTTGCCAGTGGCCACGCCCACACGCTTCTCGCCAAAATCAAACGCCAGGAACGACAGGGTGCGGCCGGTCGGCCCCTTCATGCGTGCCCGGCCTCCTGGCTGAGCATGCGCGGGTCGATGCCCAGCAACGAGAGCGCGCGGTCGTAGCGCTGCTCGACCGGCGTGTCGAAGATGATCTCGCGCTTGGCGTCCACGTTGAGCCAACCGTTGCGGCCGATCTCGTCTTCCAGCTGGCCGGCGGCCCAGCCGCTGTAGCCCAGCGTGACGAGCAGCTTCTTCGGCCCTGCGCCCTGGGCCAGCGCTTCCAGCACGTCCTTGCTGGTGGTCATTTCCAGGCCGCCGGGGATCTGCAGCGTGGAGTTGTACGGGCTGGCGTGGCTGCCGATCTTCTCGTGCAGCACGAAACCGCGTTCGGTTTGCACCGGGCCGCCGAAGAACACGGGCTGCTCGCCGAGTTCGGGCGAGCCGAGGCTCAGGTCGACCTTCTCGAACAGGTTCTTCAGCTTGATGTCGATCGGCTTGTTGATCACCAGGCCAAGCGCGCCCTTCTCGGTGTGCTCGCACAGGTACACGACCGAGCCGGCAAAGGTATCGTCGGCCATGCCGGGCATGGCGATCAGGAACTGATTGGTCAGGTTGATCCGGTCCGACGGCATGGCGGGATTCTAATGATGCGCGACACTCCGACCGTGGAGAAATCGCTTGCCCACGCGCTGGTCTGGTTCCGCCGCGACCTGCGCGCCGAAGACCATGCCGCGCTGTACCACGCGCTGAAAGCGGCCCGGCAGGTGCACTGCGCCTTCGTGTTCGACCGCGAGATCCTGGACCCCTTGCCCCGCGCGGATCGGCGGGTGGAGTTCATCCGCGACAGCCTGGTCGAGCTGGACCTGCAGCTGCGTGCGCTGGCGCGCTCGCATGGCATCGAGGGCGCCGGGCTGATCGTGCGCCACGGCCAGGCCACCGAGTCGCTGCCCCGCCTGGCCGCCGAGCTGGGTGTGCAGGCGGTCTACGCCAACCACGACGACGAGCCCGCGTCGCTGGCACGTGACGCCCGGGTGCGGGGCGCGCTGGCAGCACAGGGCATCGCGCTGCACACCTCGAAGGACCACGTCATCTTCGAGCGCGACGAGCTGATGACAGCCACCGGCAGCCCCTACAGCGTGTTCACGCCGTACAAGAACGCCTGGCTGAAGAAGCTGACGCCCTACTTCCTGCATGCCTACCCGGTGGCCCGGCATGCCAGCGCGCTGGCGCCGCTGGCCACGCCGCTGCCCGTGCCCTCGCTGACCGACATCGGCTTCCTGCCCACCAACCTGCACCGGCTGAAGCTGCCCACCGGCTCCAGTGGTGCCCACGAACTGCTGGACGACTTTCTCGACCGGATCGACCGTTACCACGAGGCGCGCGACTTTCCGGCGGTGAAGGGCCCGAGCTACCTGTCTACCCACCTGCGTTTTGGCACGGTGTCGATTCGCCGCCTGGCACGCGAGGCCTGGCAGCGCATGCAAGCGGGCTCGCGCGGTGCCGAGGTCTGGCTTTCCGAGCTGGTGTGGCGCGATTTCTACCACCAGGTGCTGCATCACCACCCGCGGGTGGTGGGCCACGCGTTCCGGCCCGAATACGACGCGATCCACTGGGACCACGGCAAGCACGCCGACCTGCTGTTCGACGCCTGGTGCGAAGGACGCACCGGCTACCCGCTGGTGGACGCCGCCATGCTGCAGCTGAACCAGACCGGCTACATGCACAACCGGCTGCGCATGGTGGTGGCCAGCTTCCTGGTCAAGGACCTCGGCATCGACTGGCGTCGCGGTGAGGCGTATTTCGCGCAGCACCTGAACGACTTCGACCTGGCCGCCAACAACGGCGGTTGGCAGTGGGCCGCCTCCACCGGTTGCGATGCACAGCCGTACTTCCGCATCTTCAACCCGGTGAGCCAGAGCCAGAAGTTCGATGCCCAAGGCCGCTTCATCCGGCGCTACCTGCCGCAATTGGCGCAGCTGCCGGACACGCTGATCCATGCGCCCTGGCTCGCGAGCCCGGTGGACCGGGTGGCCGCAGGCCTGGAACTCGGGGTGCACTACCCGTTGCCTGTGGTGCAGCATGACCAGGCACGCGAGCACACGCTCAAGCGCTATGCGGTGGCGCGGCGGCCCGCCGGCTGATCATTCGCCCGCAGGGGTGTAGCGTGTCAGCAGGCCACCGTAGCGCATCGGCCATTGCCGCCATGCACTGGCGTCACCCTCGAACACACGGCGCAGGAACGCCAGCGACAGTGCCTGCGTCGCCCGTTTGACCTGTGGATTCAGGGCCATGCCGCCGGTGCCGGCTCGGTCGGTGAAGATGCTGTGCGACCCCCCCTCGAAGACCACCAGCGTCTTGTCGCGGCCTCCGGTGGCGTCGAACACCGCAACCCGGTCGCTGGCGGGCGAGAAGTAACCGGGCACGCGGATCACGTCTTCGGTGGTGGTGATGTGCAGCGTGGGCAGGTCGATGCCCCCCAGCACCCGGTCGATCGCGCGCTCGCCATAGAACGGCGGTGCCGAGATCACGATCGCGGCCTTGATGCGCGCATCGCGCAGCGCCAGCACCTGGCCAGCACGTTCCACCCGTGCACCGGCCACCAGCAGCGTGGTGTTCGCGCCGTACGAATGGCCCGCTGCCACGATGCGCCGGGCATCGATGAGCGGGGCCAGTTCACCCGACAGCAGTTGGTCGAGCGCGAAGCGCAGATCCATGGCCCGGGCGCTGGCTTCGCCTTCCTGGGCCGCTGCCTGCAGGCGGCCCACCACGGCCAGCGGGTTGCCGGTCCACACGGCCCGATCGCTGCCCACATGCTGCAGGTGCAGTGAGGCAAATCCGTGCGAGGCCCAGAACTGGCCGAGGTAGCTGTAGCCACGCCGCGAGCCGCCGATGCCGTGCGAGAACACCACCAGCGGCACCGGGTGGCCTTGCCGCGCCCCGGCGGGCAGGTACAGCCGCACCGGCACGGCGCGCTGACGCGTGGGATCGAACCAGTCGAGGTCGTGGCTGTGCACGACGCCACCGGGCTCGACCAGCGGCGGATCCGCCGACGCAGCGGTCGGTGGCTCGATGGCCAGCACTTCGCCAGAAGCATGGCACCAGGCCGGCAGCAACAACAACAGCGCCAGCAGCACCGAGGCGCTGCGCGGTCGACAGGGGTTCATGGCGGGGTCGGCCATCCGGGCCGCATCAGAAGAGCTCGACGTCTCCGACCTTGGAATCGTCTTCCAGTTCCCCGCGCTGCACCAGTTCCGAGTGGCTGCACACCTGGTTGCGGCCATGGGTCTTGGCCCAGTAGACCGCCTTGTCGGCGCGCTCGAAAGCCGAGCTGGGCGTGTCCCCGCCCTTGAGTTCTGTGAAGCCCACCGACACCGTGATGCGACCGACCTGCGGGAACGCATAGGCCGCGACGCTGGTGCGCAGGCGCTCGAATGCGCGCGCGGCGTCGGTGTCGGTGTTGCAGCGCATCAGCACCACGAACTCCTCGCCGCCAAAACGGTAGAGCCGGTCGTGGTAACGAAAGCACGAACGCATCAGGCGCGACAACAGCAGCAGCACTTCATCGCCGATCAGGTGACCGTAGGTGTCGTTCACCGACTTGAAGTGGTCGATGTCGAGCACGCCGATGTAGTGCGACTGCGGCGGGGACTTGGCCCGGCGCTCGCCGCTGCCCCCGATCAGCGCACCCTCCTGGGTCTGGCTGGAAAGCTTGTAGAAAGCCTCGTCGAAGGTCTTGCGGTTGAGCAGACCGGTGAGCGTGTCGCGTTCGCTGTAGTCGAGCAGGCTCTGGAAGTTGCGGTAGATCCGCAGGATGCTGGCCACCAGGCGCTGCTGTTCGGCGTCGAGCGGGCCGTCGGTCTCGATCTCGACCACGCCGGCCACGTCACGATCGGTGAACAGCGGGAACACCGCGGTGTGGGGCACGCCGACAACGGTGACCATCTCGTGCGTCTCGATCGCCGAGACACGGGCCGGGAAGTCGTCCATCGCGGGCAGGGAGTCGAACTCCACCCACAGCGGGTCTGCCGTCGCGGCAGCCTCGGTGGCTTCGAGCCGTGCGCGGGTCAGCCAGCGGCGGTCGTTGTCTTCACCGACACAACGATGAATCGCCACCCGCAGGGGCTGCAACAGGTCACGCAGCGCACCGGCCAGCGTGGTGTCCAGCACGTCACGGTCACGAAAACCTGTCAGCTCTGCGAGATGGTCAACTACCTTGGACATGAAGTTCGGCGCGCGTCACCCACATGGAGCCCGGCTAGGCCGGCGCAACGCGGCCCGCGTAGTTTGCCACCAGGGCCACCAGCTCATCTTCGGCAAACGGCTTGCCGAGGTAATGGTTCACACCGAGTTCCAAAGCATAGTCGCGGTGCTTTTGCGCGATTCGCGACGTGATCATGATCACCGGCAGCTTGGCCAGGCGCGGATCGACGCGCATGTTGCGTACCAGGTCGAAGCCGTCCATGCGGGGCATTTCGATGTCGGTCAGCACCACCGAAGGCAGTTCGTCGGCCAGGCGTTCGAGGCCTTCCAGCCCGTCCTTCGCCACGACGACACGGTAGCCTTCCCGAACCAGCAGGCGCTGCGTGACACGACGCACGGTCAGCGAATCGTCGACCACCAGCACCAAGGGCACCTTGGGCGCCTGTTGCTCCTCGACAACACGCTCGGCCTCGCGGCGCGCCGCATCCAAGGCGGCGA
The DNA here is from genome assembly GCA_016213205.1 of Burkholderiales bacterium. Classification (GTDB taxonomy): domain Bacteria; phylum Pseudomonadota; class Gammaproteobacteria; order Burkholderiales; family Burkholderiaceae_C; genus Pseudaquabacterium. Next base: position 143,423 of record JACRAZ010000099.1, read on the forward strand.
GCGTGGCGGCCCGAGCCGACGCGCCGTACAGCGTGGCCAACGCGACCGGGTTGTAGATCAGCGACGGCACGCCGGAGGGCAGCAAGGTCATGCCGGTCAGGCCCGGCAGGCGCGACAACTGCGGCCCGAGGTTCTTGACCACCACTTCCTGGTTGCCCACCACTTCGTCGACGTGCAGCACCAGGCGCTGCGCCGCACTGCGGATCACCACCACCGGTGCGGTACGTCCGCTGACCACGCCGAATGCGGTGCCCTGCAGCAGCGCACCGAGCCAGAAGAAGGGCAGGTCCTGCCCTCCAAAGCCATACTGGCCGGTCTGGTAGGACTGCTTCAGCTCGGCCTGCGGCGCACGGCGCACGATCTCCACCAGCGTGGACGGCACCGCCACCTGCAGGTCGGCGCATCGCAGCATCACCACCTGGGTGACAGCCGTGGTCAGGGGCAGCACAAGCTTGAAGCTGGTGCCCTGGCCAGCGGCGGTGGCGGTCTCGATGCGGCCACCCATGGCGTTCACGTCGGAGCGCACCACGTCCATGCCCACGCCACGCCCGGCCAGGCCGGTCACCTGCTCGGCGGTGGAGAAACCCGGGTGGAAGATCAGGCTGGCGAGTTCGGCATCGCTGGGCTGCGCCTCGGCCGGCACCAGGCCGGTGGCCACGGCCTTGTCATGGATGCGCCGCAGGTTGAGGCCGCCGCCGTCGTCGCGGAAATCGACACCGACCTCGTTGCCTTCCTGGGTGACCGAGATCGTGATCGCGCCGACCGTTTCCTTGCCCGCGGCCTGCCGCTGTTCCGGTGCCTCGATGCCGTGCACCACGCTGTTGCGCAACAGGTGCTCGAACGAACCGGTCATGCGGTCGAGCACACCCCGGTCGATTTCGATCGAACCGCCGATGATGTCCAGCCGCACCTGCTTGCCGGTTTCCTTGGCCGCCTGGCGTACCACGCGGTACAGACGCTCCGAGAGGCCTTCGAACTCCACCATGCGCGTGCGCAGCAGGTCGTCCTGCAGGTCGCGCGTCAGGCGGGCCTGCGTGGCCAGCTCGTCCTCGGCCGACTGCAGCGTGCGCTGCAGGCCGCGCTGCACGGTGGCCACGTCATTGACCGATTCGGCCATCATCCGCGTGAGTTCCTGGAACCGCGTGAAGCGGTCCATCTCCAGCGGGTCGAACTGCTGAGCGGCCGCACGCGCGGCTTCCATGCGGGTGCCGATCTGGGTTTCGGCTTGGAGCTCGATGTCGCGCAACTGCGCGCGCAGACGCTCCAGGTTGTCCGTCAGGTCACCCAGCGAGCCCTTGATCTGCGCAACGTCCGATTCGATGCGGGCGCGCGTGATGCTGACCTCACCCGCGTGGTTCACCAGGCGGTCCAGCAGCGGCGCGCGCACCCGCACGGCGGCCGTCTGCGCCGCGTTGCGGCGCAGCTCGGTGTCGCCGGCAACGGCGGGGCCGTGCTCGAAACGTGCCCAGTCGATCGCGCGCTGGCCGGACGCGGCAGTCGCCGTCACTGGCGTCGCGGGCTGCACCTGCGGTGTGGCCACTGCCGGTTCCGGCATCAGCGGCGCCGGCGCGGTGTCGGATTCCGGTGTCGATTCGATCACCGCCTCGACCACGGCCCCGGACAGCGGCGCCACCGGGTGTTCGACCGGTGCCTCGTCCAGCTCGCCGTGGATGGACGCCGGCGGCACGATGCCACCGCCGCGCCGCAGCGCTTCGAAGCGCGCCTCGATGGCATCGGCTCGCGCCACCAGGGGTTCGATCTCGTCGGCCTGGGGGTGGCCGGCCAGCAGGTGCTCGATGGCCGTTTCCAGGCGGTGGGCCATTTCGCCCAGGTGCATGGCACCCGCCAGGCGAGCACCACCCTTGAGCGTGTGCAGCGTGCGCATGCATGCCGACGCGGCCGCTGGCTCGCCGGGGCGGCGCACCCAGTCGCGCAGGCGGGCCTGCAATTGCGGGATGAGTTCCTCGCCCTCTTCTTCGAAGATGGGGAACAGCTCATGGTCGATGGCATCGACGGCGTCGATGTCCTCGTCGGTGTCCAGCGCGTCGCGCCGCACCGCTGCCGGGCGCGCGGTGGCCTCGGGCAAGGCCGTGAACGGCATCAGCGCGGGCTGGCCAAAATCGCCCAGCACGGTGGACAGCGTCGTGTCCATCGCATCTTGGGGCAGATCGGACGCCGCTGATTCGTCCGCCAGTTCGGCGCTGGGCTCCTGCGGCGCATGCTCGAGCGCCTGCACACGCTGCATCAGTTCGTCTTCGGGCGCACGCAGGAATCCAGCGGCAAACTGGTGCAGCAGGCGCCGCACTTCCTCGGCGGCCTGGTTGAACACCGCTGCTTCATCACCACGGCCATGGCCACGACCGTTCGAGCGCATCAGCGCATGTTCGAGCGAGCGCGCCAGTTGCGACAGTTCCGCATACCCCACGGTGGCGGAACTGCCGGCCAGCGAATGCGCCAACGCGACGGCCGTGTCCCCCACGGCGCGGTGTTGTTCATGCGCCCATTCGGCCAGTTCGACCGTGAGGCGGCGAGACAGCTCGTCGGCCTCGTTCAGGTAGATGTTGAACAGCGGGATGCTGATGCGCAGGTCACCGATGAGCTTGACCTGTTCGGACTCGAACTCGGCTTCTGGCGCCGTGTCGGGCAGGACCGCGGGTTCGCCAGGTAGCTCGACCGCGGGTTCACCGGGCAGTTCGGCCGCGGCCTGGGGCTCCAGGGTCGGCACCTCACCGGGTTCGGATGCCTCAGCCTGTGCGGCAGGCTCAGGCTCGGCATGGCCGATGCCGGAGAGGTCAAGCTCCGGTGGCACGAGCGCGTCCGGCACCTCGGCCAGCGGTTCTGCAGCGGGCTCGGCCACCGGCTCCGCCGGTGCCTCGGGCAGCGTCGCAAGGTCGATGGCTTCATCACCAAGGTCGATGCTCAGGACCTCCACCGCGTCCGGCGCCGCCGATGCAGCCTGGGCTGGCGCGTCCAGTGGCTCAGCCAGGTCGATTTCCAGGTCGGTGATCGACTCGTCGACGATCACCGCCGGCAGTTCCGCCGGCGGCAGTTCCAGCAGTGGCTGTTCCAGCACTGGGGCAGCGGCAGGCGTCAGTTCGGCAACCGGTGCTTCGAGCCCGCCCAGCACGACCGCATCGTCCAGCTCAGGCAGCGGCGCAGGTTCGGTGACCGTCGCCGATTCGGTGGCTTCGGCCACGGGTGCCGGCAGGTCCAGTTCGGGCAACTCGGGCAGGTCCAGGTGCACTGCGTCCGCGGGTGCGGCGGCGATCGTGGTCGATTCGTCCGGCACCGCAGCCGGTTCTGACACGCCCGACAACGGCTCGAAATCGAGGTCGATCGCCACCTCGCCCATCGGGATGGGCTCGGGCACTGCCGCAGGCGACAGCTCGATCGTCTCGGGCAGCGTGAGGTCGAAGTCGGCGCCCGCTTCCGCCGGCTCGGTGTGCTCGGGGGTGGCCTGCCGCTCCGGTTCCAGCGGTGGCAGGCTGAGGTCGAGGTCGGTGGCCGAGGGCAAGCCCGGTACCTGTGCCGCAAGCGAGGGCACCTCGGCCTCGGGCGCCGGCCCTTCGAGTTCATCACCGGGCTCGAGACCAGCGTCTGCCGGCAGTTCGGTGGCCACGGCAGGCTGCGCAGTGTCAAGCTCGGGCGGCTCGGCCACCGGTTCGGCCACCGGTTCGGCAACAGGTTCGGCCTCGTGCAACGGCATGCGGCGCTTCTCCAGCCGCAGTGCGTCAGCCGCACGGCTGATCGGCTCGTGCCGGAACGCACCCGCTGCACCGGCTTCGATGGCGGCAACCCACAGCTCGAAGTGATCCAGCACCTCGGCACTGAACTCACGCAGGTCGGCGTCGGCATGGGCCGACTCGGCCAGGCGCGCGTTGTACAGCTGTTCGCAGCCCCAGGCCGCCTCGCCGAACTCGCCCAGGCCCACCATGCGCGAGCTGCCTTTGAGCGTGTGGAATGCGCGGCGCACGGTGGTCATCGCGCCCACGTCGTCGTGGCGATCCTGCAGTTCGGCCAGCGCTGCACGCGCGTTGCCGACCACCTCGCGCGCTTCCTCGAGGAAGATCTCGCGCATCTCGGCGTCGTCCTCGAGACCCGTCTCGCCGGGGGCTGCGGGCGGGCCAGCCTGCGGCACGGGGCGCGGAGGCTCGGCCGGCGTGGGCAGCACGTCCAGCTGGGACGTGACGTACTCGTTGATCGACTCGTCGAGCTGGCGTCGCGCCAGATCGAGGCCCTGTTCCTCGTCGGCGGCATGTGCCAGCGTGGTGTGGGCACGGCTGGCGGCCTCGGCCAGTTCGGGCTGGTCGGCCGCTCGGGCCTGCTGCGACAGACGCTCGAACTCGCGCGTGAGCTGCTCGGCGTCGGCACCTGGCTGGGATGCGGCCTGCACCAGCGATTGGGCCTGCTCGACCAGCATGGTCGTGTCGTCGACCTGGGTGTCGAGATCACCGAAGCTCGTGCGCTCGGCTCGTGCCATCACGGCCGAGAGATTGCCCGTGGCCGGGTCGAAGCGGAACAACGACTTGGCCAATTGCGGCTGCACGCTGACCATGTCGATCAGGAAACTCAGCGCGCCCAGGTTGTCCGCCAGGCGATCGAAGGTGCCCAGCTCTGCCGCGCGCGCCGGGTCGACCTCGGTGTTGGCCAGCACGTCCACGTCGTCGCGCATGCGCAGCACGGCTTGCGAGGCCTGGTCCATGCCCAGCACCGACAGCACGCCACGCATCGCGGAAAGCTGCGCCGGCACCGGGATCAGCAGCTCACGCTGGGTGGGATTGCGGAAGTACTGGTCGATCTGCTTCTCGACCTCGGACAGCGAGGCGCGCAACTCCTGCACCACGCTGCCCATGGTCTGGCGATCGGACACGCGACGGTAGAGATCCTCCATCCAGCGGTCCAGCGGACCGGGCTCGCGACCGGCACGCACATCCTCGATGCGCTGGGCCAGGCGCCGGATGCGGGGGGCCATCTCCGGCTGGTCGAAGTCGCCATCCTCGAGCGAGGCATCCAGGTACAGCAGCGCGGTGGCCACTTCCATGGCCAGTTCGGGCGACGGCTCGCTGCCGGTGGCGACCGACTGCGACGCCGCGCCTTGCAAGGCCTGTGACAGTGCTTCACCGCCGGCGAACAGGCGTTGCAGCGAATCGCCCACCAGCGAAAACGGTTCGGCCAGCCCAGGCAGGCGCACCAGTTCGCCGCCGGCCACGGCCGACCAGCACTCCTTGGCCGCCGATACACGCTTGCGGGCCTGCACCACCCAGGCCGGGTCAAACAGGCCCAGGCGCGGCACTTCGTAGTCCACCGGGCGGTCCATGTCCAGGCCATAGGCCCGGCGCACCGCAGCGAGGCGGGGCCCCGCCGGCCGGGCATCGGACACCGCAGCCTGGGCGCAGAAGAAGAGCATGTCCTGCGCCAGCCGCACGGAGGCCTCGGCCTGCTGGCCGGCGCGCAACTGGGCGAGCAGGCGCGATCCGACACGCTTGCCGTACACGTCGGTGGGCAGCAGCCCGGCCGACAATGATTCGTAGTAGGCCGCTGCCAACTGCCACAAGGTGGCCAGTTCACCGTGCGCACCCGCACCCAGGCCCGCGAACAGCGCACTCATGCGCCCCGCGGCGGCGGGCGCGTAACCGCGCATCAGGGGCAGCAGCTCTGCCTCGACCCGCGTGAGCGTGGCCAGGTCCGGCTCCCGCGCTTCGGCGGTCGGGTCTGCCGGCAGCGCATGCCATTGCCAGTCACGGCCCCAGAGGTCGGCCGGGTGAACCCGGCTCGCGCCGGCCAGCTCCTGCAGGGCGCGGTACTGCGGAAACATCGCCAGCGGCGACACCGGTTTGCCGGCCAGGCGCCGGCCGAGGAAATCGAGCAGCGCGAACGAACCCTGCTCGATCGTGCGCACGGCCGCGGCGTTGATGAGCTTCGGCCGCGAAGCCAGCCGGTTCAGCGCCGCTTCGGCAGCGCGCAACGGGTTGGCCGCCACGCCCAGCCCGACCAGCTCGAGTGCACCCACGCTCTGGTGGATCTGGGTGCGCGCCTGCCGCAGCACCGCCGGGTCGATGGCGTCGACGTCCGACGAACTGGCCGATTCCGCCTCCTTCAGGTAGCGGTGCAGCGCCTTGTGCGCGTTGTCGAGCGAACGACGCAACTCGTCGTACACCCAGGCCAGGGTGCTGAGGTCGTCATTCATGCCGGGTCCGGACGTTGTGACCATGGTCTGCAGGGGCGCTGGTGGCTCAGCCGATCTTGAACCGTGCCACCGATTGCTTCAGTTCCTCGGCCGAGCGGGACAGCTCGCGCACCATCTGTGCCGTGGAGCGCGTGCCTTCGCCGGTTTGTTCGGTCACCGCGAAGATGTGCTGGATGTTGCTGGCCACCACGTTCGCGGATTCGGCTTCGCTCAGCGCCTGGTTCGAGATGTTCTGGATCAGCTCTGCGAGCTGCCGCGTCACACGGTCGATGTCGCCGAGCGCGGAACCTGCAGCGTCGGAGAGTCGGGCTCCGTCCACCACGCCCTGCGTCGACCGCGCCATGGCCGCCACGGCGTCCTGGGTGTCGGTCTGAATCGTCTTCACCAGGGCCGAGATCTGGCGCGTGGCGTCGGCCGAGCGTTCGGCCAGCCGCTGCACTTCTTCGGCCACCACCGAGAAGCCGCGACCCGCTTCACCGGCGGAGGCCGCCTGGATGGCGGCGTTCAGCGCCAGCACGTTGGTCTGCTCGGTAATGTCCGAAATCAGCTCGGTGATTTCACCGATCTCCTGCGAGGATTCGCCCAGCCGCTTGATGCGCTTGGAGGTTTCCTGGATCTGGTCGCGGATGGAGTTCATGCCGCCGATCGAGTTCTGCACCGCGGTGAGGCCGGTCTCGGCCGCTTCCAGCGAGCGGCGCGCCACCTCGGCCGACTGCTGCGCCTGGGCCGACACGTCGTTGATTCGGGCCGCCATCTGCAGCACCGATTCACCGGTTTCACGGATCTCGCGCAGCTGCTCGTCCGACGCGGCCAGCAGTTCGGTGGACGTGCTTTCCACCTGTTGGGTGGTTTCGGTCACGCGACCCACCGTGCCCTGCACCTGCGACACCAGGGTGCGCAGCTCTTCCACCGTGTAGTTCACCGAGTCGGCGATCGCGCCGGTGATGTCCTCGGTCACGGTGGCCTGCTGTGTCAGGTCGCCCTCGGCCACCGCCTGCAGTTCGTTCATCAATCGCAGAATGGCCGCCTGGTTCGCGTCGTTCACGCGCTTGGCTTCCTGCTCCTGGCGTTCGGCCTCCTGGCGCTGGGCCTCGGCCAGCAAGGCGCGCTGGGCCTGGTCCTGCACGTACAGGCGCAGGAAGCCCCAGCCACCAATGGCCAGGAAGGCCACCGCCACCACCATGGCCAGCACGTGCAGCACGCTGACGCCGCCATCCTTGGTGAGCTTGTCCTGCACCGCCTCCAGGCCCTTGCGCAGCGGCTCGCTGTCCTGCACCACCGCCACCTGGGCTTCACGCGCGGTGACCAGGCCCTGCAGGTTGCCCAGAATGGCGCTGGCCTGGGTGCGGGTTTCCTCGTACTGCTTGATCAGCAGTTGCAGCCGCTCCTTGGTCTGCGGATCCTTGGTGCCCGGCAGGCGCAGTTCGGGGTTGCCGTTGAGCAGGCCCTCGGCGATCTCGCGGAAGGAGTTCAGGTCCTTGCCCAGCAGGAACACGGCCTCGGGGCTCACGCCCTCCATCGTCAAGAACTCGTTCGCGCTCTTGCCGATGCGCTGGGTCAGCATCACGAGCTGGCCCACCGCGGACAGCTCCGCCGGCGAGGCGCTCTGCTGCAGCTTCAGTGACGAGATGGTCTCCGCCGTCTCGAGCAGGTCCGACGACTGGCGGTTGATCGTGCGCAGCGCTTCGCCCAGCAAGGTCAGCGTCTTCTGCTGCGCGAGCACGTGGTTGGCGCTCTTCTCGGCACGGTCCACCAGCGGCAGCAGGGGAGTCACCGCATCCTGCACCGCACCCGGCACGGCCTGCAGGTCGGCGTCGCCATTCTTCAGCGCGCGCACGTTCTTGGCCAGCACGGTGGCCGAGTCCTTCACTTCGACGAAGGCCTGTGCACCGCCGAACAGCGCCTGCGACACCGCCTTCGCAAGCCGCTGCGACTGCATCAGTGCCTGGCCGGTGGCACCCACCTGGCTGGCGTTGCGGTTGGCGGCTGTCAGCGCGAAGCCCACCGCGGCCATCAGGATGACGGCACCCGCGGCGATCAGCCCCACCAGGATGCGCTGCTGTTCAGGCAGGCTGCGCTGGCCGATGAACGGCAGCGCGGCCACTGCCGCCGCACCGGCCCCGCCGGCGGCCAGCTCGCTGGTCTGCAGCCGGGACTCGGCGAAGTCGGGCGCCAGCTCGGAGGGCGTGGCCTCGGAGATGATTGACGAATCGCCCACGGTCGGCAGCGCGTTCATGTCCAAGGTGACATGTCCCTGGGCGCCGGTGACGGTGTCCGGGTGAGGTTCTTCCCCCTCGGCGCTGGCCTGCAGCTCGTCGAAGCCACCCACCGGCTCCGCAGCGTCACCGCCTTTGCCCCACCCCTTGCCCTTGAGTTTGTCCAGCAAGCCCATGACGTTTCCTCTTCGTTCTTGCCGCACGGCCGAACGGCGTTCGGCGCTCGGCGGACCGGCGGTTCAGCCGGCGATGCCCAGAAATTGCTGCTGCCCCGCCAGCTCGGCGAGACCGATCTCTTGCCACACCCGGCCACCGGCATCGGTCCACCGTGCCGGCGCAAAGGCCGGACGCGCGCCGGCCTCGTCGTCCTCGCGACGCATGTCGGCCGCGTGGCGAAGGCCCTCGAGCCTGTCGACCAGCAGCGCGCAGTTCATGCCCAGCGAAGCGTTCATGGCCACCAGCCGCGCCTGCTCGCGCGCCGGGCCCTCGAGCGGGCGGGTGCGCAGGCCCAGGAAGCCGGCCAGATCGACCACCGCGTAGAGCCCGCCCCGCAGATTGGCCACTCCCACCATCCAGGGCTGCGTGTGCGGCACCGGCAGCACCGCGCCGATGTCGAAGATCTCGCCGGCCTGGCGCAGCGGAAACAGCATGCCCTGGCCGCCGCAGTCCACCGCCAGCCATGACACCCCCGGTTGCTCGGTGCGCACGGCCTGCATGCGCTCGGCGAGCCGGCTCTGGAGTTCCCGAAGTGCTTCCTTTTTTGCCATGGCGCTGGTAGAGGCTGCTCGCGATCTCAGTCGAACTGCTTGATCTTCGCGATCAGCTCATCAGCCACCACCGGCTTGACGACATAGTCCTTGGCGCCCTGGCGCATGCCCCAGACGCGGTCGGTTTCCTGGTTCTTGCTAGTGCACATGATCACCGGCAGCCCCGCGTAGCGCGGATCACGGGTGATCGTGCGGGTGAGCTGGAAGCCGTTCTGGCCCGGCATCACCACGTCCATCAGGATCAGGTCGGGTTTGTCCTCCGCCAGCCGGCGCATCGCTTCCTCACCACTTTCGGCGGTACGAACGCTGTAGCCTCGCTTGGTCAGCAGTTCGGACAGGAAATGCAGCTCGGTTTTCGAATCGTCGACGAGCAGGATCTTATGAACGGGCATCGTGGCACTCCCCCCGCGTCAGCACCGCGCCGCGGGCGATCATGATTGTGGATGAAGCGTTGGCGCCGCTGCGGCGCGACCAAACTGCTGCACAGCACGCAGCAACTGGTCCTTGGTGAAGGGCTTGGTGAGGTAGTCCTCGGAGCCGACCATGCGGCCCCGTGCCTTGTCGAACAGGCCATCCTTGGACGACAGCATGATCACCGGCACATGCGCGAAGCGCGGGTTGCGCTTGATGATGGCGCAGGTTTGGTAACCATCAAGCCGCGGCATGAGGATGTCGCAGAAGATCAGCTGCGGGTCATGGTCGTTGACCTTGGCCAATGCGTCGAAGCCGTCCTCGGCGAGCACCACCTCGTGCCCCCCCTGGCGCAGGAAGATCTCCGCGCTGCGCCGGATGGTGTTGCTGTCGTCGATCACGAGCACCCGGGTTCCTGCGGGTGCTACTTCCGGCAATGGAATGTCCACCTCGACGGCTCCTACACACTGTGACAGGGGGTGGTGATCACTGCAGGCTCGTCGACAGCCGTCAGATCTGCACCATCTCGAAATCCTCCTTGCGCGCGCCGCATTCGGGGCATGTCCAGTTCATCGGGACATTGGCCCAGGCAGTGCCAGGAGGAATACCGTGATCGGGATCGCCGGCCGCTTCGTCATAGATCCAGCCGCATATAAGGCACATCCAGGTGCGCGATTCGGTCACGATTCGGGGTCGGCTCACTACAATGGAGCAATCATTGTAGCCACGCGTGTTCCTGAAAAGACAAGGGCTCGTAGGCACATGCGCAACATTCTTCAATTCTTTCTCGAGGTCAGTGTGAAGCCTGCACGGTCGACCCCGGGGAACCACTGACACCCCTGCCCATGATCCCTGACGCCCCCGCCGGCGCCCCCCAGCCCGAAGCCTTGCAGGACGCGCCCGCCCCGGCCTGCGTGATGAGCTTCAATGCCGCCGACGCCTCGGGCGCGGGCGGCCTGGCAGGTGATGTCGCCACCCTTGCCGCGATGGGCGCGCATGCGCTGCCCGTCACCACCAGCATCCTGCTGCGCGATTCGGCCGAGATCTTCGACCAGCACGCCATCGACCCCGACGTGGTGGCCGAACAGGCCCGCACCGTGCTGGAGGACATCACCGTGGCCGGCTGGAAGGTCGGTTTCCTCGGCAGCGCCGAAGGCATCAGCGCGGTGGCCGAGATCCTGTCGGACTACCCCGAACTGCCGCTGGTGTCCTACCTGCCCAACCTGGGCTGGCTCGAGGACGACGTGGCCCAGCCCTACCTCGAGGCGTTCCGCGAACTCATCCTGCCCGCCACCGAAGTGCTGGTGGGCAACCACAAGACCCTGACCGACTTCCTGCTGCCTGACTGGGACAGTGAGCGGCCGGCCTCCGCGCGCGAACTGGCGGTGGCCGCCGGCGAGCGTGGCACGCGCTACGTGCTGGTCACCGGCATCATGCTGGCCGCCAAGGGCAGCGAGCAGTTCATCGACAACGTGCTGGCCTCGCCCCAGGGTGCGCTCACCGGCGAGAAGTTCGAGATGTTCGAAACCTCCTTCGTCGGTGCCGGCGACACGCTCTCGGCCGCGCTGGCCGCGCTGCTGGCCGCCGGCAGCGAGCTGCAGGCCGCGGTTGGCGAGGCCCTGGCCTTCATGGACCAGAGCCTGGACGCCGGCTTCCGCCCGGGCATGGGCAGTGTGGTGCCCGACCGCTTCTTCTGGGCCATGCCGCCGGCCGAGGAAGGCGCCGACGCGGCAGCCGAGCCCACCGAAACCCTGCCCGAACCAGAACCCGAAGCCGACATCGCTGACGGCAAGACCAAGGGAGCGCCGCGCCGTGTCCACTAACCAGGCCCTGTTCGAACGCGCCCAGCGCGTCATTCCCGGCGGCGTGAATTCGCCGGTGCGCGCGTTCCGGGCCGTCGGCGGCACGCCGCGCTTCATCGCCCGCGCCCACGGCGCCTACATGTGGGACGCCGAAGGCCGGCGCTACATCGACTACATCGGGTCCTGGGGCCCGATGATCCTGGGCCATGGCCACCCCGCCGTGCTGGAAGCGGTCCAGAAGGCGGCCACCGAAGGCTTCAGCTTCGGCGCACCCACCGAGCGCGAGATCGAACTGGCAGAGGCCATCATCACGCTGGTGCCCAGCATCGAACAGGTGCGGCTGGTCAGTTCCGGCACGGAGGCCGCGATGAGCGCGATCCGCCTGGCGCGTGGCGCCACCGGTCGTGCCAAGCTGATCAAGTTCGAGGGCTGTTACCACGGCCATGCCGATGCCCTGCTGGTCAAGGCCGGGTCGGGGCTGGCCACCTTCGGCCACCCCACCAGCGCCGGGGTGCCGCCCGAAGTGGTGCAGCACACGCTGGTGCTCGAGTACAACAACGTCGAGCAGCTTGAGCGCGCATTCGACGAACACGGCCCGTCGCTCGCCTGCGTGATGATCGAGCCGATCGCCGGCAACATGAACTTCGTGCGCGCCAGCCTGCCGTTCATGCGGCGCCTGCGCGAGCTGTGCACGCAGCACGGCGCGCTGCTGGTGCTGGACGAGGTGATGACGGGCTTCCGCGTCGCACTCGGCGGCGCACAGAGCGTCTATGCCGGGCTCATCCCGGGCTTCCGGCCGGACATCAGCGTGTTCGGCAAGGTCATTGGCGGCGGCATGCCGCTGGCGGCCTTCGGCACCACGCGCGACATCATGAAGCAGCTCGCCCCGCTGGGGCCGGTGTACCAGGCCGGCACGCTGTCGGGCAACCCGGTGGCCACCGCCTGCGGCCTGGCCACGCTGCGCGAGATCGCCAAGCCTGGCTTCTATGAAGCGCTGGCGGCCCGCACGCGATCGTTGGTGGAGGGGCTTGGCAACGCCGCGCGCGACGCCGGCGTGCCCTTTGTCGGCGACAGCGAAGGCGGCATGTTCGGCTTCTTCTTCAGCGACAGCCTGCCGCAGCAATACAACGCGGTGATGGCCACCGACAAGGACCGCTTCAACCGCTTCTTCCACGGCATGCTCGACGCCGGCGTGTACCTGGCGCCGGCGCTGTACGAGGCCGGCTTCGTGAGCGCCGCGCACACGTCCGACGACATCGCGGCAACGGTCACCGCGGCGCGCGCGGCGCTCGCTTCGTGATCGAGGCCGTTCAGCGCCTGGGCCAGCCGGCCATGCGCCTGCGCGCCCCGGACGGGGCCGAGGCCACCGTGCTGCTGCAGGGTGGCCAGGTCGTCTCGTGGATCCCGGCCGGCGACACGGAACGTCTGTACCTGTCGCCCACCGCGGTGGCCGGCGAGGGCCGGGCCGTGCGGGGCGGCATACCGGTCGTCTTCCCGCAGTTCGCGCAACGCGGCCCGCTGCCGCAGCATGGCCTGGTCCGCACCCGCTGCTGGCAATGGGCCGAAGGCATCGAGCGCGGCGGCCACGTGATCGGCGTTCTGAAGCTGGTCGACGACGACGCCACCCGCGCGATCTGGCCGCACCGCTTCGAGGCCGAGCTGAGCCTGAGCCTCTCGGGCCTGCGCCTGGACGTCGAACTGGCAATCACGAACACCGGCGAGACAAGCTTCGACTTCATGGCCGCGCTGCACACCTACCTGCGCTGCGACGACCTGCGGCGCGCGCGCCTGTCCGGCCTGTACGGCGCGCGCTACCTCGACACCGTCACCGGCACCGAACACCGCCAGGAGATCGACCCGCAGACCTTCGTGGGCGAGGTCGACCGCATCTATTTCGATGTGCACGAACCGGTGGCGCTGTCCACCGCGCTGGGCCGCATGACGATCGAGGCCGAGGGCTTCGAGGACCTGGTGGTCTGGAACCCCGGCCCCCAGCGCGCCGCGGCGCTGGCCGACCTGCCCGACGACGACTGGCTGCAGATGCTGTGCATCGAGGCCGCCTGCATCGGCCGCCCGGTGCGTCTGGCCCCAGGGCAGGAATGGGCGGCCCGGCAGGGCTTCGAAGCCTGACCCACCCGGCCTTGCGGGCGCGGCCACGGGCGCCCGCCGACTCCTAGAATTTCCAGTCCATGCACATACACATTCTCGGCATCTGCGGCACCTTCATGGGAGGGCTGGCCGCCATCGCACGAGAGGCCGGGCACCGGGTGACCGGCTGCGACGCCAACGTCTACCCGCCGATGAGTGACCAGTTGCGCGCGCTCGGCATCGATCTGATCGAAGGGTTCGCGGCGGATCAGCTCGGGCTGAAACCCGACCTGTTCGTCATCGGCAACGTGGTCACGCGCGGCAATGCGCTGATGGAGGCCATCCTCGACGCCGGGGCGCCCTACACCAGCGGCCCGCAGTGGCTGGCCGAGCAGGTGCTGGCCGGGCGCCATGTGCTGGCGGTGGCCGGCACCCACGGCAAGACCACCACCACCGCGATGCTCGCCTGGGTGCTGGAACAGTCCGGCCTGCAGCCGGGATTCCTGGTGGGCGGCGTGCCGCAGAACTTCGGGGTCTCGGCGCGGCTGGGCGCCGGCAAGTGCTTCGTGATCGAAGCCGACGAATACGACACCGCCTTCTTCGACAAGCGCAGCAAGTTCGTGCACTACCGGCCGCGCACCGCGATCCTGAACAACCTCGAGTTCGACCACGCCGACATCTTTGCCGACCTGGGCGCCATCGAGACCCAGTTCCACCACCTCGTGCGCACGGTGCCGGCCTCGGGCCGGCTGGTGGTGAATGCGCGCGATGAGGCCCTGGCCCGCGTGCTCGGCCGCGGCTGCTGGAGCGAGGTGCAACGCTTCGGCGCCCGCAAGGAAGAGCCCGGCGCGCTGCGGGCCCGGGGTGAGCCGCACGCCTTCGACGTGCTGCGCGGCAGCCTGAAGATCGGCCGCGTCGACTGGCCCCTGCTGGGTGAACACAACCAGCTCAACGCACTGGCCGCCATCGGCGCGGCCGAGCACGTGGGCGTCGCGCCCGATGCGGCGGCGGCCGCACTGGCGCAGTTCCAGAACGTGCGCCGCCGGCTCGAATTGCGCGGCGAGGCGCGCGGCATCAAGGTCTATGACGACTTCGCGCACCACCCCACGGCGATGCACACCACCATCAATGGCCTGCGGCGCAAGGTCGGATTGCAGCGCATCCTGGCCGTGTTCGAGCCGCGCAGCAACACGATGAAGCAGGGGGCGATGAAGGCGCAGCTGCCCTGGTCGCTGGAGGAAGCCGACCTCGCCTTCTGCCTGCAGGGCGACTACGGCTGGGACGCCGCCCAGGCCCTGGCCCCGCTGGGCCCGCAGGCCCAGGTGGCCAACAGCGTGGATGCGCTCGTGGCGGCGGTGGCCAAGGCCGCGAGGCCGGGCGACCACGTGCTGGTGATGAGCAACGGCGGTTTCGGCGGCATTCACGCCAAGCTGCTGGCCGCGCTGGCCTGAGCATGGCCGCCACCCAGCGGTTGCTGTACCTGCACGGCTTTCGCTCGTCGCCAAAGTCGTTCAAGGCGGTTCGGCTGCAGGCCTGGCTGCAGGCCCACCGGCCCGAGGTGCACTGGGCCTGCCCGCAACTGCCGGCCTCGCCGGCCGAGGCCATGGCCTTGATCACCGCGCTCACGCAAGACTGGCCGGTACGGGGCAGCACCGTGATCGGCAGCTCGCTGGGCGGCTTCTACGCCACGGCGCTGGCCGAAGCGCGTGGCTTCGCCGCCGTGTTGCTGAACCCGGCGGTCGACCCGGCACGCGACCTCGCGCCGCACGTCGGCGAACACGCGCACTACCACGACCCGGACCAGCGGTTTCACTTCCGCGCCGGATACCTCGAGGCCCTGCGCACGCTCAGCGTGCCCGCCATCACCCGGCCGGAACGTTACGCGGCGCTCATCGCCAAGGGCGACGAGGTGCTGGACTGGCGCGAGATGTGCGCCCGTTACCCGGGCGCCGACATCCGATTGCTCGACGGCAGTGACCACGGCCTGTCCGATTTCGATGCCCACCTGCCCTGGCTGCTGGCCGTGCTGGGCCTCGGGTGATGCGCACGATGGGACAATGCGCCCGGTGAGCTACGCCCTGTTCGATGACGCCGGCAAATTTCTCGCCGGCCGCGTGATGTCCGAAGCCGATGCCTCGTTGCAGATCGAGCTCGATTCCGGCAAGCGCGTCAAAGTGAAATCCGCCAATGTGCTGCTGCGTTTCGACAAGCCGCTGCCGGCGGAGCTGATGACCCGCGCGCTGGCGCTCAGTGCCGAGATCGACCTCGACCTGGCCTTGGAGTTCGCGCCCGAAGGCGAATTCGGCTTCGCCGACCTGGCGCGCGACTACTTCGATGCCAGCGCCGGCCCGGAGCAGCAGGCGGCCGCGCTGCTGCGGCTGTTCGAGGCCCCGCACTACTTCCGTCGCGCCGGCAAGGGCCGCTTCAAGAAGGCACCGGAAGACATCGTCAAGGCAGCACTGCTGGCCATCGAGCGCAAGCAGCAGATCGCCGCGCAGATCGACGCCTGGGCCGACGACCTGGTGGCCGGTCGCTGCCCGGAGCCGGTGCGCGAGCAGCTCTTTCGCATCCTGTTCAAGCCGGACAAGAACGGTCCCGAGTACAAGGCCGTGGTCGAGGCCGCCAAGCGCTCGCAGCGTGCCCCGCTCGATCTGCTGAAGGCGGCCGGCGCCATCAGTTCGGCCTACCAGTTCCACTGGCGCCGCTTCCTGTTCGAGCAGTTCCCCAAGGGCACCGGCTTCCCGCCGCTGGCCGCGCCGGCCATCAAGGACGAGCTGCCGCTCGCGCCGGTGCAGGCCTTTTCGATCGACGATTCGCTCACCACCGAGATCGACGATGCGCTCTCGGTCACCGGCCTGGGCAGCGGCACCGTGATCTTCGGCATTCACATCGCGGCGCCGGGCCTGGCCGTGTTGCCGGGCTCGCCGATCGACAAGGTGGCCCGCGAGCGCCTGTCCACCGTGTACATGCCGGGCTGGAAGATCACGATGCTGCCGGACGAGGTGGTGCAGGCCTACACACTGATCGAAGGGCGCGATTGCCCCGCCGTGAGCCTGTACGCCACCTTCGACGAGGCCACGCTCGAGCTTCGCAGTGCCGAAACCCGGATCGAACGCGTGCCGATCGCGGCCAACCTGCGCCATGACCAGCTCGACGAGGTGATCACCGAAGCCTCGCTCACCGGCGAAGCCGTTGCCGAGTACCCCTTTGCACAGGAACTGGCCTTTGCCTTCCGCCTGGCGCGCCAGCTCAAGACCCGGCGCGAGGTGGTGCGCGGCAAGCCCGAGAACTTCAACCGCCCGGACTACAACTTCCGGCTCGACGGCAACACGGGCGAGCCCGATGGCAGCGAGACGGTTCGCATCACCGAGCGCCGGCGCGGCGCACCGCTGGACCTGATCGTCTCCGAGGCGATGATCCTGGCCAACAGCCACTGGGGCGGCATGATCGCCGAGTGCGGCGTGCCTGGCATCTACCGCAGCCAGGCCAGCCTGGCGCCGGGCATCAAGGTGCGCATGGGCGTGAAGCCGGCCCCGCATGCCGGCATGGGCGTGCCGCAGTACACCTGGGCCACCTCGCCTTTGCGGCGCTATGTCGACCTGGTCAACCAGTGGCAGATCATTGCCAGTGCCCGCCATGGACGCACGGCCGCGTTGGCCGCCCCGTTCAAGCCCAAGGATGCGACGCTGTTCTCGGTGATCTCGTCCTTCGACGCGGCCTATACCGCCTACAACGACTTCCAGCACGGCATCGAACGCTTCTGGTCGCTGCGCTGGCTGCAGCAGCAGCAGATCAGCGAAGTCGACGCCAGCGTGCTGAAGGACGGCCTTGTCCGCGCCGATGCGCTGCCACTGGTGTTCAAGGCCCTGGGCTGCGAAGGGCTGCCACGTGGCACCCACGTGCGGGTGCGCATCACCGGCACCGATCTGCTCACCCTGGACCTGCATGCCAGCTTGCTGGCCCGGCTGGACGAACCCCCGGCAGCTGCCGCCGCGGACGAGGGCGAAGACGAGGACGAGAGCGCAGCGCCGCTGGCGCTGGCCATCGACCTGGACGACGCCGGTGCCGAGGGCACGCCCGCGCCCGCCACTGCCGAGACCCCCGCGGCCGACGCCGCCCCGGCCGCCTGACCATGTGCAGGCCTGCCTGGGCGGCCTTGCGCCTGTGTGCCCGCCCACCCCGGCGGGACAGCCCCTGGCGGTGTCACCGCCCGGCCTGAGCTCGCATGTGGCGCCGCCTCTCCCAGCTGAGCACGCTGCAGGCAGCGTTGCTGTTTTCGCTGGCCGTGCACGCCATCCTGCTGACAGCGCGATTCGTCGACCCGGAGGCCTTCAGCCGTCTGTTCAACGAAACGCCGCTCGAAGTCACGCTGGTCAACGCGCGCTCGAACGAGCCGCCGGGCAAGGCACAGGCGGTGGCCCAGGCCGCACTTGCCGGGGGCGGCGAAGGGGCAGAGGGCCGGGCCACCTCGCCGCTGCCGGCCGCGGCCCAGGCCGAGCTGGGCGATTCGGCAGACGATGCTCGCCGGCGCGTGGACAACCTGCAGCAGCAGCAACAGCAACTGCTGGCCCAGGTGCGACGCGAAGTTGCCTTGTTGCCGCCACCGGACCCGCGCCGCGAGACCGGCACGCCACATGAGCGCGACCAGGAAGAACGCCGGCGCCAGCTGCTGAAGCTGCTGGCCGAGATCGAGAAGCGCATCAACGAGGAAAACGCACGGCCCAAGAAGCGCTACATCAGCCCGGCCACGCGCGAGGAGGTCTACGCGCTGTACTACGACCAGCTGCGTCGCCGCATCGAGGAGCGCGGCACACGCGACTTCCCTGAGTACCGCGGCCGCAAGCTCTACGGCGAGCTGACGATGAACGTCACGGTCGACGCCCGCGGCCGTGTGGTCGAGGCCGATGTCATCCGCGGCTCGGGCAACCGCATGCTCGATCGGCGCGCCGTCGCCATCGTGCAGGCCGCCGCGCCTTACGGCGGCTTCACCGCCGCGATGCGGCAGCAGGCCGACCAGATCGTCATCACCTCCCGCTTTCGCTTCACCCGCGAAGACGGGCTGGAAACCACCTTGAGCACCCCGCGATGACCCGCGCCCCCGACGCCCCCCCTGCCCTGCCCGACCGCTACGCGGTGCTGGGCCACCCGGTGGCCCACAGCCAATCGCCCTTCATCCATGCCGCGTTCGCCCGGCAGACCGGCCAGCACATCGACTACGGCCGCATCGAATGCGCGTTGGATGGTTTCGAGGCCGGCGTGCGCACGTTCATCGCCAGCGCCGACCCCGCCAAAGGCCTGGGGCCTGCGCGCGGTTGCAACATCACCGTGCCATTCAAGTTCCAGGTGCTGCCGCTGGCCCGGCAGGTGAGCGAACGCGCGGCCCTGGCGCAGGCCGCCAACGTGCTGCGTTTCGACGCCGATGGCTGGTTTGCCGACAACTCCGATGGCATCGGCCTGGTGCGCGATGTGCAGCAAGGGGCCGGCCTGGCGCTGGCCGGCAGCCGCGTGCTGCTCGTGGGCGCCGGCGGGGCCGCCGCTGGCGTGCTGGGCCCCCTGATCAGCAGCGGCGCGCGGGCCATCACGGTGGCCAACCGCAGCCCCGAGCGGGCCGCCGCGCTGGTGCAGCGGCACCTGGGCTGGGCGCAACAGCATGGCGTCGCGCTGCGGGCCACAGGGCTGCAGGACTGCAGCGAAGGGTATGACCTGGTGCTCAACAGCAGCGCCAGCAGCCTGGCCGGAGCACCGGTGCCCGTGCCGGCCCGTGTGCTGGCGCCGGGCAGCCTGGCGCTGGACATGATGTACGGCCCCGCCGCGCAGCCCTTCCTCGCCTGGGCCGAGGCCCACGGTGCACGCGGCCGCGACGGCCTGGGCATGCTGGTGGAGCAGGCGGCGGAGGCCTTCTGGCTCTGGCGCGGCGTGCGCCCGGAGACGGCATCGGTGCTGGCCGCGCTGCGCGCACGGCTGGCAGCCGCGACATGAGCCACGGGGAGGGGCCATGAGCGCCCGCGGCGCCTGGCGCACCCAGCTCTGGCGTGCGCTGGCCTTGCTGGTGATGTGTGCCGTGTCGTTGCAGCTCTACTTCGTGCTGCGCATCGCGCTGATGGTCGTGATCGACCCCCAGTCCACCACCTTCCAGCGCAGCGAAGCCTGGCGCCTGCTGCACGAACGGGGCCGCATCACCTGGTCCCAGCAGTGGGTGGACGATGCCCGCCTCTCACACCAGCTCAAGCGTGCGGTGATCGCGAGCGAAGACGCGAGCTTCTCCGAGCACAGCGGTGTGGAGTGGGATGCGATCGAGAAAGCCTGGGACAAGAACCAGCGCAACCAGACCCGGGCCGAGCGCCGCGCCAGTGCCCCCGGCAAGCCCCCAGCGCGCCCGCCCAAGGTGGTGGGAGGCTCCACCATCAGCCAGCAGCTGGCCAAGAACCTGTTTCTGTCAGGTGAGCGCACACTGCCGCGAAAAGCCCAGGAATTGCTGCTCACAATGGCCTTGGAGGTGTTGCTGTCGAAGCAGCGCATCCTCGAGATCTACCTCAACAGCGTGGAGTGGGGTGAAGGCCTTTTCGGTGCCCAGGCGGCCGCGCGCCACTACTTCCGCACCGACGCACAGCGGCTGGACGCCTACAGCGCCGCCCGCCTGGCGGTGATGCTGCCGGCGCCCAAGCGCTTCGAGAAGAACCCCGGTTCGCCCTATGTGCTGGGGCGCGCCGCGACCATCGTCGCGCGCATGCCGGCGGTGGAGTTGCCCTGACCGGCCCTGGGGCAGTCCCGGCTTCCTACAATCCCGCGATGAACACCGCCCTGACAGCCGAGATCGCCGCCGGCGCCGCCCGCCTGGTGGTGGAGGACGGCATGGAGTACGGCCCGGCCAAGCGCAAGGCCGCGCGCAGCCTGGGCCGACATGCGGTGCGGCCGGCCGAGTTGCCCAGAAACGAGGCGGTGGAAGACGAGGTCCGCGCCTACATCGAGCTGTTTTGCGCCGACACCCAGCCGCAGGAGCTGGCCATCCTGCGCCGCCTGGCCCTGCGCTGGATGGAACGCCTGGCCGAGTTCCGGCCCCATTTGTCCGGCGCGGTGTGGCGCGGCACGGCCACGCGCCTGTCGGCCATCCACATCGACCTGTACTGCGACGACCCGAAGTCGGCCGAGATCGGGTTGATCAACCTGGGCATCGACTACGACGCCGCGTCCCAACCCGACGGCCACGGCGGCGACTGGTTGGTGCTGAGCCTGGCGCAGCCGGCGCCGGAACTTGGTGAGGCCATCACGGTGCATCTCAGCGTGCTGGACCATGACGACCTGCGGGGTGCACTCAAGGCCGATGCCCGGGGCCGCAGCTGGCGCGGTGACACGGCCGCGCTGAAGCGCCTGCTCGGGGTGGAGGTGATCACATGATCCGCCGCCGCACCCTGCTCAGCGTTGCCGTGAGCGCCGCCGCACTGGCGGGCGGCGCCGGCGTGGCCTGGTGGCATCGCCGGGCCGACGCGGCCAAGGCGCCGCCTGAAATGTGGGCGATGCGTTTCGGCCGACCCGAAGGCGGGGAACTGGTGATGGCCGAGTTGCGCGGCAAGCCGCTGCTCATCAACTTCTGGGCCACCTGGTGTGCACCCTGCGTGCGCGAACTGCCCGAGATCGAGCGTTTCCAGCAGGCGTTCAGCCGGCAGCAAGGGCAGGTCATTGCCCTGGCGATCGACGGCCCCACACCGGTGCGAGAATTCCTCGTCCGCGTGAAGCTCAGCATGCCCATCGGCCTGGCGGGACTGGACGGAACCGACCTGGTTCACATGCTCGGCAACCTGCAAGGCGGCTTGCCCTTCACGGTGCTGATCGACGCACAGGGGCGGCTGGTGCGCCGCAAGATGGGTGAGACCAGCTTCGACGAGCTGACAGCCTGGTCGAACGCGCTTTGAGCTCAAGCGCATCCAACTTCGCCGAATTCACCACAATCAGCAGACAAAGCTGGCAATCTGGCTCGATCTAGGGTATTTCCCGCAGGCAATGGCCGGACCCATTCGGCACTGGCACGATGTGCCACAATCGCCGACCTTTGAACGCTGATGCCTGCAGTTGCAGGACGGGAAGCGCCCTGAAACCAGAAATAACGAGGAGTGCGTCGCATGGACCTGCGCAAGCTCAAGACCTTGATCGACCTGGTGTCGGAATCGAACATCTCGGAACTCGAGATCACCGAAGCCGACGGCAAGGTCCGCATCGTCAAGGCAGACGCCCGCCCGATGGCCAGCGCGGCCCCGGTGGTCCTGCATGCGCCCGCGCCCACGGCCGCCGCGCCCGGCCCGGCCGTTGCCGGCGCAGCGGTTGCCGCGCCAGTGGCACCGGCGGAAACCGGTCACATCGTGAAGTCGCCGATGGTCGGCACCTTCTACCGCGCGTCGAGCCCGGGCGCCAAACCCCTGGCCGAGGTGGGCCAGGCGGTGAAGGAAGGTGAATCGATCTGCATCATCGAAGCGATGAAGATCATGAACGAGATCGAGGCCGACAAGTCCGGCACCGTCACCAAGGTGCTGGTTGAGAACGGCCAGGCGGTCGAGTTCGGCCAACCGCTGTTCGTCATCGAATAAGCAGCCGCTGCGATGTTCAAGAAGATCCTCATCGCCAACCGCGGCGAACGCGCGTCCAGCGCGTCGGCGCAGCCACATTGCGCCGCGGGCGCAGCCCGCCAGGGCAATTGAGCCGAGGCACCATGTTCAAGAAGATCCTCATCGCCAACCGAGGCGAAATTGCCCTTCGCATCCAGCGGGCCTGCCGCGAGATGGGCATCAAGTCGGTGGTGGTGTACTCCGAGGCCGACCGCGAGGCCAAGTACGTGAAGCTGGCCGACGAGGCCGTGTGCATCGGCCCGCCGCCATCGGCGCAGAGCTACCTCAACATGCCGGCGATCATCTCGACCGCCGAAGTCACCGATGCCGAGGCCATCCACCCCGGCTACGGCTTCCTGTCGGAGAACGCCGACTTCGCCGAGCGGGTCGAAAAGAGCGGCTTCACCTTCATCGGCCCGACGCCCGAATCGATCCGCGTGATGGGCGACAAGGTCGCGGCCAAGCAGGCCATGATCAAGTCCGGCGTGCCCTGCGTGCCCGGCTCCGAAGGTGCCCTGCCGGACGATGCCAAGACCATCATCCAGACCGCGCGGGCCATCGGCTACCCGGTCATCATCAAGGCCGCCGGTGGCGGGGGTGGTCGCGGCATGCGGGTGGTGCACACCGAAGCCGCGCTGCTGCACGCGGTGCAGACCACGCGCACCGAAGCCGGAGCCGCCTTCGGCAACCCGGCCGTGTACATGGAGAAGTTTCTCGAGAACCCGCGCCACATCGAGATCCAGGTGATGGCCGACCAGCACAAGAACGCCGTCTGGCTGGGCGAGCGCGACTGCTCGATGCAACGCCGGCACCAGAAGATCATCGAGGAAGCGCCTGCGCCCGGCATCCCGCGACGCGTCATCGAGCGCATCGGCGAGCGCTGCGCCGCGGCCTGCAAGAAGATCGGCTACCGTGGTGCGGGCACCTTCGAGTTCCTGTTCGAGGACGGCGAGTTCTACTTCATCGAGATGAACACCCGGGTGCAGGTCGAACACCCGGTGACCGAATGGGTCACCGGCATCGACATCGTGCAGATGCAGATCCGCGTGGCGGCCGGCGAGAAGCTGCCCTTCACCCAGCGCAACATCGCGCTGCACGGCCATGCGATCGAATGCCGCATCAACGCCGAAGACCCCTACAAGTTCACCCCCTCGCCGGGCCGCATCACGATGTGGCACATGCCGGGCGGGCCCGGTGTGCGCGTGGATTCGCATGCGTACACCAACTACCTGGTGCCGCCCAACTACGACTCGATGATCGGCAAGATCATCGTGCACGGCGACACGCGTGAGCAGGCGCTGGCGCGCATGCGCACGGCCCTTTCGGAGACGGTGGTCGAAGGCATCCAGACCAACATCCCGCTGCACCGCGAACTGATGGCCGACGCCAAGTTCGTCGAAGGTGGCACCAGCATCCACTACCTCGAAGGCTGGCTCAGCCGCCTCAAGCGCTGAGGGCCGCACGCGCCATGCACGAACTCGTCCTGCAGGTGCCCGAAGGCCTGGTCGACACGGTCTCCGAAGCCCTGGCCGAGGAGTTGCCGGCGCTTTCGGTCTCGGTGGAGGATGCCGATGCCGGCACCGCGGCCGAGCATGCCCTGTTCGGCGAGCCGGGCCTGCCCGCGCCACGCAGCGGCTGGCAGCACTCGAAGGTGACCGCGCTGTTCGAGACCGAGCAGGAAGCCACCGAGGCCGCCACGCTGGTGCTGGCACAGGATTGGGCCGAGGGCATCACCGTGGCCGCGCTGCGCGAGGTGGCCGAACAGGACTGGGTGCGGTTGACCCAATCGCAGTTCGCGCCAGTGGAGATCACGCCAACGTTCTGGATCGTGCCGAGCTGGCACCAGCCGCCCGCGCAGGCGCAGCGGGTGATCCGGCTCGATCCTGGCCTGGCCTTCGGCACCGGCACCCACCCCACCACGCGCATGTGCCTGCGCTGGATTGCACGGCACGCTCAGGCCTGGCCGCGCGTGCTGGACTACGGCTGCGGCTCGGGCATCCTGGCCATCGGTGCGGCGTTGCACGGCGCGCAGGCAGTCGACGCTGTGGACATCGATGACGCGGCGGTGGAGGCCACCCGCGCCAACGCCCAGGCCAACGGCGTGCAGCTCAACGCCGGCCGCCCGGAGGCGGCCCAGGGTGCCTACCCGCTGGTGCTGGCCAACATATTGGCCACACCGCTGAAGCTGCTGGCACCACTGCTGGCCGGCCATGTGGCCGCCGGCGGCGACCTGGTGCTGGCCGGCATCCTGGATCGCCAGGCCGAGGAACTGCGCGACGCCTATGCACCCTGGCTCGCGCTGCAGGTGAGCGACAGCGAAGACGGCTGGATCCTGATGACGGCCCGCCAAGGCGCCGCAGCCGGCATGGCATGATCCCGGCATGAGCCTCGCGACCCGCTGTACCGAATGCGGCACGGTGTTCCGTGTCGTGCAGGATCAGTTGAAGGTGTCTGAAGGCTGGGTGCGCTGCGGCCGCTGCTCGGCGGTGTTCAACGCGCTGGAGAACCTGTGCGAGATCGACGGCGATCGCACGGAAGCACCCGCCGCCCAGCCGCCCTTCGACCCGAACTTCGTCGCGCCTGGCGCGCCCGAGGCGCCGGATGCACCGGAACCCACCTCCTCGTTCCCCGAGACCGAGACCCCGTACGGCGCCAACGCGACCACCCTGCCCTTCGACGATGGGCCCGATGCCATCGTCGAATTCAGCGCGGCCTCGCCCACCGAGCCCGCCCCGCCGGACGATGCGCCCGCCATGCCGGCAGGTGCCACCACGCTGGCCGAACCCGCCCCAGCGGGCGGCGACCACCCACCGCTGGTCGCCGAGGGTGCACCGCATTTCGTGCGTGCTGCCGAACGTGCAGCCTTCTGGCGGCGCCGGCCGGTGCGCATCACGCTCGTCGTCTCGGCGGTGTTGCTGTCGGTGCTGCTCGCCCTGCAGGCTGCGCTGGCCGGGCGCAACCTGCTGGCCGCCCACATGCCGGGCACGCGCCCGCTGCTGGCAGAACTGTGCCGGCACACCGGCTGCACGATCCAGCCGCTGCGCCGGATC
This sequence comes from Burkholderiales bacterium, assembly GCA_016213205.1. Classification (GTDB taxonomy): domain Bacteria; phylum Pseudomonadota; class Gammaproteobacteria; order Burkholderiales; family Burkholderiaceae_C; genus Pseudaquabacterium. Next base: position 168,541 of record JACRAZ010000099.1, read on the forward strand.
GACAAGTTGTCGGTCGACTCCAGCGGGCTGGCGAAGGTCGAAGGCGCGGCGTTGTATCGCCTGTCCGTGGTACTGCACAACCGGGGCGACATCGCGGTGCTGGCCCCCGCACTCGACCTGTCGCTCACCGATGCCGCCGGCAAGCTGGTCGCCCGACGCGTGCTGCAGACAAGCGACCTCGGCCTGAGCCCGGTCATCGATGCCGGCCAGGAACTGCCGCTGCAGGCCCTGCTGTCGACCGGTGAGCACCGCATCACGGGCTACACCGTCGAGCTGTTCTATCCCTGACACCTGCCAACCTGCCGCCCGTCCGGCGCCCCACCCATGCCTGTCCTAATCTGCGGCTCGCTCGCCTTCGACACCATCACGAACTTTCCTGGCCGCTTCGCGCAGCAGATCCTGCCCGAGCAGGTGCACATCCTGAATGTGTCGTTCCTGGTGCCCACGCTGCGCCGCGAGTTCGGTGGCTGCGCCGGCAACATCGCCTACACGCTGCACCTGCTGGGTGGCAAGCCGCTCGTGATGGCCGCGCTCGGCAACGATGGCGAGGACTACCGGCGCCGCCTCGAGAGCTGGGGCCTGGACACCTCGCTCGTGCGCCACGACACCGAGACCTACACGGCGCAGGCGATCATCATCACCGACCAGGACAACAACCAGATCACCGCGTTCCACCCCGGTGCCATGCAGCAGGCCCATGCCACGCGGCTGCCCACCGACCGCAATGACATCGAACTGGCCATCATCGCGCCCGATGGCCGCGAGGCCATGCTCAGCCACGCGCAGCAGCTGGCAGATGCGGGCGTGCCGTTCATCTTCGATCCCGGTCAGGGCCTGCCGATGTTCGACGGAGACGACCTGCGTCGTTTCGTCGCCCAGGCCAGCTGGGTCGCCGTGAACGACTACGAAGGCCGCATGCTGTGCGAGCGCATGGACACCACGCTCGAGGCGCTGTCGCGCCAACCCAACCTGCGGGGCGTGATCGTCACGCTCGGCGCCGACGGCAGTGAACTCTGGCAGCACGGCCAGCGCCTGCATGTGCCGGGCATCGCGGCCGAAGCGGTGATCGACCCCACTGGTTGTGGTGATGCCTTCCGGGGTGCGCTGCTGCATGGCCTGTCGCAGGGCTGGACGCTGGAACGCTGCGTGCGCCTGGGCAACCAGGTCGGTGCCTTGAAGATCGCGCAGCGTGGCGGCCAGAACCACCGGATTCCGCCCGAAATGCTGGCGGCAGCCTGACAGCGCCGGATTGTTGCGCTGCAACGTCAGTCGATCTGCGGCAGATCAAGACCCTCCCAGAATGGGGGTTAACGCGCATTCAGTTTGATCATATTCAATCGTCGCGGACCGCTCTCCGACTCCAATCGATCAACGGCCTTCAAGGGGCCGTTTTCGTTGCGAACTCAGGAGAACTCCATGACGAACAAGACTTGGCTCATCGCCCTTGCCGCAGCTGCTGCGCTGCCCCTCTCTGTCCAGGCCCAGGACACCGGCAACTGGCTGGTGCGCGCCCGCGCGCTGTACCTCGACTCGGCCGACAAGGACAGCACCGGTTTCGGCCTGTCGATCAACAACAAGACCTTCCCGGAAGTCGACATCACCTACTTCCTGTCGCCCAACCTCGCGGCCGAGCTGATCCTCACCTACCCGCAGAAGCAGACCCTGCACTCCACCGTGGTCGGCGCCGACATCGGCACCTTCAAGCACCTGCCCCCGACGCTGACGCTGCAGTACCACGTCACCGGTCTGGGCAACTTCCGCCCCTACTTCGGCGCGGGCATCAACTACACCAACCTGTCGGCGGTGAAGTTCAACAGCAACGTGGCGGCGCTGAACCTGGGCGTCAAGCACAACAGCTACGGCCTGGCCGTGCAGGCTGGCGTGGACATTCCGTTGGGCGGCGGCTGGTTGATCAATGCCGACCTGAAGAAGGTGCAGATCGGCACCACCGTCTACTCGAAGGGCAACGAGGTCGGCAAGTTCAAGGTCAACCCGACCCTGTTCTCGCTGGGTTTCGGCAAGCGCTTCTGAGCCCAGGCTGGCCGGGGCCAGCCATCCACTGCGGTGTCAGGGAAGCGTGGCACGGCCACGCCTCCCCGGCAAACCCTAGCCGGACCGTTGCCAGGCGACACCATCCTCGGTGAGCATGGCATCCAGCGGCACATCGTGCGGTTCGGCCTCGAGCCACGGGATGTAGCCGTGCGCATAGCCCACGCCCACGGTGTAGGGGCGGGGCTGCAACGCGGCCAGCGTGCGGTCGTAGAAACCGCCGCCATAGCCCAGGCGCACGCCACGCGGCCCGAAGCCCACGCAGGGCACGAGCAGCAGCGCGGGCTCGAAGGCTTCGGTGTCCTTGGGCTTCGGAATGCCGTAGGCATCCTCCTCCATCGGGCAGCCGGGGTACCAGACATGGAAGCGCAGCTGCTTGGTCTCGCGGTTGATCACCGGCAGGCCGATGCGACGCTGCGACTCCGCTTCGGTCCAGCGGTACAGGGCCGGCAGGGCATCGAACTCGCCCTTGATCGGCCAGTAGGCGCCGATGGTCTGTTCCGGCCGCGTCACCAGCCACACGCGCAGCACTTCCTGCAGGTGCACCGCACGCTGGTGGCGGTCCAGCATGGCCTGCCGCTCAGCCTGCAGTTGCTTGCGCAGCAGGGCCTTGTCGCGTGGCGGTTCGAAGCTGAAGCGGTAGGTGGAGCTCACAAGGGGCCCTTCGGTCAACCGCCGTCGGCCCCGGCGCCCCGGTCGGCGCACAGCCCGGCGGGCTCAATGAGCCCGGATTGTGCCCGGCCGGCCCCTACACTGCGTGCCATGGCCCGGCCGGATGAAGAATTCGTCACCCACTGCCTCGAATTGCTGGGCGCGCTGGGCCCTGCACGCGCGCGCCGCATGTTCGGCGGTCACGGCCTGTACGTGAGCGACCAGTTCATCGCATTGATCGCCAACGACACGCTGTACCTGAAGACCGACGACGACACACGCGCACAGTTCGAGCAGGCCGGCAGCCGGCCCTTCGACTACACAACGCGAGACGGTCAACGGGTGGTGATGGCCTACTGGGCCGCGCCGCAGGATGCCATGGAGTCGCCCGCCTTGATGCTGCCCTGGGCCCGGCTTGCCATGGCCTCGGCGCTGCGGGCGGCCGCGAGCAAGCGGCCCGCGGCGGTGCGCAAGGCGCCCGCCAGGCCAAGCCAGGCCCGCTCTGCCACGCCGGCACGCCGCCGCGCGCCGCGCTGATCGGCCCCGAGCGGCAACTGCCAGTCCAGCCGGGCCAGACGCCCGGGCTGCCAGGGTTCCACCACCAGGCCGGTACCGGCAGGCACCCACACACCGTCGCCTTCGGCCAGCACGTGGTCGTCAGGATCACCATCGCGGGTGATCCAGGCCCGACCCTGCTGCACGACGAGCCAACCCGCCCGACGCGCCTGCAGGCGTTGCGTGGCCATCACCGGCACCCCGCCGGGCTGCCTGCCAAGCACCCGAACGCCGGAGGATTGATGCGAAGCCTTCATGGCGATCTCCCTGGTAGTTACCCGCAATCATCCTCGTTCAATTCGCTGTGATCCAATGCATTCCACTTCAGCGATTGATGCGAGAACAACATGAATACACCGCGCCACCGCCCGTTGTCGCTGGACGGCCTCCGGGCGTTTGAAGCCGTCGCACGGCGCCTGTCATTCAGCGCGGCAGCCCAGGAGTTGTTCCTCACGCAGTCGGCCATCAGTCGGCAGATCAAGTCACTCGAGGCCGAGATCGGTGCCACCTTGTTCAACCGCGGCACACGGCACGTGGAGCTCACCGCCGCCGGCCTGGCGCTGCAGCAGGCGGTGTCGCCCGCGCTCGAGCGCATCGACCGCACGGTGCGCCAGCTGCGCATCGCGCGGGGCCGGCAGCACGTGAACGTGTCCACCTTCGCGTCCTTCGCCACGCTGTGGCTGCTGCCACGCCTGGCCGCGTTCCAGCAGCGCCATCCGGACATCGACATCCGCCTGTCGGCCACCGACAAGCTGGTCGACATGGATGATCCCGAAGTCGACCTCGCACTGCGCTACGACACGCCCGCCAACGTGCCCGCCCATGCGGAGCGCCTGTTCGACGAATGCCTGTCGCCGATGACCAGCCCCTGGCTGCTGGAGCAGGCCCGCAGCGGGGCCCACGCGGCACTCGACAGCCCGGCCGACCTGGCCGGGCACGCGCTGCTGGAGGAGGACGACCACCGACCCAGCGCCTTCTCGCTGAGCTGGCGCCGCTGGCTGCAGCTGCACGGCCTGCCGCAGCTGGAGCCACGCCGGTGGATCTACCTGAACTACACGCACCAGCAGGTGCAGGGCGCCGTCGCCGGCCAGGGCATTGCGCTGGCCCGCATACCGATGGTGCACGAACTGCTCGAGCGCAGCGAACTGGTGGAACCCTTCGGCCGGGCAGGGCGCATCCCGGGCGAGGCCTGCTACTGGCTGGTCCTGCTGCCCCAGGCCCGCTTGCGGCCGGCCTTGCAGGCCTTCGCCGACTGGGTGCGCGACGAAGCCGGGCGCACCCGCGCCGCGCTGGCCGATGAGGCCGGCTCATCGCAGTGATGCGCAGATTGCAGCAGGCCCGCCGCTGCGCGGGGCGGCGGCGCGCTTAGGATAGGGTGCCCCCACAAGGACCCCGCGCCATGCAGCTGTACATCGGCAACAAGAACTACTCCTCCTGGTCCATGCGGCCCTGGGTGCTGCTGCGGCAGTTCGGCATTCCGTTCGACGAGGTGATGCTGCGCTTCGACGGCTTCGAGGCCGGTTCGGCCTTCAAGCTGGCGGTGAGCCGCCTGTCACCCGCCGGCCGTGTGCCGGTGCTGATGGACGGGCCCCTGGTGGTGTGGGACACACTGGCCATTGCCGAGTACCTGGCCGAGAAATACGCCGACCGCGCCCTCTGGCCACGCCAGCCGGCCGCGCGTGCCCGCGCCCGCAGCATCTGCGCCGAGATGCATGCCGGCTTCGGCGCCCTGCGCAGCCATTGCCCGATGAACATCGAGGCCTCGCTGCCCGAGGTGGGCGCCCGCGTCCTGGCCGAACAGGCCGGCGTGCGCATCGACCTTGCCCGGCTGGTGGCGATGTGGATGGACGCGCTCGCTGCCAGCGGCGGGCCGTTCCTGTTCGGCGAGTACTCGATCGCCGACGCCTACTTCGCCCCGGTGGCCGCCCGCCTGCGCACCTACGCCTTGCCGGTGCCCGACTCGGTGGCGCGCTATGTCGACCAGCTGTGGTCCAGCGCCGGCGTGAGCGCGTGGGTGCGTGGCGCCCTCGCGGAGCAGGACTTCCTGCCCTTCGAGGAACCCTATCGCTGCTCGCGCGGCTGAGCGGCCAACATCCCCCTGCGGTCAGCGCCAGAACGGGTCGCTGCGTTAGAGTGTCTTTGCGGGTGCCCTTGGGCGCCCCAGCCCTGCTGCCGCGATGCCTGGCCCCACCACCCTGCGTACCCTTCTGCTTCGACCCCTCCTGCTCGGCCTGGGGTTGCTGAGCCTGCTGCCCCAGGCCATGGCCCAAGCCCAAGCCCAAGCCCAAGCCCAAGCCCAAGCCCAAGCCCAGGCCCAGGCCACGGCCACGGCCGACAACACCATCACCGAAGCGCGTGATGCCGCCCGCAAGCGCGACCGCAGCCGTCTGGCTGCCGCGCGCGCCGCGGCCCAGGCCGCGCAGCATCCGCTGCTGCCCTGGGTCGAATACTGGGACCTGTTCGGCCGGCTCAGCGAAGCCAGGGTGGACGAGGTCGAGGCCTTCTATGCACGCTGGCCCGGGAGTTATGTCGAAGACCGGCTGCGCAACGACTGGCTGCTCGAGCTGGGCCGCCGGCGCGACTGGACCAACCTGGCGCGTGACTACCCTCGCTTTCGCATGAACGACGACCGCGAGGTCAGCTGCTGGTGGCTGCTGACCGAGCACCTGGCCGGACGCGACGTGCGTGATGCCGCGCGCAGCGCCTGGTTCGCGCAGCGGGAACTCGACGACGGCTGCAACATGCTGGCCACGGCCATGGTGGACAGCAAGCGCTTCTCGGCGGACGACGTCTGGCGCAAGGCCCGGTTGTCGGTGGAGGCCAACCGCCCGGCAGCGGCCAAGGCCGCGATCGGCCTGCTCGGCAACACCGCCGAGCGTGCCGCCGGCGAGGCGCTGGACAACCCGGCGCGCTACCTGCGCCGCGATGCCGGCACGCTGTCGCACCTGCGGCAGGAGTTGCGGGTGCTCGCGCTGATGCGCATCGCCGCCAACGACCTGGATGCGGCCCTGGCCCTGATGGACGAGCGGGGCCGCCACACGCTCTCGGGCGAGCACGCCGCGTGGGCCTGGGCCTACTTCGGCCGCCAGGCGGCCTTCCGGCTGTCGGCCGATGCGCCGGCGTACTACCGCCGGGCCTGGTCACTGCTGCCCAAGGCCCAGGCGCAAGCCCCGGGCTGGAGTGACGAAACGCTGGTGTGGGGCGCCCGCACGGCCCTGCGGCAGGCCTCGGCGCGCGAGCGCTGGCCCTTGCTGCTCAGGCAGGTGGAGGCCCTCGGCCCCAGCCTGCAGGCGGAACCGACCTGGGTGTACTGGAAGGCACGTGCGCTGCAGGGCCTGGCCAAGGAAGGGCCTGAAGGCGATGCGCAACGCGCCGAGGCCAGGCGCCTGCTCGAATCCATCGCCTCGCCGCTGCACTTCTACGGCCAGCTCGCCGCCGAGGACCTGGGCCAGCCGCTCACGCTGCCAGCCGCGCCGGCCCCGCTGAGCGCAGCCGAACGTGAAACCGCGCGCCAGACCCCGGGCCTGGCGCGCGCAAGCCGCATGGCACAGCTGGGCCTGCGCGACGAAGCACGGCGCGAATGGAACTTCACGCTGCGCGGCATGGGCGACCGTGAGCTGCTGGCCGCCGCGCGCCTAGCCTGCGACCAGAGCGACTGGCAGCTGTGCATCAACACCAGCGACCGCACGCGCACCGAGGTCGACGTCAGCACGCGCTACCCCACCCCCTTTGCCGACGAGATCCGCGCCGCGGCCGATGCGGCGGGGCTTGAGCCGGCGTTCGTGTTCGGCCTGATCCGGCAGGAAACACGCTTCATGGCCACCCTGAAATCCAGCGCCGGCGCCAGCGGGCTGATGCAGCTGATGCCCAACACCGCGCGCTGGGTGGCCAAGAAGATCGGGCTCGAATTCAACCCCGCGCGCAGCGAGCAGATCTACGACCCGCCCACCAACCTGAAGCTTGGCACCAGCTACCTGAAGATGGTGCTGGACGATCTGTCCGGCTCGCATGCCATGGCTGCCGCGGCCTACAACGCCGGCCCGGGCCGGCCGCGCCGCTGGCGTGACGGGCCGGTGCTCGAGGCCGCGATCTGGGCCGAGAACGTGCCCTTCCACGAAACGCGCGACTACGTGAAGAAGGTGCTGTCCAACAGCGCCGTCTATGCGGCCATGCTGAACCGGCAACCCCCGGTGCTGAAGGCCCGGCTGGGCACGCCGATCGGCCCGCGCGACGCGGCAACGCCGGTGAACGGCGACCTGCCCTGAGCCGATGAGCAGCCCTCGCCACGGCGAACCCGCGCGCCGCATCGTCGTCACCGGCGGCACCGGCTTCGTCGGCCGCGCGCTGTGCGAGCGCCTGGCCGCGCGTGATGCCGGCCTGCACCTGGTGGTGCCAAGCCGGCGGCCCACGCACGAGCATGCGGTGGGCCTGCTGCCCACGGTGGACCTGCTCGCACGCGACGTGCACGACCCGGCCCAGCTGGCCGAGGTGTTCGATGGCGCCGAGGCGCTGGTGCACCTGGTGGCCATCCTGCACGGCAGCGCCGATGCGTTCGACCACGTGCACGTGGCCCTGCCGCGCAAGCTGGCCGCGGCCTGCCGCGCGGCCGGGGTGCGGCGCGTGCTGCATGTCAGCGCGCTGGGGGTGGCGCCGGATGCGCCGTCGAACTACCTGCGCAGCAAGGCCGCCGGCGAGGCCATCTGGCGTGACAGCGGCCTCGATGTCACGGTGCTGCGGCCCTCGGTGATCTTTGGCGCCGAGGATCGCTTCACCAACCTGTTCGCGCAACTGCAGCGGCGCCTGCCGGCGCTGCCGCTGGCCGGCGCGCAGGCGCGCTTCCAGCCGGTGTGGGTGGGCGACGTGGCACAGGCCATCGTGCACTGCCTCACGCAGCCGGCCACGCGCGGCCAGGTGATCGAGTGTGCCGGCCCGCGCGAGATGACTCTGCGCGACATCGTGCAGGCGGTGGGCCGCATGGCCGGCTGCGAACGGCCGGTGCTTGCGCTGCCCGACGCGCTGGCCCGCCTGCAGGCGGCGGCGATGGGGCTGCTGCCCGGCGAGCCACTGATGTCGGCCGACAACCTGCTGTCGATGCGGGTGCCCAACGTGGCCAGCGGCCGCCTGCCGGGGCTGGACTCGCTGGGCATCGTGCCGACGCCGATCGAATCGCTGGCACCACACTTCGCGCAGCGCTTGGCCTGATGCGAACCTACGTCGTCGGCGGCGCGGTGCGCGACCGCTTGCTGGGCCTGCCGGTGAACGACCGCGACTGGGTGGTCGTGGGCAGCACGCCCGAAGCGATGCTCGCCGCCGGCTACACCCCGGTAGGCCGCGATTTCCCGGTCTTCCTGCACCCCCGCACCCACGAGGAATACGCCCTCGCGCGCACCGAGCGCAAGTCGGGCCGCGGCTACCACGGCTTCGTGTTCCAGGCGGCGCCGGACGTGACGATCGAGCAGGACCTCGCGCGCCGCGACCTGACGATCAACGCGATCGCCGAAGACCCGGCCACCGGAGCGCTGATCGATCCGTTCCAGGGCCAGCGCGACCTGCAGCAACGGGTGCTGCGCCACGTGTCCGAGGCCTTTGCCGAAGACCCGGTGCGGCTGCTGCGCCTGGCACGCTTCGCGGCGCGCTTCGCCGATTTCGAGGTGGCGCCGGAAACCGCCGTGCTGATGCGCCGGATGGTGGACGACGGCGAGGTCGACGCACTGGTGCCCGAACGCGTGTGGCAGGAACTCTCGCGCGGGCTGATGGAGCCGCGGCCCGACCGCATGCTGCAGGTGCTGCGGGGCTGTGGCGCATTGGCACGCCTGCTGCCCGAGGTGGACCGGCTCTGGGGTGTGCCGCAGCCGGCCGAGCACCACCCGGAAATCGACACCGGGGCCCACCTGCTGCTGGTGCTGCGGGTGGCCGCGCGGCTGCAGGCGCCACTGACCGTGCGCTACGCGCTGCTGTGCCACGACCTGGGCAAGGGCAGCACGCCCCCGGCCGAGTGGCCCCGCCACATCGCCCACGAAGCCCGCAGCGTGAAGATTGCACAGCAGGTGGCCGAGCGTTGGCGCGTGCCCAACGAGTGCCGCGAACTGGCCGCGCAGGCCGCGCGCGAGCACGGCAACATCCACCGCAGCGGCGCGCTCAACGCGGCCTCGCTGGTGCGCCTGTTCGACCGTTGCGACGCCTGGCGCCGGCCCCAGCGGTTTGCCGAGCTCCTGCTGGCCTGCGAGTGCGACGCGCGTGGCAGGCTCGGGCGCGAGGAGGACGCCTACCCCCCGCGGCAGCGCCTGCAGCAGGCGCTGGCCCTGGCGCGCGCAGTGGACACCGCCCAGGTGGCCGCGCGGGCCGCCGCGCAGGGCCACCGTGGCCCGGCGATCGGACGCGCGGTGCAGCAGGCGCGCGCGCAGGCCCTGGCAGACGCCGGCCTGGGCTGACCGGCCCGATCAGGACAGCCGGCCGATCAGAACAGCAGGCCGATCAGCATGGCCAGCAGGCTCAGCACCAGGCTGGAGCCGATCGGCAGGTAGAGCTCGCGGCCGCGCCAGCGCAAGCTGAAGTCGCCCGGCAGCTTGCCCAGGCCGATGCGGTGCAGCCAGCCACGCAGCCCGCTGAACACCAGCGAAGCGAGCAGAAAGACCAGCAGCCAGCGCATCGTGCCCACTCAGAGCCGATGGGTGCGGTCACCCTCGGCAAAGCCGATGGGGTCGAAACTGCAGCCCTTGGCGAAGCCGATCACCTTGAACAGCTCGCCCATCTCGTGCTCCGTGATGAGCTTGTGCGCCATCACGCGCTCGCGCAGCGAGGCCGCCTCCAGCATCTGCAGCAACCCGCAGTTGGCCAGGAAGCGCGCCTGCGAGGTGTAGCCCAGCACCTCGAGCCCGGCCTCCTGGCCGGCCAGCGCGATGCCGGTGAAGTCGACGTGGGCGGTGATGTCCTTCAGGCCCACGTCGTGCAGCGGGTCGGCATCGGCCCGGTGGGCGCGGTGGCACATCAGCGTGCCGCCCAGGCGCTGCGGGTGGTAGTACTCGGCCTCGGGAAAGCCGTAGTCGATGAAGAAGGCCGCTCCGCGCTGCAGGTGCTGCGCCAGCGTGCCGATGAAGGCGCGCGCCTGTGGGTGGATCTCGGTCACCGTGCCCGGCACGAACGGCGTGTCCACCGGCGGGCGCAAGGCCGATTCGACATCGCGCCAGACGAAGCCCTCCGGCCCCTGCGCCACGCCCCGCTCCAGCCAGCGCTGGCCGTCCCAGTGCAGCAGTTGCACCGGCATCGCATCGAGCAGCTCGTTGCCGACCACCACGCCGTCGAAGGCCTGGGGCAGTTGGTCCAGCCAGGACACCCGGTCGCCGAACGCCGCCAGACCTTGCTGCTGGCGTTCACGCAAGGTGCCGGACAGCTCGACGATGCGGTATTGCCACCCGGCCGCCGGGTCGGCCTCATCCAGCGCCTGCAGCAACTGCGCGGCCAACGCACCGGAGCCGGCGCCGAACTCCCAGACCGTGCGGGTGCCGCTGGCCTGCAAGGCCTGCCGCAGCTGCACGGCCAGCGCGCGCGCGAACAACGGTGACAGCTCCGGCGCGGTGACGAAATCGCTGCCGCTGGCGGGCAGCGTACCGAACTTCAGCGCGGTGTTCGCGTAATAGCCCAGCCCCGGCGTGTACAGCGCCATCGCCATGAAGTGATCGAAGGGCAGCCAGCCGCCGTGGGCGGCGATGGCCTCGCCGATCAGCCGCGAGAGCTGGCTCGATACACTGTCGGGTTCGCTCGCCGCGTTCATCGTGGCATTGTAGGAACCATGCCCACCCCCCCCACTTCACCCCCCGCGCCGCGCCTCGTGCTGGTGACCGGCGCGGCGCGCCGCATCGGGCGCGAGATCGCGTTGACGCTGGCCGCCGCAGGCTGGGACCTGGCACTGCACTGCCGCGCCTCGCGGCGCGAGGCCGATGCCCTGGCCGCCGAGATCAGCGCGCTGGGCCGGCGGGCCGAGGTGTTCGAGGCCGACCTGGCCGACCCCGCCGCCTGCGAGGCCCTGCTGCCCGCGGTGCTGCTGCGCTGCGGCCGCCTGGATGCGGTGGTGAACAACGCCTCGCTGTTCGAGTACGACGACGTTGCCAGCTTCACCGTGGGACTGATGGAACGCCACTGGCGCGCCAACACCGCGCCGGCCATCGTCCTCGCACGCGCGCTGCACGAGCACCTGGCCGAACGAGGCGCCACCGGCTGCGTGGTGAACCTGCTGGACCAGAAGCTCGTGAACCCGAACCCGGACTACCTGTCCTACACCCTGTCCAAGGCCGCGTTGCATGCCGCGATCCCGATGCTCGCGCAGGCGCTGGCCCCGGCACTGAGGGTGTGTGGCGTTGCGCCCGGTGTCACGCTGCTGTCCGGCGAGATGAGCGCGGCCGAGTTCGAGCGCGCGCACCGGCTCACGCCGCTGCAGCGCTCGTCCTCGCCGGCGGACATCGCGCACGCGGTGCGCTTCCTGCTCGAATCGCCGGCCATCACCGGCACCACCTTGCTGGTCGATGGCGGCCAGCACCTGCTGCCGCAGCCGCGCGACGTGCAGTTCCTCGCCAAGGACGCCTGATGCAAAGCCTGCTCACCAACCCCAGCCTGATGGACTGCCGGCGCCTGTTCCTGAAGGACTACGAGGTCTGGATCAACATCGGCGTGCACGACTTCGAGAAGAAGGGCGAGCAGCGTGTGCTGATCAACGTGGACCTGTACGTGCCGCTGGCCCTGTCCACCCCCTCGCGCGACAAGCTGGAGGAGGTGCTGGACTACGACTTCATCCGCCGCTCGATCGCCCAGCGCGTCTCGCGGGGCCACATCCACCTGCAGGAAACGCTGGCCGACGACGTGCTCAAGCTGATGCTCGCGCACCCGCAGGTGCGCGCGGCCCGTGTGTCCACCGCCAAGCCCGATGTCTACCCCGATTGCGAAGCCGTGGGCTGCGAGGTGTTCGGCATGAAGGAGCCCGCATGAACACCGGTGTCGACACCGATCCCCGCGAGCGTGCGGCCGAAGCGCCGGCCGCCGACAAGGCCGCCAAGAAGCAGGCCTTCGAGGCCAACAAGCTCAGCAAGCGCCTGCACCGCCAGGTGGGCCAGGCCATCACCGACTTCAACATGGTCGGCGAGGGCGACAAGGTGATGGTGTGCCTCTCGGGCGGCAAGGACAGCTACGCGCTGCTGGACATCCTGCTGAGCCTGCGCGAACGCGCACCGATCCACTTCGACATCGTGGCAGTCAACCTCGACCAGAAGCAGCCGGGCTTCCCGGCCCACATCCTGCCCGAGTACCTGGCCGGACGCGGCGTGCCCTTCCACATCGAGAACCAGGACACCTACTCCATCGTCAAGCGCCTGGTGCCCGAGGGCAAGACCATGTGCTCGCTGTGCTCGCGCCTGCGCCGTGGCATCCTCTACCGCGTGGCCAGCGAGCTGGGCGCGACCAAGATCGCGCTCGGGCACCACCGCGACGACATGGTGGTGACGCTGCTGATGAACATGTTCTTCGGCAGCCGCATGAAGGGCATGCCACCCAAGCTGGTGAGCGACGACGGCCGCCACACCGTGATCCGCCCGCTGGCCTACGTGGCCGAGACCGACCTCGAGCGCTGGGCCGTGCACCGGCAGTTCCCGATCATCCCGTGCTCGCTGTGCGGCAGCCAGGACAACCTGCAGCGCGTGCAGATCAAGCAGATGCTGCGCGACTGGGAGCGCCAGTATCCGGGCCGAATCGACAACATGTTCAGCGCCATGGGCAACATCACGCTCTCGCACATGATGGACCGGAACCTGTTCCCGTTCACGACGATCACACCCACAGGCGTGGCCGATCCGGCCGGCGACAAGGCCTTCGACGACGATGACGACTGCGGCACGCCCGGGCAGGGCGCAGTGATCCGGCTGCAGCGCGACTGAGGACTCCACCCATGAAACGACGTTCGGTGATGTGGGCGGCCGCCGCAGGCGGCCTGGCCCTGCTGGCGGGCTGTGCGGCGATGAACCAGTTCAGCGCCGAGGTGGCCACCTTTGGCGACTGGCCGGCCGGCCGCAAGCCCGGCAGCTATGCCTTCGAGCGCCTGCCCTCGCAGCAGGCCCGGGCCGAAGCGCAGCAGCGGCTCGAAGACGCGGCCAGGCCGGCGCTCGAACGCGCCGGCTTCCGCCCCGCCGCGGCCGGCAGCGAACCCGACTTCCTGGTGCAGGTGGGCGCGCGTGTCACCCGCACCGACCGCTCGCCGTGGGACGACCCGCTGTGGTGGCGCGGCGGCTTCGGCATCGGGCGCCATGGCCCTTGGCGCGGCCCGTACTGGGGCGCATCGGTGACCTGGGATTCGCCACGCTACGACCGCGAGGTGGCCGTGCTGGTGCGCGAGCGCGCCGGCGGCAAGCCGGTGTTCGAGGCCCGCGCCAGCAGCGAGGGCATGCAGAGCAGCCCTGACAGCGTGCTCAAGCCGCTGTTCGATGCCGCGCTGTTCGACTTCCCGGCCACCGGCGTCAACCCGCGCCAGGTGACGCTGCCGCTCACCGCGCGCTGAGGGCCGGGCCACCGCAGGGCCGCAGCCTGGCGGCGGGCAGCGCCTCAGGGCTGGCGCATCAAGGCCCGGGCATCGTCGGCCCAGCCCTGCAGCTTTTGAACCGCATGCTCGCGCTGCGCGGGCCGCAGGGTGTTGTGCAGTTGCGCGCCCAGCGCACAGTTGGCCTCGATCAGCCGTTGGCGGTAGGCGCGGTAGTCGGCGCGCGGTGATTGCACCGACTGCGCCGCAAAGGCGCGCAGCGCCGCCTGCACGGTGGGCGCATCGGCCTGGTCCGCCACCAGCTGGCGCAGGCTGCGCAGGATGTCCTGGTGGCGCGCCCGGCGCTCCGCGAGCCAGCGCTGCGGATCAAAGGGCGAGGCGGCCAGCCCTGCAGCCAGCAGGGCCCGCTGCGCATCGTCGAGCGAACCGTAGATCATCTCGGCCTGCGCCAGCGTGCGCTTGAGCGCGGCCTGCTGCCGCTCGGCGGCCACCGGCTGCAGGTAATCCCGCGCAGCCTCCTGCAGGTTGCGCTCGTAGCGCTTTTCCAGGTGGTCGATCTGTGCCGGGCTCAGGCCACGCACCAGCTCGGCCATCTGGGGCACCGCGCGTTCGTAGGCGGTTTCCAGGCGTCGCTGCACCTCGTCCACCAGGCGGCAGGCCTGTGCCGGCGTCACCTTCTCCTGCGCCATCTGCTGCATGCGCTCGAGCAGCAGCAGGTAGTCCGGCAGCTGGGTGCTGCGGTGCCAGGCGAAGTAGTCCTCCAGCGCCGCCTTCACGCGGGGTGACTGCTCGCTCGTGAAGTCCATGTAGCCGTCCAGCCACCAGTAGGCCAGCAGCGGGCCCTGGCCGTAGCTCAGGCGCACCGCGCTGCAGCCGCTCAGCAGCAGCACCAGCATGCCGATAATCCAGGCTCCGCATCGCAACGAAATCGACCTCATGGCTCTCGACATCGTGATCATGGCTGCCGGCAAGGGTACCCGGATGAAGTCCCGCCTGCCGAAAGTGCTGCACAAACTGGCCGGCCGGCCGCTGCTGCACCATGTGCTGGACTCGGCCGCGGCGCTGGGCGAGGCGCGCACGATCGTGATCACCGGCCACGGCGCCGACGAGGTGGAGCAGTCCATCGCCGGTCGCGGTGCGATCTGCGTGCGCCAGATGCCGCAGCTGGGCACGGGCCATGCCGTTCAGCAGGTGGTGCCGCAGTTGCACGATGAAGACGGCATCACGCTGATCCTCAACGGCGACGTGCCCTTGATCGAGGCCGCCACCATGCGCGCGCTGGTCGAGGCCTGCGCCGGCAACCGCCTGGCGCTGCTGACCATCGTGCTGGACGATGCCACCGGCTACGGCCGCATCCTGCGTTCCGGCGATGCACAGGGCGGGCGCGTGCTGGGCATCGTCGAGCACAAGGACGCCACGCCGCGCCAGCGTGAGATCCGCGAGGTCTACACCGGCATGATGGCCGCGCCCACCGGGCTGCTCAAGCGCTGGGTGATGGCGCTGGACAACCAGAACGCCCAGGGCGAGTACTACCTGACCGACATCGTCGAGATGGCGGTCACCCAGGACGTGACGGTGGTGGCCACCCACGCCCACAACGAGACCGAGGTGCTGGGCGTGAACAGCCCGCTGCAACTGGCCGACCTGGAGCGCCGGCTGCAGCGCCGCCGCGCAGAGGCGCTGATGGAAGCCGGCGTGCGCCTGGCCGACCCCGGCCGCTTCGACCTGCGCGGCACGCTGCAGGCCGGGCAGGACGTCGAGATCGACGTCGGCTGCGTGTTCGAGGGCCAGGTGACGCTGGGTGACGAGGCGCGCATCGGCGCGCACTGCGTGATCCGGGATGCGGTGATCGAGGCCGGCGCGGTGATCCACCCGTTCACCCACATCGACGGCGCCCGCGTCGGCCCCGGCGCGCTGGTGGGCCCTTACGCACGCCTGCGGCCCGGCGCCGAGCTGGGCCCCGAGGTGCACATCGGCAACTTCGTCGAGGTGAAGAACTCCACCCTCGCCAAGGGCGCCAAGGCCAACCACCTGGCCTACCTGGGCGACGCCACGGTGGGCGAGCGCGTGAACTACGGCGCCGGCAGCATCACCGCCAACTACGACGGTGCCAACAAGCACCGCACCGTGATCGGCAACGACGTGCACGTGGGATCGAACTGCCTGCTGGTGGCACCGGTGACGATCGGCGACGGCGGCACCCTCGGCGGCGGCAGCACGATCAGCCGCGACACACCGGCCGGCCAGCTCACCGTGGCCCGCGCCCGGCAGGTCAGCCTGGCGGGCTGGAAGCGGCCGGTGAAGGCGCCAAAGAAGGCCTGAAGCCCCGAGCGCTCAGCGCCGCACTTCGCGCTGGGCCAGCCACGACCCGAAGTGCGCCGCGGTCATCGGCGCCTCGAAGAAGCCGCCTTGCACCTGGTCGCAGCCGGCATCGGCCAACCACTGGCGCTGCGCTGCGGTGAGCACGCCGGTGGCACACACCGGTAGCCCGAGACCATGGCCGAGCGCGACAACCGCTCGCAGCACCGCAGCGGCTGAGGCATCGCCGGGCATGGCGCCCACCAGCGAGCGGTCCAGGTTCAAGCCGGCCAGCGGCAGCTGCCGCAGGTGGGCCAGGGCCATGCCGCCGCTGCCGAACTCGTCCACCCAGACCGACACGCCGAGCGTCTGCAGGTCGTGCAGCCAACGGCCCATCAACGCGGCTTCCTCGCTGCAGCAGCCCTCGTGCACCTCGAGCTGCAGCGCCGCCGGGGCTGCCGGCTGCTGCGCGAGCACGTGCGCCACCGTGTGCGCCAGTGCCTGGCCATGCGACAGCAGGCGCCCGAGCCCGATGACCAGCGGGATGCGGCCATGCCCCGCGTCGGCCCATTGGCGCTGCAGCTGCAATGCGCCACGCAACGCCCACTCGGCCACCGGCTGCAGCAGGCGGCGCTGCGCGACGCGGTCGACGAAGTCGGCCGGCGCGAGCCAGCCGCGTTGCGGATGGCGCCATCGCAGCTGCACCTGCACCGCGGCCAGCGAGTGGTCGGCCAAGCGCCAACGGGGCTGCAGCAGCAGCTCGAACTCGTCATGCGCCAGCGCCTGCGCGAGCTGGGCGTCGAGTTGCAGGCCGGCATCGATGGCATCGCCCATGCCCGCGTCGAACAGCGTCACCGCATCGCGGCCGGCCGCCTTGCCGGCGTACAGCGCGGCATCGGCGTGGCGCAGCAGGGTGTCGGCGTCGCGGCCGTCTTCGGGCGACAACGCCACGCCGACCGTGGGTGTGACGGTGAGCTCACGCCCCTCCACGACCACGGGCTGGGCAATGGCTGCGCGCAGCCGCTGCGCGAACGCCAGCGCGCTGCGGCGATCGGGCATGCCGGGCAGCATCACCACGAACTCGTCACCACCAAAGCGCGCGGCCGACGCCCGCGGCGGCAGCGCGGCGCCGATGCGCTCACCCAGCGCGCGCAGCAGCGCGTCGCCGGCCAGGTGGCCGAGCGCATCGTTGATCTGCTTGAAGTGGTCGAGGTCGATGAACAGCAGCGCCACGTCGCGCGCGCCGGTGTCCGGTGCCACCGGCGGATGCGCCAGCGTGGCGTCGAGCAGCTCCACGAAGGCGGCGCGGTTGAACAGGCCCGTCAGCGCGTCGTGGTGCGCGAGCTGGCGGATGCGGGCCTGCGCGGCCTGGCGGTCGCGGATGTCGCGCACCACGGTCATGCGCAGCACCTCGTCGCCGCGCCGCAGGGTGCGCACGATGAACTCGACCGGGATCGACTGCCCGTGCACATCGACGATCTCGGTCTCGTAGGCCAGCTCGGCGCCAGTGCTCATCACCTGCTGCACCCGCGGCTGCTGGTGCGGGGGCACGAACTCGAACACATGGCGGCCCCGCAGTGCCGCCGGGGTGCTGCCCACGAGCGCAGCCATGGGCTCGTTGACATCGGTGATGAAGCCGTCCTTGTGGAACGCGATGCCCTCCACGCTGGCGGCCATGAACTTGGCCATGCGCTCTTCGCTCTGGCGCACCAGGAATTCGGCCTCCCGGTGGCGCGTGATGTCACTGATCAGCACGAACGCGCCGATCGGCAAGCCTTCGGACGAGAGGTGCGGCACCAGGCTGACGTCGATCCAGCGCACGGGCCCCGGGGCAGCCCCCATCTGCCGCACATAGGACACCGTGCGGCGCGCGCGCAGCATCAGGTCCACCTGCGGCTGGATCTCGGCGGCGGCTTCCTCGCCGATCACCTGCGCGAAGGTGCGCCCGACCACCGCCTCGGGGGTCAGGTCGAAGGTGGCTGCGTACTGGCGGTTTGCGTACATGCAGCGCAGCGTGGTGCTGTCGTAGTAGGCGATCAGCACCGGCACGTTGTCGGCCAGCAGGCCGAAGCGCGAAGCCACGGCCTGCGCATCCTGCGCCGCCTGGTGCAGTGCCGTGCGGTCGGCCAGCAGGCACAGGAAGCTCCCGCTCTGCGGCAGCCAGCGGGCGCTGAGGTCGACCCAGGCCTTGACGCCGTCGTGCCGCAGCAGCCGCAGCTCGAGCTCGAAATCGCCCTGCTGGTGCAGCGCCGTGAAGAGCTGGGCCCGCCGGTCCGGCGACAGCGCGGCGAACCAGCCCGTGCCCAGCAGTTCGGCCGCCGTCAGGCCGGTGAGTGCTGTCATGGCGGCATTGACCTGCAGCGCCTGCGCATCGGAGCTCAGCTCGATGGCGGGCAGCGGCAGCATGTCCCAGCCTTGTGGGGCGGCCGCCAAGCCGCGCGCGGGGCCGTCAGCAGGTTGCACGATAGGTGTCGAAGCTCTGCAGCGAGGGCCGGATCATAGCCTCGGGGCCGGGTAAACCCAGGCCCACGGCGTCAAGCGCCGGTATCTGAAGGTGTCGGCACCCGGTCGCCGGCCTGGTCCGCCACGTGCGCGGCCAGGCACAGGTCGGCCCAGGCCCGCGCCTTGTCGGCCGGGCTGCGCAGCAGGTAGGCCGGGTGGTAGGTCACCACCAGCGGCCGGCCGCGCCAGGTGTGCACCTGGCCGCGCAGGCGGCCGATCGGCTCGGTGCTTGCCAGCAGCGACTGCACCGCGAAGCGGCCCATCGCGAGGATGATCCGCGGTTGCACCAGCTCGACCTGCCGCTCCAGGAATGGCTGGCAGCGCTGCAGTTCCTCTGGCGCCGGATTGCGGTTGCGTGGCGGCCGGCACTTCAGGGTGTTGGCAATGTAGACCTGCTGGTTCGGTGCCGCCGGCGCTCGGGTGAGGCCCAGGGCCAGCAACATGCGGTCGAGCAGGCGACCGGCGGCACCCACGAAGGGCTCGCCGCGCAAGTCCTCCTGTTCACCCGGCGCCTCGCCGACGATCATCCAGTGCGCCCGCTCGTGGCCGACGCCGAACACGGTTTGCGTGCGTGACTCGCACAAGGTACAGGCACGGCAGTTGGCTACGGCGTCTCGCAGGGCCGGCCAGTCCAGGCCCGCCACCGGGCTGACGACCGCCTGGCCTTCGGCACGCGGTGCCGATGCAGCCGCCACCGGCACCGCCGGCCGCTGCGGGGCCGGCGGTGCCGACGCCTCGCCGGACGGACCGGCCCGATCGCTGCCGGGCGATGCCACAGGCACCGCGACCGGCGCGGGTGGCGCGCCGCCAGGCACCGGCTCGCCCGCCGGGGCCAACAGCTTGAGCCCCATCTCGCGCAGCATGGCCCGCTGGCGTTCATCCCAGCGCACGGTGGCCTCCCCCGAGTGCGAGGCTCATCACCACCGCGTCTTCACGCTGGCCGCGCGGCGCGGGGTAGTAGCCCTTGCGCCGGCCGACATCCTCGAAACCGAACTGCTCGTACAACCGGCGTGCGGGCTGGTTGGCCTCCCGCACCTCGAGCCAGAGCTTGTGGTCGCCGCGCGAGCGCGCGTGCTCGCACAGGCGTTCCAGCATCGCGCGGGCATGGCCCTGGCGCTGGAACACCGGCGCCACCGTGAGGTTGAGCAGGTGCATTTCCTCGAAGCCGGGCATCGCGACACAGTAGCCGATACATCGACCCTCGGCATCGAGGCGCAATTCGGCCAGGTAGCCCGCGGCCAGCGAGTCAATGAAGTTGCCGTGCGTCCAGGGAAAGCTGTAGCAGCGCGCCTCGATCGCCAGCACGGTGTCCAGGTCGGCGACCGTCATCTCGCGCTGGACCGTCAGGCCTGGCAGCAACTGGGCACTCATGGCGCGGCGCCGGCGCGCTGCAGCACGCGTTCGGCGGTGGTCAGGGCCACCTTGTCGCGCAGGTACAGCGGCAGGGCCTGGTCCGCCGGGATCGCCGCCCCGTCGGCCCAGGCCTGCCGCGCCAGGCGCGCCAGCGCTGCCGGCCGGTCGTGCTCGAGCGCACGGCGCCAGGCCCCGCCCCAGGGCAGGCGGTCGGCAAACGCCGCCACGGCCGAGCCGGCCACCCGCGCCGGCGCTTCGGCGGACCACAGGCTCGCCAGTGCCGGCAAGGTGTAGAGCGCGGGGGCATGGGCCACCTGCCAGCGGCCCGCCTCGCGCCGGTAGGCCGCGGCATAGACCTCGTCCATGCGCGCATCCATCGCCACCCAGTGCAGCGCCTGCGGGTCGGCTGCGGGATGGTGCTGGTGGGCATCGTCGGCCACCAGCAGCAGGCTGTCGATCGGCAGCACCGGCCGGCCAATGCCGAAGGCCAGCCCCTGGGCCACCGCACAGGCGGTGCGCAGCCCGGTGAAGGCCCCGGGGCCGTGGCCGAAGCCCACCGCATCCAGCGCCCGCGGCGTGAGGCCCGCATCGGCCAGCAGCGCCAGCGCCTCCGGCACCAAGCGCGCCGAGGCGGCCGGGCCGCCGGGCGCCAGACGCAGGCGCACGCCCCCGGGCGTGCACAGCGCCAGCGCCATGCAGTCGGTCGACGTATCGAGGGCGAGCAGGGTCGGTTCCATGGCGGCGCGCCAGTGTAGCCGTGCCATCATCCCGTCATGCCCGTCGCCGCCACCCTGCCGCTGCCGCCGTACCCGGTCCCGGCATCGCAGCCCGGCCGCCGGCATGGGGGCTGGGCCGTCGGCCTTGCGCTGCTGCGGGCCTGCCTGGCCACCGCAGTGCTGTTGCCCACCGCCGGTGCCGGCGAGGCGCCGCTGCCGGCCGAGGTGCGAACCGCCCTCGCCCGAGCCCAGGTGCCCGCCGAGGCGCTGAGCGTCGTGGTGCAGGAGGTCGGGGCCGAGCGGCCGCTGCTGGCCTGGCAGGCGCAGCGCCCGGTGAACCCGGCCTCGCTGTTCAAGCTGGTGACCACCTATGCGGCGCTGGACCTGCTGGGCCCGGCGTTCACCTGGCGCACGCCGGTGTGGCTGAAGGGGCCGCTGCGCGATGGCGTGCTCGAGGGCGACCTGGTGCTCAAGGGCAGTGGCGACCCGAAACTGGTGGTCGAACGCCTGTGGCTGCTGTTGCACCGTGTGCAACAGATGGGCGTGCGCGACATCCGTGGCGACATCGTGCTCGACCGCAGTGCCTTCGTGCTGCCGGAGGGTTCGGCCGGCGACTTCGACAACGAGCCGCTGCGCCCCTACAACGTGCGTCCCGATGCGTTGCTGCTGTCGTACAAGAGTGTCGTCTACACCTTCACGCCCGATGTGGCGCGGGGCGTGGCCCGCGTCAGTGCCGAGCCGCCATTGGCCGGGCTGCTGGTCGATGGCCAGGTGGCGCTGGGCGCCGGCCCCTGCGACGACTGGCGCGCCGGGCTGAAGGCCACCCCAGCCGACCCTGAGCGGATGCGCTTTGCCGGCACCTACCCGGCCAGCTGCGGCGAGCAGAGCTGGCCGCTGGCCTATGCCGACCCGGCCAGCTTCAACGCCCGCCTGCTGCAGGCCCTGTGGCGTGAACTGGGCGGCAAGCTCGGCGGCAGCGTGCGCAACGGCAGTGCCCCGGCCACGCCACCCAGTTTCGAGCTCGCCTCGCCGGCGCTGGCCGAGGTGGTGCGCGACATCAACAAGTACAGCAACAACCCGATGGCCCAGCAGCTGTTCCTGACGCTGGGGCTCACCCAGCGTGGCAGCGGCAGCCCCGAGCAGGCCCGCGCGGTGCTGCGCGACTGGCTGGCGCTGCAGCTGGGCCCGCTGGCCGAGGGCGCGGTGGTCGACAACGGGTCGGGCCTCTCGCGCGAAACGCGGTTGAGCGCGGACGCGCTGGCGCAGCTGCTGCAATCGGCCTGGCGCAGCCCGGTGATGCCGGAGCTCATCGCCTCGCTGCCGGTGGCCGGCGTGGATGGCACCGCGCGGCGCGCGCGCGGCGGCGCCGGCCGTGCGCACCTGAAGACCGGCTCGCTCAGGGATGTGGCCGCCGTCGGCGGCCTGGTGCTGGGCCCGACCGGCCGGCGCCGGGTGGTGGTGGCCATCATCAACCACCCCGGTGCCGAGCTGGCGCGCCCCGCGCTGGACGCCCTGGTGCAGTGGGCCTACGCCGCGCCGGGCAGCCGGTGACCGTGGCCCAGGCGGCGCCGCCGGGTGCAACCCGGCCCGCAGGCGTTCAGAACGGGTTGTTGATCGCGCGGCTCACGGCCTGCGAGCCGATGGTGCTGTGCACCCGGGGGCTCAGCAGGCGATCGCTGGCCCAGGCATAACCGTCCACCGAGGCACCACTGACCAGGTCCGCCGCGGCCGTGGTGCAGTTGGGCAGTGCCGCCACGCACACCGCATCGATCACGTTGGAGAAGCCATAGGACGTGGGAAACCTGGCCAGCGCCTGCACCGTGTCGTCGGTCAGCACCAGGCCGTAGTTGCGGCCATCGAAGCGGGTCTGGTCGATCGTGGTGCGAAGCGCCGCGTTGAACTCGTAGACCAGGTTCGACAGCCGCGCCGACGCGCCGGCCGAGGTGGTGTTGAGCTTCGTCGCGTAGGGGCTCAATCCGACATTGGGCACCGTGGACACCAGGCCCTTGGCGCCGGTGGCCAGGATCGTGTTGACGCGCTCGGCCAGCACGGCGCCGCGGCGGCGCGCCTCGCCCACCGCATCGGCCTCGCTCAGCGTGCCGGCGATCACCCGCTCGGACAGCTCGATCAGGTCGTTCTGCCCGATCAGGATGGTGACCAGGTCGTTGGACTTGAACCCCTCGCCGCTGGCCTGCTGCTCGGCGATCTGGCTGGCCATGCCGATCGTCGGGTCGTCGACCTTGGCGCCCACCTTCGCGCGCATCAGGGCCTTGGGCGTGGCCGCATCCTTGTTGCACTCGGCAAACACGAAGCCGTACTGGGCGGCCACCACCTGCACCCAGTTGGGCTGCAGGGTGCAGTCGCGCACGCCGTTGCTGTCCAGTCCGTTGACCGTGTACTTGCGACCGTTGTTGAGGCCGTCGTTGACGATCACGCTGGTTTCGTCGCCGAGCACGATCACCCGGCCGGGCTTGAACGGCTCCACCTGCGAGGTGCCGCCACCGCAGGCCGGCAACAGCGCGGCGATGCCCAGCGCCAGGGTCACGCCGGTGAGCCCGCCGAAGCGGCGCAGAACAGTCAACAGAGTCATAGGGGTTCCAGTCATGTCACGGGGCGCGTGCCTGCGTCAGGCAGCGGCACGCCGCAGCCGGTCGCGCACGCCTTCCCAGTCCGGGGTGTCTGGCGGCTGCTCGATCCAGATTTCGCGCGCGCCGGCGGCATCGAACTCACGCAGCGCGGCAAACAGCTCGCGGGCCACCGCTGCCGGTGCATCGGGCAGCGCACGCCAGCGCAGGCCCGTTGCCCCGGCGGGGCAGGTGCGGGAATATACCGCCAGGTCCGACGGCCAGGCCGCGGGCGCCCCGAGCGCCGCCGCCAGCGCGGCAGGCTCGAACAGGCGCACGCGCGCCACTGGCGCGTAGTGCGACGCCTGGTCGCCCGAGGCACGCGGGGCCTGGGCGTCGCGTGCCAGCACGGGTTGGCCAAGTGCCGCCTCGAGCACTGCGCGGGGCAGCAGCCCGGGCCGCAGCAGCACCGGCCGGCCGCGCGTGCAATCGACGATGCTCGACTCGATGCCCACCGGGCAGGCCCCGCCGTCCAGCACCCAGAGTTCGTCGCCGAACTCGTCGGCCACATGGGACGCCTGGGTGGGGCTCACGCGGCCGAAGCGGTTGGCGCTGGGGGCCGCGATGCCGGCGACGCCCAGTGCGGCGGCACGCTGCAGCAGGGCCTGGGCCACCGGGTGGGCCGGGCAGCGCAGTCCGATGCTGGCCTGGCCACCCGCGGCCGCCGCACCCACGCCCGGGGCCCGCGGCACGATCAGCGTGACCGGACCGGGCCAGAAGGCGGCGGCCAGCCGGCGGGCCGGCTCGTCCAGCGTCGCGGCAAAGGCCTGCGCGGCATCGAGCCCGGTCACGTGCACGATCAGCGGATGGTCGCTCGGCCGCCCCTTGGCCTCGAAGATGCGGGCCACGGCGGGGTCGTCGTCGGCCCGGGCGCCGAGGCCATACACCGTCTCGGTGGGAAACGCGACCAGCCGCCCTTCGGCAATGCGCCGTGCCGCCGCCTGCAGGGTGGCCGGGTCGTCACCAGGCAGGATCGGCATCGCGTGGGGTCAGAAAGGCGGCAGACCCAGCAGCGCCGCGGCCCGCAGCGCGGTGGCGCGGGCTTGGTGTGCATCGGCCGCGGTCACCGTGAGGTGGCCCATCTTGCGGCCGCGGCGGGCGCTGGTCTTGCCATACAGGTGCAGGTGCACGCCGGGCAGTGCCAGCACCTGCGCCCAGGGCGGGGCGCGTTCGGTGTCGTCGGCCGCGAACCACAGGTCACCGAGCAGGTTCAGCATCACCGCTGCGGAGTGCTGGCGCGGCTGCACCAGCGGCAGGCCGGTGAGCGTGCGGACCTGCAGCTCGAACTGGCACACATCGCAGGCATCGATGGAGTAGTGGCCCGAGTTGTGCGGACGCGGCGCCATCTCGTTGGCCACCAGCGAGCCATCGGCCAGCATGAAGAACTCGACGCACAGCACGCCGACGTAGTTCAGCGATTCAGCCACGCGGCACGCAGCGTCCACCGCCTGCGCCTGCTGAGCGGTGCCGACATCCGGCGCCGGCACCTGGGTGACGGCCAGGATGCCGTCCCGGTGCAGGTTCTGCTGCACCGGCAGCGAGACCACGGTGCCGAACGCATCCCGCGCCACGATGACGCTGAGCTCCAGCGCCAGCGGCAGGCGCTGCTCCAGCACGCAGGGCACCTGGCCCAGCTGGCCCCAGGCCGCCACCAAGGCGGCGCGGTCTGCCACCGTGCACTGGCCCTTGCCGTCGTAGCCCAGGCGCGCGGTCTTCAGGATGCCGGGCAGCAGGGCGTCATCCACTGCCGCGAGCTGAGCTTCGGTCTCGATCACCGCATGGGGCGCGCAGGGCACGCCGCAGGCAACGAAGTGCGCCTTTTCCGCCGCGCGGTCCTGGCACACGGCCACGGCGTCGGCATCGGGCGCCACCGGCCTGTGTGCCCCCAGCGTGCGCAAGGCCGGCGCGGGCACGTTCTCGAACTCGGTGGTGATCGCGTCGCTGCGCTGCATCAGCTGCGCCAGGCCTTGTTCGTCCAGGTAGCCGGTCTGCACGTGGTAGTGCGCCACCAGGCCGGCAGGCGAGGTCACGTCCGGGTCCAGCACCGCGGTGAAGTAGCCCAGCGATTGCGCCGCCTGCACGAACATGCGGCCGAGCTGGCCACCCCCCATCACGCCCAGCGTGGCGCCAGGGAGCACGGGGCCTTTCATTTCAGCTCCGCCGTCATGGCGCGCGCCGCCGCCGTCTGGCGGGCACGGAAGGCGTCGAGCCGCTGGCGCAGCTCGGCGTCACCGGTGGCGAGCATGGCCACCGCGAACAGGGCGGCGTTCGCCGCACCGGCCGTGCCGATCGCAAAGGTGGCCACCGGCACGCCTTTGGGCATCTGCACGATCGAGTGCAGCGAATCCACGCCGCTGAGGTGCCGGCTCGCCACCGGCACGCCCAGCACCGGCACGGTGGTCTTGGCCGCCAGCATGCCCGGCAGGTGGGCCGCGCCCCCGGCGCCGGCGATGATGGCCTTGAGCCCGCGACCGGCGGCGGCCTCGGCGTAGGCGAACATCTCGTCGGGCATGCGATGGGCCGAGACCACGCGGCATTCATGGGGCACGCCAAACTCGGCGAGAATCTGCGCCGCCTGTTGCATGGTTTCCCAGTCGCTGGACGACCCCATCAGCACGCCGATCACGGCGTCGGCCTGGGGTCCGGTCTGGGGCCCGACCTGGGACACTGGACTGCTTTGCAAGGCTTGCGCTCCGGCCGTCGAAAGACAAAGCCTTGGATTGTAGGCGGGCGCCCCCACATGCTTTCGCTGAAGCCGACAACGCCACCATGAACGACATCACCCTGCAGAACTTCGAAGCCGACCTGATCCAGGCCTCGATGCAGCAGCCTGTGCTGCTGGACATCTGGGCCCCCTGGTGCGGGCCCTGCCGCACGCTGGGCCCGATCCTCGAGAAGGTGGAACAAGCCTACGGCGGGCGATTCAAGCTCGCCAAGCTCAACAGCGATGAGCAGCCGGAGATCGCCGGTCAGTTGAGCCAGGCCTTCGGCGTGCGCTCGATCCCGTTCTGCGTGCTGTTCGACAAGGGGCAGCCGGTGGACGGTTTCGTCGGCGCGCTGCCCGAATCCCAGGTGCGCGAGTTCCTGGACCGCCATGTGCCCAGTGCCGAGGCACTGGAGGCCGAGGCCGAGACCGAGGAAGCTGAGGCACTGGAAGCCGCTGGCGACACCGATGCGGCGCTGGCCAAGCTGCAACAGGCGGTGGCCATCGACCCTGCCAACGACGCGGCCCGCTACGACTACGTCAAGCTGCTGCTCGAAACCGGCCATGTGGCGCAGGCGCGCCAGGCCTTCGACCCCGTGGCCAGCAAGGCCTTGCTGGATGCCCGCATCGCCGCACTGGGCCTGTGGCTCGCCGCTTGCGAGAAGGCGCCGCAGGCACGCTCGCCGGAGGTGCTGGCCGCGGCAATCGAAACCAATCGGCGGGACTTCGAAGCCCGCTACGAGCTCGCCCAGACGCTGATGGCCACCGGCCGCTTCACCGACGCGATGGAGGCCCTGCTCGAGATCGTGATGCGTGACAAGGCGTGGAACGACCAACTGGCCCGCAAGACCTATGTGGCCATCCTCGAACTGATGAGCAAGCCCGCACCGAAGGCCGGTGCCGAGCAGGCCAAGGGCACGCTCGAACTCACCGGCAAGCAGCAGGCCGCGCCCAGCGACCCGGTGATCGACCAGTACCGCCGCAAGCTCAGCATGGCGCTGTTCTGACCCGGCGCGGCCGGGTTCGCCGGCCCGCCGCCCGAGCCCGGGGCTGCGCCACCCCGACGCATAGAATCCGCCGTTTGGCCCGCGCGCCGCGCGGGCCTGTTCTCAAGGAAGACCGACGTGTTCATCTCCAACGCCTACGCCCAGGCTGCTCCCGCCGCCGGTGGCGCCGATTCCATGCTCGGCTCGCTCGGCCAGATGCTGCCGCTGGTGCTGATGTTCGTGGTGCTCTACTTCATCATGATCCGCCCCCAGATGAAGCGCCAGAAGGAGCACAAGGCCATGCTCGAGGCGCTGGCCAAGGGCGACGAGGTGGTCACCTCCGGCGGCATGATCGGCCGCATCGCCAAGCTCGGCGAGACCTTCGTGCAGGTGGAAGTGGCCAACGGCGTGGAACTGCAGGTGCAGCGCAGCGCCATCGTCCAGGTGCTGCCCAAGGGCACCTTCGGCAAGTGAGACCGTCGGCTCACTGCCCCCAGCGTGAGGCCGGCGTGCGACAGCATGAAGGTCCTGCGGCAGTGAGCCCCCGGTTGCCCTGCGAGGTCAGATCCGCCAACGCCTGCGGCCCGGCCGGGCCAAGGAAGCCCCGATGAACCGTTATCCCTGGTGGAAGTACCTGATCCTCGGCCTCGCGCTGGTGATCGGGCTGCTCTACACGCTGCCCAACTTCTTTGGCGAGGCCCCTGCGGTGCAGGTGTCCAGTGCCAAGGCCACGATCAAGCTCGATGCGGCGCTGGTGCCGCGCATCGAATCCGCCTTGGCGCAGGCCGGCCTGAAACCCGACTTCGTGCAGTTCGAGGGCAACTCGATCAAGGCGCGGTTCGCCGACACGGACACCCAGATCAAGGCCAAGGACACGATCAGCAAGGCGCTGAACCCCGACCCGGCCAACCCGACCTGGATCGTCGCGCTGAACCTGCTGTCGCGCTCGCCCACCTGGCTGGCCCGCCTGCACGCGCTGCCGATGTACCTGGGCCTCGACCTGCGCGGCGGCGTGCACTTCCTGATGCAGGTCGACATGAAGTCGGCGCTGACCAAGAAGGCCGAGAGTTTCGTCGGCGACATCCGCAGCCTGCTGCGCGACAAGAACATCCGTCACGCCGGCATCGCCCGCGAGGGCAACGACGTGGTCGTGCGCTTCCGCGAGCGCGCGGTGCTCACGCAAGCGCAGGGGCTGCTTGCCGACCAGTTGCCCGACCTGCAATGGGCCGAAGCCGCCGACGGCAGCGAGTTCCGGCTCACCGGCACGCTCAAGCCCGAGGCCGCGCGCCGCATCCAGGACGGCGCGCTGAAGCAGAACATCACCACGCTGCACAACCGGGTGAACGAACTCGGCGTCGCCGAGCCGGTGATCCAGCAGCAGGGCGCCGACCGCATCGTCGTGCAGTTGCCCGGCGTGCAGGACACCGCCAAGGCCAAGGACATCATCGGCCGCACCGCGACGCTCGAGATGCGCATGGTCAACACCAGCACCGAGGCGCTCGACGCGCTGCGGGGTGCAGGCCCGGTGCCCTTCGGCAGCGAGCGCTACCTGGAGCGCGACGGCACACCGATCATCGTGTTCCGCCAGGTCATCATCAGCGGTGACAGCCTCACCGATGCGCAGCCCGGCTTCGACTCGCAGACCCAGGAGCCCAAGGTCGACCTGACCGTCGATGCCAAGGGCGGCCGCATCATGCGCGACGTCTCGCGCGAGAACATCGGCAAGCGCATGGCAATCCTGCTGTTCGAGAAGGGCAAGGGCGAGGTCGTCACCGCGCCGGTGATCCGCGGCGAACTCGGCAATCGCTTCCAGATCTCGGGACGCATGTCCACGGTGGAGGCAAACGACACCGCGCTGCTGCTGCGGGCGGGCTCGCTGGCCGCGCCGATGGAGATCATCGAGGAACGCACGATCGGCCCGACGCTGGGCGCCGAGAACATCGCCAAGGGCTTCCACAGCGTGGCCTACGGCTTTGCCGCGATTGCCGTGTTCATGTGCGGCTACTACCTGCTGTTCGGCGTGTTCTCCACGCTGGCACTGGCGCTGAACCTGCTGCTGCTGGTGGCCGTGCTGTCGATGCTACAGGCCACGCTCACCCTGCCGGGCATCGCGGCCATCGCGCTCACGCTGGGCATGGCCATCGACGCCAACGTGCTGATCAACGAGCGCGTGCGGGAGGAACTGCGCAGCGGCGCCTCACCACAGGCGGCCATATCCGCCGGCTACGAACGCGCCTTTGCGACCATCCTCGACTCGAACATCACCACGCTGATCGCGGGCCTGGCGTTGCTGGCCTTCGGCTCCGGCTTCGTGCGGGGCTTTGCGGTGGTGCACTGCCTGGGCATCCTGACCTCGATGTTCTCGGCGGTGATGTTCTCGCGCGGGCTGGTGAACCTGTGGTACGGCCGCCAGAAAAAGCTGAAGTCGATCTCGATCGGCCAGATCTGGAAGCCCGCGACAGCGCCGGGTGGCGCCACCGGCGGCACGCCGGACGACAAGGCTTGAGGAGAGCCCACGATGGAATTCTTCCGGATCCGGCGCGACATCCCGTTCATGCGGCACGCGCTGGTGTTCAACATCATCTCGTTCCTCACCTTCGCGGCGGCGGTGTTCTTCCTGGCCACGCGCGGGCTGCACCTGTCGATCGAGTTCACCGGCGGCACCGTGCTCGAGGTCGAGTACGCGCAGGCCGCCAACCTGGAGCGCGCGCGTGCCGCGGTCGACACGCTCAAGCTCGGTGAGGTGCAGGTCCAGAACTTCGGCACCTCGCACGACGTGATGATCCGCCTGCCCGCGCGCGGCGACCTCAAGACCAGCGAACAGGCCACGCTCGCCACGCGTGCCTTCGCCGCGCTGTGCCAGGCCGAAAGCAGCCAACTCGGCACCAAGGCCTACACCACACCGCAGGGCGAGCAGGTGAGCCGCCCCTCCTGCACATCGGCCGATGGCAAGGAACCGGTGAAGCTCACCCGCACCGAATTCGTCGGTCCGGCCGTGGGCTCGGAGCTTGCGGCCGACGGGGCCAAGGCACTGGCCTTCGTCGTGATCGGCATCATGGTCTACCTCGCCTTCCGCTTCGAGTGGAAGTTCTCGGTGGCCGCGATCGTCGCCAACCTGCACGACGTGATCATCATCCTGGGCTTCTTTGCGTTCTTTCAGTGGGAGTTCTCGCTGGCCGTGTTGGCCGCGGTGCTGGCGGTGCTGGGCTACTCGGTGAACGAGTCGGTGGTCATCTTCGACCGGATCCGCGAAGCCTTCCGCAAGTACCGCAAGCTCGACACCCAGCAGGTCATCGACCACGCGATCACCAGCACGATGAGCCGCACCATCATCACCCACGGCTCCACGCAGATGATGGTGCTGTCGATGCTGATCTGGGGCGGGCCCACGCTGCACTACTTCGCGGTGGCACTGACGATCGGCATCCTGTTCGGCATCTACTCTTCGGTGTTCGTGGCCGCGGCCATCGCGATGTGGCTTGGCGTCAAGCGCGAGGACTTGGTCAAATTCACTGTCAAGGACCACGATCCGAACGATCCCAACGCCGGGGCGGTGGTATAGAGTAGGCATTCCGTCACGAACCGTCTGCCTACCCTTGCCCATGGCGACCAGCGCCAACGCCAGCCAGCTCGCCAGCGAGGCCCGTCGGCTGTACACCGATGAACTGGTCAAGGGTCTGCCCATGCTGGTGCGGCATGTGGCCGACGGCGCACGCCATTCGCTGGACAAGCCCGCTGAGTTCCAGACCGCCCAGCGGCGGCGCGACCTGGTCCAGGGCCTGCAGAAATCTGCACGAAACTGGCTGGCCAGCATGAACGACGGCCTGCACCACGTGCTGGTCAACGGTGCCTCGGCCATCCAGCCCGGCGACCTGCCGCCACCGGGCAGTGCGGGCGGCAAGGGCCTCTCGCTGGTGGACGACGACACGATTGACCGCGAGATCCTGACCTCCCGCCTCGCGCTGGCCATCATGGACCGCGCGTCATGGGAGTTCAGCGACCTGCGGTCGCGCGTGGCCAGCCTCGAGCGACGACAGGAACTCGAGACCCATGACATGCTGCGCGCCCACGTGCTGGCCCGCGTGGTGCACGACGCTTGGCGCGGCGCCGGCCTCACGGCCGAGGATTGGCGGGAAGCCCAGCCCTGGCTGCACGACGAATTTGCCGCGCTCACCGAGGAGGCCTACCACGAGGTGAACCGATGGCTGGTCGAGCGCCAGGTGCTGCCCGAAATCGACCTGCGCCCGATGATCCGCCGCACGCGCGACAGCGGCGCTGCCAGCGTCACCGGTGCCGGCATCGCGCCGGCGCGTCCGGCCGTGGTGCCGTCCACCGGTCGCCCGGCAGGTCTGGTGGCGCAACTGTCGAATCCATCGACAGGCCAGGCTGCGGCACTTGGCCATGGCCAGGATTCCGTTCGCGGCGGCGTCGGTGATGAAACCCGGATGATGACCCGCGCTGCCCCATTGGCGCGTGGCAGCGATCACGCCCAGGCCGTGCTGGGCCGGCTGAACCGCCTGGTCGGACGCCAGTTGCCCAACTTCGCCGATACCTCGCGCGGGCCTGCGGCGGTGACTCCCCGGCTGTCACGGGCCATCGAACTGGCGCAGAACAGCCTGAAGCAGCGGCTCGTGTCGGTGCCGCACGGCGCTGCACCTGCCGTGACGACGCCGATGCTGCTGGACGAACTGCAGCAACGCAAGCAGTTGCTCAAGCACGCCGCCAGCACGCCTGGCGAGCGCGCCACGATCGAGATCGTGGCGATGATGTTCCAGAGCATCCTCACCGACGACCGGATTCCCGCGGCGGTGCGCGTGTGGTTCGCCCGCCTGCAAATGCCGGTGCTGCGGGTCGCGGTGAGCGAGCCCGACTTCTTCGCCACCATCGACCACCCGGCACGCCGCCTGATCGATCGCATGGGCGCCTGCGTGATGGGCTTCGACAACTCGGCCCAGGCGGTGGGCGACACCCTGGAGAAGGAAATCAAGCGTGTCGTGCAGGTGGTCGAGGCCTATCCGGACACCGGTCGCCGTGTATTCCAGACCGTGCTCACCGAATTCGAGAAGTTCCTGGAACACTACTTCCGCACCGAGAACGAGGCCACGCGCAAGGGCGTTTCGCTGGCGCAGCAGGTCGAGCAGCGCGAGACCTTGGCCATCCAGTACACGATCGAGCTGCGTCGCATGCTCAATGAAGTGCCGGTCCAGGAAGGTGTGCGCCAGTTCCTGTTCCAGGTCTGGGCCGACGTGCTGGCCACGACCGCCGTTCGCTATGGCCAGCAGTCCGACGAAACCAAGGACATGAAGCGGGCTGCAGCCGACCTGATCTGGTCCGCCAGTGCCAAGGTGACGCGCGAAGAGCGCGCCGAGGTCATCCGCCGGCTGCCCTTGCTGCTCAAGCGCCTGCGGGACGGCATGGCCACGGCGCACATGAGCACCGAGCGGCAGGACGAGCACATCCAGTCCTTGAACAATTCCTTGGCCGCTGCATTCACCGCCAAGGCCGCGGTGATTCCGAGCGACCGCCTCACCGAGCTGATGGAACGGCTCGAAACCCTGGAAGAACTGCTGCCAGACGCGGCCGACCTGGAAATCGACGAGTCGATGGTGCTCGACCTTTCCGGCCATGAAAGCTCCGAGCTGGAAGTGGTGGCCGAAGGTGGCTCGATGCCAACGCCGGCGATGGTGGCCTGGGCGCGCGAGCTGCTGGTGGGCAGCTGGTACATGCTGGACTACCGGGGCCACAACGAAGCCGTGCAGCTGGTCTGGCACGGCATGCGGCGTCAGCTCTCGCTGTTTGTCGCCACCAGCGGACGCTGCATCCTGTTCCAGCAGCAGCGCCTGGCCGCTTTCCTGCAGGCCGGCCTGCTGTTGCCGGCGCAGGACGAAGCCCTCACGGTCAAGGCCACGCGCAGCGCGCTCGCCAAGCTGGACGCCGACCCTTCGCGTCTGATGAACTGAACGCGCGCGAGCACCAGCGGCCGAACGGCCTGCCGCTCAATGGATCAAGCGCTCTTCGGGTGCGACGAACAATTCGTCGAGGATCAGCGCGTCCGGTTCCTCGCCGAGGCTCCAGAACACCATCAGCACGATGACCTTCAGGTCCTCCAGCGGCAGCGGGCAGGCGCCCACGGCCGTGGCGCGGTCGATCACCATTTCGCGCATCGGCGCTGGCAGCACGCCGGCCGATTCGAGGAAGGTCACGAAGCCGATCGAGTCTTCGCCCAGGCGGTCAATCTCGGCCGATGAATACACCCGCATGCTGCTGGCGCCCTGCTCACCGGCATAGGCCTGGGCAGTTTCAGCCAGCCCATCCAGCCAGCTCAAGGCCTCGCGGATTTCGTCGGTTTCGAAACCCACGGCGGACAGCTTGCGCGTCAACTGGTCATGGTCCGGACAGGCGTCCGGCCGCCAGTAGTTCTCATACAGGTAGACCAGAACCTCGAACATGAATTGACTATACCCCAGGGCCTCTGCGGTGGGGCGTGAAGCGGGTCGGGTTAGCGTGGGCGGGCCCCACTACATCGGCCCGAATCCACAACCACGCCGGTGCAGTCCTCAGGCACTTTGCCGCCGCTGGAACAATCCGCCTGGAAGGCGGGTCACCTGGCCGTCCAGTTCGAGTTCCATCAAGCGCACATTCAGGGCCGGCGCAGGCCAGCCACAGCGCGCGATCAGGGCATCGAGGGTCGACGGGTCATGGCCCAGCGCCCGCAACACGGGATCGCTGTCATCGGATGCGCTGCCTTGTGCCGGCTCGGCGGCTGCCAGGTCGAGCCGGCGCTGCCGTGGCGCGGCGTCCAGTTCTTCCAGGACATCGGCGACGCACTCGACCAGCTTGGCACCCTCGCGCAACAACGCATGGCAGCCGCGCGCCTGGGGCGAGTGGATGGACCCCGGAATCGCAAACACCTCGCGGCCCGACTCGACGGCCTGGCGCGCGGTGATCAACGATCCCGACCGCAGCGCAGCCTCCACCACCAGCGTGCCGCGGCTCAGGCCGGCAATGATGCGATTGCGTTGCGGGAAGTGCGGCGCCAGCGGAGGCGTGTCGAGCGCAAACTCACTGACCATCAGGCCTTCTTGCGCAATGCGTTCGGCCAGCGCCCGATGCGCTCGCGGGTAGACCTGGTCGAGCCCGGTGCCTACCACTGCCACGGTGCTGCCCGGCCCTTGCAGGGCGCCTTGGTGCGCCGCGCCGTCGATGCCGGAGGCCAGACCGGACACCACCGTCCAGCCCTGCGCACTGAGCTCGGCCGCCCAGCGGCGCGCATTCTCCAGGCCCTGAGGCGTGGGCGCTCGGCTGCCGACAACCGCCACCGAAGGCGCCGCCAGCAGTTCCACCCGTCCCTCCAGGTACAGCAGCAACGGCGGATCTGCGGTGTGCAGCAGCTGTTCGGGGTAGTCGGGGTCGGCCAGTGTCAGGAGGCGTCGTTGGGGCTTTTCGGCCAGCCACTGGCGCGTACGGGCCACGCGCTTGGTGTGGCCCTCGGGTGCTTCGACCAACTCGGCCGCGCGGCGAGTCCCGAGCAACACTTGCAGCCGCTGCGCATCGGCCGCCGCCACCGCCTCGGGCGACCCGAACGCGGCCAGCAGGCGCCGCATCGCATCGCGGCCCAGCCCGGTGCGGTGCACCAGCCAGAGCCATGCATCGAGTTCGCAGTCGTCAAGCGCCACGGCTGGCGCCCCGGCCTCGTGGCTTCAAGGCTGACTGAAACGGTCCCCGCGACCGACAGGGTCTATCGCCGAAACGATCAAGGCATATGACACACGATCGAAGACGCGAAACACGAACAGCAGCCCTACACGCTCGTCCGGCAGCTTGATCGCCGACTTGCGGCCATCGGTCTTGTCGACCGTCACGGCGCCATCACGATGCAGCGCCATCACGTGGCCGCGCTCGACGCCGTCGCGGCTGCCGCGATTGAGTGCGACGATCTGGTTCTGGCCGGCCGTCAATGCCTCGCCGTAGATCGAAATCAACTGGCCGCTGATCGGTTGCGCTGGCGCATGTGGCACGTACGCGCTGAAGTCCCGCTGCAGCACCGGGGCCAGGCGATCGCCGATGCCCGCCTCCTGCCGCACACCGGTCAGCACGAAGGTGGCCGGCACCTCGACCTGCGCCTTGCCATCGGCTGTCGGGCGCATCTCGCCAGGCCGCGCGAACTCGGCCGTTCCCACGAAATTGGCCTCGTAGCCGAGCACCTGCCCGGTCCCCGGATCGACCAAGGGCTTGGTTTCACGGAAGAGCCGGAAGTCGCGTGCGCCCTTCAGGTCGCCGCGCACATAGGCCTTTTCGCCCTTGCTGACCATCACCCGCCCTTCCTGGGTGGCCACGATGCGGGGCGCGGAGGCGAGTTCGTCGGATTCCAGAACGATCGCCTCGTTCAGGAACGGGCCGATCAGGTGCAAGGGAATCGATGCGATCGCACCGTTGTCCAGGAGCTCGGGCCGCACCCGGGGCGACAGCTTGACGGTGTTGGTCGGCGCGGCACCGGGCTGGGTGACGGGCTGCGCGACCCGCAGCGTCGCCCGACCGTCGGCCTTGACGAGCACCAGGTGCTGGCCGGGGTAGATGAGGTGGGGGTTGCGGATCTGGTCGAGGTTCATGCCCCACAGCTCGGGCCAGCGCCAGGGGCTCTTGAGGAACAGCTTGGAGATGTCCCACAGCGTGTCGCCCCGCTGCACGGTGTGCGAATCAGGGGCGGTGGGCGACAGCTCCGACAGTGGCACACCAGCCTGTGCCACCTGCTGTGCGGTGGCCCGCTGGCCGGGGGTGACTGTCAGGTCGGCGGCGGGCGACCCACCGTGAACACCCAACAGCGCGGCCGCTGCCAGCAGGGGCCAGCACCTCCGAAGGGCGGGAAGGTGGGACTGGCGTGGTGTCATGTAGTCGGTCTCCAGCAAGCGTGATGCCACAATCATGGCCCGGGCCGTTGAGCGCGCCATGTCCAGGCCTGCCGACGCCGAGCTGCTGCCGACAAACCGCGCATGCGCCCTTCGTACCGGCCAGCAATGCTCATGCTACATCGCAGATTCTGCCGATAAACCCTTGATATCGCAACGAAAAACAGTTTCGATCACGGCTTGATACCGAGCCAGCGATACTGTTGCCGTTGCGCACCATCCACACCTGTTGCCGCATGTGACGGCGTGCGCGCTGACCTTCGAAGCCATGGCCCTGCTACCGATCCTGCGTTTCCCCGACCCGCGGCTGCACACCATCGCACAGCCAGTGGCCCAGGTCGACGACCGCATCCGCCGCCTGGTGGACGACATGCTGGCCACCATGTACGACGCCGAAGGTGTTGGCCTGGCGGCTACGCAGGTGGATGTGCACGAGCGCGTGATCGTGATGGACACCTCCGACAGTCGCGACCAACCGCGTGTGCTGATCAATCCCGAGATCACCGCACGCAGCGCGGAGATGCACGTGTCGGACGAAGGTTGCCTGTCGGTGCCGACGATCTACGACCGCGTCGAGCGCCACGCCCGGGTGACCGTGCGGGCCCTGGGTCGTGACGGGCAGCCCTACGAGTTCGAGGCCGAAGGCCTGACGGCGGTGTGCGTTCAGCACGAGATGGACCACCTGATCGGCAAGGTCTTCGTCGAGTACCTGAGCCCGCTCAAGCGCGACCGCATCAAGTCCAAGATGCTGAAGAAGTCGCGCGAAGAACAGTCGCGCATTCGACGCTGAAGTCCCCCATGCGCATCGCCTTTGCCGGCACGCCCGAGTTTGCGGCCGTCGCACTTGAGCACCTGGTCGCTGCGGGGCATGAGGTGGCGCTGGTGCTCACCCAGCCTGACAGACCCGCGGGCCGCGGGCTGAAGCTGCAGCCCTCACCCGTTAAGGCGTTGGCGCTGCGACACGGCATCGCCGTGGCGCAGCCGCGCAGCCTGCGGCTGGACGGCAAGTACCCCGAAGACGCCGCTGCCGCGCGCGAGGCGCTGGTCGGCGCCGGGCCCACGCTGATGGTGGTGGCCGCCTACGGCCTGATCCTGCCCCAGTGGGTGCTGGACCTGCCACCCCGCGGTTGCTTGAACATCCATGCCTCGTTGCTGCCCCGCTGGCGCGGCGCCGCGCCGATCCACCGTGCCGTGGAGGCTGGCGATGCAGAGACCGGCATCACCATCATGCAGATGGATGCAGGTCTGGACACGGGCGACATGCTGCTCATCGGCACTGAGCCCATCTTGCCGGATGACACCACTGCCACGCTGCACGACCGGCTGGCCACCCTGGGTGGCAGCCTGATCGTGCAGGCGCTGGCCAGGCCCGCGCTGGCGCGGACCCCGCAGCCCGCCGACGGCATCACCTATGCGCACAAGATCGACAAGGCCGAGGCGCCGATCGACTGGGCCCTGCCGGCGGCCGTCATCGAGCGTCGCGTGCGCGCCTTCGACCCCTTTCCAGGTTGCAGTTTCATGCACGAGGGCGAGGTGACCAAGCTCTGGCGCGCCCGTGTGGTGCCAGGCGCCGGCACACCGGGCGACGTGCTGGCCGCCGAGCACGGCAACCTCGTCGTGGCCTGCGGCCAGCAGGCGCTGCAGTTGCTGACACTGCAACGTCCAGGGGGGCGGCGTGTGGACGACGCAGGGTTCCTGCAGTCCCGCCCCTTGCACGCCGGCCAGCGCCTGGCTTGAACTTCCGGTCGCTGGCGTCATCTGAAGCCCAGCGTGCTCGCCAGTTCCGGTGAGCAGGCCCGGCTCTGAAAGGACGCACCCGACATGTTCAACATGATGAAGACAGCCATCCTGATGGCGGCCATCACGGCGCTGTTCATGCTGATCGGCCGCTGGCTGGGTGGCCAGGCCGGCATGATGCTGGCGCTGGTGGTGGCCCTGGGCATGAACTTCTTCAGCTACTGGTTCAGCGACAAGATCGTGCTGAAGATGTACAACGCGCAGGAGGTGGATGAAACCAGCGCGCCGCAGTACGTGCGCATGGTGCGGGAACTGGCCGACCGTGCCGGCCTGCCGATGCCCAAGGTGTACCTGATCAACGAGGATGCACCCAACGCCTTCGCCACCGGGCGCAACCCCAGCCACGCCGCGGTGGCGGCCACCACCGGCATCATCCGTGTGCTGAGCCCGCGCGAGCTGCGCGGCGTGATGGCGCACGAACTCGCCCATGTGAAGCACCGCGACATCCTGATTTCCACCGTCAGCGCCACGATGGCGGGCGCGATCGGCATGCTGGCCAACTTCGGCATGATGTTCGGCGGCCGCGACAGTGAAGGCCGTCCGGCCAACCCCCTGGTGGGCCTGCTGGTCGCACTGCTGGCGCCGCTGGCGGCAAGCTTGATCCAGATGGCGATCAGCCGATCACGCGAGTTCGAGGCCGACCGCGGCGGTGCCGAGATTTCCGGCGATCCGCAGGCCCTGGCCTCGGCGCTGCAGAAGATCCACCGCTATGCGCAGGGCATGCCGATGGAAGCCGCCGAACGGCACCCCGAGACGGCGCAGATGATGATCATGAACCCGCTGTCCGCAGGCGGCCTGCGGGGCCTGTTCTCCACCCACCCCTCGACCGACGAACGGGTGGAACGCCTGCTGCAGATGGCCGTGGGACGCTGAAGGCGCAGCAGGCTCAACTCCGGCGCCGGATGGCCGATATCTCCGACATGCGCCAACCGTTCGTCCCCCTGCTGCTGTCTGCGCTGTGCCTGCTGGTCGCTGGCTGCGACCAGCTCGGCATCGAGTCGGCCAGCAGCATTGCCGCCCGCAAGGAGGCCGACGGCAAGGCCATTGGTGGTGCCTGCCGCCATGCCGGCCGCGCCATCGAGGACTGTTACGTGCTGAACCGCAAGTCCGATCGCGCCGCCATCTATGCCGGCTGGCGCGAGATGAACGAGTACATGCGCGAGAACAAGCTCGAGCCGGTGATCCCGCAACTGGAATCCGACCAGCAGGTGGCCGCCAAGACCCCTGAACCGGCCGAAGCCGCGCAGGGCGAGGACAAACACGCCGACAAGCCGTCCGGCAAGGCAGCCGACAAGTCCGGCGAGGCGCCCGTGCGCCACCGGCGACCGGCGCCCTGAGCGGCACGGGCCGCCTGCACTTCGTCGCCTGATCCTTCGTCCTGTCGCCCCGGCCTGCCGCTTCGTCGCCGCAGGGCTGCCGCTGCAAGGTCGAACCCGGCATCATGGCCTGCACGACCTGCAGGAGACACCATGGACCGCCTCTTCCGATACCTGGACACCGTGCTTGGCATGGCCTTTGCGGCCGCCCTCGCCTTCGGCGTGCTGAGCGCATGGCCCGGCAGTGCCCGCGCGGCCGAGGCCTGGGTGACCGAGAGTGGCCCCATCACCAGCGAAGCGCGTTCGGTGGGTGAATTCCGGGCCCTCGAGGTCTCGGGCGGCTTCACGTTGAAAGTGCGCCAAGGCACCCGAGAAGCGGTGGAGGTGCGCGCCGCGTCCAACCTGCTGCCACTGGTGGAAACCGTGGTCGAAGCGCCGGGTTCCGGTGGCACCTTGAAGGTGCGGTGGAAACAGGGCAGCCGGCTGCGCATCAGCAAGTCGCCGTCGATCGAAATCACCGTGGTGCACCTGCGGTCCATCGCCTCCAGCGGGTCGAGCACCGTCGAGGTCGAGTCACTGAAGGCGCCCCAGCTGGCCGTGTCGATCTCGGGTTCCGGCGATGTGAGCCTGCGTGGATTGGCCGGCGATGAACTGAGCACCCGGATCGCTGGGTCGGGTGACTTCCAGGCCGAGGGCCAGGTGAGCCGGCTGCGTGTGAACGTGTCGGGCAGCGGCAACGTGCAGGCCGAAGACCTGAAGGCCGAGGACGTGAACGTCGCCATCGCCGGGTCAGGCAACGCCGCGGTCCATGCCGGCAAGACGCTGGCCGTGTCGGTGGCCGGGTCGGGCGATGTGGTCTATCGCGGCGACCCGCAGGTCAAGAGCTCGATCGCAGGCAGCGGCAGCGTGCGCAAACGCTGAGCAATTGCGCAGGAACCCTGCGCCGGCACGCACAGGCCGTGCGTAGGACAATTTCCGCATGCACGATGACTCCGCGCCTTGGCGGCACCCCGAATTCCGCCGTGGCGCCAAGGAGATGACGGGCATAGCGCTGGGCATCGGCGCCTGGGGCCTGGTGACCGGCGTGGCCATGGTCAAGAGCGGCCTGGGCGTGGGGCTGTCGCTGATGATGTCGGTGCTGGTGTTTGCCGGCTCGGCCCAGCTGGCCTCGCTGCCGCTCATCGTGGCCGGCGCACCGATCTGGGTGGTGTGGGCCACGGCACTGTGCGTGAACCTGCGCTTCGTGATCTTCAGCGCCCAATGGCGGCCCTACTTCGCCCACCGGTCGCTGCGGCAACGCGCATTGCTGTCGTTCTTCGCCGCCGACCTGAACTATGTGCTGTTCATGCGCCGTTTTCCCGAACCGCGCCCCGCACCCGAGCAGTGGCCGTATTTCTGGGGCGCAGTGGTGGTGAACGCCGGCTCGTGGCACCTGATGTCGGTGGCGGGCATCTTCCTGGGCGACCGCATCCCGCCCGAATGGGGCCTGGCCTTCGCTGGCACGGCAGCGTTGCTGGGCATGACC
Organism: Burkholderiales bacterium; assembly: GCA_016213205.1. GTDB lineage: Bacteria > Pseudomonadota > Gammaproteobacteria > Burkholderiales > Burkholderiaceae_C > Pseudaquabacterium. The sequence goes on from JACRAZ010000099.1 coordinate 209,039, forward strand.
TACTCGCTGCTGACCGACCGCGCCACCTGGTTGCCGGCCGTTCTGGCCGGCTGTGCCGCGGTGGCCGCCTACGCGTTGCCGCTGAAGCTGAACATGCTGGTGGCCATTGCCGCCGCGGTGGCCATGGGCATGGTGATCGACCACAGCCGCCCGCTGCGCGAACGCCTCGGGGTCAGTTGAGCGCCATGCACCTGAGCCTGCCATGAGCTTCTGGGAAGCCACGATCACGATCGGCGGTCTGGCGCTGATCACGCTGCTCACGCGCGGCTTCTTCATCCTGCCGCGGCGCGAGATGCCCATCCCCGGGTGGCTGCGCGAGGGCCTGCGCTACGCACCGATCGGCGCGCTGGCCGCGGTGGTGACGCCCGAGATCGTGATGACGCAGGGCCAGCTGATCCACACCTGGCAGGACGCGCGGCTGTTCGGCGCCGCAACGGCCACGGCCTGGTATGTGTGGCGGGGCGACATGCTGGGCACCATCGTCGCGGGCACTGCCGGCATGTTGATCTTTCGCCTGGGCCTGGGTTGGTGATCTGCGAAACTTCGGCGCCAAGCGTCCTGGTTTTCCTTCACCTCCCCAACCCACCATCATGAAGATCCTTCGTCTCGACGAACTCATCGCGCAAGGCCGCGTGGCCGGCAAGCGCGTGTTCATCCGCGCCGACCTGAACGTGCCGCAGGACGACAACGGCCGCATCACCGAAGACACCCGCATCCGCGCCTCGGTGCCCTGCATCCAGATGGCGCTCCAGGCAGGCGCCGCGGTGATGGTGACCTCGCACCTGGGCCGCCCGACCGAAGGTGACTTCAAGCCCGAGGACTCGCTCGCGCCGGTGGCGCAGCGCCTGGGCGAACTGCTGGGCCGGGAGGTACCCCTGCGTGCGAACTGGATCGACGGCGTCGACCTGAAACCCGGCGAGGTGGTGCTGCTCGAGAACTGCCGCCTGAACAAGGGCGAAAAGAAGAACAACGAGGCGCTGGCCCAAAAGATGGCCGCGCTGTGCGACATCTTCGTCAACGACGCGTTCGGCACCGCGCACCGCGCCGAAGGCACCACCTACGGCATTGCGCAGTTCGCGCCGGTGGCCTGCGCCGGCCCGCTGCTGGCCGCCGAGATCGACGCCATCGGCAAGGCGCTGGCCAACCCGAAGCGGCCGCTGGTGGCCATCGTTGCAGGCTCGAAGGTGAGCACCAAGCTCACCATCCTGCAGAGCCTGTCGTCCAAGGTGGACGGCCTGATCGTCGGCGGCGGCATCGCCAACACCTTCATGCTGGCCGCGGGCCTGAAGATCGGCAAGAGCCTCGCGGAGCCGGATCTCCTCGCTGATGCCAGGGCCGTGATCGAGGCGATGAAGGCGCGCGGCGCCGAAGTGCCGATTCCGGTGGACGTGGTCACGGCCAAGGCTTTTGCGGCCGACGCGCCGGCCACGACCAAGGCCGCCACCGACGTGGCCGACGATGACCTGATCCTGGACATCGGCCCGAAGACGGCTGCGCTGCTGGCCGACAAGCTCAAGGCCGCCGGCACCATCGTCTGGAACGGCCCGGTGGGCGTGTTCGAGTTCGATGCCTTTGCCCATGGCACCGAGACGCTGGCGCGCGCCATCGCCGCGAGCCCGGCCTTCAGCATCGCTGGCGGTGGCGACACGCTGGCCGCCATTGCCAAGTACGGCATCGAGAAGGACGTGGGCTACATCTCCACCGGCGGCGGCGCATTCCTGGAAGTGCTCGAAGGCAAGACGCTGCCGGCCTTCGAGATCCTTGCCCGCCGTGCCGCACAAGGCTGACACCAGCCCAGGCCCGCGCAGCGATTGCATTGCGCGCGGACAAAACTGAACGCGGTTCGTGGCATGGCTGGCCGGCACATTCCGGCGTAACCTCCGCTGTCGACAGAACAACGGAGGCAAAGCCATGTCCACCCCCCTTTCGGCCGCCGAACTGGCCCTGCGTGAAGCCGCGCTCGAATACCACCGCTCGCCCACGCGCGGCAAGATCTCCGTCACGCCGACCAAGCCGCTGTCCAACCAGCGCGATCTGTCGCTGGCGTATTCGCCCGGGGTGGCCTATGCGTGCCTGGCGATCGAGGCCGATCCCAGCCTGGCAGCCGACTACACCTCGCGCGCCAACCTGGTGGGCGTGGTCACCAACGGCACCGCGGTGCTCGGCCTGGGCGACATCGGTCCCCTGGCCGGCAAGCCGGTGATGGAGGGCAAGGGCTGCCTGTTCAAGAAGTTCGCCGGCATCGACGTGTTCGACATCGAGCTGGCCGAGAAGGACCCGGACAAGCTGGTCGAGATCGTCGCCGCGCTGGAGCCCACGCTGGGCGGCATCAACCTCGAGGACATCAAGGCGCCCGAGTGCTTCTACGTCGAGCGCAAGCTGCGCGAGCGGCTGAACATCCCCGTGTTCCACGACGACCAGCACGGCACCGCGATCATCTCGGCGGCGGCCCTGCTCAACGGCCTGGAACTGGTGAGCAAGCCGATCGGCGAAGTCAAGGTGGTGGCCTCGGGCGCCGGTGCGGCCGCGATCGCCTGCCTGGACATGATGGTCAGCCTGGGCGTGAAGGTGGAGAACATCTTTGCGGTCGACTCCAAGGGCGTGATCCGTGAAGGCCGTGGCGACCGGCTCGACGAATCCAAGCAGCGCTACTGCCAGCGCACCGAAGCCCGCACGCTGGCCGAAGCGGTGAAGAACGCCGACGTGTTCCTCGGCTGCTCGGCAGCGGGCGTGCTGACACCCGAGATGGTCAAGACGATGGCGCCCAAGCCCATCATCCTGGCGCTGGCCAACCCCGAGCCCGAGATCCGGCCCGAACTCGCCAAGCAGGCGCGGCCGGACTGCATCATCGCCACCGGGCGTTCGGACTACCCCAACCAGGTCAACAACGTCCTGTGTTTCCCGTACATCTTCCGCGGTGCGCTCGATTGCGGCGCCACCCGCATCAACGAGGCGATGAAGCTGGCCTGCGTGCGCGAGATCGCCGCGCTGGCGAAGGCTGAAACCAGCGACGAGGTGGCCGCGGCCTATGCCGGCCAGGAACTGAAGTTCGGCGCGGACTACCTGATTCCCAAGCCGTTCGACGCGCGGCTGATCCTGCGCATCGCGCCCGCGGTGGCCAAGGCGGCGGCGGAGTCCGGCGTCGCGACCCGGCCCATCGCCGATCTGGAGGCCTACCGCCAGCAGCTCAGCCGCTTCGTCTACCAGACCGGCATGGTGATGCAGCCGGTGTTCGCCGTGGCGCGTGCCCGCCCGGCGCGCGTGGTGTATGCAGAGGGCGAGGACGAACGCGTGCTGCGCGCAGTGCAGGTCGTGCGCGATGAAGGGCTGGCGCACCCCATCCTGGTGGGCCGGCCCTCGGTGATCGCGATGCGGATCGAACGCGCCGGGCTGCGCCTGCAGGCGGGGGTCGACTTCGAGACCTGCGACCCCGAGAACGATCCGCGCTTTCGCGGCTACTGGGAGCTGTACCACCGCATCATGGGCCGCTCGGGCGTGTCGGCCGAGGCCGCCAAGGCCACGGTGCGTCGCTCGAACACGCTGATCTCCGCGCTGATGCTCAAGCGTGGCGAAGCCGATGCCATGCTGTGCGGGCTGGTGGGCCGCTACGACGCCCACCTGGACCATGTGCGTGACGTGATCGGCCTGCGCGATGGCGAACGCACGATGGCCGCGATGAACGCGCTGCTGCTGGACCAGCACACGCTGTTCATTGCCGACACCTTCGTCAACGAGATGCCCAGCGCCGAGGAACTGGCCGACATCGCGCGCATGGCCGCCGCCGAGGTGCAGCGCTTCGGCATGCCGGCCAAGGTGGCGTTCCTGTCACACTCGATCTTCGGTTCCTCCAAGCGTGCCTCCGCTCAGCGCATGCGTGCGGCGCGCGACCTGTTCGTGCAGCGTTCGCCCGAGATCGAATGTGACGGCGAACTGCAGGGTGATGCCGCGCTGTCGGAAGCCATTCGCCATGAGTTCCTGGCCGACAGCACCTTGAGCGGCACCGCCAACCTGCTGGTGCTGCCCAACCTCGATGCCGCGAACATCCTGTTCAATGTGCTCAAGGTCACCGGTGGCCATGGGGTGACGATCGGCCCCATCCTGCTGGGCGCGGCCGCGCCGGTGCACATCCTCACCCCGTCGGCCACGATGCGACGCGTGGTCAACATGACCGCGCTTGCGGTGGCCGATGCAGCGGAGCTGCGCGACGCCCTGGCCGCGGCTGCCGGCGGGCACTGAGGCGCGGGCTGGCCGAAACCGCCACGTAACCGGCGCCGCGATGCGGCGCCGATAATCGCCAGCCTCAGCATCAGCCCAGCGGACGCCCCATGCCACGCGCCACCAAGATCGTCGCCACCCTCGGCCCGGCCTCCAGCGACCCCGAGGTCCTGGAACGCCTGCTTCGCGCCGGGGTCGACGTGGTGCGGCTGAACTTCAGCCATGGCAAGGCCGAAGACCACATTGCACGCGCGCAGCTGGTGCGCCAGTGCGCCGACCGGGTGGGCAAACCGGTCGCACTGATGGCCGACCTGCAAGGCCCGAAGATCCGCGTCGGCAAGTTCGATGAGGGCAAGGTGATGCTGGTGCCGGGCGCACCGTTCATCCTGGATGCCTCGCGCACCGAGCCTGGCAACGTGAACATCGTGGGCCTGGACTACAAGGAACTGCCACGCGATGTGCGGCCTGGCGACCTGCTGCTGCTGAACGACGGGCTGCTGGTGCTGACCGTGGACGCCGTGCGGGGCGACCAGGTCATCACCACCGTGAAGATCGGCGGCGAGCTCTCCAACAACAAGGGCATCAACAAGCAAGGCGGCGGCCTCACGGCGCCGGCGCTCACGGCCAAGGACATGGAGGACATCAAGACCGCGATGGCCTTCCAGGCCGACTACCTGGCCGTGAGCTTCCCCAAGAGCGCCACCGACATGGAGATGGCGCGCCAGCTGGCCTATGTGGCCGGCGAGCCCTACCGGCACAAGCCCGCGATGATCGCCAAGATCGAGCGCAGCGAGGCGATTCCCGTGCTCGAGTCCATCCTGAAGGCGAGCGACGGCATCATGGTGGCGCGCGGCGACCTGGCGGTGGAAGTGGGCAACGCCACCGTACCAGCGCTGCAGAAGCGCATGATCCGCATGGCCCGCGAACTGGACAAGATCGCGATCACCGCCACGCAGATGATGGAGAGCATGATCGTCAACCCGGTGCCCACCCGCGCCGAGGTGAGCGACGTGGCCAATGCGGTGCTCGACGGCACCGACGCGGTGATGCTCAGCGCCGAGACGGCCGCCGGCAAGTACCCGGTGGAAACGGTGGAGCACATGGCGCTGATCGCGCTGGAGGCCGAACGCGCCGAAGACGTGCAACTCGACGCCGACCTGACCAACAAGCACTTCGGTCGCATCGACCAGAGCATCGCCATGGGCGCGCTGTTCACTGCGCACCACCTGGGCTGCAAGGCGATCATCGCGCTCACCGAGTCGGGCTCGACAGCGCTGTGGATGAGCCGTCACAACATCCATGTGCCGATCTTCGGGCTCACGGCGCAGCGATCGTCCGAGCGTCGCATGGCGCTGTACCGCAACGTTCAGCCGGTGCTGATGCCCGGCCACCCGGACCGTGACGAGGCGCTCGCCGATGCCGAGCGCGTGCTGGTGCAGCGCGGCGTGCTGAAGCCGGGTGACACCTATGCCATCACCTGCGGCGAGCCCATGGGTTACCCGGGCGGCACCAACATGCTGAAGGTCTGCCGGGTGCCCTGATCGTCCGCAACAGGGCCGGACGCGTTCAGGCCACTTCGGTGAGCGTCTGCGGCGTGCCCTCGCAGACGCTGCCCACCATGGCCGCCACGCGCGGCGCCATGTTCACCGGCACCAGTTGCAGGCGCGGGTGCTGGCGGCCGAACACGCGGAACAGTTCATCGGCAAAACCATGGCCGATGTCGGCCAGGCCGTCGAAATCGAGCTCCACGCGCTGGAACTGCGACAGGCGCGACACCACCCGGCGCGCCTGGGCGCGGGACTCCAGGCCCACCTGCGCCTGGGTGATCAACTTCAAGGGCACCACGGTGCGCTCGAAGCCGTAACCCTGGCCATCCAGGCTGTAGCGACGCAGCACCTCGTCGAGGTTGCGCTCGGTGTCGACACAGATCGCCACGTAGACGGACGTCCCGCGCCGACAGGCCGGGCGGCTGCGCTGCCACCACTGGTCGCGCTGCCACTCGCGCTGCTGGAAAGCAGCCTCGTTGGCATGCAGATCGAAGATGTCGGCCAGCTTGGCGCTGAAGAAAAGACCTCGGCCGGTGTGGGCATCCGGCTGGCTGGTGAGCTTGCCCTTGGCCAGCTCGAGCATCGCCACGGACGGTTCGGTGATGTTGAAGCGTTCGGCGACCGCGTCGAACACGCCGCGGCCATCGTCGGACACCAGCAGCTGCAGTTGGGTGGGTGTCTGGCGCATCGACACCGTCACGCTGCTGCCCCCGCTGTGGTCGATCGCGTTGTTCAGCAGTTCGGTGAACACATGCTGCGCCATGCGGGACACGTTGGGCTTGAGCTCGAAACGGGGAGCGAAGTCCTGCGCCCAGGGCAGGTCTTCCTGAAGACCGGACAACGCGTAGCGCCGCACGACCTGCCGCAGTGGGCCGGGCCGGTAGGTGGCCCGGCGCGACACGCCGTCGCGGGCGAGCCATTGCGACTCGACCAGCTTGTTCAATTGCACGCGGGCGCTGTTGCGGCTGATCGACAGGCGCTCGCACAAGACCGTGGGCAGGTCTTGCGGATGCGCCAGTGCCGCTTCGGTGATCCAGGGCGTGATGTCGCTGAGTGCAATGCGGGCCATGAGGTCTGTCCTTCCGGTGGCGGCAGGCCACCCAAGTCTGGCCGCCAGTGTCGGCCGCCGGACGCCGAACTTCAGTTCGAAAAGCGGCCCGAAGCACCGCCATTTCGGGGCTGCCCCCCGCACGATGCCCTGCGCCAGCACAAATGCACAGCCCTCGGGAGGCTGCTGGCGCCGGGCGCCCGCCGGTACAATTCCGCCCCAGTTACAGGTCGATTTCATGACCCGTGCGCGCGCCACGGCGGCTGGTGCGCGATGGGCTTTGCGCCCGCCAGATTCCCCACTTTGCAGGTACGACCATGCCACTCGTCTCAATGCGCCAACTGCTGGACCACGCTGCCGAAAACGGCTACGGGATTCCGGCCTTCAACGTCAACAACCTGGAGCAGGTTCAGGCCGTGATGGCCGCCGCAGCCGAGGTGGATGCCCCGGTGATCCTGCAGGCCAGCGCCGGTGCCCGCAAATACGCCGGCGAAGCCTTCATCAAGCACCTGATCCAGGCGGCCGTCGAGGCCTACCCCAAGGTGCCCCTGGTGATGCACCAGGACCACGGCCAGAGCCCGGCCATCTGCCAGGGCGCCATCGACCTGGGCTTCGGGTCGGTGATGATGGACGGCTCGCTGCGCGAAGACGGCAAGACGCCCGCCTCGTTCGACTACAACGTGGACGTCACGCGCAAGGTGGTCGAGCTGGCGCACAAGGTGGGGGTCACCGTCGAAGGTGAACTCGGCTGCCTGGGCAGCCTGGAAACCGGTGAGGCGGGCGAGGAAGACGGCATCGGCGCCGTGGGCAAGCTGGACCACAGCGCGCTGCTGACCGACCCGGAAGAAGCGGCGCAGTTCGTCAAGGCCACCCAGCTCGACGCCCTGGCCATTGCCATCGGCACCAGCCATGGGGCCTACAAGTTCACCCGCAAGCCCACGGGCGACATCCTGGCGATCAGCCGCGTCAAGGAGATCCATCAGCGCATCCCCAACACCCACCTGGTGATGCATGGGTCGTCGAGCGTTCCGCAGGACCTGCTGGCCATCATCAACCAGTACGGCGGCAAGATGAAGGAAACCTACGGCGTGCCGATCGAGGAGATCCAGGAAGCCATCAAGCACGGCGTGCGCAAGATCAACATCGACACCGACATCCGCCTCGCGATGACCGGCGCGGTGCGCAAGTTCCTGGCCGAGAACCCGGAAAAGTTCGACGCCCGCGAATGGCTGAAGCCGGCGCGCGAGGCCGCCATGGCCATCTGCAAGCAGCGCTACCTCGAGTTCGGCTGCCAGGGCCAGGGCAGCAAGATCAAGCCAGTGACGCTGGTGTCCATGGCCCAGCGTTACGCAGGGGGCGAGCTCGCGCAAGTGGTCAACTGATCTCTCGCATCCCCAGTTCCGAGCCCGCCGCCCGAGCGGGCTTTTTCATGCCCGGCGGGCACAATGTTCCGCCGCCAATCGACATTCCCGCCGCACCATGAACACCCCTGTTTCCGCCTTGCTCGAGTCCCGACTGCATTCGCTGCCGCTGCTGGCACGCGGCAAGGTCCGCGACAACTATGCCGTCGGCACCGATCGCATCCTGATGGTGGCCTCCGACCGCATCTCGGCCTTCGACGTGGTGATGGGTCAACCCATCCCGGGCAAGGGTGCGCTGCTCACGCAGATGGCGCTGTTCTGGTTTGCCAAGCTCGGTCACATCGTGCCGCACCACCTCACCGGCGAAGCGCCGGAGAGCGTGGTGGCGCCCGACGAAGTGGACCAGGTCCAAGGCCGCTCGATGCTGGTCAAGCGCCTGAAGCCACTGCCGGTGGAAGCGGTGGTTCGAGGCTATCTGGCCGGCTCGGGCTGGAAGGAGTACCAGGACAGCGGCAAGGTCTGTGGCGTCGCGCTGCCCCAGGGCCTGAAGAACGCCGGTCGCCTGCCCGCGCCGATCTTCACACCGGCCACCAAGGCCGACATCGGCGAGCACGACGAGAACATCAGCTTCGAGCGCATGGCGCAGACCATCGGCGACGACCTGGCCACCCAGGTGCGTGACATCGCCATCCGCCTGTACACCGAAGCCGCCGCGTACGCACTGACGCGCGGCATCATCATCGCCGACACGAAATTCGAGTTCGGCCTGGACGAACACGGCCAGGTGACGCTGATGGACGAAATCCTCACGCCGGACTCATCACGCTTCTGGCCGCTGGAGTCCTATCAGGAGGGCATCAACCCCCCCAGCTTCGACAAGCAATACCTGCGGGACTGGCTGGAGACTGCGCAAGTGAACGGCATGCCTTGGAACAAGCAGGCACCGGCGCCGGAGTTGCCGGAGGTGGTTATTGATGGAACCGCCCAGCGCTACCTCGAAGCGCTTTCGCGACTAAAGGATTAGTACCGTATGAAGCATGGACAGGGAGCAATGATATGGCGGACAGACCGCAACAAGGAAAGAGTGGGGGCAGTGAGGATGGAACTTGGACTTCACGGAATATTCTGCGCCTTGACGCGGAAATTGCTGCCGCGACTACGATTGGCCAGCGGCAGTTGCTATTAGCCAAGAAGGCAGGGGCACTCGCCCGCTTGGCGATGCTGCACGAGGCCGACCGGATCGTCCAAGAACTGCGAATCGACAATCCCGACTACGAACCACAGTTGAGTGCGTGGATCATGTTTGCGGAGGGCCTGATCGAACACTTCAGTTCGCTGGGTGACCAGGCTTTCGATCGGTTTCGGCGCGCATACGCGATTGGACTTGCCATCGGCGACGAGGAGCTAGCCGCAACGAGTTCAGCCTGGATAGCGAATGCCGCGCTCATGAATGGCAACGTTCGCGCAATCGCCGAGCCTTTGACGCAAACCTTCAGGCTTGCTGGCCGCGAAAACAATGAAGCGCTTGGTCGTGCCTGCCTGGTCATCGCTGACGCGCTAAGTTGGGCAGGAGAGTCCGCGCGCGCAAAGCACTGGTACCTCAAGTCCCGAGGCTTCGCTGTGGATGAGGGTGACATTGCTATGCAAAGCGTTGTGCTGTTCAATGCGGCAGCGTTTCGAGTGGCAAATGTCGTGTCGTTGGACTGTGAACGCGGTGCAGACAAGGATGCTGTCTCACTTGCAGCAATGTCTGTCGAGTCCGTTGCTAGTCTCGACTATGGTTTAGGCATCGATGCATTGAGCACGATGGTTCCGCTCTTGCGTGCGGAAGTAAGAAGCGTCGAACGTCGGTGGCTTGAAGCCATTTCGCTGTTCGAGGCAAACATCGGAACCGCACAAGCGCAGGGACAAGCTCGGCTTGTGCCCAAACACCAGGCGGAACTAGCCTACTGCTTGGCCAAAGTTGGACGACTGGACCAAGCATTCGCCGAACTCGCGAGCGCACTTGGCGATAAGAGCCGATGTACCGACCCAGATGACCTCTACGTGCTTCACAGCAGAGCCGCCGCTGTATTGGACGAGTTGGGAAGGCCGACTGATGCCGAAGACCATAGAAATCGAGCGGCGGACAGACTGGCCGAGTTTCGTGACTTCCAATGCGAGCTTCGATCTGCGATACATCCCTTGATTGAGCAAGTAGCGCTTGCTCGTGCATAAAAAAAGCCCGGCAGAAGCCGGGCTCTTGTGCCTTCTCGGCGACGACTAGCCTTAGGGCTTGTTTCCTGTCGGGAACGGCCAAGCCGCGGCTGGGCTCAGTGCCGTCTTCGCCGCGGGCGCTGCAGGCGCAGGGGCAGGGGCAGCGGGAGCGGCCGGAGCCTTCTTCGCTGCGGCCTTCTTCGCGGGAGCCTTCTTCGCAGCAGCCTTCTTTGCCGGCGCAGCCTTCTTGGCAGCAGCCTTCTTGGCCGGTGCGGCCTTCTTGGCCGGCGCAGCCTTCTTCGCAGCGGCCTTCTTCGCCGGTGCAGCCTTCTTCGCCGGTGCAGCCTTCTTCGCCGGCGCGGCCTTCTTCGCCGGTGCGGCCTTCTTGGCCGGTGCAGCCTTCTTGGCCGGCGCGGCCTTCTTTGCAGCGGCCTTCTTCGCCGGTGCAGCCTTCTTCGCCGGTGCAGCCTTCTTCACCACAGGCTTCTTGGCCGGGGCCTTCTTGGCCGGAGCCTTCTTCGCAGTTGCCATGACGATCTCCTTGATCAAGTTGCGAGACATGCCCCGTCCGTACTTCGGCAGGGCAATTCACCGAATCGGCAGGTCGCTGATGGATTCCAGCTTCGCCTGTCGCCCCGGTGAACGGGGAAGCACTCATGCCCGTCGCTTCTGTCGGCGACGTGTCATGAATGCAGATCTTGATCCTCGTGTCGGGACGACCGCCAGGCAGCACCTGCCCGGCGTGTCAGTCCCAACTCAGCGCACCACCGGATTGGTATTCGATGACGCGGGTTTCGAAGAAATTTCTCTCCTTCTTCAGGTCGATCATTTCGCTCATCCAGGGGAACGGGTTTTCCTCGTTCGGGAAGAGCGCCTCGAGGCCGATCTGCGTGGCCCGCCGGTTGGCGATGTAGCGCAGGTAGCCTTTGAACATGGAAGCGTTGAGGCCCAGCACGCCGCGCGGCATGGTGTCCTCGGCATAGCGGTACTCCAGCTCAACGGCCTTCAGGAACAGGTCCTTGATCTCGGCCTTGAACTGAGGTGTCCACAGTTGCGGGTTCTCGAGCTTGATCTGGTTGATCAGGTCGATCCCAAAGTTGCAGTGCATGGACTCGTCGCGCAGGATGTACTGGTACTGCTCGGCAGCGCCGGTCATCTTGTTCTGCCGGCCCAGTGCCAGGATCTGCGTGAAGCCGACATAGAAGAACAAGCCTTCCATCAGGCACGCGAAGACGATGATGGAGCGCAGCAGCGTCTGGTCCGCTTCGAGCGTACCGGTCCTGAAGTTGGGATCCATGATCGCGTCGATGAACGGGATCAGGAACTCGTCCTTCTCGCGGATGGACGAGACCTCGTGGTAGGCATTGAAGATCTCGCCTTCGTCGAGCCCGAGCGATTCGACGATGTACTGGTAGGCGTGGGTGTGGATCGCTTCTTCGAAGGCCTGGCGCAGGAGGAACTGCCGGCACTCGGGCGCGGTGATGTGGCGATAGGTGCCCAGCGTGATGTTGTTCGCCGCCAGCGAATCGGCCGTGACGAAGAAGCCCAGGTTGCGCTTGATGATGCGGCGCTCATCGTCCGAAAGCCCGTTGGGGTCTTTCCAGGTCGCGATGTCGCGCGACATGTTGACCTCTTGCGGCATCCAGTGGTTGGCGCAGGTGGCGAGGTACTTCTCCCACGCCCACTTGTACTTGAACGGCACCAACTGGTTCACATCCGTCTGGCCGTTGATGATGCGCTTCTCGGCCACGTTGACACGGCGCGTGTTGCGCTCAGCGGCAGGCTGCTGCTGCCTTACCGCGCTAGCAACAGGCGCTGCCTTCACAGGCGCGACCGGCTGGAGCGCAGGCTGCGCATGCAGCGACAAGGCCGCACTCAGGGGAACCGGAGGCTGCGCCACCGGCGTGTTCAGCGGTGACGGGATGGCCACGCGCGCTTCACTTGTCGAGTGCGGCGCAGTGGTGTTCGATGGTGTCGTCGATGGGAGTCGGACGTCGTCTTCCCAGACCAGCATGTGTGTGCTTCCTATGGTCGCGAATTATCGGAGTGTTGTGTTCAAACACCAAGCACTTCTTGACATTTGCGCTGCAGCGTTGTTGCCGATGTGCATCGCAGCGCGCATGTCATCGGGCACATGATGCGCATGCCACCGCGCATGCGATGCATCGATCACGATGCACGCGCAGCGCAGTGGAAGTGCCTCACTGACAGGCTTCGCAGTCAGGGTTGTCGATCGAGCAGAACTTGATGTCGCTGGCGGGTGTGTCGTCGACCGTCGCCGCCATGGTGGCCGTCGGCGCCGCACCGCTGGATACCGCGTTGAGCGCACCTGCCGTGACGGTGGACTTCTCGGCGTGCGTGGCACCCATCGTGCGCAGGTAGTAGGTGGTCTTCAGTCCCCGCAGCCAGGCGAGCTTGTAGACCTCGTCGAGCTTCTTGCCCGAGGCACCGGCCATGTAGATGTTGAGCGACTGCGCCTGGTCGATCCACTTCTGGCGCCGCGCGGCGGCCTCGACCAGCCATTGCGCGTCGACCTCGAAGGCCGTCGCGTAGAGCTGCTTCAACTCCTCGGGCACTCGGTCGATGCGGCGCAGCGATCCGTCGAAGTGCTTGAGGTCCATGACCATCACGTCGTCCCACAGGCCCAGCTTGCGCAGGTCGCGCACGAGGTACTCATTGACCACCGTGAACTCGCCGGACAGGTTGCTCTTGACCGAGAGGTTGCCAAAGCAGGGCTCGATCGACGCGTCGACACCGATGATGTTCGAGATGGTGGCCGTGGGCGCGATGGCCACGCAGTTGGAGTTGCGCATGCCATGCTGCGCCACGCGCGCGCGCAGCGCGTCCCAGTCCATCGTGGCGGAGCGGTCGACCTCGACGTAGCCGCCACGCTGCTGAGCCAGCAGGTCCAGCGTGTCGGGCGGCAGGATGCCCTTGTCCCACAGCGAGCCGCGGTAGCTGGAGTAGCGGCCACGCTCTTCTGCGAGCTCGGTCGACGCCCAGTACGCGTGGTAGCACACGGCTTCCATCGAGCGGTCGGCGAACTCAACCGCAGCCTGCGAGGCGTACGGGATGCGCAACTGGTACAGCGCATCCTGGAAGCCCATGATGCCCAGCCCCACCGGGCGGTGGCGCAGGTTGGAGTCACGCGCCTTCTTGACGGCGTAATAGTTGATGTCGATGACGTTGTCGAGCATGCGCATCGCCGTGCTCACCGTCTTCTTCAGCTTGGCGTGGTCGATCTGGCCGTTGACCAGGTGCTGCGCGAGGTTCACCGAACCCAGGTTGCACACCGCGATCTCGGTGTCGCTGGTGTTGAGCGTGATCTCGGTGCACAGGTTGGACGAGTGCACCACGCCCACGTGCTGCTGCGGCGAACGCACGTTGCAGGCGTCCTTGAACGTGATCCACGGATGCCCGGTCTCGAACAGCATCGAGAGCATCTTGCGCCACAGGTCCTTGGCCGCCATGCGCTTGTAGAGCTTGATCTCGCCGCGGTCGACCTTGTCTTCGTAGGCGACATAGGCGCGCTCGAACTCCTCGCCGAACTTGTCGTGCAGGTCCGGGCAGGTCGAGGGCGAGAACAGTGTCCACTGGCCACCTTCGACCACGCGCCGCATGAACAGGTCCGGAATCCAGTTCGCGGTGTTCATGTCGTGGGTGCGCCGGCGGTCGTCGCCCGTGTTCTTGCGCAGTTCGAGGAATTCCTCGATGTCCAGGTGCCAGCTCTCGAGGTAGGCGCACACGGCCCCCTTGCGCTTGCCACCCTGATTCACCGCCACCGCGGTGTCGTTCACCACCTTCAGGAACGGCACCACGCCCTGGCTCTTGCCATTGGTGCCCTTGATGTAGCTGCCCAGTGCGCGCACGCGTGTCCAGTCGTTGCCCAGGCCGCCCGCGAACTTGGACAGCAGCGCGTTCTCCTTCAGCGCCTCGTAGATGCCGTCCAAGTCGTCGGCCACCGTGGTGAGGTAGCAGCTCGACAGCTGCGAGCGCAGCGAGCCGGCATTGAACAAGGTGGGCGTCGACGACATGAAGTCGAAGCTCGACAGCACGTCGTAGAACTCGATCGCGCGCGCTTCGCGGTCGATCTCGTTCAGGGCCAGACCCATGGCCACGCGCATGAAGAAGGCCTGCGGCATCTCGATGCGGCGCTCGTCGATGTGCAGGAAGTAGCGGTCGTACAGGGTCTGCAGGCCGAGGTAGTCGAATTGCAGGTCGCGCTCGGCCTTGATCGCGGCGCCCAGGCGCGCGAGGTCGAACTGCTGCAGCTTGCTGTCCAGCAGCTCGGCCTGCACGCCCTTCTTGATGAACTGCGGGAAGTACTCGGCGTAACGTTCCTGCATCTGCGCCTGCGTGACTTCCTCGCCCAGGATTTCCTTGCGGATCGTGTGCAGCAGCAGGCGCGCCGTGGCGCGGGTGTAGGCCGGATGCTTCTCGATCAGCGTGCGGGCGGCCAGGATCGCGGCCTTGTGCACTTCGTCGATCGGCACGCCGTCGTACAGGTTGCGGCGGGTCTCGGCGAGGATGGGCTCGGCAGTGACGTCCTCGCCCAGCCCGACACAGGTGGACTCGACCAGCGACTGCAGGCGCGCCATGTCCAGCGGCACACGCTGCCCGCCATCGAGCACGTGCAGCGCGGGCTCCTGGGGGCGCGCCTGTTGCACCTGGCGCAGGCGCTCCTGCGAACGGCGCTCGCGATACAGCACGTAGGCGCGCGCCACTTCGTGGTGGCTGCCACGCATCAGGCCGAGTTCGACCTGGTCCTGCACATCCTCGATGTGAAAGGTGCCCCCGCCCGGGCGCGAGCGCAGCAGCGCACGCACCACCGACTCGGTGAGCGCATCCACTGTCTCGCGAACGCTGGCCGATGCCGCACCCTGCGTGCCGTGCACGGCCAGGAAGGCCTTCATCAGTGCCACCGCGATCTTGTTCGGCTCGAAAGCCACCACCGAGCCGTTGCGCCGGATGATCTGGTAGCCGGCATAGGCCGTGCTGACGGCCGAAGCCGACGACCCGGCCACCAGCGGTGGCGCGATCGTGGCGGATGCTGGGCTGGCGATGGATGCTTGCATGTGTTTCCCTCTTCTGCTGGATGGCTGCCGCCCCTTGATGGCGGGCAGCGAAAGATCAGTGCGTCCCGGCGCCCCAAGCAATGCCACCAGGACCCATGCCGCGGCGGCAGTCAGTTGCGGTCACGTGCCGATCGGGGCATCGCGCCATGGCTGCCTGGAGCAGGCGGTGGGTGGTTTCGGGCAGACGACGCGACAAGCGCATGGGTGGGCGTCCGGGCGTGCAGCATAGCACGATGGACACTATATATAGTGGCCCTGGCAGCCACAACCGCTACCCGTAGCGTGCTTTCCCCCTCTTGACGGAACGCCCGCAGTAGCGCACCAGCTCACATGTCGCGTGCCGCGAAGGCCGCGGCGGGCCAACGCAACCGGCGTCGCAGGGCGTGCCAGTCGAAGCCCTCGCCAGGGTCATGCTTGCGGCCAGGCGCAACGTCTTGATGACCCACCACCTGGCGCAGCGGGTAGCGCCGCTTCAAGGCGCGCAGCAGTCGCGCCAACACTTCGTACTGCGCTGCCTCGAACAGCCCGCCCTCCAGGCCTTCGAGCTCGATGCCGATCGACCAGTCGTTGCAGTTGTCGCGTCCGGCCCATCGGGAACGCCCGGCATGCCAGGCCCGCCGCTCGGTGCTGACGTACTGCACGAGTTCACCATCGCGGCGGATCAGGAAATGCGCCGACACCTGCAGGCCCCGCAAGGCCTCGAACGACGGATGCGCCTGGCTGTCGAGGCGGTTCAGGAAGAGCTGCTCGATGGCGTCGCCACCAAACTCGCCCGGCGGCAGGCTGATCGAGTGGACCACCACAAGCTCGACCGCAACCCCCTCGGGCCGTGGCCCGTGGTTGGGTGACTCACAGCGGCGAGCCGCCGACCACCAGCCATCGGACCAGCGTGCGCTAGTCGCCCCCATGGTCGGACACGTTGATGCCCAGCCGCGCCATGCGGTAGCGCATCTGGCGCAGCGACAGGCCCAGGCTCGCCCCGGCAGCCGTGCGGTTGAACCGGTGCCGCTCCAGCGCACGAACGAGCACATCGCGTTCAACCTGGTCGAGATAGGCCACCAGATCGGTCGGCAGCGCCTCGGCAGCCGCCGGCACTGGCGCCGGCGCCGGCGCCGCAGCAACCACCGTGGCCACCTCCGGCGCGCCCCAGTCGCCGTCGGCACCGGTGTCGTCAGGCAGGCCCAGGTCCACTGGCTCGATCACGTCGCCCGCGGCCATCGTGACCGCGCGGTGCAGGAGGTTCTCCAACTCGCGCACGTTGCCCGGAAAGCCATAGGCCGCGAGGTGCCTGACCGCGTCGGCGGAAAGGCGGGGCGGGGTCGCGACACCGGCATCGCGCGCAATGCGCTCGAGCACCGCGCCGCAGATGGCCTGCAAATCATCGACCCGCTCGCGCAGCGGCGGAATGCGCAACTGGATGACGTTGAGGCGGTAGTACAGGTCCTGCCGGAAGCGGCCTTCGTGCACCTCGGTCGCCAGGTCCTTGTGCGTGGCACTCACGATGCGCACATTGACAGGCAGTTCCGTCACCGCGCCGATGGGCCGCACCGAACGTTCCTGGATCGCACGCAGCAGCTTGCTCTGCATCGACAGCGGCAGGTCGCCGATCTCGTCGAGAAACAGCGTGCCGCCATTGGCAGCCTGGAAGAAGCCCTCGCGGTCTTCGGTCGCGCCGGTGAAGGCACCCTTTCGATAGCCGAAGAACTCGGCCTCGAGCAATTGCTCGGGGATGGCGCTGCAGTTCACCGCAATGAACGCCTGCGAAGCCCGCCCGCTGACGCCATGGATCGCGCGCGCCACCAGTTCCTTGCCAGTGCCCGATTCACCTTGCACCATGACCGGTGCCATGCCGCGGGCCACCCGTTCGATCATCGAGCGCACCTGCTGCATCGCAGTCGACTGGCCCACCAGCCGCTGCAAGGCCGGGTGCGGACCGGCCACGAGGTCGACTGTGGTCACGGCCACGCTCGCCGGCGCGGCGGCGGCCCCGCCCGGGGGCGCCGCCGCCGCGGCCGAAGGCAAGGCGCCGGGCTTGACCGTGGGCGGCATGGCTGGCGCCCGACCGAGGGCCGACGCCACCACACCGCGGAACTGGCGCAGGTCCACCGGCTTGGTGAGGTAGTCGAAGGCGCCGGCCTTCAGGGCCTCGACCGCGTTCTCGGCCGAGCCGTAGGCGGTGATGACGATGGTCTTCTCCGGCCGCCCGCTGGCCTCGATCCTGCGCAGCAGGTCCAGGCCGCTGCCGTCGGGCAGCCGCATGTCGCTGATCACCGCGTTGTAGCCGCGCTCGCTCAGTCGCTGCCAGGCTTCCTCTACCGAACCGGCGGTCTCGACGTCGTAGCCTTCGCGCAGCAGTGTCAACTCGTACAGCGTGCGCAGATCGGGTTCGTCGTCGACGACCAGCAGGCTGGGGGATGCGGAGGCAGTCATGCGCGTTGAGCTCGCTGGTTCAAGCCTGTGGCGGTGCGCCGCGCATCAGCACCCGGAATTCGTTGTGGTGCCGCACACCCGCCGCGCCGGGCCGGAAATCGATGATGGCACGATGGCGCTCACACAGTTCGCGGCAAATATACAGGCCCAGGCCGGTGCCACGGCTGCGTGTCGAGAAGAACGGCTCGAACAGGTGCCGCTCGACATCCGGCGCGATCGGCAGCCCATCGCTGGCCACCGTGAGCAGCGCGCCATCGCCATGGGGCCCGGCGCGCAACTCCAGGCGCACGGCGCCTTCGGCCTCGGTGCCGTGGCGCCAGGCGTTGTCCAGCAGGTTGACGAGCACGCGCCGCAGGTGCTCGGTGTCGAACAGCACGTGGACCGGCGTGGCCGGCAGGTGCAGTTCCACCCGACGCCGGCCCGCGTCGTCTGCTGCGCCGATGGTGGCGAGCCAGTCGCTGCAGATCCGCCCGACCTCGGAACTTGCGTCGATGACCTGCTGCTGCAGCGGCCCGCCGGGCGCCACGGCCATCACGTCGTCGACGATGCGCTTGAGCCGCTCGACATTGACCTCGACGATGCCGGCCAGCTTGCGCTGAGGCACCGGCAGCGCGTCTTCCAGCATCAGGGCGTTGGCCTGCGCAATGGCCGCCAGCGGGTTGCGGATCTCGTGCGCGATCCCGGCCGACACCCGCCCCATGGCGGCCAGCTTCTCCTGCCGCACCCGGGCCTGCACGCTGCGCACGTCTTCGAGGAACAGCACGCAGATTTCTTCGGGTGGCGTGGCGTCGTCGTCGATGCCGCCGCGCCGGGTGAATCGTGCACGCACCTGCACCGTGCGAGGCGGCCCGCTTGCCTGGGGCAGGGTCAGCTCCCGCTGCTCGTCGGGCCAATGCCCCAGTCCATAGGCCTGCTCCACCGCCGCCAGCAGGCCGGCCCAGGCCGGGTCGTCGTGCAGGTCGAAGCTGGAGATGCCAGCGGCCGCCATCGGCCCCAGCATGTGCCGTGCCGACGGGTTGGCTGCGCGGATCCGGCAACGGCGGTCGACGACCAGCACGCCGTCGCTCATCTCGTCGAGCACCAGGCGGTTCAAGCGCGCCTGCTGGCGTGCCAGCTCGAGGCTGCCGCGCGCGGCACGCTCCTCGCGCGCCAGGCGCTGAGCGAGTTCACCCGACAGCAGCGTGATCACGAACGCCCCCACGCCCGCAAGGCCGGCCTGCATGAGCAGGGCCACGGTGAAGCCCGAGGTCTGTGCCGTGCGCCATGCACCGGCCAGCATCACCAGCGACACGAAGGCCGCCGTCGCCAGTGCGGTCAGGCGCTTGGTCATCACACCGGCCATCAGCACCGGCAGGACCAGCAGCGCGGCGTAGTTCAGTTGCGCCGCCGGGTCCAGCAGGTGCAGCAACGAAAACACCAGCAGGTCCACGCCGATGGTCAGGCCCCATTGGCGCCGCAGCAGCCGCGACGGTGTTGCGGGCGATGCGCCCTCGCGTGGCCCCTGCTCGGGCAGCAACCACAGCGAGATCGCCTGGCTGGCATAGCCGAGGCACACCAGCAACATCACCAGCGACAGCCGCCCGCCCATCAGCACCATGAGCCAGGGCGTCAGCACCAGCACGCAGCCCAGCACGGCCCGGGCCGCCACGTAGGCCCGGAACACCCGGCGCAGGGCCGTGCCCTCGCCCGACACGATGCGTCGCGCCTCGCGGGCCAGGAATCGGCTCTCCGAGCCGCCGTCGAACTCGGTGTCCCGCATCAGGGACTCGCCATCACGCTCGGCTTGGCCGGTGTTGCGACCAGCGTCGGCCAACGCACCGAACCAGGAGTCCTCGCCCGGCTCGCGCCGCGACTTGCGCCGGTCGGAAACGCGTCGGTCGGCGCGACGACGGTCGGCCCGACGCCGCTCCGGCGGTGCCAGGCTCACGTCCGCACCCGGGTCCGCCGAGTCACGCCGGCCCTGTGCGCGAGCGCCGGCTGGCGAACCTGGCCCGGAGGCCCCCCGAAGCAGGCCGACGCCGGGCCCCGGCCCGCGCTGCCGAGGGGGCCCGACAAGCTCATGGCGGCCCGGCCCGGCGCGGGCCGAGCAGCCGATGTGCGTCGCTGCAATACACGCGCGTGCCGTCGACCACGGCGTCGGCCACCGGCAGGTGCAGGCCGCAGTGCGCGCACTCGGCCATCGACTGCGGGCCTGGAGGCTGCTTTGGCGGTGGCGGCATGCGGGCGCCGCCTGCGCGCTTGAGCACCAGCCAGAGCCCGAAGCCGAGCACCAGCACCATCAGCAGGAACTTCATCGGGCGCCCCTCGGCACGCTCATGGCGCAGGCCGCCCCAGCACCACCTCGAACACGAACCGGGACCCGGCATAGCCCAGCAGCAGGAGCGCGGTGCCGAAGTAGAGCCAGCGCGTCGCGCGACGCCCGCGCCAGCCACGCAGCACCCGCCCGCCGATCAGCGCGGCAAACACCACCCAGCCCAGTAACGAGAACACCGTCTTGTGGTCCAGCTTCCAGCGCGCCGCGGTGACGAATCCCAGCACCAGCGCCAATGTCAGCACCACGAAACCCGCCTCGACAAAGCGGAAGGTCAACCGCTCCAGCCGCAGCAACGGCATGCCCAGCGGGCCGGTGGCCGGCGCAGCACGCAGCCGCATCTGGCGCTCGGCGGCATCGAGCATCGTGGCATGCAGCACCGCCGCGCCGAACAGGCCATAGGACGCGACACCCAGCACCCAATGCAGCGGCGCCCAGGGTGAGCTCAGGGCCCGCACCTCACCCGGGAAGGCCCAGGCCAGCGGCACCACCACGACCCCGGCGATCGCCAGCACACGCCGCACCGCAGGCAGCGGCACGAAGCGGCTCTCGACCACATGCACGGCCAGCACCAGCCACACCGTGAGCGACAGCACCGGCCCGAACCCCAGCCGCGCACCCGGCTCGCCACGCCCCCAGCCGCCGATGTCCAGCGCCAGCAGCGCGGCATGCAGCAAGCCGCCTGCCACGAGCGCTGGCGCAGGCAATCGCGCGCGATCGTCCACCGACGCCGCCGCGACGATGTACGCGAGCATCGCCACGAGCGCCAGCACCAGCGGCGCTGCGCCCAGGGTGTCGACGGGGCCCGACGATAGAATCATCGAGACAGTGTACTTTCGCGGCCGCCGGAGTTCTTCATCGCTCCGCCCCGTCCGTCTCGACGATGGCCTCCACCCTTTCCGACCGCCTGTCGCGCCTCGTCAAGACGATGCGCGGCCAGGCCCGCATCACCGACGCCAACGTGCAGGACATGCTGCGCGAGGTGCGCATGGCCCTGCTCGAAGCAGACGTCGCCTTGCCGGTGGTGCGCGACTTCATCGCCCGCGTGAAGGACAAGGCCCTCGGCCAGGAGGTGGTCGGCTCGCTCAACCCCGGCCAGATGCTGGTGAGCGTGGTGCACAAGGAACTCGCCGCCACCATGGGCGAGGGCGTCGCCGACCTCAACCTCGCCACGCAGCCGCCGGCCGTCATCCTGATGGCGGGCCTGCAGGGTGCCGGCAAGACCACCACCACCGCCAAGCTGGCCAAGCACCTGATCGAGCGCCGCAAGAAGAAGGTGCTCACGGTCTCGGCCGACGTGTACCGGCCGGCAGCCATCGAGCAGCTGAAGACGGTCACGCGACAGGCCGGTGCCGAGTGGTTCCCGTCCGATGGCAGCCAGAAGCCGCACGACATCGCGCTGGCTGCGCTGGACCATGCCCGGCGCCACTACTTCGACGTGCTGCTGGTCGACACCGCCGGCCGGCTGGCGATCGACGAGGCCCTGATGGCCGAGATCCGCGACCTGCACGCCACCGTGAACCCGGTGGAGACGCTGTTCGTGGTGGATGCGATGCAGGGCCAGGACGCCGTGAACACCGCCAAGGCCTTCAAGGAGGCCTTGCCGCTGACCGGCATCGTGCTGACAAAGCTCGATGGCGACTCGCGCGGCGGCGCCGCCCTGTCGGTGCGGCAGGTCACCGGCGCGCCGATCAAGTTCGCCGGCGTGTCCGAGAAGATCGACGGCCTGGAAGTCTTCGACGCCGAGCGCCACGCCGGCCGTGTGCTGGGCATGGGCGACATCGTCGCGCTGGTCGAGGAGGTGCAGAAGGGCGTGGACCTCGAGGCCGCCCAGAAGCTGGCCGAGAAGGTGAAGTCCGGCGACGGCTTCGACCTCAACGACTTCCTGATGCAGATCTCGCAGATGAAGAAGATGGGCGGCCTGTCCGGCCTGATGGACAAGCTGCCCAGCGCCATGACGGCCAAGGCCGGTCAGGTCGACATGGACCGCGCCGAGCGCGACGTGCGGCGCATGGAGGGCATCATCCACTCGATGACGCCACTGGAGCGCCGCAAGCCCGAGCTCATCAAGGCCAGCCGCAAGCGCCGCATCGCGGCCGGCGCCGGCGTGCAGGTGCAGGAAGTCAACCGCATGCTCAACCAGTTCGAGCAGATGCAGGGCATGATGAAGAAGATGAAGGGCGGCGGCCTGATGAAGATGATGAAGCGCATGGGCGGCATGAAGGGCCTGATGCGCTGATGCTCCGGGCGCGTGGCCGCGACGACCGCCGATGCCGGCTGAATTCGAACCAATTGATACATCTGTCGCAGCGATCTGACCACGCGCGCGGCCTCCAGGCCTACAGTCACCCGGACCTC
The DNA here is from genome assembly GCA_016213205.1 of Burkholderiales bacterium. Taxonomy (GTDB): domain Bacteria; phylum Pseudomonadota; class Gammaproteobacteria; order Burkholderiales; family Burkholderiaceae_C; genus Pseudaquabacterium. The sequence goes on from JACRAZ010000099.1 coordinate 231,580, forward strand.
CTGCCGAACACCCGGTCATGATGCCCGTCGATGCTTCTGCCGCCCTTGCGTTGGCCACCGCTCTGGTGCTGGTCCTGTCCTTGTTCGCTGCGCGGCGCCGCCGTCCACCGCCACGAACAGGCAAGCGGGACACGCCGGATACCGTGCAGACCTTCACGCCCCTGCCCGTGCGCGTGCTGACCGTCGCCGAACGACAGGCCCACACGCTGCTGCGCCAGGCCATGCCGGGCTACTTGGTGCTCGCGCAAGTACCCTTGAGCCGGTTCCTCAGCGTCCCCAGCCGGCAATCCGAGTGGCTGCAGCGGGTTGCCGGGCTCAGTGCCGACCTGCTGCTGTGCGACAGCGGCTCCCGCGTACTGGCCGTGATCGACGTGCGCCCCGCCCGGCTGAGCGACAACAGCCGCCGGCGCCACGAGCGCATGACCGCGCTGCTGCGCAAGGCGGGTATCAAGGTGCTGTCCTGGCACGAGGAAGCGTTGCCCGATGTTCAGATGGCGCGCAGCCAGCTGTTGCCGATGCTGGCCGCCCCATCGGCCCCGCGCGAAGCGGCCCAGCCCAGCAGTTCCCGGCCAATGCCGCTGATCCCGGTGGCCGAGATCCTGGCCGAAGGCGACGCGGACCACGAGGACGCCGCCATGGAGCCCGTTCCTTCCGCGATGTTCGACGACCTCGAGCCCGTGCCGGTGCAATCCCGCTGATCGACCGCGCCGAGAGCCCCGTGGCGCTTCGCCTCCGGCATGCCGGCGCACGCACGGCCTGCCGGCACGGCCGGGGTCAGCCCAGCAGCGCCTGCGCGAACTCCCGCGCCTTGAAGGTCTCCAGGTCCTCCAGCTTTTCGCCCACGCCGATGAAGTAAACCGGCACCGGCCGCTCGCGCGCAATGGCCGCGAGCACGCCACCCTTGGCCGTGCCATCGAGCTTGGTGACGATCAGACCCGTCAGCTGCAGCGCATCGTCGAAGGCCTTCACCTGTGTCAGTGCGTTCTGCCCGGTGTTGCCGTCGACGACCAGCAGCACCTCGTGCGGTGCGCTGGCATCGGCCTTCGCGATCACACGGCGGATCTTGCGCAGCTCTTCCATCAGGTGGATCTGGGTCGGCAGCCGGCCCGCGGTGTCGGCGATCACCACGTCCCGCCCGCGCGCCTTGCCCGCGCTCACCGCGTCGAAGGTCACCGCCGCAGGGTCGGCGCCTTCCTGGCTGACGATCTCCACGCGGTTGCGGTCGGCCCAGACCGCCAGTTGCTCGCGCGCGGCGGCGCGAAAGGTGTCCGCGGCGGCCAGCAGCACGCTTTGCTCGGCATCGGCGAGGTGGCGCGTGAGCTTGCCGATGCTGGTGGTCTTGCCGGCCCCATTGACGCCCACGACCATCACCACCGTCGGCCTGTGCTGGCCGACGACCAAAGACTTTTCGAGCGGCAGCAGCAGTTCGGTGAGCGCATCGGCCAGCAGCGCCTTCACCTGCGCGGGATCGGCGGCCTTGTGCTCCTTCACGCGGCGCTTCAGGTCCTGCAGCAGGAACTCGGTGGCCTTGACACCGGTATCGGCCATCAGCAGCGCTGATTCGAGCTCCTCGTACAGTGCGTCGTCGATGCGGGTGCCGGTGAACACCTGCGCGATGCTGGCGCCGGTCTTGCGCAGGCCGCCCCGCAACCGATCCAGCCAACCCTGCCGTGGCGCCGCCGGCGCCTCCGCCACGGCGGCCGGGACCCCTGCGGTGCCAATGGGCGGCGGCCCGGCATCGAGGGTCGGCGCCGATGGTGCCGCCTCGGGAGGCGGCGTTTGCGGCGCCAATGCCGGAGGTGCAACCGGCGGCTCGGCCGCCGGCGGTGCCGGTGCAACCTTCTTCTTGAAGAAACTGAACATGAAATCCCGCTGTGTGCCGCCCGCCCAGGGGTCGGCTTCGAAGAAGATCCGAGCGCCCCTGCCACCGGGGCCCGTGAACGCGGGCCTCGTCTGATGCAGCGGCTGCGCCCGGACTCGAAAGTCACCGCTATAATCGCGGGCTCAAGGCGCTTTAGCTCAGTCGGTTAGAGCGACGGAATCATAATCCGCAGGTCCGGGGTTCGAATCCCTGAAGCGCCACCAGACACCGGCCCGAGACTGCGTCTCGGGCCGTTTTTCTTTCCACAGCCTCTGGATGTACACCATGGTCCGCTGTGTCCTGGCCGCCCTGTTGGGCGGTGTCATGCTGGCTGCCTCGGCACAGGTGGCGCCCAGCCGCCCCTTCCCCGCCACCGCCTTGCGCGGGCAGATCGAGGTGGTTCAGCCCCCCGACGTGGTGCTCAATGGGCAGCCGGCCCGCCTGGCACCGGGCGCGCGCATCCGCGGCGAGAACAACCTGCTGCAGATGTCCGGTGCGCTGGTGGGTCAGAAACTCACGGTGAACTACACCCGCGACCCGTTCGGGCTGGTAATGGACGTGTGGGTGCTCACGCCGGAGGAACGCTCGCGTGAACCCTGGCCTCGGACCGCCGAAGAAGCCCAGCGCTGGAGCTTCGACCCGGCCGCGCGCGCCTGGACACGGCGCTGATCCTGCGGGGCCCACGATGAGCAAGAAGGTCTACATCCGCAGCTTCGGCTGCCAGATGAACGAATACGACGCCGGCAAGATGGCCGATGTGATGCAGGCGGCCGAGGGCTTCGAGCCCACCGACGACCCCGAGGCGGCCGACCTGATCCTGTTCAATACCTGCTCGGTGCGCGAGAAGGCCCAGGAGAAGGTGTTTTCCGATCTCGGCCGGGTGAAGCACCTGAAGGCCAAGGGCGTGCTGATCGGCGTGGGCGGCTGCGTGGCCAGCCAGGAGGGCGCGGCCATCATCGAGCGCGCCCCGTATGTCGACCTGGTGTTCGGCCCGCAGACGCTGCACCGCCTGCCGCAGATGATCGCGCAGCGGCACGCCCAGGGGCGCCCGCAAGTGGACATCAGCTTCCCCGAGATCGAGAAGTTCGACCACCTGCCCCCGGCGCGCACCGAAGGCGCGTCGGCCTTCGTGTCCATCATGGAGGGCTGCTCGAAGTACTGTTCCTACTGCGTGGTGCCCTACACGCGCGGCGAGGAAGTGAGCCGCCCGTTCGACGACGTGCTGGCCGAGGTGGCGGGCCTGGCCGGGCAAGGCGTCAAGGAGGTCACGCTGCTGGGCCAGAACGTCAATGCCTACCGCGGCACGATGGGACAGTCCGGCGAGGTGGCCGACTTCGCACTGCTGCTGGACTACGTGCACGAGATCCCCGGCATCGAGCGCATCCGCTACACGACCAGTCACCCGAACGAGTTCACGCAACGGCTCATCGAGGCTTACGGCCGCCTGCCGAAGCTCGTCAACCACCTGCACCTGCCCGTGCAACACGGGGCCGATCGCATCCTGATGGCGATGAAGCGGGGCTACACCGCGCTGCAGTACAAGAGCACGATCCGCAAGCTGCGCGCTGTGCGGCCGGACATCAGCCTGTCGAGCGACTTCATTGTCGGCTTCCCCGGTGAGACTGCCGACGACCACGAGAAGTCGCTGCAACTGATCCGCGACGTCGGCTTCGACGCCTGCTTCAGCTTCGTCTTCAGCCCGCGGCCCGGCACGCCGGCGGCCAACCTGCACGACGACACGCCGCAAGCCCTGAAGCTGCAACGACTGCAGCAACTGCAGGCCCTGATTGAAGAAAACGTGCAGCGCATCAGCGCCGCCCGGGTGGGCACGCTGCAGCGCATCCTGGTCGAGGGGCCGAGCCGTCGCAACGCGGCCGAACTGATGGGGCGCACCGAGTGCAACCGCATCGTCAACTTCGACGGCGGCCCGAACGGCGCGCGCTTGGTGGGTCAGATGATCGATGTGCGCATCACGCAGGCCTATCCGCACTCCTTGCGTGCAGAGGTGCACACGCGCGAGACCGCGGCGCACGCCGCCTGAGATCAACGGCCGCGCGAGGCGAACCCGGCCCACCACAGCGCCGCAGCGCTGGCCACCACCATGGCGGCGTAGGTGGCCATGCGGCCATCTCGGCCGGTGATCACCAGCCCGGCCAGCAAGGCCGACAGCCCGGCCGCACTGGCCCAGAGCACCAGACGCCGCCAGCGCACCGGCGCCAGTTCGCGGCGCCACAGCAGCTTGGCGCCAGTGGCCGCGATCACGCCCAGCCCGACGGCTGGCGCGATCAGGTTCAGCAGGTGCCAGACAGCGTCGAAGAAGCCCATGGATGCGTTCGGCGTTGGCAGCGCGGCCGGCACGCTTGATTCACCTCAAGTGATATGCCCAACGCCGTACCGTTCGAAAGGGGGCGAATTCTATAATCCGCCCATGAGTGTGTTCACCCTCGGCCTGAACCACACGACCGCGCCGGTGGACCTGCGGGGACGCTTTGCGTTCGCGCCCGAGCAACTCTCCCCCGCCCTGCGTGGATTCCAGGACCGCCTGCGCCGTGTGCTGCCCGAGGCCGCACTGCTGTCCACCTGCAATCGCACCGAGTTGTATGTGGCGGCCGATCCCTCGGCCGTGCGGGAGCTGGTGCACCCGGCCATCGACTGGCTGGCCACACAAGGGGGCGTCAGCGGCGAACAGTTGCGATCACACACCTACGTGCTCGAGCACCGTGAAGCCGCGCGCCATGCGTTCCGCGTCGCCTCGGGCCTGGACTCGATGGTGCTGGGCGAGCCGCAGATCCTGGGCCAGATGAAACAGGCCGTGCGCGAGGCCGATGCCGCCGGCACGCTGGGCACCACGCTGCACCAGTTGTTCCAGCGCTCGTTCTCGGTGGCCAAGGACGTGCGCAGTTCCACCGAGATCGGCGCGCACTCCATCAGCATGGCCGCCGCCGCGGTTCGCCTGGCGTCGCAGCTGTTCGAAGACCTGGGGCAGATCCAAGTGCTGTTCGTCGGCGCAGGCGAGATGATCGAGCTCGTGGCCACGCACTTCTCGGCCCGCGCGCCGAAGTCGATGGCCATCGCCAACCGCACGCTTGAGCGCGGCGAGAAGCTGGCCAGCCGCTTCGGTGCCCAGGCCCTGCGCCTGGCCGACCTGCCGCAGCGCCTGCACGAGTTCGACGCCGTCATCTCCTGCACCGCGAGCACGCTGCCGATCATCGGCCTGGGCGCTGTGCGCAGCGCATTGAAGGCGCGCCGCCGGCGGCCGATGTTCATGGTCGACCTGGCGGTGCCGCGCGACATCGAACCCGAGGTCGCCTCGCTGGCCGACATCTACCTCTACACCGTCGACGACCTGTCGGCGCTGGTGCAATCGGCTGGCGAAAAGCGCCAGGCTGCCGTGGCACAGGCCGAGGCCATCATCGATGCGGGCGTGCAGAGCTTCAGCCACTGGCTCGATCAGCGTGCCAGCGTGCCGTTGATCCAGGCGCTGAACGCGCAGGCCGACCAATGGCGCAGCACCGAGATCGCGCGCGCCCGCAAGCAGCTCGCCAAGGGCGCCGATGTGGAAGCCGTGCTGGAAGCACTGTCGCGCGGCCTGACGCAGAAATTGCTGCACGGCGCGCTGGCCGAGCTGCATGCCAGCGATGGCGAGCAACGCACGCACACGGCCGAGACCATCTCGCGCCTGTTCCTGCGGCACGCGTCCCGCAACCCGTCCGACGAGCGCCGTTAGCGGCGCTGCCGCGCCCTGCGCCTGCGGCGGCCTGTGCCCGCGCGGGTGCTGCGCCGACCTCACCCACCCCCGCTCCGATGAAAGACGCCCTGCGCCATCAACTGCAACGGCTGGCCATGCGCCTGGCCGAACTGGATGCCCACCTGGCCGACCCGACACTGGCCAACGACATCCAGCGCTACCGCAGTGTGGCGCGAGAACAGGCGGAAGCTGCCGCGGTGGTGGAGCGCTTCCGCCGCTACGAGCAGCGCGAGGCCGACCTGGCCGCCGCCCGCGACATGCTGGCCGATGGCAGCAACGACGCCGAGATCACCGCCATGGCGCACGAGGAGATCGGCAACGCGCAGGCCGACCTCGAACGCCTGCAGGCCGAACTGCAGACCGCCCTGCTCCCGCGCGACCCGGACGACGCGCGGCCGGCCTACCTCGAGATCCGGGCCGGCACCGGTGGCGAGGAGTCGGCGCTGTTCGCCGCCGACCTGGCCCGCATGTACCTGCGCTTCTGCGAGCGCCAAGGCTGGCGCACCGAGGTGATGAGCGAAAGCGCCTCCGACCTGGGGGGCTACAAGGAACTGGTGCTGCGCGTCGAGGGCGATGGTGTCTACGGTCAGCTCAAGTTCGAGTCGGGCGGCCACCGGGTGCAACGTGTGCCCGAAACCGAATCCCAGGGCCGCATCCACACCAGCGCCTGCACGGTGGCCGTGATGCCCGAGCCTGACGAGCAGGCCGAGGTCACGATCAACCCCTCGGAGCTGCGCATCGACACCTTCCGCGCCAGCGGCGCCGGCGGCCAGCACGTGAACAAGACCGATTCGGCCATCCGCATCACCCACCTGCCCACCGGCATCGTGGCCGAGTGCCAGGACGACCGCTCGCAGCACCGCAACAAGGCCAAGGCCATGGCCGTGCTGCTGGCGCGGCTGCGCGACAAGGAGCGCAGTGAACGCGAGGCCAAGGAGGCCGCCACCCGCAAGAGCCTGGTGGGCACGGGCGACCGCTCCGACCGCATCCGCACCTACAACTTCCCGCAGGGCCGCCTCACCGACCACCGCATCAACCTCACCTTGTACAAGCTGGGCGCCATCATGGACGGCGACCTGGCCGACGTGATCGAGGCGCTGAAGGCGGCCCAGGCACAACAGCAGCTCGCAGCACTCGAAGGCGCCGTGTGAGCCCGACCGTCGCCCAGGTCCTGGCGTTGGCCCAGGCGCGGGGCCTGGACCGGCTGGACGCGCAACTGCTGCTCGGCCACCACCTGCGGCAGGGCCGGGCCTGGCTGCTCGCGCACGACGACGAGGCCTTGCCGGACACCGTTGTGCAGGCCTTCGAGGCCGACTGCCGACGCCGGGCCGACGAAGTGCCGCTGGCCTACCTGACCGGTGAACGCGAGTTCCATGGACTGCCGCTGCGGGTGACACCCGACGTGCTGGTGCCCCGCCCCGACACCGAAACGCTGGTGGACTGGGCGCTGGAACGGCTGGCCGATTCGCACCGCGGCGCACCGACGGTGCTGGACCTGGGCACCGGCAGCGGCGCGATCGCCCTGGCCGTGGCCCATGCCCGGCCCGACGCCCGGGTGACGGCCACCGACCTCAGCCCGGCGGCACTGGCCGTGGCGCAGGCCAATGCACAGCGGCTGGGCCTGAGCCTGCAATGGGCGGTCGGCTCCTGGTGGCAGGCCGTGCCGGGCCGCCGCTTCGACCTGGTGCTGTGCAACCCGCCGTACATCGCTGGCGACGACCCGCACCTGCCAGCGCTGCGCCACGAACCGCGTCTGGCCCTCACGCCGGGCGGCGACGGCCTCGCGGCGATCCGGGCCATCGTGGCCGGTGCACCCGCCGCGCTGGAACCTGGCGCCTGGCTGCTGATCGAACATGGCTGGGACCAGGCCGAGGCCGTGCAGTCGCTGCTGGTGCAGGCGGGCTTCGCTGCCGTTCAAACGCGCCATGACATCGAGCACCGGCCCCGTTGCACGGGAGGCCGTTGGTTGCAAGCCACCGATTGAGCCTGCACTGCCATTTGCAGCGTTTTCGTACACCAGATGCTGAACATGGTTGCAGACACTCGGCGTACGATGAATCGAAGCAGCAGAACCGAGGAGACGACCATGCGTTTGACCCTTGTCCTCGCTTTGTCGATGGCCGCAACGCCAGCACTGGCCGGCGGCGAAGGCCTGGTGGCCTCGCCCGACACACTGGGCGGCTCCCGCTGGCAGGCGCGCATCCAGGTGGACACCCTGCCCTTTGCGGGCCCGTGGGCCGCGGGCGTGCCGCTGGGCCAGTCGAGCGTGTTGCAGATGACCCGCCTGCTGGGTGACTACCGCCTCGACGCGCTGCGTTTCGGCCAGACCGGTGGCCTGCGCCTCACCGGAGGGCTGCTGCTCAACCCGCGCCAGTCCGTCGCCGGGGGGGATGCCCGCGGCACCTGGCCCTACTTCGGTGTGGGCTATGCCGGCAGCGGCGAACGCGGCGACTGGGGCTTCTCAGCCGATGTGGGCCTGGCGGCACAGAACCCCGGCGCGGCCAGCCGCCTGGGGCGCGTGTTCAATGGCAGCGTCGACCTCAACGACGCGCTGCGCGAACTGCGCCTGCAGCCGATGATCCGCCTGGGCGTGACCTACAGCTTCTGAACCCGGGCTCAACGGCCGGCCATCGGCCAGGCGCACCGCCGCGTGCCTGGCTTTGCCGTATAAACACGCTTTGTTCCCTACGGATTCTTCCCATGAGTGACGTGCAAAAGCGCATCGACGACATCGTCAAGGGCGGCAAGGTGGTGCTGTTCATGAAAGGCACCAGCCAGTTTCCGATGTGCGGCTTCTCGGGCCGCGCGATCCAGGTGCTCAAGGCCTGCGGCGTGGACGAGCTGACCACCGTGAACGTGCTCGAGGACGAAGGCATCCGCCAGGGCATCAAGGAATATGCCAACTGGCCGACGATTCCCCAGCTCTACATCAACGGCGAGTTCGTCGGCGGCTCGGACATCATGATGGAGATGTACCAGTCGGGCGAACTGCAGCAGATGCTGGGTCAGTGACCCAACGCCTCGTCGTCGGCATCACCGGCGCCAGTGGCGCGGTGTACGGCGTGCGGCTGCTCCAACGCGCGCGCGCGCTCGGTGTCGAAACCCACCTGGTGGTCACGCCGGCCGGCGTGCTGAACGCGCACCACGAACTCGGCCTCGACCGCAGCGCGCTCGATGCGCTGGCCGACAAGGCCTATGCGCCGGCCGACATCGGCGCCTGCGTGGCCAGTGGCAGCTTCGCCACCGCCGCGATGGTGATCGCGCCCTGCTCGATGAAGACGCTGGCCGCGGTGGCGCACGGCTTCTCCGACAACCTGCTCACGCGCGCCGCCGATGTCACGCTGAAGGAGCGCCGGCCGCTGCTGCTGATGGTGCGCGAGACGCCGTTCAACCTGGCGCACCTGCGCAACATGACGGCCGTCACCGAGATGGGCGGCATCGTCTTCCCGCCGCTGCCGGCGTTCTACCACCGGCCCGCGAGCATCGACGAACTGGTGGACGACACCGTCGAACGTGCGCTCGCGCTGCTGGGCCTGCCCACTGCCAGCCCGAAGGCCTGGGGTGGCCTGCGCTAGGCTGGCCCGCCGTCCACCAGCCATTGCTTGCGCGCGGCCAGCACCGCGTTCGGGTACTCGTCCCGCCCCCGGCTGCCGTTGTAGCGGCCGAGCGCGAGCTGCAGGTTGCCCTGCTCGACATCGAGGTAGTGGCGCAGGATCACACAGCCGAAACGCAGGTTGGTCTGCATGTGGAACAGCTTGGCCACGTCACCGTCACCGATCAGCCGGGCCCAGAAGGGCATCACCTGCATGTAGCCACGGGCGCCGGCCACGCTGATCGCGTACTTGCGAAAGCCGCTCTCCACCTGGATCAGCCCGAGCACCAGCGCGGGCTCGAGTCCGGCGCGCTTGCTCTCGTACCACAGCGTCTGCAGGAACTCGACCCGGGTGTGCAGTTCGCTCTTGCGGCGCTTCAGGCGTTCGCTCATCGCACCCAGCCAGCGCAGGTAGGCCACCCGGGCTTCGGTCTTGTCGAATGCCGGCCGCGGCGGCGCCGCACTGGCGATGGCCGCCGACAGGGCCGTGCGCACCGCGTTGGCCAGCGGCTCCTCGGCTTGTGCGCCCGCCAGTGCCGGCGCGGCATGCCAACCGGGCGACGCGGCCGCCGCCAGCAGCAGCGCGCGGCGGCGCCGGCTTGTCATGCGGCGAGCCGCTCCTTCACCAGGGTGGCCGCCTCGGCCAGCGGCGCGGTGCTGGCCTGGGCCTCACGCCGGCCTTGCAGTTCCACCGTGCCGGCCTTCAGGCCACGGTCGGAGATCACCACGCGCTGCGGCACACCCACCAGTTCCCAATCGGCGAACATCGCGCCGGGGCGTTCGCCGCGGTCGTCGAGCATCGCGTCGATGCCCATCGCGAGCAGCGTGTCGTGCAACTGGTCGGCCGCGGCACGCACCTCGGCGCTGCGGTCGTAGCCGATCGGGCAGATCACCACCGCAAACGGGGCGATGGCGGCCGGCCAGATGATGCCGCGCTCATCGTGGTTCTGCTCGATCGCGGCGCCCAGGATGCGGGTGACGCCGATGCCGTAGCAGCCCATCTCCATCAGCTGCGGCTTGCCGGTCTCGTCCAGGTAGGTGGCGTTCATCGCCTTGGAATACTTGGTGCCGAGGTAGAACACATGGCCCACCTCGATGCCACGCTGGATCGCGAGCGTGCCCCGGCCATCGGGCGAAGGGTCGCCCGCCACCACATTGCGGATGTCGGCCACCAGGTCGGGCTCGGGCAGGTCGCGGCCCCAGTTCACGCCGGTGAGGTGGAAGTCGGCCTCGTTGGCGCCACACACGAAATCGTTCATCGCGGCCACGGTGCGGTCAGCGATCACCTTCACCGGCTTGCGCAGCCCGATCGGGCCCAGGTAGCCCGGCTTGCAGCCGAAGTGATCCTCGATCTCGGCGGCGGTGGCAAAACGCCAACCACCCTTCAGGCCCTGAACCTTGCCAGCCTTCACTTCGTTCAGGTCATGGTCCCCCCGCACCAGCAGCAGCCACACGGTGGTCTTCGCGATGTCGCCCGAATCACTGAGCTCGTCGGTGGCCAGCACCAGCGACTTGACCGTGCGCTGCAGCGGCAGCCCCAGCAGCGCGGCCACGTCGGCGCAGGTGCTCTTGCCCGGCGTGGGGGTCTTGGTGAGCGCTACGGAGGCAGCGCCACGCACGCCCAGCGCCAGCGCCTCGGCCAGCTCGATGTTGGCTGCGTAGTCGCTGCTGGGGCAGTACACCAGCGCGTCCTCGCCGGTGTCGGCGATCACCTGGAACTCGTGCGAGGCATCGCCGCCAATGGCGCCGGTATCGGCCGCCACCGCACGGTACTGCAGGCCGAAGCGGTCGAAGATGCGCTTGTACGCGCCGAACATCACCTCGTAGCTCTTGAGCGCGGCGTCCTTGTCGCGGTCGAACGAGTACGCATCCTTCATCGTGAACTCGCGGCCGCGCATCAGGCCGAAGCGCGGGCGCCGCTCGTCGCGGAACTTGGTCTGGATGTGGTAGAAGTTTTTCGGCAGCTGGCGGTAGCTGCGCAGCTCCTGGCGCGCGATGTCGGTGATGACCTCTTCGCTGGTGGGCTGCACGACGAAGTCGCGCTCGTGGCGGTCCTTCACGCGCAGCAGCTCGGGGCCATAGGCCTGGAAGCGGCCGCTCTCCTGCCACAGCTCGGCCGGCTGCACCACCGGCATCAGCAGTTCCACCGCGCCGGCGCGGTTCATCTCCTCGCGGATGATGGCCTCCACCTTGCGGATCACGCGCAGGCCCATCGGCATGTAGTTGTAGATGCCGGCGCCCAGGCGCTTGATCATGCCGGCACGCATCATCAGCTTGTGACTGACGACTTCGGCGTCAGCAGGCGCTTCCTTCAAGGTGGCGATGAAGAACTGGGAGGCTTTCATGGGTGTCGATCCGAAACGCAGAAGCGGCCCGGGCGGCCGCGGCGGGGAGGGACTGCACCTGGCGGAGAAGCATGCGGGTAAGCGAGGGTTCGCGTGCCGCAGGGTGCCGATGCAATAATTATTTCAGTTCAGAAATTGGGGTTGATTATGCTCGACCGTGAAGGCTTCAGGCCCAACGTCGGCATCATCCTGCTCAACGCGCGCAACCAGGTCTTCTGGGGCAAACGGCTGCGAACCCACTCGTGGCAGTTCCCGCAGGGCGGCATCAAGTACGGCGAGTCGCCGGAACAGGCCATGTTCCGCGAATTGCATGAAGAAGTCGGCTTGCGACCCGAGCACGTGAAGATCCTGGCGCGCACCCGCGACTGGCTGCGCTACGAGGTGCCCGAGCACTTCATCCGCAAGGATGCGCGGGGCCACTACAAGGGGCAGAAGCAGATCTGGTTCCTGCTGCGGCTGGTGGGGCGCGATTGCGATCTCGACCTGCGTGCCACCGACCACCCCGAGTTCGACGCCTGGCGCTGGAACGACTACTGGGTGCCACTGGACCTGGTGATCGAGTTCAAGCGCGACGTGTACCAGATGGCACTCAGCGAGCTGGCCCGATTCCTTCCGCGCGTGAACCATTACAACCGCTACCTGCGCGGCGGCATGCGCAGCCGGCCGCACGACGAGCCGGCCGAAGCCGAGGCGCCGCAGGCTGCGACGCCGGGGCTCGAAGGCGAAGGCTGAGCCCTCAAGAGGGGTTCATTCGCCCCACGGCAGCATCATCGCCAGCCACAGCAGCTTCTCGAACTCTGGTTCGAAGCGGTCGATGATTTCCTGCGGGTTCGGGCACAGCGCCTTGTCGGTGATGAGGCCGAACTGCACGCCGCCACCGTAGCTGAAGATGCTGACGCCCACGCCCACCTTGCCCGAGGCGGGCACCCAGAACATGGTCTGGCGCAGCGTGGACCCGATGAACTTCAAGGGCACCTTGGGCCCCGGCACGTTGGTCATCACCGCGGTGGTCTTCTTGGCGAACAGGCCCAGCAGCGCGTCCTGCATCGGCTTGACCAGCATGCCCGCCACCGCCAGCACCGCAAAGGCCAGCAAGGGCTGGTAGTGCCCCTTCAGGTCGGCCATCCGGCGGCGCACGTCGAACACGCGCTCGACCGGGTTGTCGATGCCGATGGGCAGCACCAGCGGCGCCAGGCCGAAGCGGTTGCCCAGCTGGTAGGCCTTCTCGAGCGGGCGCAGGTTCACCGGCACCATGGCGCGGATTTCCTTGCCTTCGGGGTCTTCGCCGCGGTCGCGCAGGTAGCTGCCGATGGCACCGGCCACGCAAGACAGCAGCACGTCGTTGATCGAGCAGTTCAGGGCCTTGCCGACCACGCGGATGCGTTCCAGCGGCATCGGCTCGCCCCAGGCCACGACCTTGGTGCCCTGCGGCTCGCCCTTGAGCTGCGTGGGCGAATCGTCGCCCATCATCACCAGCGCCGCAGCGTCCTGCACGATCTGCACCCCCGCGCGCGCCATGCCCACCGATTGCATGACCTGCTGCTGCGGATGGGCCAGCATGTCGAATGACTTGGCCACGCCATCGCCGGAGAGATCGATCGCCTTCACCGCAAGCCCGGTCAGCGGGCGCAGCACCGCGTCGCTCAGCCAGTCGGTGTCGCTGTCGTCGGCGTCCTTCTCGGCACGCCGACGCGCCGGCGGGTCGTTGCCGCCGTCGGTGATCGACATCACCACCGAGGTCAGCGCGATGCCGTCGCCGATGCAGTGGTGCACGCGGATGATCATCGCGCTGCCGCCTTCGTAGTGCTCGACGAGGTGGAACTTCCACAGCGGGCGGTCGGGGTCCAGCGGCGTGGTGGCAAGCTCGCCGCAGCGCTGCTTCAGGGCATCACGCTCGCTCAGGCCCCGCTTGCGTGACAGTTGCTCGACCACCACGTGCTCGGTGATGTCGAAGTCGTCCGCCTCCACCCAGCTGGCGCCGGTGGCATCGGCCACCGCCTTCTGGTGGAAGCGCTCGTACTTCAGCAGCTTGTCGGCCACGCGCTCGCGCAGGGCTTCGATCGTGATGCCCGGCGTCAGCAGCCAGACGCCGACGATCATCATCAGGTTGACCTCGTTGTCCATGCGTAGCCACGCGGTATCGACACGCGACATGCGGCGGGAGGCAACGGTGGACATCAGGGTCTCCTGGGTCGGCTTCTCTAGGGCAACAGGCACGATGCTGGGTAACATCGAGTGCGTCAAGACCGATTTTCACGCACAGGAGTCCCTGCCATGGCCGATCTCAAGGCTCGTTTCGAAAAGGCCGTCGCAGACAGCAAGAAGCTGTCGGAACGGCCCGACAACAGCACGATGCTGAAGATGTACTCGCTGTTCAAGCAGGCCACCGACGGCGATGTCGAGGGCAAGCGCCCCGGTTTCACCGACATGGTGGGCCGCATGAAGTGGGACGCCTGGAACGAGCTGAAGGGCAAGTCTGCCGAAGAGGCGATGCAGGACTACATCGACCTCGTCGACAGCCTGAAGTAGGGCCGGCCGCTCAGGCCTGCTTCTTGGGCGCGGCCTTCTTCTTCGCCGGCGCCGCGGCGCCGGCCTTGCCGAGCAGCTTGTCGAGGTTGTTCTCGATTTCGGTCTCGATCGTCTTCGAGAACGCGCCGAGCAGGAAGCCCAGCTTGGCATGCAGGTCGAAGTGATCGGCGGCCACGGTGAGGGTGCCGTTCACGCCCGAACGCGTGAATTCCACGGTGTCGCTGTATTCGCCTTCGATCACCGTGCACTCCATGTCGAACTTCTCCTCGACCTCCTCGGCCCATTGCCAGGCAATCTTGCGCGCCTTGGCCAGGCCGAGCTGGTGCTCGCGGTGGATGCGGATGTCGGGCATCGGTGAGGCTCCTCAGGGTATGGCCGCCAGTGTCGCCCGCCGTTCGGCCTTCGGCAAGGCGGCCAGGCGCCGGGCCTCGGCATGCAGGCGCGCGAAATCGCGCCCCTCGCGCTCGAACAGGCGTTCGAACGCGGGCACCAGTTCGTCGTAGGCGGCCTGCAGGGCCAGCGTCGCGTTGTTGGCGCGCTCGCCCCAGGCCTCGTAGCCGCGGTAGCCGCCCCAGGACTCGGTCTTCAGGCGCGCCAGCTCGGCACGCAGGCCCGCCAGGATCTCGGCCTTGCGCTCGCGCTTGTGCGCATCGCTGGTGGTGCCGCGGTACAGCGCATCAAGCGCCTCTCGGGTGCGCAGGCCCAGCGCGCGGAACGCTCGCCGCCGCTGCTCGAAGGCCTGGTCTTCCGCAGCGCCCAGGGCGCGCCGTTCGCGCCAGCGCGCGGCCCCCAGCCGCTCCACCGCGGTGGCGAAGGACTCGTTGAACGTGGTGTCGTCCTTCGCGTAGGCCACCTGGTGCGCAAGCTCGTGGAAGATCAGCCGCGCGAGTTCCTGCTCGGGCCAGCCGATGAAGGTGTTCAGCAGCGGGTCGCCACCCAGCCAGTTGGTCCAGCCCAGTGTCGAATACGCCGGCACCCCGTAGACATCGACGTCCAGGCCCTCGGCCTTCAGCGCCTGGGCCATGGCGTCGGCCGCGGCCCGATCGAAGTAGCCGCGGTAGCCCACGCAGCCCATCAACGGATAACACCAGGTCTTGAGCGTGAGCGAGAGCTCGGGCGTGGCCACGACGTTCCAGACCACTGCGTTGCGGCCCAGGTCGGCATAACTGCGGTAGCTGCGGTTGTCGGGCAGCAGCAGTTCCTTGACCGCGAAGTCGCGCATCTGCTGCGACAGCAGCAGGCGCTCGCGCAGGGCCGTCGGCGTGCGGGTGTCGGCCAGCCACTCGTCCACCGGCCGCGCGCGGCGCACCATGTCCAGGTGGCCACCCACCGATTGCGCGTAGTAGCCCAGTGCACCGCAGCCGGCCAGGCCACCCAGTGCCAGCACTGCGCCGGCTGCCAGCGCCAACCGCAGCGCACGCGGCCTCATGCCGGCGCCACCTCCACCAGGCAATCGTAGAAGGTGGGCCCGCGGCCGATGTCCGTCAGGCGCTGGCTGGTGAGCTCATTGACATTGGTGCCCTGCACACCCAGCTTGCGCCACCAGACGCCCAGGCCGTTGACCACGCCCGGCCTTGCCCGGCCATTCACCGCGGCCTTGCAGCGGTAGCGGCCACGTTCGTTGAACACATCGACCAGCGCCCCATCGGCGATGCCCCGCGCGGCCGCATCGTCCGGGTGGATCTCGACCAGCGGCTCGCCCTCGATGCTGCGCAGGCTGGCCACGTTGACGAAGCTGGAGTTCAGGAAGTGCCGCGCCGGTGGCGAGATCATCGCCAACGGGTAGCGCTGCGCCAGCGACGGCGCCGATTGCACCGACTCGTACGGTGCCACGTAGTCCGGCACGCCCCAGCCCGGCACCACGACCTGCGCCTTGCCGTCGGGCGTGGCGAAGCCGCCATCGGCAAACGGCAGTTCGGGCACCGGCAGGCGCACCCAACCCTGCGTGTGCAGCGCCGCCAGGTCGATGCCGGTGAAGGCCTGCTCGGCCAGTTGTTCGTCGGTGTCGGCGAAGCAGGGGTCGTCGAATCCCATGCGCCGGGCCAGCGCGCGGAAGATCTCGGTGTTGGGCAGCGCCTGGCCGATGGGTGCCACCGCCGGCCGGTTCATCAGCGCGTAGGTGTGGCCGTAGGAGATGTGCACGTCCAGGTGCTCGAGCTGCGTGGTGGCCGGCAGCACGTAGTCCGCATGGTCGGCGGTGTCGGTGAGGAAGTGCTCAAGCACCACGGTGAACAGGTCGTCGCGCCGGAAGCCCTGCACCACCTTGCGTGATTCGGGCGCCACCGCCACCGGGTTGCTGTTGTACACCACCACCGCCTCGATGCGCGGGCCGAAATCGGGCGAGCCCCCGTGCAGCAGCGCATCGCCGATCGTGCTCATGTTGATCGTGCGCGACGGGCGGCCGCCCAGCAGGTCGGGCCGCTCCAGCATCGCGCTGTTCCGGTGGTGCCGGAACCACCCCGAGCTCGACAGCAGCAGCCCGCCGCCCCGCTGGCGCCAGGCCCCGGTGAGGCAGGGCAGCAGCGCGATCAGGCGCACCGCGTTGCCGCCGCCATGCACCCGCTGCATGCCGTAGTTCAGGCGGATGGCGGCCGGCCGCGTGCTCGCATAGTCGCGCGCCAGCGTGCTGATCACCGCTTCCGGCACGCCGCACACCGCCGCCGCCCGCGCGGGGGGCCAGGCCAGCGCCTTCTCGCGCAGCGCCTCGAAGCCATCGACATGGCGGGCAATGTAGTCCTCGTCCAGCCAGCCGTGCACCATGAGCTCGTGCATCAGCGCCAGCGCAAGCGCGCCATCGGTGCCCGGCAGCAGTGCGATGTGCTGGTGGCATTTGTCGGCCGTCTCGGTGCGCCGCGGGTCGATGCACACCAGCTTCGCGCCCCGGCGCTTGGCTTCCTGCGCGAAGGTCCAGAAGTGCAGGTTCGACGCGATCGAGTTGCTGCCCCAGATCAGGATGAGCTGGCTGTCGGCGTAGTGCTCCAGGTGCATGCCGATCTTGCCGCCGTAGGTGGCGGCGATCGCGTCGCCCCCGGCGGTGGAGCAGATGGTGCGATCGAGCAGCGACGCCCCCAGCCGGTGGAAGAAGCGCGCCGCGATCGATTCGCCCTGCAGCAGCCCCATCGTGCCGGCATAGCTGTAGGGCAGGATGGCCTGCGGATCGCGTGCGGCAATGGCCTTCAGCCGCGCGGCAATGTCGTCCAACGCTTCGTCCCAGCTCACCGGCACGAACTGCCCGCTGCCCTTGGCGCCGCTGCGCTTGAGCGGCGTGAGCACCCGATCGGCGTGGTAGGTGCGCTCGGCGTAGCGGGAGACCTTGGTGCACAGCGCGCCGTGCGTGGGGGGATGCTCGGGATCACCCTGCACCTTGGTGACCCGGCCGTCCTCGACGGTGATCTTCAGTGCACAGGTGTCGGGGCAGTCGTGCGGACAGGCGCCGCGCACGACGCGCGTGGAGGTGCTCGGGTTCATCGCCGAACTATTGCACACCGGCCTGGCGCCACCGGCCCCGCCCGGGTTGCCAGCAGGGGCGCGGCCCACCCGCCCGTGGGGTTTTCGGGCGCACCACCAGGGCATTGGCTGCGGCGTAAACTGGCCCGCTTCCCCCATCGATGCCACCGGAGTGCAGCGGTCATGCGCTTGATCGAATCCATCCTGGCCGACGCCGCAACCATCACCGCGTTGCGCCGCGACATCCATGCCCACCCCGAGCTGTGCTTCGAGGAACAGCGCACCTCCGATCTCATCGCCCGGGCCCTCACCGAGTGGGGCATCCCGGTGCACCGCGGGCTGGGCAAGACCGGCGTGGTGGGCATCGTGCGCAACGGCGACTCGCCGCGCGCGGTGGGCCTGCGGGCCGACATCGACGCCCTGCCCGTCACCGAACGCAACCAGTTCCCGCACGCCAGCCGCCACCCCGGCAAGATGCACGCCTGCGGCCACGACGGCCACACCGCCATGCTGCTGGCCGCGGCCAAGTACCTGTCGAAGCATCGCAACTTCGACGGCACGGTGTACCTGATCTTCCAGCCGGCCGAAGAGGGCGGCGGCGGCGCGCGCGAGATGGTCAAGGACGGCCTGTTCGAGCTGTTCCCGATGGAAGCCGTGTTCGGCGCCCACAACTGGCCGGGCCTGAAGGTGGGGCAGTTCACGCTCAAGAGCGGGCCTTGTTATGCCTCGAGCAACGAGTTCAAGATCACGCTGCGCGGCAAGGGCGCGCATGGCGCGATGCCCAACCTCGGCATCGACCCGGTGCCCGCGGCCTGCCAGATGGTGCAGGCCTTCCAGACCATCATCTCGCGCAACATGCGCCCGCTGGACACCGGCGTGATCTCGGTGACGATGATCCACACCGGCGAAGCCACCAACGTGATCCCCGAGACCTGCGTGCTCGAAGGCACGGTGCGCACCTTCACCACCGAGGTGCTCGACCTGATCGAGCAGCGCATGAAGACGATCGCCGAGGCCACGGCCGCGGCCTTCGAATGCGGCTGTGATTTCGAGTTCACGCGCAACTACCCGCCCACCGTGAACCACCCGGCCGAGACCGAGTTCGCACGCCGCGTGCTGGGTGAGCTGGTAGGGCCGGACAACGTGCTCGAGTTCGAGCCCACGATGGGCGCCGAGGACTTCAGCTACTTCCTGCTGGAGAAGCCCGGCTGCTACTTCATGATCGGCAACGGGGATGGCGCGCACCGCATCGGCGGCCACGGCCTGGGCCCCTGCATGCTGCACAACCCGAGCTACGACTTCAACGACGACCTGATCCCGCTGGGCGCCACCGCCTGGGTGCGCATCGCCGAGGCCTGGCTGAACGATGCACGCTGACCCCTGCTTCGCGCAGACCTATGCCGAGGCGCGCGGCAAGTTCCTGGCCGCGGCCGACGCAGCCGGCCTGGACGTGCACAGCCACCCGCACCCGATGCTCGGGCGCGACGGCGAGGCGCTGGCGATGGACGTGGTGCGCGATGGCCCGGCCGATGCCAAGGCGGTGCTGCTGCTGTCCAGCGCATGCCATGGCGTGGAGGGCTTCTGCGGCTCGGGCGTGCAGGTGGCCCTGCTGGGCGACGCCGAATTCCGCCAGCGCGCGCAGGCGGCCGGGGTGGCCGTGCTGCACGTGCATGGGCTCAACCCCTACGGCTTCTCGTGGTGGCGCCGCACCACGCACGAGAACGTGGACCTGAACCGCAACTTCCACGACTTCACCCGGCCGCTGCCACGCAACACCGGCTACGACGAAGTGGCCCACCTGCTGGTGCCCGCGCACTGGCCCCCCGGCCCCGAGGTGCAGCAGGCCGTGCAGCAGTACATCGCCGAACGCGGCCTCAAGGCCTGGCAGGCGGCCATCTCCGGTGGCCAGTACGACCACCCGGAAGGCCTGTTCTACGGCGGCCGCAACCCCACCTGGAGCCAGCAGACCCTGCGCCACGTGCTGCGGGACCACGGCCGCCGCTGCCAGCGCCTGGGCTGGATCGATTTCCACACCGGCCTGGGGCCCAGTGGCCTGGGCGAACGCATCTTCGCCTGCCGCGACGATGCCCAGGCCCTGGCCCGCGCCCGCGCCTGGTGGGGCCCGGGCATCACCTCCACCTACGATGGCTCGTCCACCTCGGCACCGCTGGTGGGCATGATGTGGATGGCGGCCTATGAAGAGTGCCCGCAGGCCGAGTACACCGGCATCGCGCTCGAGTACGGCACGGTGCCGATCACCGAGGTGCTGGACGCACTGCGCGCCGATCAGTGGCTGGAGAACCACCCGGAGGTCGGTGCACCGCAGGCCGATGCCATCAAGCGCCACATGCGCGACGCGTTCTACACCGACACGCCGGCGTGGAAGCAGCAGGTGCTCGCGCAGGCGCGCGAGGCTGCGCTGCAGGGCGTGGACGGCCTGCGCGGCTGAGCGCCGCAGCCGGCTGCGCGGCCCCGCGTGGCATGTCTGAAAATGACCGTCACCGGTCTGGATCCGGTGGTCCGGAATCGACCGCAACGGGTGACGATGCGGGCCACCCCACTCCGGAGCCCGCCATGCAGACCGCCTTGCTGCTGATCGACGTCCAACAATCCTTCCGCGCCCGCCCGTTCTGGACCGACGCCGAGCTGCCCGCCTTCCTCGAGCGCAGCCAGGCGCTGCTGGCCGGCTGCGCCGCGCGCGGCGTCCCGGTCGTGCGCATCATGCACACCGCGGGGCCGCGCGACGCAGGCAACCCCTTCGCCCTCGAGAGCGGGCTGGTGCGGCCGCTCGATGGCCTGGCGCCTTACGACGCCGCGCTGCAGGTCGAGAAACACCGCCACAGCGCGCTGGTGGGCACCGGCCTGGGCATCTGGCTGCACCAGCAGGGCATCCGCCGGCTGATGATCGCAGGCATCCGCACCGAGCAATGCTGCGAAGCCACCGCGCGCCACGCCAGCGACGAAGGCTGGGAGGTGGACTTCATCACCGAAGCCACCCTCACCTTCGCGATGCCCACGCCTGCGGGCGGCATGCTCAGTACCGAACAGATCCGCGAGCGCACTGAGACGGTGTTGACCCACCGCTTCGCCACGCTGGTGAGCGTGGCGCAGGCGCTGGAGCGCGCGGCATGACGGGCGGGCGCACCCGGCAGGTCGGCATCCTGCTGTACCCCGAGGTCGAGGTGCTGGACTTTGCCGGCCCCTACGAGGTGTTCACCACCGCCACGCGCATGGCGCTGCGGCAGGCGCCCGGCAGCGCACCGCCGTTCACGGTGTGCACGCTCGCGCGGGAGGCCGGCCCCTGCCGGGCCCGCGCCGGGCTGCAGGTGCTGGTGGACCACACGCTGGCATCCCACCCGGCGCTCGATGTGCTGGTGGTGCCCGGCGGTGTGGTGAGCGATGAGCTGTCGCGGCGCGGCACCCTCGCGTGGCTCGCCCGCACCGCGCCGGGCTGCGAGCTCGTGGCCTCGGTGTGCACCGGCGCCTTCCTGCTCTCGGCCGCGGGCCTGCTGGGCCCGGGCACGGCCGTGACCACGCACTGGGAAGACCTGGAGGCGTTGCGCACGCTGCAGCCCACGCTCGAGGTGCGTGACGGCGTGCGCTGGATCGATGGCGGCCGCATCATCAGCGCCGCCGGCATCAGCGCCGGCATCGACATGAGCCTGCACCTGGTCGAGCGCCTGGCCGGGCGCGCGCTGGCCGAACGCACCGCCCGCCAGATGGACTTTGCATGGACCGAGAACCCCACCTGAAGGGGGCGACGCCAGCCCCTGTCGAGGTGCTGTTCGTCGTGCTGCCCGATACGCTGCTGCTGGACCTGGCCGGTCCGGCCGAGGCCTTCCGCCTGGCCAACCAGGCGCTTCAGCGGCGCGGCCAGCCCGCCGCATTCCGGCTGCGCTACGTGGGGCCGCAGCCGCAGGTGGTGTCGTCGGTGGGCCTGGCGCTGGACAAGCTCGAGCCGCTGCCCACGCAGCTGGCAGCGCCGAGTTGGGTGCTGCTGCTGGGCCGCCCAGGCGACGTGCTGCAGGTGCTGCGCCGCCAGCGCCCCTGGCTCACCACGCGCGACTGGCTCAGCCGCACGCTCTGGCCCCAGGTCAGCGCGCCGGCGTCACCGCACCGCCTGCTGACGGTGTGCGTGGGCGCGCTGCTCGCGGCCGATGCCGGCCTGATCGGCACGCGCCGCTGCACCACGCACCACGAGCTGCTGGACGACCTGGCCCGCCTGGCCCCGCAAGCCCAGGTGCTGGCCAACCGCGTGTTCGTGGAGGACGGGCCCTTGCTGTCCAGCGCCGGCATCACCGCCGGCATCGACCTCGCGCTGCACTGCATCGCGCAGCATTGCGGCGATGCGCTGGCCGCCACCGTGGCGCAGGTGATGGTGGCCGCCGATCGACGCGGCACGCAGGACCCGCAACGCTCACCGCTGCTGGCCTTTCGCAACCACCTGCACCCGGCGGTGCACCGCGTGCAGGAAGCGGTGTGCGAGCAGCCGGGCGCCGATTGGTCGGCCGAGGCCCTGTCGGCGGTGGCCCATGTCACGCCGCGCCAGCTCACGCGCTTGTTCCGTGAACACACGGGGCTGACGCCACGTGCCTATGTCGAGCACGTGCGCATCTCGCTGGCGCAGCAGGCCTTGCGGCGCGGCGCCTCGGGCCAGCAGGCGGCCCACCTGGCCGGCTTCAGCTCCGACCGCCAGTGGCGGCGGGCCCATGCGCGCCGCGGTGGCCGCGCGCCGGCCGGCGGGCACTGAGAGCTTGAGAGGCTTTCCCATGCGCCCACGTCAGCCCCCAGAACAAGCCCAATCTAGGCGAAAAGCGCAGCCGTGGCCGATCCCCCGGCGAGCTTTTCAACGACGAGTGGGCTTGTTCTGGGGGCTGACCCGAAGGGCCGGGGTACCCAAGGGCGCTGGCGGGCGTTGCGCTGCTGGCCCGGGTGGACACCCGGGCTGCGCATCGCGCCTACGCCAGCGCC
>JACRAZ010000097.1 GCA_016213205.1 Burkholderiales bacterium
CGCGGGCACCGGCCCCACGGCGGCCGCCAGCGCCCCGCGCGGCGGCGCCGCATCGGCCGCGCCCGCGGTGGCCGCCGAATCGGCCGGCGCTTCGGCGCCGCGCGGCAGCCGCGTTCCGGCGACCATCCTCAGCGGCCAGGCAGCCAGGTCCACGACAGCGGCCACCGATGCGTTCAACTTCTACGTGCAGGCCGGCGCCTACGCCCGCCCCGAGGATGCCGAAGCACAGCGCGCCAGGCTGGCCATGCTGGGTGTCGGCGCCCGCGTGATGGAGCGCGAGCAATCCGGCCGCATGGTGTACCGGGTGCGGGTGGGCCCGTTCGAGGCGCGTGACGAGGCCGAAGCCATGCAGGTGCGGCTGGCCGCCTCCAGCGTGGAAACCAGCCTGGTGCGCGTGGAGCGTTGAACCTTGCAGGCGCGGGCGGATCCATCGCTCGGTCGACTTTCGAAAGGACTCTTGGCATGAATCGTCGTGATGTCGCCCTCGGGCTGGGCGCGAGCTCCCTCGCCGCGTTGCTGGCCACGCCAGCCTGGGCCCAGGGCGGGCCCCAGGAAGGGCGCGACTACACCCGGCTGCAGCAGCCGCAGCCGGTGCCCGGCGGCGGCAAGGTCGAGGTGGTGGAGTTCTTCGGCTACTGGTGCCCGCACTGCCATGCCTTCGAGCCCCAGCTCGACGCCTGGGCCCGCAAGCTGCCGGCCGACGTGGTGTTCCGCCGCATCCCGGTGGCCTTCAACGAGCCGCAGAAGCTCTACCAGCGCCTGTACTTCGCCCTCGAGGCAATGGGGCAGGTCGACACCCTGCACCGCAAGGTGTTCACCGCCTTCCACACGCAGAACATGCGGCTGGAGAAGGCCAGCGACCTGCAGGCCCTGTGCAACGCCAATGGCGTCGACTACGCCAAGCTCAACGACACGATGAAGAGCTTCTCGGTGGCCACCAAGTGCAACCAGGCCAAGCAGGCCGCGGACGGCTGGCGCATCGACGGCGTGCCCACGCTGGGTGTGCAGGGCCGCTTCGTCACCTCGGTGGGGCAGGCCGGCAGCCACGAACGCGCCCTGATGGTGATGGATGCCCTGATCCAGATGGCGCGGAAGAGTTAGGCTCCGGTATCGGCTGCGCCTCTGATCCTGCGCAGCCCCGGCGCGAAGATTTCCCGCTTTCTGGCCCTTGGTGGCACAGGCTTGCGTCTAGAATGCAAGCAAGTTTTGTGCCGCCAAATGCCCATCGCCCTCCCCCTTCGATCCCTCGCCGCCTGCGGCTTGCTGGCCGCCTGCGTGCTGCCCGGCCCGGTGGCCGCCGAGAAGGCTGACCGGGGCAAGCCCATCGCCGTCGAGTCCGACCAGGCCTGCCAGGTCGACCTGGTGAAGGAAAGCAATGTCTGCAGCGGCAATGTCGTCATTGCGCAGGGCACCCTGCTGATCCGCGCCGACCGGGTGGAGCTGCGCAAGGGTGCCGACGGCTATCAGACCGCCAGCGCCAGCGGCTCGGCCGCCAAACCGGCGCAGTACCGCCAGAAGCGCGACGGCGTGGACGAATACGTCGAGGGCGTGGCCCAGCGCATCGTCTACGACGAACGCAGCAACACCCTGCGCTTCGAGGGCCAGGCCAGCGCGCGCCGGCTGCGCGGCACCGTGCCGGCCGACGAGATCTACGGCAACGTGATCACCTGGGACAACACCGGCGAGGTGTTCAACGTGCAGGGCGGCAGCGTCACGCCGGCCAACCCGGGTGGCCGGGTGCGTGCGGTGTTGTCGCCGCGGCCGGCCGACGCGGCGGCCTCGGCCCCCCCGCCCGCGGCCAGCGCCCCTGCCACGCGCCTGCGCAGCAGTTCCGCACTCGGGGAGCGTCGATGAGCGCCACGGTCGCCCACGGCGCCAGGCCACGATGAGCGCGCGGCCCGCACCGGCGCCGCAGTCCGCCAGCCGGCTCGAGGTGAGCGGCCTGCAGAAGACCTACGGCTCACGCAAGGTGGTCAAGGAAGTGCACCTGGCCGTCGGTGCCGGCGAGGTGGTGGGCCTGCTCGGGCCCAACGGCGCCGGCAAGACCACCACCTTCTACATGGTGGTGGGCCTGGTGCGCGCCGATGCGGGCGAGATCCGCATCGACGGCGAAGCGGTGCAGGGCAAGCCGATCCACCAGCGCGCACGCATGGGGCTGTCGTACCTGCCGCAGGAGGCCTCGATCTTCCGCAAGCTCAACGTGGCCGAGAACATCCGCGCCGTGCTCGAGCTGCAGACCGGCCCGGACGGCAAGCCGCTGAAGCACGAGGTGATCGAGGCCCGGCTCGAGCAGCTGCTGCACGACCTGGCGATCGAGAAATTGCGCGATTCACCCGCGCCCGCGCTGTCCGGCGGTGAACGCCGGCGTGTCGAGATCGCCCGCGCGCTGGCCACGCAGCCACGCTTCATCCTGCTGGACGAGCCCTTTGCCGGCGTCGACCCGATCGCGGTGATCGAGATCCAGCGCATCATCGGCTTCCTGAAGGGCCGTGGCATCGGTGTGCTGATCACCGACCACAACGTGCGCGAAATGCTGGGCATCTGCGACCGCGCCTACATCATCAGCGAGGGCCGCGTGCTGGCCGAAGGCACGCCGGCCGAGATCGTCGAGAACGCGGACGTGCGCCGCGTCTACCTCGGCGAACACTTCCGCATGTAGGGAACCAGGCCCCGCCCATGAAACCCTCCCTGCAGGTCCGGCTTTCCCAGCACCTGGCGCTCACGCCGCAGCTGCAGCAGTCGATCCGCCTGCTGCAGCTGTCCACGCTCGAGCTGCACCAGGAAATCGAGCAGATGCTCGACCAGAACCCCTTCCTCGAGGTCGAGGGCGACCAATCGCCGATGGAGCTGGGGCTCGAACGCGTCAGCGCCCCGGAGAAACCCAGCGAGCCCGCGGCCGACCGCGTGGCCGAGCGCGACGACGGCGGCAGCGAGGTCGGCAGCGAGGCCGGCGACGGAGAACCCGCCGGCATGGACGCCGCCGACTTCGGCACCCCCGAGCGGGAGGACTGGAGCAACGGCACCGAGGCCGACGATTTCGACGGCATCCGCGAGCTGCCCTCGTCCAGCCCCGGTGCCGGCAGCGGCGACGACGACTTCGAGCCGATCGAATCGGCCGACAACGGCCCCACGCTGCAGGACCACCTGAAGCGCCAGCTGCTGGGCATGCGCCTGCCGGCCGCCGACCAGGCCGCGGTGCTGGTGCTGATCGAATCCCTCAACGAGGATGGCTACCTGGCCGACCCGCTGGAGGAGATCGCCGAGCGCCTGGCCGCCGAGCTGGGCCAGGAAGGCGACGACGCCGAGGCCGAACGCGAGAACCTGATGTCGCAGCTGCGCTGCGGCCTGAAGTGGCTGCAGAGCATGGAGCCCACCGGCGTGGGCGCGGCCAACCTGGGCGAGTGCCTCACGCTGCAGCTGCGCGCGCTGCCACGCAGCGAGGCGCAGATGGTGGCCATCATCATCTGCAAGCAGCACCTGGAGCTGCTGGCGCGGCGCGACATGAAGAAGCTGATGGCCGCCACCGGTGCCGACGAGACCATGCTGCGCGAGGCGCAGGCGCTCATCGTGGCCTGCGAGCCCAAGCCGGGCCGGCAGTTCGCGCGCGCCGAGGCCAACATCATCGTGCCCGACGTCATCGTGCAGAAGTCCGGCCGCGGCTGGAAGGTGGTGCTCAACCCCGATGTGATGCCCAAGCTGCGCATCAACGACCTCTACGCGCAGGCCATCCGCGGCCAGCGCAACGGCAGCGCCGCAGGCCTGTCGTCGCGGCTGCAGGAAGCGCGCTGGTTCATGAAGAACATCCTGCAGCGCTTCGACACCATCCAGCGCGTGAGCCAGGCCATCGTCGAGCGCCAGAAGGCCTTCTTCACCCACGGCGAGATCGCGATGAAGCCGCTGGTGCTGCGCGAGATCGCCGACGAGCTGGGCCTGCACGAATCCACCATCTCGCGCGTGACCACCGCCAAGTACATGGCCACGCCCTACGGCACCTTCGAGCTGAAGTACTTCTTCGGCTCCTCGCTCAACACCGAGGCCGGCGGCAATGCCTCCAGCACGGCCGTGCGCGCGCTGATCAGGCAGTTGGTGAGCGCGGAAGACCCGGCCAAGCCGCTGTCGGACAACCAGCTCTCGGACATGCTGGCCGAGCAGGGCATCCAGGTCGCGCGCCGCACCGTGGCCAAGTACCGCGAGGCGCTGAAGATCGCGCCGGCCAATCTTCGAAAAGCGCTCTGACCATGGCCGCTCTCTTCCTGCCCTGCGCCGCCGGCGTGGAGCCCCTGCTGGCCGCCGAATGCGCGGCCCTGCTGGGCATCGACCCGAGCGTGCTGCCGGCCGACCCGACCCGCCGCCCGCTGGTGGTGCTGCGCGGCGGCGTGCAGGTGCAGGGCGACGCCCTCACCGCGATGCGCCTGAACCTGCACAGCCGGCTCGCGCAGCGTGTGCTGTGGCCACTGGCGCACGGGCCCTACGCCAACGAGCACGACCTGTACGCGCTGGCCCGCACCGTGCGCTGGACCGACTGGATCACGCCCCAGCAGACGCTGCGCATCGACACCACCGCCCAGCGCTCGCCGCTGCAGAGCCTGAACTTCGCCACGCTGCGGGTGAAGGACGCGGTGTGCGACGTGCTGCGCGAGGCCACCGGCGAGCGCCCCAGCGTGGACACCCGCTGGCCCGACCTGCCGCTGACGCTGCACCTGAGCGCCACCCACGCCACGCTGTACGCCGACACCTCGGGCGAGGCCCTCTTCAAGCGCGGCTGGCGCGAGGCCAAGGGCGAGGCACCTCTGAAGGAAACCCTGGCCGCCGCGATGCTGGCGGCCGCGGGCTGGCAGGGCCGGGCCGAGGACGGCGCGCTGCTCGACCCCTGCTGCGGCGCCGGCACCATCGTGATCGAGGCCGCGCAGATCGCCTGCGGCATCGCCCCCGGTCTGCAGCGCCGTTTCGCATTCGAGAAGATGCTGCCCTTCGCGCCGCACCAGGCGGCCTGGCGCCGCATGAAGGACGAGGCCCGCAGCGCCCAGCATGCGCCGGCGGTGCCGGTGATCGCCGGTGACGTGTCGTTCCGCATGACCGACTTCGCCACCCGCAATGCCGAGCGGGCTGGCGTGAAGCATGCGATCGAGTTCAAGACCGCCGATGCGCTGCAGCGCCTGCCGCCCTGCGCGCACGGCGTACTGATCATGAACCCGCCCTACGGCGAACGCATCGAGCCCAAGGGCACGCGCGGGGAACGGCCGGCCCCGGCCCGGGAGCGGGCCACGCGCGAACAGTTCGAAGGCGGCAGCTCGCCGGCCGAGTTCTTCAGCCAGCTCGCCGCGCACTGGAAGCGCCACTGGGGCGGCTGGACCGCCTATGTGCTGAGCCCCGACATGAAGCTGCCGCAGGCGCTGCGCCTGAAGGAGAGCCAGCGCACGCCGATGTGGAACGGCCCGATCGAGTGCCGTCTGTTCCGCTTCGACCTGGTGTCCGGCTCGATGCGCGGAGGGCCCGCCCCGGCCCCTTGAAAGGCCTGTGGGCTTCGCCGTTGGAACGGCCCGACAGGCTCAGGCGCTGGCCGAGTGCCCCGGCCCCGCGCGCCGGCGCCGCAGCGCCAGCCAGCCCAGCGCTGCCGCCAGCAGGGCCAGCGGCAGCAGCGCGCCCAGGTTCATCGCGGTCCAGCCGCCGGTGGTGACCAGCGCGCCACTGGCAAACGACGTGAGCGTCATCGTGAAGTAGACGCAGAAGTCCACTGCCGCCTGCGCGCGTGTGCGCTCCTCGGGCCGCCAGGCCTCGGTGGCCATCGTGGTGCCGCCGATGAACAGGAAGTTCCAGCCCACGCCCAGCGCGATCAGCGCGCCGAGGAAGTGCATCACGTCGTTGCCATGCAGCGCAAACAGGATGCAGCCCAGGTTCAGCAGCAGCCCGACCCCCATGACCGGCAGCGCGCCGAAGCGCTTGATCAGCCGGCCGGTGAAGAAGCTGGGCACGAACATGGCCAGCACGTGCCACTCGAGCACCAGCGCTGCGGCCGAGAAGGGGTGCTGGCACTGCTGCATCGCGATCGGTGTCGCGGCCATCAGCAGGTTCATGATGCCGTAGCCGATGGCACAGGCCGCGGTGGACACCAGGAAGATCGGCTGGCGCACGATCTCGCCCAGCGGCCGGCCGCTGGCGGCCTGCCCCTGCCCCGGCAGCGGCGGGAAGTGGATGAACGAGATCAGCGTCAGGCTCAGCAACGCCACCGCACACAATGCGAGGTAGGCGCCGGCAAAGGGCTGCTCGAGCAGGCCGCGGCTCCACTGCGCCAGGTTCGGGCCGACCACGCCGCCCAGGATGCCGCCGGCCAGCACCCACGAGATCGCGCGCTCCTTGAAGGCCGGCGTCACCAGCTCGACGGCCGCAAACCGGTACAGCGACCCGTTGGCGTTGTAGTAACCGGCCACCATGGTGGCCGCCACCAGCAGCCAGAAGTTGCGCGTGCTCGCCGCCACGGCGCACACCGCCGCGCTGGCCATGGCCACCAGCAGGCCGAGCTGGAACGCCCGGCGCCGGCCCCACAGCCGCTGGTGCCGCGCCACCAGCCCGGTGGCCAGCGCGCCGCCGGCCACGTAGCCGGTGATCGGCAGCGTGGCCAACCAGCCCGAGGGGGCGAGCGCCAGGCCCACCAGGCCGTTGATCGCGATGAAGGTCACGTTGTTGACCATCAGCAGGCCCTGGCACAGGGTGAGCAGCAGCAGGCGCGGGTTCATCGCCAGGCGCCGTTCACGCCAACGCGCCGATGCAGGCCAGCGCGGCCAGCGGCGCCGTGTCGGCCCGCAGCACCCGCGGGCCCAGCGACACCGCCAAGAAGCCCTGCTGCAGCGCCAGGTGCTGCTCGGCCGGGCTCAGGCCGCCTTCGGGGCCGCTGAGCAGGGTGATCTGCGCCGCCTCGGCCAGCCCCGGCACGCGCAGCAGCGGGCGCGCGTCGGCTTCCAGGCTCAGCATCAGGCGCAGCGCGGGCCCGGTGGCCGAGGGCGTGCCGAGCCAGTCGCGCAGCGCCACCGGCGCCAGCACCGGCGGCACCCGGTTGCGGCCGCTTTGCTCACAGGCCGAGGCCACCACCGCCTGCCAGTGCGCGGCCTTGCGCTCGGCGCGCTCGCCGGCCACGCGCAGCACCGAGCGTTCGCACACCAGCGGCTGGATCCCGGCCACGCCCAGTTCGGTGGCTTTCTCCACCAGCGTGTCCATGCGTTCGTTGGCCGGCATGCCCAGCGCCATCGTCACCACGCAGCGCAGTTCGCGGTCCAGGGCCTGGTGCGCCAGCACCCGCACCTGCACGTCGCGGCGGCCGATGTGCCGCAGTTCGGCCTGCCATTGCCCACCCAGGCCGTCAAACAGGCACAGCCCATCACCCGGCTGCAGGCGCAGCACCTGCACATGGCGCGCGGCGTTCGGGGGCAGCGGCAGTTCGCTGCCGGCGTGCAAAGGGGTGTCGACGAAAAAGCGTGGGGGCATGCGCAAGGGGCAGGCGGCCGGCGCCGCAGTGGGACCTGCAGTGTGCCCGAGCGGCGCAGTGCCGTGCGCTGCGGGGCCGTTCGGCCGGTGCCGGCCGCGGGGGGCGCTCAACCCGGACCGAAAAACGCGTCGATCACGCGCTGCGCGGCCTCGGGGCCTTGCGCGGCACGCACGTCGTCGACAAACCGCAGCGCCAGCACACGCAGTTCGTCCGGGCCACTGCACTTCTCGACCTCGAGCACCATGCGGTAGCCCTTGATCAGGCCCAGCATCGGGCGGGCCTGGGCTGTCATCGTGTCGTACAGCGGCCGGTACCCCACGGCCTGCAGGCGCTCGGCCAGGGGCGGGCTGCTGGTGGCGCCCGCCGGGGCGTCCGACGGCGCCGGCACCGCTGCGCCGGAGGCCGCCGGCGCAGCGGCCGCCTGCGCCGCGGGCGGGGTGGCGG
Source organism: Burkholderiales bacterium (assembly GCA_016213205.1). GTDB lineage: Bacteria > Pseudomonadota > Gammaproteobacteria > Burkholderiales > Burkholderiaceae_C > Pseudaquabacterium. Next base: position 7,925 of record JACRAZ010000097.1, read on the forward strand.
CACTGGCGGTGGCCTGCGGCCGCGCGGCGGCGCTGCGGCCGGGGCCGGTGCTCAGCGGGGCGGCCGCCGGCTCGATCAGCCCGGCGTCGAGCAGCTGCTGCAGGTCGGCCTGCCCGCTGCCCTGCACCAGGCCCACCCACTCGTCGGCCGGGCGCTGGCTGTCGATGATGAGCAGCAGGTTGCGCGCGTGTCGCGACAGGGTTTGCGCCCGCTCGCGGATGGCCTGCCGGCCTGCTTCGGTCTTCACGTAGCGCGTCGTCATGGTGTTGTCGCCACACCCATGCCCGACGCGGCGGTGTCAGCGCCTGGCGTCGCGCAGTTCGCGGCGGAGGATCTTCCCAACTGGCGTTTTAGGTAGCTCGGTGCGGAATTCAACCACTTTCGGTCGCTTGTAACCAGTGAGGTTTGCCTCGCAGAACGCCCGCACATCGGCTTCCGTGACCGCCGGGTCCTTCTTGACCAGCACCACTTTTACCGCTTCTCCCGCTTTTTCGTCCGGAATGCCCACGGCGGCGCATTCGAGCACGCCGGGCATGCCGCTCAGCACATCCTCGATCTCGTTCGGGTAGACGTTGAAACCGGAGACCAGGATCATGTCCTTCTTGCGGTCGACGATGCGGAAGTAGCCGCGCTCGTCGACGATGCCGATGTCGCCGGTGCGGAAGAAGCCATCGGCGGTCATCACCTTCGCGGTCTCGTCGGGGCGCTGCCAGTAGCCGGCCATCACCTGCGGGCCGCGGATCGCGATCTCGCCGGCCGTGCCCATCGGCACTTCGTGGCCATCGTCGTCGAGCAGCTTGAGTTCGGTGTTGGGCATCGGCAGGCCGATGGTGCCGCTGTAGGTGGTGGCGTCCACCGGGTTGCAGGTGGCCGAGGGGCTGGTTTCGGAGAGGCCGTAGCCCTCGCAGATGGGGCAGCCGGTCTTCTCGAGCCACAGGCGCGCGGTGCCTTGCGTGACCGCCATGCCGCCGCCCACCGAGATCTTCAGGTGGCTCCAGTCCACCTTGTCGAAATCGGGGTGGTTGGCCAGCGCGGTGAACAGCGTGTTGACGGCCGGAAAGCTGTGGAAGGGCTGGGCCGCGAGTTCCTTCAGCACCGCCGGGATGTCGCGCGGGTTGGCGATCAGGAGGTTGCAGCCGCCCATGCGCAGGCCCAGCATCATGTTCGTGTTGAAGCCGAAGATGTGGTAGAGCGGCAGTGCGCAGACAGTGACGATCTGCTCGCCCGACGGGATCTTCTTCAGGGCCGGCTGGTACCAGGCCTCGGACTGCAGGATGTTGGCCACCAGGTTGCGGTGCAGCAGCACCGCGCCCTTGCTCACGCCGGTGGTGCCGCCGGTGTACTGCAGCACCGCGATGTCGTCCGGGCCCAGCTTGGGCGAGGTGTAGCTCATGCGCCGGCCCTGCGCCAACGCATCGTTGAAGCGAACCGCGCTGGGCAGCGAGAAGGCCGGCACCATCTTCTTCACGCGGCGCACGACATGGTTCACCAGCGTGCCCTTGATCAGGCCCAGCATGTCGCCCATCGAGGCCAGCAGCACCTTCTTGGTGGGCACGTGGTCGGCCACCTGCTGCAGCGTGGCGGCGAAGTTCTCGAGGATCACGATCGCCTTCGCGCCTGAATCCTTGAGCTGGTGTTCCAGCTCGCGCGGCGTGTACAGCGGGTTCACGTTCACCACCACCAGCCCGGCGCGCAGGATGGCCGCCACCGCCACCGGGTACTGCGGCACGTTGGGCATCATCACCGCGACACGGTCGCCACGCTCGAGCCCGCTGCCCTGCAGCCAGGCGGCCAGGGCGCGCGAGGCATCGTCCACCTCGCCGAAGCTGATCGAGCGGCCCATGAACTTGTAGGCCGCGGCATCACGGTGCTTGCGGAAGCTTTCCTCGATCAACGTCACCAGCGTCGGGTAGACGTCGGTCTTCACCTCGGCCGGCACGCCGGCGGGGTACTGCTTCAGCCAGATCTTCTCCATCAAACGCTCCATTCCAGGGGGCGGATTCTGACGGACGACTGACAGCCCAGCGATCAGGGCATTCGATAGCCGATCTGTCCCCACGGCGCCCGGGGTGCGCGTTCCTACAATGGCGCGCTGCCCGCCCACCCACGCCCGCGCCGTCGCCACGAGGGCCAAGACCGGCGGGCGCCGCCCGACACCAACCCCTTGAGCCCCGCCGCCGACACCCCTGGCCCCGCCGCGCCCGCGCATGCACGCTGGCGCTTGCGGCTGCTGGGGGACTTCGCGCTCGACGATGGCCGTCAGACCCTGCACCGCCTGCCGAGCCGGGCCGCCACCGCGCTGCTGGCGCGGCTGGCGATCGCGCCGCATCGCGCCCAGGCACGCGAGGAACTGATCGAGCTGCTGTGGCCCGGGGTGGGGCTGGCGGTGGGGCGCAACCGGCTGCGCCAGGTGCTGTCCACCCTGAAGAGCCTGCTCGAGCCGCGCGGGGGTGGCGACGCGCCGGTGCTGCAGGCCGATCGACTGACCTTGCGGCTGACGCCCGGCGCCCTGTCCTGCGACGTGCCGGCCTTCGAGGCCGCGCTGCAAGGCCACCACGTCGACGAGGCCCGGCGCTGGTACCGCGGCGAGCTGCTGCCAGGGTTCTATGACGACTGGATCGTCCAGGAGCGGCACCGCCTGGCTGCATTGGCAGATCGGCTGGACGCGCTGCCGGCACGTCCACCCGGTGCCCCGCCGGCCGCACGCGCCCCCGGCACGCTTGCGCCCGCCGCCAGCAATGCACCGGCGGCCCGCGCCCCCAAGCCGCCCTTGCCGCACTACCTGACCCCGCTGCACGGCGCCGACGATGTTGGCACGCGCCTGTGTGCCGAGGTGCGGCGCCACCGGCTGGTCACGCTGCTCGGACCGGGCGGCCAGGGCAAGACCCGGCTGGCGGTGGAAGCGGCACACGTGCTGGGCGAATCCGGCGGCTGGGCCGCTGCGAGCACACCCGAGCGCTTCGACATGGTGGCCTTCGTGCCGCTGGTGGCCTGCACGGCACGCGAGACCCTGTTCGATGCGCTGCTGCTTGCTTTGCGCCAGCCGCCACGCGAGCTGGACGTGCTGGCCCAGCTGGGCGCCCTGTTCAGCGGCCGCCGCACGCTGCTGGTGCTGGACAACTTCGAGCAGCTGGTCGAGGACGGCGCGCCGGTGGTGGCCGCGCTGCTGGCAGCGAACCCCCAGCTGCACCTGCTGGTCACCTCGCGCCGGGTGCTGGGCGTCGATGGCGAGCACGCGTTCGTGCTGCCGCCGCTGCCCCTGCCGGCGCCCGAGGCGGGTGACGAGGCGGCCGGGAACCCGGCGGTGGCCCTGTTCGTCGACCGCGCACGCGCGGCACGGGCCGACTTCCACCTGAGCCGGCGCAACCGCGGCGCGGTGATCCAGCTGGTGCGCCAGCTCGAAGGCATGCCGCTGGCCATCGAGCTGGCCGCCGCGCGCGTGCGCAGCCTGCCGCCGGCCGAGCTGCTGCGCCTGCTGCAGGCGGCCGCCGCGGCACCCGGCAACGCGCTGGCCCTGCTGGCGCGCAGCGGGCCGCGGGGTGGCCAGGACCCGCGCCACGCCTCGATGCTGGCGGTGGTGCAGTGGAGCTGGCAGTTGCTGTCGGCCCCGGCGCGCGCGCTGCTGGCCCAGCTGTCGGTGTTTGCCGGCGGCTGCACGCTCGGCGCGGCGCAGGCGGTGTGTGCCCCGGCCGAGGCCGAGGCAGGCGCCATTGCGCTGGCGCTGGACGAGCTGGTGATGCAATCGATGCTGCGCTGCGATGCCGAGGCCGGCCGCTACGAGCCCTTCGAGCCGATCCGCCTGTTCGCCACCGAGACGCTGGCACCGGCCGAGGCCCTGCGGCTGCGTGCACGCCATCGCCAGTGGCTCATCGGCTGGGCCCGTGCGCTGCCGCTGGCCGCGCCGCTGCACGCGGTGCGGGTCGAGCTGGCCAACATCGGCGCGGCCTTCGCCAGCGCCGAGGCCGACAAGGCCCCTGCCGACGCCGCCGCGCTGGCCGACGCGCTGCAAGGCCCGCTGGCCGACATCTCGCTGCCGTTGGGCGCGCTGCGTGCGCTGGCCCGCTGCGCCGAGGCCCTGGACGACCCCACCCAGCGTGCGCTGACCAACGCCTTCCTCGCCCGCGCCCTGTTCCGCGCCGGCGACCCGCAGGCCGCCGCGCCGCTGGCCGAGGCGGCCTGGCGCGAGCTGCCGCCCCAGGGCCTGGCGCGTGCGCGCGTGCTGGCCCGGCTGGCCCACCTGCGCTGGCGCCTGCAGCGCGACCCGGCCGTGCAGGCCTGGCTCGATGAAGCGCTGGCCCTGGCCGAGGCCGCGGGCGACCCCTCGCTGCAGGCCAGCATCCTGGCCACGCTGGGCGCGCTGGCGCGGCCGCACGACAGCGCCGCGGCCATCAGCCTGCAACGCCGCTCGCTGGCCGCCTGGCGCCAGGCAGGCGATGTGCACGGCATGAACACGGGCCGCTCCAATCTGGCGATAGCCCTGTCTGAAACCCGCAGCGGTGGCGACGAGGCGCTGGCGCTGCTGGACGAGATGCTGGCCGGCACCCGCGAGGCCGGCGACTGGGCGCAGCACGCCCACGGCAGCAACGTGCGTGGCGAGGTGCTGCTGCGCCAGCGCCGCTGGGCCGAGGCTGCCGCAGCCTACCTGGGCTGCGTGCGCACCGCCTATGCGCTGCCCGAGATGCTGCCGCTGGCCTACGGTCTGTGGAACCTGCCACGCGTGCTGGTGCGCCTGGGCCAGGCCGAGGCCGCCGCGCGGCTGATGGGCTTTGCCGAGCAGTTCGCCCCGCGCCATTGCGGCCCGCTCAGCCACGCCGACCGGCACGACCTGCGCCGCATGCGCAGGCTGTGCCAGCGCGCGCTGGGCGCGGCCGGCTGCAGCCGCGCCTGGCAGGCCGGCGCGGCGCTGCCGCTGGCCGCGGCGGTGGGCCTGGCCGGCGAGGCCGTTGCGCCGGCGGCCGATCCAGCCTGAGTGACACCCAAGGCCCGCCGGTTCCCTGCGGCCGCGCCGGTGCTGACTTACTGCACCCGGGCCTTGTGCGGCCACCGCCGCGCCGACAGACTGCGCCCATTCAACCCGATGGAGCGCATGCGATGCCCAGCCTTTCACACCCCGCCACGATGCAGATGTACGCCAACGCCATGGTCACCATGCACGAGCGCTGGGACAGCACCGTCGAGTCGCAGCGCCGCGGCCAGTTCGAGAACCTGGTGCGCCAGCTGGCCGACATGGCCGGCATCCCGGCGCCGCGGGTGATCTGGGGCAGCGCCGGCGGCGCCTTCGACTTCGCGCAATGGTCGCTGGAAGTCGACCGCCGGGCCGCGAGCATCGATCCCCGGGTGGGCACCGGTGCGCAGAAGACACCGCTGAAGGACTGGCTCTACTTCAGCACCTCGATCTACCACGAGATGCGCCACTGCGAGCAGAACTTCATGATCCTGCAAGCCCTGCTGGCCAGCAAGTTCCCGATGCCGCAGCCGATGACGCGCGCCATCCTGCCCGGCGGCGACCTGCCCTCGCGCGTGGCCGCCGTGATGGGCTTCCCGATCCTGATCGTGCGCCGCGCCAGCATCGTGCGCGCGCAGTTCAGCGACCACGACATCGCCCGCACGCGCAGCTGGTGCGAATCGATGTGGGGCCGCTACGGCCGCACGCGCAACCAGACCTACAAGCACCTGGACCGGGGCGGCCGCCACATGAACAAGTATGTCGAGCTGCCCGAGGAGGCCGACGCCTGGGCGGTGGAGCGCCAGGTGTCGCGCCTGATCCGCGACCTGATCGGCCACCGCCTGGGCAACGAGGCGCTGGACGGTCTGGCCGGACTTTTTGCCTGATTCGGCCCGCCGCGCGGGGCATCCTGCCTTGCCGCCGGCGGCGCCCCCGTTGTTGAATGCAGTGGTCAGCGCGCCCGGCGCGCACACCGCAGGCACACGAGGGGGACGCACCCGATGGCACACGGTTTCTGCACACGCTGGCTGGCCCGCGCGGCCCTGGCCTGGCTGCTCTGGGCGGCGGGGGCGCCGGCCCTGGCCGCCCCGGCGGGCTTCTCGGCCTGGGTGGACGCCAGCGGCCCGAAGCACCGCACCAGCCTCACGCTGCAGCTGCAGGCCGGCACGGCCGACCAGGGGCGCAGCGGCGCGCTCTTCGTGGCCGCGGTGCTGCCCGATGGCACGCTCTACGGCCTGGGCGCCAGCGGCTGGGTGCCGGTGACCAACGGCAACCTGCCGGCCTGGCAGCAGGTGACACTGGGCCGCCACAGCCTGCCGCTGCTGACCGGCGCCGACCTCAGCGCGCTGGACGGCGCCGCCCTCTACGCCGGCTACGGCAGCAACCTGCAGGACCTGGTCGCGCGCGAGGCCTATGCGCGCGTCTACACCGTGGGCGGTGGCCTGGCCGGTGCGCCGGCCGCGGGCGACATGCTCACCTTCTCGATCAACGTGCAGGACTTTTCCTACCCTGCAGAAAGCGCGGCCACGGTGGACCGCATCATCAGCCTGCACGAGCAGTACAGGCTGCCGGTGGACATCTACCTCAGCGACACCATGCTGGACCTGTACCAGACCAGCTACCCCGCGCTGATGCGCCGGCTGACCAGCTCGCCCTACGTGGGCCTGAACTACCACATCCGCCCGCCCAAGCCCTACTACAACGGCTTCGACTGGGCCGGCCTCACCAGCCTGCCGGTGGCCGACCAGACCGCTGCCATCCGCAACTACGAGACCCACCTCACCGACCCGGTCACCGGCCAGCCCTCGGCCAAGGCGGGCGGTTATGCCCAGCTGCTGACACTGCCCAACGCGCGGCCCGCCATCACCGCCGCCTTCCAGGCCGAAGAGAGCCTGCTCGACGCCTCCGCAGCCGCCTTCACCGGGCTGGGGGCCACCTGGACGCTGGCGCATGCCGTCGGCGTGCTGAACCTGGGCGAAAGCGGCCGCGGCCTCTACATCCGCCCCGAGCACTACGACCTGTTGTTGTTCCAGTCGCCCGGCACCGCCGCCAGCACCCTGATCGACGCCGGCTTCGCCGCCGCGCACGCCGCCAGCGGCGCGCGGGCGCCCTTCTTCGTGGGCGTGAAGATGCACGACAACGACTTCTTCGCCACGCGTTCGGCCTGGCTCACGGTGTACATGGACGGCAGCCGCCGCCCGCCCTGGAACACCGCCACCAAGGCCACGCTGAAATCCGCCGCCGACCAGGCCGCGCAGTGGACCCTGTACGAAGGCGCGCTGAAGTACGCCCACGAGCAGCGCCAGCGCCTGGGCATCGCCAACAGCGCCGGCATCGCGCAGCTGCGCGGCAGCGCGGCCAGCATGGGGGGTGCGGTGCTGCACGTGTCGGGCACGATGCACATCGAGTCGGCGGTGACCAACTGGCCCGACATCGATGCGTTGATCGCCTTCTTCCGCCGCGCCACCGCCACGGGCAAGGTGGGCAGCCAGGCCACCGCGATGAAGTGGTCGATCGGCGCCGACATCAACTGGCTCGAGAAGGAGCCGCGCGCCGGCGAGGTGATCCGCACCCTCGCCCCGCTGGGCGTGGAGTTCGACGTGCATGCCCACAGCGCCGCCGACCGCGCACGCTGCGCCGAGCGCATCACCGCGCTGGGCGGCAGCCCCAACACGGTGGCCTCCGGGCTCATCAACACCGAGATCGACGCCCTGCGCAGCGCCAGCACCTCCCCGGCCGGCACCCGCTGGCAGGCCGAGACCCTGTGGGGGCTGGTCACCAGCGACGGCCACACCACCGGCGCCGACGACACCGCCGCGGGGGTCTGGCGCCCGCGCTCGTCCACCGACTGGAAGGCGCACGATCCTGCCGGGAGCCTGATCGCAGTGGGCAACGGCGGGCGCACCCTGAGCGCCGTGGAGGCGCTGGCCACCAAGATGGCCGGGGGCAGCCACGTGCAGCCGGTGTACAGCGCCACGCTCAACGTGGCGCCCAAGACGCTGACGATCGTCGGCACCAGCGACGGCATCACCCAGATCGAGGCCTGGGCCCAGCGGGTGGGTGCGTTGTCCGGCGTGAAGTGGAACACCATCAGCGCCACCGCCAGTGCCTTCAAGGCCGCCGCCGGGCTGCCCAGCCGCGTGAACCCCTGAGCCCGCGCGGCCCGAAGGCCGGCCGGTCGGCCCGGCCGGGCACGGCGCGGCCGCCCCCCCCGCGACCCGGGGGCCCCGCGCTAGCGATCGCCTAACGCTCGCTGCCCAGACTTTGCGACGCCACCCCGTGCCCGGCCGCCCAGCGCGCGCCGGGCCGGCCCCGCACCGCGGCGCCCGGCACGCGCCGCACCGCTCGCAAAGGACACCCCTCCATGAAACTCCGCACCCTGCTCGGCACCACCGCCGCTGCCCTGGCCCTGTGCGCCCCGCCGGCACAGGCCGCGCTGGGCAGCCAGCTCGTCGTGGCATCCGATGGCCACGTGATCCTCAGCTTCGAAGGCTCGGACGCCGGCTTCGACAGCGTGCTCAGCGTCAACGGCTCGCCGCAGATCTTCCCGAACCACGCCACCGCCATTGGCACCACCTACGACCTGGGCTTCTTCACCGCCGGCACCGTGCTCGATGCGGTGCTGCTGGTGCTCAACACCGGCGAGAGCTTCCACTCCGGCCCCGGCAGCCTGAACGCCGACGGGTTTGCCCACGCGATGGTGATCGAGAACTGGAACGGCAGCGGCCGCACCTGGGTGGGCTTCGAGGACCTGATGAACACCCCCGACGGCCAGGGCGACTACGACGACCACACCTTCTCGTTCAGCAACACCGCGGCGGTGGCCAGCCCGGTGCCGGAGCCCGCCAGCCTGGCCTTGGCGGGCCTGGCCCTGGGCGCCGCCGGCCTGGTGCGCCGCCGCCGGCCCTGACCGGTTTCCGGGCGCCCCGTGGGCCGCTCCTTTCAGACGCTAGGCCTCTTTTCGAGGGACCAACCGTTCCATCGTGCAGAACGCCACCGGCACGAGCCGCCAAAGTCGGCCCCAACACATTGACCGTCATCAACGCTCGTGCCGGTGCCGCGTGAAGTTAGACCTGGATCACCCTTGCAGCTGCAGGCTGCGAAGTAGAGTGGATCCGCATCAACGGGACCGCTGCCGCTGAACAGGTAGCAGGCGAGTTGCTCGGCCACGGGAGCCCGTGGTTTCGACAGAGCCCGCCCAGCATGACGGCCGTCGTTGCGAATTCCAACCCACTTCCACAGGGGATCTCATGACGACTACGACCATACCCGCGGCCGGTGTACCCGCCGTTGCCGATGCGGGCCACCACAGAGGCCGGGTGCTGGGTGCAGCGATTGCCGGCTACGCCTTCGACGGGGTGGACCTGATGGTCATCGCCCTCACACTGCCGCTGGTGCTCAAGGAGTTCAGCATCTCCATGGTGCAGGGCGGCATCATCGTCACCGCGATGCTGCTGGGCGCGGTGCTGGGGGGCTTCATCTTCGGGCCGATCGCCGACAAGTTCGGGCGCAAGAAGGCCTTGGTCTGGTGCATTGCCTGGTTCGGCATCACCACCGGCCTGGGCGGCCTGGCGCAGGACGCCACGCAACTGGCCGTGCTGCGCTTCCTGGCCGGCCTGGGCCTGGGCGCCGAGTGGTCGCTGGGCGCCACGATGCTGGCCGAAACCTACCCGGCCGACAAGCGCGGCAAGGCCAACTCGTACATGCAGATGGGCTGGCCGCTGGGCTTCATCTTCGCGCTGGCCTGCCAGTACCTGCTGGTGCCCAGCTACGGCTGGCGCGCGATGTACTTTGCCGGCAGCCTGGCCGTGCTGGTGGCGCTGTACATCCAGTTCTTCGTGCCTGAATCGCCGGTGTGGCTGAAGGCACAGGCCGCCAAGAAGGCGGGCCTCGGGGGCGCTGCCGCCGCCGCGGCCCCGTCGGCCAAGCTGTCCGATCTGTTCCGCGGCACGAACCTCAAGACCTTCCTGTACGCGGTGATCATCTGCACCAGCGCGCTGATGGCCTACTGGGGCGTGAACACCTGGCTGCCCACGCTGCTGGTCAAGGAACGCGGCATGGGGCCGAAGGACGTGTCCACCTTCCTGATGGCGCTGAACATTGTGTCGCTGCCGGTGTACTTCATCGCCAGCTTCATCGTCGACAAGATCGGCAAGCGCATGATGATCATCGTCAGCGCCGCGATCTCGGCGCTCAGCCTCTACGGCTGGCTGGGCTTCGGCTGGGATGCCCAGGTGTTCTTCATCCTGGGCCTGGTGCACTGGGCCACCGCCACCGCCATGTGGGCCGGCTTCGGCGCCTACCTGGCCGAGCAGTTCCCCACCAACATCCGGGCCGTGGGCGTGGCAAGCTCGTTCTCGGTCGGCCGCGGCGTGATGTCCTTCGTGCCGATGGCGCTTGGCGCTGCCGCCACCGCCACCGCGAGCCTGACCACCGCGATCGGCTACCTGGCCGTGTTCTATTTCGTCGCGGCCATCGGGGCCTACCTGCTGCGCGAGACGGCTGATCTCGGCTGACACCCTGCCGGCGAACAGCACAGAAGGCCTGCGGCCCAACGCCGCAGGCCTTCTGCTTTCACAGGGGCGGCCTCGGCACCGGCGCGGCGACCGCAGCCGACCCCGCGGGCCATTCAGCGGCGCAATCTGGCGGACAGCAGCAGTGCAGGCTGACGCCTGTCGTCGGCATCGGTCACCAGCAGCACGTCGATCGTGTCGCCCGCGGCCACTGCGGTGATGCCTTCGACTTTGCAGGTCAGTGACAGGCGTTCCATCAACCGGATCGTGCCGTCCGCGTCGACGAGGCCGATGGCCGACCCGGCGCAGCGCCCATCACGGTAGGTGTCCGAGGTGTCCTCGGCCGCCGCACTGAACAGCCAGCCGCCGCCAGGCAGCGCCGTGCCATCGGTGAACGACAGGGCAACGCCGTCGATGGTGCCCAGCGCAAACCGCGTGATCGAAGCCGGCCGCGGGGCCGGGCCGGCCGCGGCGAGCCATCGTTGCAGCTCGGGCCAACTCAGATCGATGCGTGCGTTGATGGCCTCGCCACTGTTGCCACGCTGGAGCAAGGACAGCCTGTCGTCCTGGACAAACGCGCCCTCGATGTTGAGGTCGGAAAACTGCTCGTGCAGCGGGGCCAGCAGCGCAGCGAGATCAAGGCGACGCACCGGCCCCTGGATGTCGCCAGCGGCGTCCAGTGCCAACAGGGCGCCGCGGTGCCGAGCAGGGCGCGACCCCGATCCGATGGCCATCAGCGCACCGTTCGGGTGGTCGGCGAAGGCGGGCAACAGGAGCAAGGCCTCGCAGTCCGGCTTGGCCGCCTTGCGCGCCTTGGGGCGCAGCGGCAGTTCTCCTTCGAAGACCGGGACCAGCCGGCCGGGCGCGTTGCTGGACAGGTCGAACACGGCCAGGTGATGCTCGTCGTCGGCCACCACAAACAAGCGTCTGCCCACCTTGACGAGGCCGCTGGCGGCGCTCAGGTGGGCCTGCCCGGCCCCTGCCGTGGCGGGCTCGACGAGCAGCTCTCTGAGGGTTCGAGTTTCCAGCACGGAAGTGTCCGAATCGCCCATCGGCAACGGGCCCGATTCTCCACTGCGGCCACCACCGACGCCGCTGAGACGCCCCCCACGCCGGCTCAGCGGCGGAACTCCATGCGCGGCAGCGTGAAGCGGCCCGAGATCGACAACACGCTGCTGCGCACCTGGTCGTTCAGCTGCCGGCCCCACTCCAGCACTTCGGCCGGGATGCCCTGGGTGTCCTCGCCGGTGGTCTGCGCCGTCGGCGCGCCTGCGAAATTGCCACGCACCACGGCGAGCACCTTCACCCGGGCCGTGCCGGAGGCATAGATGGACCAGATGAAGTAGCCGGCGCCACCCGGCATCGCGCCCTGGGTGCCGAGCAGGCGGGCCAGGCGGGCATCGAACTGCTGGATCGAGCGGTCCAGGTCCACCGGCCCGTCGACCGTCAGGCAGTCGATGTTGTACTTGTGGGCGCGGTCGCGGACATAGCTGCCCGTCTCCTGCTGATCGACCGGGCACTTGAAGTGCCACACCGTCTCGCCGATGTTGCCGCCGATGCTGCCGGACACATGCACCACCGCCAGGGTCTGCGCGCCTTCGGACAGCCGCAGCACGCGCGACATGCTGGGCGTGGTGCTCGCGCCGCTGTCGATCTGGATGTCCGGGTCGGCCAGCTCGTGGACCTCCCAGCGCTGATCGTCCGGCACGGTGAGCTTGGCATTGCCGGCCACCACGGTGAGCGCCGGCGCCGGCAGCGACGTGATGGCCATCGCCACCGTCGCGGCCAAGCGGGCGATCGGGGTGTGCAGAAGAAGCCGCATGACGGTCCTATCCCATGAAAGGACCGTCATCCTAGCGTCGGCGCCGCGGACGGCCCGCGTGGGCCATCCCCCCGGCTGACGAAGGCCTCAGGCCCGCAGCGCGGCCAGCACCTCGTCAAGCATCTTCTTCGCGTCGCCGAAGAGCATGCGGTTGTTGTCCTTGTAGAACAACGGGTTGTCCACGCCCGCGTAGCCCGAGGCCATGCTGCGCTTCATCACGATGCTGGTCTTGGCCTTCCACACCTCCAGCACCGGCATGCCGGCAATGGGGCTGGTGGGGTCGTCCTGCGCGGCCGGGTTCACGATGTCGTTGGCGCCGATCACCATCGTGACGTCGGTCTTGGGGAAATCGTCGTTGATCTCGTCCATCTCCAGCACGATGTCGTAGGGCACCTTGGCCTCGGCCAGCAGCACGTTCATGTGGCCCGGCATGCGGCCGGCCACCGGGTGGATGCCGAAGCGCACGTTGACGCCCTTGTCGCGCAGCAGCTTGGTGATTTCGTACACCGTGTGCTGGGCCTGCGCCACCGCCATGCCGTAGCCCGGCACGATGATCACGTTCTTGGCCTCGCGCAGCAGCTCTGCCGTCTCGGCCGCGGCGATGGGCGACACCTCGCCCGCCGGCTGGGCACCCCCCGCGGGCGCCGCCGGCGCGCCGCCGCCGGTGCCAAAGCCGCCGGCGATCACGCTGATGAAATTGCGGTTCATCGCGCGGCACATGATGTACGAGAGGATCGCGCCCGAGGAGCCCACCAGCGCGCCCACCACGATGAGCAGGTCGTTGCTCAGCATGAAGCCGGTGGCTGCCGCCGCCCAGCCCGAGTAGCTGTTGAGCATGGACACCACCACCGGCATGTCGGCGCCGCCGATGGCCATGACCATGTGCACGCCGAACAGCAGCGCGATGACGGTCATCACGATCAGCGGCGTCATGCCGGCGCCGATGTCATGGGCCTGAAGGAACACGCGGCCGAACCAGATCACGACCAGCAGGCCGACCAGGTTGAGCCAATGGCGCGCGGGCAGCAGCAGCGGCTTGCCGCCGATCTTGCCCGAGAGCTTGCCGAACGCGATGATCGAGCCCGAGAAGGTGACGGCACCGATCAGGATGCCGATGTAGATCTCCATCTCGTGGATCGACTTCTCGGCCGGCGTCGGGAACACGGTGGAGGTGTCCACGTAGCTCGCGAAGCCCACCAGGCAGGCGGCCAGGCCCACCAGGCTGTGCATCAGCGCGACGAGCTCGGGCATCTGCGTCATCTGCACCTTCTTCGCGGCGAAGAGGCCGATGCTGCCGCCCACGACCAGCGCGCCGACGATCCACGCGTAGCCGGCCGGCGTGACACGCGGGCCCAGCACGGTGGCCAGCACCGCGATGGTCATGCCGATGATGCCGAACACATTGCCCCGGCGGGCGGTCTCGGGGTTGGCAAGCCCGCCCAGGCTGAGGATGAAGAGGATGGTGGCGCCGATGTAGGAAACGGTGGCCAGGCTGGATGTCATGTCCGTCTCCTGCTTACTTGCGGAACATTGCCAGCATGCGACGCGTCACCGCGAAGCCGCCGAACATGTTGATGGCCGTGAGCGCGAGCGCAAACACCGCCAGGCCCAGGATCAGCTGCGAAGGCCGGTCGGCCTCGGCCCCGGTGAGGGGCGGCGCCACCTGCACCAGCGCGCCGATCGCGATGATCGAGGAGATGGCGTTGGTCACGCTCATCAGCGGCGTGTGCAGCGAGGGTGTCACGTTCCACACCACCATGTAGCCCACGAAGCAGGCCAGCACGAACACCGTGAAGTGCGACAGGAACGAGGCCGGCGCGTACAGGCCCACCAGCAGGAACAGCACCGCGCCGACGCCGAACACGATGGCCAGCGGCTGGGCCGACATCGGCTCGCCGCCACCATGGCCGTGGCCCTTGGCCGCGGCCGCGGGCGCGGCGGCCGGCTTGGCCTGCGGCGCCACGGCCGGCAGCTTGGGCGGCGGTGGCGGCCAGGTGATGCTGCCTTCCTTGATGACCGTGAGGCCGCGGATCGCGTCGTCTTCCATGTTGACGTTGACGACGCCGTCCTTGGTCTTGCACAGCTCCTCGGTCACGCGCAGCAGGTTGGTCGAGTACAGCGTGGACGACTGCTTGGCCAGCCGGCTCACCAGGTCGGTGTAGCCAATGATCGTGACGCCGTGCTGCACCACGGCCTGGCCAGGCACCGTGAGCTCGCAGTTGCCGCCCTGCTCGCCGGCCATGTCGACGATCACGCTGCCGGGTTTCATGGTCTTCACCATCTCGGCGGTGATCAGCTTGGGCGCGGGCTTGCCCGGGATCAGCGCGGTGGTGATGATGATGTCGGCTTCCTTGGCCTGCTTGGCGTACATCTCGCGCTGGGCCTGCTGGAAGCCCTCGCTCATCACCTTGGCGTAGCCGCCGCCGCCGGAGCCTTCTTCCTCGTAGTCGACCTTGACGAACTCGCCGCCGAGCGAGACCACCTGGTCGGCCACCTCGGCACGGGTGTCGTTGGCGCGCACGATGGCGCCCAGGTTGGCCGCGGTGCCGATGGCCGCCAGGCCGGCCACGCCGGCGCCGGCCACGAACACCTTGGCCGGCGGGATCTTGCCCGCGGCCGTGATCTGGCCATTGAAGAAGCGCCCGAAGGCGTTGGCCGCCTCGATCACCGCGCGGTAGCCGCTGATGCCGGCCATCGAGGTGAGCGCATCCATCTTCTGGGCCCGCGAGAGCTGGCGCGGCAGCGAGTCGATGGCCAGCACCGTGGCGCGCTTGGCGGCCAGCTGCTGCATCAGCTCGGGGTTCTGCGCCGGCCAGATGAAGCTGACCAGCATGCCGCCCTCGCGCATCAGGCCCACTTCCTCGGGGCTGGGGGCGCGCACCTTGAACACGATGTCCGAGCCGGCCCAGAGCTCGGCCGCGCCGGGCACGATCTCCGCGCCGGCGGCGCGGTAGGTGTCGTCGCCGAAGTTCGCGGCATCACCGGCGCCGCTTTCAACGGCCACCGAGAACCCGAGCTTGATGAGCTTTTCCACCACGTCGGGCACGGTGGCCACACGCTTCTCGCCTGCAGCCGTTTCCCTCGGAACACCGATACGCAAAGCCATGACATCAACTCCTCAATTGTTTCGAGCACGGGACGCGCTCGCCGAAGCCTGCAGCCGCAGGCCGATCGCGCAGGGGGTCTCCTCGCGAGGCCTGCGCGCCCGAGGCCCTTTTTCTCGCGGGAAGCTTAACCGAGATCAACCGTCGCACGGCCGCTAACATCGCCCGATGAGCACCCCCCGTTGGCACGCCAGCATCACTGTCGCCGCCGTGATTGCCGACCGCGGCCGCTTCTTGCTGGTGCAGGAACACACCGCCGAAGGCCTGCGCCTGAACAACCCGGCCGGCCACCTGGAGCCGGCCGAATCGCCGCTCGAGGCCGTGGTGCGCGAGGCGCTGGAGGAGACGGCCTGCGCGTTCGAGCCGCAGGCCCTGCTGGGCGTGTACCTGTCGCGCCTGCAGCGCGAATCCACCGGCGAGGACGTGACCTACCTGCGCCTGGCCTTCACCGGCCGCGTGGGCGAGCCCCTTCCCGGCCGTGCGCTGGACGAGGGCATCGTGCAAACGCTGTGGCTCACGCCGGAGGAGATCCGCGCCCGGCAGGCCGAGCACCGCAGCCCGCTGGTGATGCGCTGCATCGACGACTTCCTCGCCGGGCAGCGCTTCCCGCTGGACCTGCTGTACACCCACCCGAGCGTCGCGGCACTGGGGCCGTTCAAGGCGGCATCCGGCGCTGGCGGTGCCGCTTCGCCCGCAACGCGCTGAAAGCGCGGCCGTTCCGGCGTCGCGGCAGCATGCCGCGCCGGCTGCCATGCTGCGCCAGCCGGCGCGTCGTGACATGACCTGCCTCCGTCCTTTCTGGACCGGCCGCCAGTGTCCGGCGCTGGCTCGGGCCGCAACTTGAGCCGCCTCAAGTCCGGTGCGTGGCCCCGCGCACCCCGCCGGCAGGCGCGGCAGCGGACAATTCAGGCCATGGTGCCCCCCAGCTCACTTCGTTCGCAGCCCCCCAAGGGGGACATCAGGACCTTCGGAACGGCCGGGCGGTCCTGATGGCAAAGATGCGCGTGGTGGTCGGGCTCTCGGGGGGCGTGGATTCGGCGGTGACGGCCTGGCTGCTCAAGCAGCAGGGCCACGAGGTCGTCGGCATCTTCATGAAGAACTGGGAGGACGACGACGACAACGAATACTGCTCGTCCAACATCGACTTCGTCGACGCCGCCGCGGTGGCCGATGTCATCGGCATCGAGATCGAGCACGTCAACTTCGCGGCCGACTACAAGGACCGCGTGTTCGCCGAGTTCCTGCGCGAATACCAGGCCGGCCGCACGCCCAACCCCGATGTGCTGTGCAATGCCGAGATCAAGTTCAAGGCCTTCCTCGACCACGCGATGCGGCTGGGTGCGGAGAAGATCGCCACCGGCCACTACGCGCGGGTACGCGAACGCAACGGTGCCTTCGAGCTGCTGAAGGGCCTGGACCCGGCCAAGGACCAGAGCTACTTCCTGCACCGCCTCACCCAGGCCCAGCTGGCGAAGACCCTGTTCCCGGTGGGCGAACTGCGCAAGACCGAGGTGCGCCGCATCGCGCAGGACATCGGCCTGCCCAACGCGAAGAAGAAGGACTCCACCGGCATCTGCTTCATCGGCGAGCGGCCGTTCCGCGAGTTCCTCAACCGCTACCTGAGCCACGCGCCCGGCCCCATCCGCGACGAGCGCGGCCGCACCCTGGGGCAGCACCTGGGCCTGAGCTTCTACACGCTGGGCCAGCGCCAGGGCCTGGGCATCGGCGGCGTGAAGGAACGTGGCGCGCCGCGCGGCGGCGGCGCGCATGCGCCCTGGTTCGTGGCCGCGAAGGACTTGGCAAACAACGTGCTCGTCGTGGTGCAGGGGCATGACCATGCCTGGCTTCAATCGGCTACGCTCACGGCCGATGCCAACAGCTGGGTCGCCGGCCACGCGCCGGCGCCGGGTGCCTATGCCGCCAAGACGCGTTACCGCCAGGCCGATGCCCCCTGCCGCTACGACCCCACGGCCGATGGCTTTCGCCTGCGTTTCGACGCGCCGCAATGGGCCGTCACGCCCGGCCAGTCGGCCGTGCTCTACGACGGCGAGGTCTGCCTGGGCGGCGGCCTCATCGCGTGGGCTGACAGCCCTGGCCTCGTGCCTGGCGCTCGCGGCCTGCAGCACGCTGGATGAACCCCCGCCCAGCGCGCGGCGCGAAACCCTGCTGGCGCTCACCGCCTCGGGCGACCTGGTGCGCTTCAAGGCCGGGGCGCCGCAGCAGCTGCTCGAACGCAAGCCGGTGCAGGGCCTGCCGCCCGGCGAAACCCTGCTGGGGCTGGACTTCCGGGTTGCGCGCGGCATGCTCTATGCGCTCGGCTCGCGTGGCCAGCTCTACACGCTGAACCCCGCCACCGGCGTGCTCGCCCCGGTGGGCGTGCCGATCGCGCTGCCGTTGGTGGGCCAGCAGTTCGGTGTCGACGTGAACCCGGTGGCCGACCGCATCCGCATCGTCAGCGACCGGGGCCAGAACCTGCGCCTGCACCCGGACACCGGCGCCGTGGTCGACGCCGACCCGGCGCGCCCCGGCCCGCAGCCCGACCCCGACCTGCACTACGCGGGCGACGACCCGCACGCCGGCCGCACGCCGCGCGTGGTGGCCGCCGCCTACACCTACCACCCGCGTGACGACAAGCTCAGCACCAACTACGTCATCGACGCCGGCCTGGGCGCGCTGCTGATCCAGGGCTCGCTCGAAGGCACGCAGCCAGTGGTCTCGCCCAACACCGGCCGCCTGCGCACGGTGGGCGCGCTGGGCACCGGGCCGCTGCAGGACGCCTCGTTCGACATCGCCGATGTCGACAACGCCGCGCTCGCCGCGTTGCGCTTCGGCGGCCGCACGCGGCTGTACCGCATCGACCTGGCCAGCGGCCAGGCCACGCTGCTGGGCACGGTGGGCAACGGCCAGCCGCTGCTGGGCCTGGCGATCGAGCCGTGAGCCGCCCCGCCACCCCGGGCCCGCGCCGCCGGGCCGTGCTGCCGGCGCTGCTGCTGGCTGGCCTGGCCATCGCCGCGCCGGCCGCGCAGGCCGCCTCGCTGGAGGTGCTGGTGACCGATGCCGCCGGCAAGCCCCTGCCCGGCGCCGTGGTGTTCGCCGAATCGCCCGCCGCGCGGGCGGCGACCAAGCCGGCGGCGGGCGTTGAAATCGCGCAGCAGAGCCGCCAGTTCATCCCGCAGGTCAGCGTGGTGCCGGTGGGCACCGCGGTGAGTTTCCCGAACCGCGACACGGTGCGGCACCACGTCTACTCGTTCTCGGCGGCCAAGGCCTTCGAGATCAAGCTCTACGTGGGCACGCCGGCCAACCCGGTGCTGTTCGACAAACCCGGCATCGCGGTGCTGGGCTGCAACATCCACGACCACATGGTGGCCTGGGTGGTGGTGGTCGAGACGCCCTACTTCGGCCGCACCGGCACCGATGGCCGGCTCACGCTGGCCCACCTGCCAGCCGGTGCCTACAACCTGCGCGCCTGGCATGCCAGCCTGCCGGCCGGCGCGCCGGCCGTGGAGCAGCCCCGCGTGGTGGGCAGCGGTGCCGCGCAGGCCAGCGTGCAGCTCATGGGCGCGACGCCGTGAACCTGCTGGTGCGCTGGCTGCGCTCGGATGCGTGGCGCTTGTCCAGCCGCATGGCGATCTCCTCGCTGCTGCTGCTGTTGCTGCTGCAGCTGGCGGCCTATGCCTTCATCCAGACCAGCATCGAGCGCAACGCGCGCCGCCAGCTGGCCGAGCAGCTGGCGGTGGGCGAGCGCATCTGGCAGCGCCTGCTCGAGCAGCGCGCGGCCAAGCTGAACCAGGGCGCCACCGTGCTGGCGGCCGACTACGCCTTCCGCGAGGCGGTGGGCACGCAGGACAACGCCACCATCGTCTCGGCGCTGGGCAACCACGGTGCCCGCCTCCAGGCCTCGGTGGCCGCGCTGCTGGACACCGAGCTCCGGCTGGTGGCCACCGCCGAAGGGGCCGATGCCGACCTCGCGCCGGTGCTGGCCGCGCTGGCGCCGCAGCTCGCCCGCGGCGGCGGCGCGGTGGCCGTGCTGGGACAGCGCCCGCACCTGTTCGTGATGGTGCCGCTGCGCGCACCGCTGGTGGTGGGCCATGTGCTGATGGGCTTTGCGCTCGACCGCTCGCTGGTGGACGACATGCATGCCGTCAGCGGCCTCGATGCCACGCTGGTGCTGCGGCCGGCCAGGGGCCCGGCGCAGGCGCTGTTCAGCAGCCTGGCCTCGCCGGCTGCCGCCGCGGCACTGGCCAGGCCCCCGGCGGGCCCCGAACTGCACCTGGACGGCATGACGCACCGCGTGCACGACCTGCCGCTGGCCGCCGACAGCCGCCAGCAGCTCAGCGCGCGGCTCACCCGCTCGCTGGACCACGCGATCGCGCCCTACCGCAGCCTGCAGCTCACGCTCGCGGTGCTCACGCTGGTCGGCCTGGCGCTGTTCGGCCTGGGCAGCGTGTGGACGGCGCGCCGGGTGACCCAGCCGCTGCGCTCGCTGGCGCGCGCGGCCGAGCGCCTGGGCCGCGGCGACTACGACGCCCCGCTCGAGCACACCCAGCGGCGCGACGAGATCGGCGAGCTGGCCAAGGCCTTCGACCACATGCGCGTGAACATCGGTGCCCAGCAGCGCGAGATCCGCCAGCTCGCCTACTGGGACCGCCTGACCCAGCTGCCCAACCGGGTGCAGTTCCGCGACGCGGTGCGCTCCGCCATCACCCGCGCCGAGGCCGCGCCGGGCGACCGCACGCTGGCGCCGATCGCGGTGCTGATGCTCGACCTGGACCGCTTCAAGCTCGTGAACGACCAGCTCGGCTACCTGGGCGGCGACAGCCTGCTGCAGGGCGTGGCCACGCGGCTGCAGCAGGCGCTGCGCCAGGGCGACATGGTGGCGCGCCTGGGCGGCGACGAATTCGCGCTGCTGCTGCCCGGCGCCGACCGCGCGCTGGCCACCCAGGTGGCCGAGCGCGTGACGCATGCCTTCGAGCAGCCGCTCACTTTGGGTGATCAGGCGGTCGACCTGAGCGCGGGCATCGGCATCGCCTGCTGGCCCGACCACGCGGCCGAGGTGGATGCGCTGCTCAGCCGCGCCGAGGTGGCGATGTACGCGGCCAAGAGCCGGCTCGCCGGCGCCCAGGTGTACGACCCGCAGATCGACAGCGCCAGCGCCGCCAACCTCTCGCTGCTGGGCGAGCTGCGCCGCGCGCTGGAGCAGGGCGAGCTGCGCCTGTACCTGCAGCCCAAGGTGGCGCTGGCCAGCGGCCGCGCCACCGGCGCCGAGGCCCTGCTGCGCTGGCAGCACCCGCAGCGCGGCCTGGTGCCGCCGGTGCAGTTCATCCCCTTTGCCGAGCAGACCGGCTTCATCCGCAAGCTCACGCTGTGGGTGTTCGAGGAAACCGCGCGGCTGCAGCCCGCGCTCGCGCGGCTGGGCATCGAGCGCGTGTCGGTGAACCTGTCCACCCGCGACCTGCTCGACCCGGAGCTGCCCGACAAGCTCGACACCCTGCTGCGCCGCCACGCGGCCCGGGCCGAGGGCCTGTGCCTGGAGATCACCGAGAGCGCGATCATGGACGACCCGCAGCGCGCCGAGGCCACGCTGAACCGCCTGGCCGAGCGCGGCTTCAAGCTCTCGATCGACGACTACGGCACCGGCTACTCCTCGCTGGCCTACCTGCAGCGCCTGCCGGTGGGCGAGCTGAAGATCGACAAGGCCTTCGTGATGGCGATGGAGAAGGAGGCCGGCGCCGCGACCATCGTGCGCTCGACGATCGACCTCGCGCACAACCTGGGCCTCACGGTGGTGGCCGAGGGCGTGGAGGACGCGGCCATCCTCGACCACCTGAAACGCCTGCACTGCGACGACGCGCAGGGCTACCACCTCAGCAAGCCGCTGCCCGCGGCCGGGTTCGAGGCCTGGGTGGCGCGCTGGTCGGCCGACGTTGCGCCGCCGGCCGCGTGACCGATCAGTCCACCTTGGCGCCGGAGGCCTTCACCACCTTGGCCCACTTCGCCGTCTCGGCGGCGATGAACTTCGCAAACTCCGCCGGCGTGTTGCCGCTGGGAATCGCGCCCTGCGCCTGCAGCCGCTCCTTCAGTGCCGGGCTGTTCAGGGCCTTCGCGGTTTCCTGCTGCAGGCGGCTCACCACGTCGGCCGGCGTGCCCGCCGGGGCCACCAGGCCGAACCAGGAGCTGGCCTCGTAGCCCTTGAGCTCCTTGCCACCGGCCTCTTCCACCGTGGGCAGCTCGGGCAGCGCGGCCGAGCGGCTGCCGCTGGTGACGGCCAGCGCCTTGAGCTTGCCGCTCTTGATGTGCGGCATCGCCGAGGGCAGGTTGTCGAACATCAGGTCCATGCTGCCGCCCATCAGGTCGATCAAGGCCGGGCCCGAGCCGCGGTAGGGCACGTGGACCACGAAGGTGCCGGTCATGCTCTTGAACAGCTCGCCGGCCAGGTGGATGGAGGTGCCGTTGCCCGAGCTGGCCATGTTGAACTTGCCCGGGTTGGCCTTGGCCACGCGGGTGAAATCGGCCACCGTGTGGATGCCGTACTTCTGCGCGAAGGCCGGGTTCAGCACCAGCACGTTGGGCACGCCGGCCACCAGCGTGACCGGGGCGAAGTCCTTCACGTGGTCGAAGGGCATCTTGGGGTACAGCGCGGCGTTGATCGCGTGCGTGCCCACGGTGCCCATCAGCAGCGTGTAGCCGTCCGGCGCCGACTTGGCCACGTCGGCCGCGCCGGTGTTGCCGCCACTGCCCGGCTTGTTGTCCACCACGAAGGGCTGGCCGAAGGCCTTCTGCAGCTCGGGGGCCAGCGCGCGCGCCAGGATGTCGGTGGTGCCGCCAGCCGCAAACGGCACGACGATGCGCACCGGCTTGCTGGGCCAGGCCGTCTGCGCGCCGGCGGGGCCGCTGGCCAGGCCGGCCAGCGTGCCGAGGGTGGCGGCCAGCGCGGCGGCGGCCAGGTGTCGTCGTTGCGGGTTCACGGTTCTGTCTCCTGTGGGTGGGGTGATGCCGCGCCGCGCCAGGGGGGTGGCCCGGCATCGATGCGCAGTTGCACGCGGCCTTCCTGCCACGCGCGGTCGAAATCGCCTTCCAGGCGGCGCAGGCCTTCGGCATCGGCCGCTTCGGCCCCTTCGATGCCCACTGCCCGGTTGCGCCCCTGGCTCTTCGCAGTGTAGAGCGCCATGTCCACCAGGTTCACCGCCTGCTCGGCGCTCAGCGTCACGCCATGCGGCGGCAGCGGGAACACGGCGTGGCCGATCGACACCGCCACCGGCAGGGCCCCGCCGTCGGGCAGGGCCACCGGCGTGCCGGCCACGGCCTGCAGCAGGCGCTGCGCCAGCGCCTCGGCGGCCACCCGCTCGAGCCCGGCCGAGAACACCAGGAACTCCTCGCCCCCCCAGCGCGCCACCGTGTCCGCCTCGTGCACCACCGCCTGCACGCGCCGCGCCACCTCCACCAGCACCGCATCGCCGGCGCCATGGCCGTGCTGGTCGTTGATGTGCTTGAAGTGGTCGATGTCGATCATCAGCAGCGCGCCGCGGAAATCGGCCGCGCGCTGCCCCGCCTGCAGCACGGCCTGGAAGCAACGGCGGTTGGCCAGGCCGGTGAGCGCATCACGCTCGCTCTGCTCGCGCAGGCTGGCGTGGCGGCGCGCGAGCCGGCGGTTGCTTCGGCGCGCCCGCAGCAGCAACAGCAGCAGCAGGCCCAGCGCCAGCGCCAGCACGCCACCGCCCAGCGCCCACAGGCGCTGCGTCAGCGCCTGATTGGCCAGCTCGGCCGATTTCAGCGCGTTGTCGCGTTCGAGCTGCAGGATGTTGCGCTGCTGGGCTTCGCGGTCATAACGCGTTCGAAGAGCGGCCAGGACCGCTTCGCGCTCGGCGGCCTTGCGCTGCTGCGACAGCGCGCGCTCGCGGTGCACCAGCGCCAGCGCGGCCGCGAGCTGGCCCGCGTCGGCCAGGGCGTCGCCGTAGCTGCGCATCAGCGCCACCTGGGCGGCGGTGGCCCCTTCGGACGCCCATTCGGCCAGCAGGTCCTCGAACTCGTTGCGCGCCTGGGCGTGCTGGCCCAGCGCCGCGCGCGCGCGCAGCACCTGGCCGCGCAGGTCGCGCCCGAGCCGCGTGTCCTGCGCCGCACGGGCGGCCGTCAGGCCCAGCGTGGCCGCCTGCAGCGCCGCGCGGGCGTCGGCCGCGCGCAGCGCCAGCTCGGCCAGCTGGTGCCAGGCCAGGGCCTGCAGCTGGGGTGATCGGACCTGGCGCGCGGCGGCCAGCGCGCGTTCGAGCACGCGGCGCTGCAGGCCCGCTTCGCCGGAGGCGCCGGCCAACGCGGCATCCACCAGCAGCAGCCGCGTGCTGAGCCGCGCATCCGGCACCCCGCCGGCCAGGTGCTGCGCCCGCGCCAGGTGCCGGCGGGCCCCGTCGGCATCCTGCTGGGCCCGGGCCAGCAAGGCGAGTTCGGTCTCGCCGAAGGCCTGGCGCCAGGGGTCGTTGCCGGCCCGCGCGAGCTCCAATGCCGCCCGCGCGTGGCCCCGCGCGTGGTCCGGCTCGCCGGCCTCGCGCGCGGCCGCGGCCAGCAGCAGTTGCAGGCGCCAGCGCCGGCGGTATTCGCAGTCGGGTGCGGCGCCGCCGCTGCCCGCGCAGTGCGCCTCCAGCGCCGCCAGCGCGGCCTGCGCGGCATCGGCCCCGTCCGGGCCGCCAGCGGCCGGGGCCTGCACGGCCTGCTGGTACAGCGCCAGCGCGGCCGCAGGCGCCGGCGCCCCGGTGGCCGCGGCACTGGCGCCCGCCGGGGCGGCGGACAGCACGGCATCGATTTCGTCGTCTTCCGGCAGCACGGTGTGCTGTGCGTGCACCGCCGCCGCGCCCGCGAGCAGCAGCCAGGCCAGCCCGCATCGGGCCCGGTGCCGCCACGGCTGGCGGGGCGGGTTCACGCCACCGCCTCCGGCCGGGCCGGCGGCGCCGGCCCGCGCAGCGGGGTGAGCTTCACGCGGCCGTCGCTCCAGGCGGCCTCGAGCCCGCGGCTGATCAGCACCAGCTCCTGCTCGGTGTGCGCATGCAGCAGGCGCACGCCATAGGCGAGGTTGCGGCCATGGGCCTTGGCCAGGTAGAGCGCGGTGTCCACCAGGTCGATCGCCTGCGGCCAGCCCACCGCCAGCCGGGTGGGCTCGGTGGGGAAGCTGGCATAACCGATCGAGGCGCTGACCTGCACCTCGGCCCCGGCCCGGCTCAGCCGGATCGGCGTGCCCCCCACGGCCACCAGCAGGCGCTGGGCCAGGGCCTGCAGCTGGTCCTGGGTGAGTTCGTGGGCCACGACGAGGAACTCCTCCCCGCCCCAGCGCACCACCAGGTCCTCGGCGCGCAGCGCTGCCTGCAGCCGGCGCGCCACCTCCACCAGCACCTGGTCGCCCACCGCATGGCCATGGCGGTCGTTCACCTGCTTGAAATGGTCCAGGTCCACCAGCAGCAGCGCGCCCTCGAAGGCCTCCGGCCCGGCCGCGTCACCGGATGTCCAGGGCTGCATCAGGCGCTGCAGGAAGCGGCGGTTGGGCAGCTGGGTCAGCGGGTCGCGTTCGCTCTGCGTCTTCAGCAGCGCATTGCCCTCGTGCAGCGCGCGCCCGGCCTGGCGCAGGCGCAGCAGCCACATGCCGATCAGTGCGAGCACCAACCCCCCGGCTGCCGCACCGGCCAGCCACAGCCGTTCACGCAATGCGCTGTTGAGCAGCTGCGCCTGCTTGAGCTGGTTTTCCGATTGCAGCAGCGCCAGCTCGCGCTGGCGGCGCTCGTTGTCGAAGGATTCCTGCAGCTCGAGGATGGCCTGCTGCTGGTCGCGGCGGAACGCTTCGTCGCCGATCTGGCGCTGGCGGCGGTAGGCCTGCAAGGCTTCGGCCTGGTAGCCCGCGCGCTCGAGGTAGCCGCCCAGTTCTTCCAGCGCCGTGGCCAGGTTGCCCAGCGCGCCATTGCGCTCGTCGATGGCCATCGACTCGCGCACGTAGGCCAGGCCCTGATCACGCTCGCGCAGCGAAATCAGCGCCAGGCCCACATTGGTGAGCGCGACCGACAGCGCGCTGGTGTCGGCCAGCTCGCGGGCCATCGGCAGGGCTTGGCGCGCGAGCTGCAGCGCGGTGCCGAACTGGCCTGCGCGCAGGTAGTGGTCGGCCAGGTTGGCGATTGCCAGCACCTCGTCGCCCCGGGCCTGGGCCTGCCGCGCGAGGTCGATCGCCTGGTGCAGCGCGCGCAGTTCGCCATCGGCGTCGCCCGCCGCGCCGAGCAGGATGGATTCGGTGGTCCACACCCGTGATTCGGTGAGCGCATCCCCCGCCGCGCGGGCCAGCGCCAGCGCCTCGCGGTTGAGCGTGCGCGCGGGGTCGAGCTGGCCGGCCAGTGTCAGCGTGTTGGCCAGGTTGTGGCGCGCCTCGGCGCGGCGCCAGGGTGTGCCGGTCGCATCGGTCAGCGCGATCAGCTGCTGGCGGGTGCGCACCGCGTCGTCGAAGCGGCCGCTGTCTTCCTGCGCGCTGGCCACCAGGCGCAGCAGGCGGATGCGCAGCATGGGGCCTTCGTCCGCGGGCAGCTGCGCCAGGGCCTGCAAGGCGAGCCGCTCGCCCCGGCGCAGCGGCCCGCGCCGCAGCGCCAGCTCGGCGCGCACCAGGCCGGCCGCCACCTGGGCCAGCGCGCGGGTGGCCGATGCGGCGTCCAGCTCGCGCAGCGTGAGCTCGGCAGCCTCCGCATCGTCGTGCCGGGCCTGCAGGGCGCCGCGCAGGGCCAGCGCCAGCAGGCGTTGCGGGTCGGTCGCGGCCAGTTGCGGCAGCAGCGTGTCCAGTTGCTGCAGCGCCTGTTTCGGCTGGCCCCGGGACAGCCGTTCCAGCGCCAGCAAGGCATCGTCCGGGCGCGCCGGGTGCGGGCGCGACGCCACCGACGCGGCGGCGCGGGAGGTCGCCGTGCCGGCTGCGTCGGCTGCGTCGGCTGCAGTCCGGGTGCTCGCCAGGGTGGGGCCGGCCTGGCCCAGCAGCAGGGCCAGGGCGGCAAGCCCCTGCGCGCCGCGGCGGCGCAGCCGGCTCTCGCGGCAGGAATTCCGCTTCATGGCCTGCAGCAGACGGGGCCGGCGCGCATGCCCCGCAGTGTACGAAGGCAGCCGTCGGATGGGGCCTCTACTCCGGCGTGTTTGCGGGTCAATTGCCCGCGTCTGGCGGGTCCGCCGCGCCGGCCGCCGGCGGCGCTGGCGCGCCCTACACCGCCACGAACTGCACCAGGCGCTGCAGCACCTGCTCGTCGGCCAGGATGCGGCGGTGGCCGAGCCCACGCGACAAGGCCAACTCCGCCCGCGGCAGCGCGGCCGCCAGGCGCTCGGCGCCCGCCAGCGGCGCGGTGCGGTCGTCCGCATCGTGCACCAGCAGCGTGGGCTGCTGCAGGTGCCGGCCCAGCCAGGCCGGCTCGAACTGCGCCAGCGGCACGCCCTCGCGGTGCTCGATGCGCTGCTGCATGCGCTGGGCCAGCGCTTCGCCCGGGCCCAGGCCGGCGGCGAACCAGCGCAGGAACAGCCGCGGCGGCGGCGAGGTGGCCACCAGCGCCAGCCGGGCCGCCGGCAGGCCCCGCGCGGCGGCATGCGCGCTGGCCAGCGCGCCCAGCGAGTGCGCCACCACCGCGTGCCAGGGGCCCAGCGGGGCGGTCACCGCGAACAGCGCGCGCACCCACTGCGGCAGCGTGCTGCGCCGGCCATCGCTGCGGCCGTGGGCGGGCAGGTCCAGCAGCACCGGGTCGAAGCCGGCGGCGGCCAGCCGGTCGCCGAGGGCACGCCACTGCTGCGCGTCACCGGCCCAGCCGTGCACCAGCAGCACCCGGGGCGCGCCGGGCCGCACGTCGCTGCGCTGCCAGGTGACAAGCTCCCCCGCCTCGAAGCGGCGGCTGCTCGCCACCCAGGGTGCCGGCACTGGTTTCGCACGGGCGTGCTGCTTGGAGGGCAGCGGCGTGAAGAACAGGCCCAGCGCCAGCCGCGTGGCCACGCGCGGCGACCAGCGGTGCGCGGCGCGCAGGGCCGAGCCCGCCAGGCGTGCCAGCGGCGACGCATAGAACGCCGCCGCCGGATTCACGGGCATGGCGGCCGCGCCGCCGCCGGGCACGCCGGCCAGCGCCTCGGCCGCGAACACCGGCGGCGCTTCGGGCACATTGCGCCGCCCGTCACCGGGGGACCGCCCGGCCGCGCTCACGGGCGCACCTCGAAATCGGCATCGACAAAGCCGAAGTCGGCGTTGTGCCGCGGCAGCTGCGCCCAGACGCGCCACACCGCAATGCCGGCGCGCAACAGCACCAGCAGCACCAGCAGGATCAGGATGGACAGGCTCATGACACGCTCCTAACGTGGGGGGAGACCGCTATTCGCACGGTCGTGCGAAACAGGCGCGGCAAACAAGGTCATCGTGGGCACTCCAGCGGCTCAGCGTGACCGGGGGGACGGGATCGGGGGCGCCGCCTGCGGCATCGAGGCCTGCAGCAGGCGCTGCCAGGCGGCCCAGGCGCGGTCGGCCGCACGGGGGTCGCGCAGGAATCGGGCGTCGCGCATCAGCCCGGTGAAGATGGCATCCATCTCGAACACCAGTTGCTCGGCATCGGTGTGCGCGTGCAGGTGGCCGGCATCGATGGCCTGCACCACCGCGCGCCGCAGCGCCGCACGCCAGCGCATCACACCGTCGAGCAGGCGCTCGCGCACCGGGCCCTCGCGGTCGTCGTATTCAAAGGCGCCGGCGCTGTAGATGCAGCCCTGGCGCAGCTCGACCTCGCGCGCCCGCGCCAGCCACAGCCGCATGATGGCGTTCAGCCGCGGCAGGCCGCGGGGCTCGCGCATCGCGGGCACCAGCACGTCCTGCTTGAAGCGGCGGTCAAATTCCTCGACCACCGCGCATTGCAGCGCCTCGCGCGAGCCCACGCGCGAGAACACCCCGCTCTTGGACAGGCCCAGGCGCTTGGCCACCTCGCCGATCGTCAGGCTCTCCAGGCCGTCGGCCGCCGCCATCTGCAAGGCGGTGTCGACGATGGCGGCCAGCGTGAGGCCGCTGCGCTCGGTGCGGGTTTCCATGGGGCGCAGATTAGCACGGTCGTGCGAAATCCGGGTTGAAGAGAGGGGCTTTGCAGCCCCGGCCGGTTCCGGCAGGCGCCCGACAGCCCGCAGTGGGCTGTCAGGCGTCCGGCCCCTTCCACGCCCGGGCTTGCAGGCCCGGTCGGTTCCGGCAGGCGCCCGACAGCCCGCAGTGGGCTGTCAGGCGTCCGGCCTCCACCCCCTTGGCACGGCGCCGAGCAGGCGCCGGGTGTATTCCTGCTTCGGCGCGGCCAGGATCTCGGCGGCGCTGGCCTGCTCGACCACCTCGCCGTCCTTCATCACCAGCACCTCGTCGGAGATGAAGCGCACCACCGCGAGGTCGTGGCTGATGAACACGTAGGACAGGCCCAGTTCGTCCTGCAGGTCGCGCAGCAGGTTCAGCACCTGCGCCTGCACCGAGACATCGAGCGCGCTCACCGCTTCGTCGAGCACCAGCACCTCGGGGTCCAGCGTGAGGCAGCGCGCGATCGCCACGCGCTGGCGCTGGCCGCCGGAGAACTCGTGCGGGTACTTGCCGAAGGTGCTGGGGTCCAGCCCCACCTTGGCCAGCAGCGCATGGGCGCGCGCCTCGCGGTCGGCCTGATTGGCGCCGATGCCGTGGATCGTCATCGGCTCCACCAGGGTCTGGCCGATGGTGAAGCGCGGGTTCAGGCTGGCATAGGGGTTCTGGAACACGATCTGGATGCGCCGGCGCATCAGCTGGCGCTCGGCGTCGCTCAGCGTGAGCAGGTTCTTGCCGTCGAAGATGACCTCGCCGCCGGTCGGCTCGTGCAGGCGCAGCAGCGTCAGGCCCATCGTCGTCTTGCCCGAACCGGATTCGCCCACCACGCCCAGCGTGTAGCCCTTGCGGAGCTGGAAGTTCACGTCGCGCACGGCGCGGAACTCGCGCTTGCCGAACAGCCCCTCGCGCAGGAAGAAGCTCTTGGCCAGCGACTTGACCTGCAGCACCACCGGCGCGTGCGGGTCCTTGGGCTTGGCGGTGACGATGCCGGTGTCGGTGCCGGTGCTGCCCGCGATGTGCTCGTCGATCACCGTCAGCCGCGCCGGCGTGTCGGTGAGGCTGGGGCGGCAGGCCAGCAGCGCCTTGGTGTACGCATCCTGCGGCGCGCTGAAGATCTGCGCCACCGGGCCCTGCTCGCGCACGATGCCGTGGCGCATCACCACCACGTGGTCGGCGATCTCACCCACCACGCCGAGGTCGTGGCTGATGAACAGCACGCTCATGCGGAACTTGTCCTTCATGCGCGCGATGAGCTCGAGGATCTGGCGCTGGATCGTCACGTCCAGTGCCGTGGTGGGCTCGTCGGCGATCAGGAGCTTGGGCTCGCAGGACAGCGCCATCGCGATCATCACGCGCTGCTGCTGGCCGCCGGACATCTCGTGCGGGTAGGCCGCCAGGCGCCGCTTCGGCTCGGGGATGCCCACCTCGCCCAGCAGGGCCTCGGCACGCTCGATGGCCTGGCGCTTGCTCATGCCGAGGTGGCGCATCAGCGGCTCGGCGAGCTGCTGGCCCACGGTGAACACCGGGTTCAGCGAGCTCATCGGGTCCTGGAACACGCAGGCGATCTCGCGCCCGCGCAGCGCCTGCAGCTCGGGCAGGCTGGCCTGCAGCAGGTCCTTGCCGTGGTACAGGATCTTCCCGGTGCGTTGTGCGTTGTCCGGCAGCAGGTTCAGCACGCTCATCGCGGTGACGCTCTTGCCCGAGCCCGATTCGCCCACCAGCGCCACCGTGCTGTTCTCGGGGATGTCGAAGCTCACGCCCTTGACCGCGGGGGCCAGGATCTTGGCGCCGCGCTCGCCCATGCGGAACGCGACCTTCAGGTCTTGGATGCTGAGCAACATCAGTCGGCCCCTCTGAGCTTGGGGTCCAGCGCATCACGCCAGGCATCCGCCATCAACGAAAACGCAGTGACGAACACCGCCATGAACGCGGTGGCGGCCACCAGCTGCCACCAGTAGCCCAGGATCAGCTCGGCCTGCGATTCGGCCAGCATCGTGCCCCAGCTCACCTGGTCGATCGGCACACCCAGGCCCAGGTACGACAGGATCACCTCGCTCTTGATGAAGCCCACCACCAGCAGGCTCATGCGCACCAGGATCACGTGGCTCACGTTGGGCAGGATGTGGCGGAACATGCGCGAGGTGGTCGAGGCGCCGATGGCCTCGGCCGCACGCACGTACTCGCGGCTGGAGTGCTTGATGAACTCGGCCCGCACCTGGCGGTACAGCCCCGTCCAGCCCACCAGGCCGAGGATGATCACGATGGTCCAGATGCCGCGCGGGATGATCGCGTCGGCGCGGTTGAGCACCGCGGCCAGCGTGAAGATCAGCAGGATGTCGGGGATCGAGGTGAACACGGTGTAGAGCCACTCGAGGAAATCGCCCACCTTGCCGCCGAAGAAGCCCGACAAGGCGCCCAGCACCGTGCCCAGCACGGTGGCCAGCAGTGCGGCCAGCACGCCCACCGCCACCGACACCTGCGTGCCCTTGATGGCCTTGTCCAGCACGTCGCGGCCCAGGCGGTCGGCGCCGAAGGGCAGGGTCTCGGCCTTCACGGTCTCGGTGGTCTTGAGCTTGGCGGCGCGTTCGGCCCATTCCTTGTAGCGCGGTGCCAGCGGGTCGATGTCCGAGAGGTCGACGTTCGGGCCCTTGGGCACCGCGATGGCGCCGGTGGCCTCGGCCGGCTTGGGACCGACGAAGTGCGGCGGCGCGTTCGGCACGCCCAGCTCGCGCTGCCACTGGCCGGCCACCAGGCCCGCCCACGCGAGCAGGATCAGCAGCAGGAAGCCCAGCACGATGACCAGCGAGACCAGGCCGACGCGGTCGGACTTGAAACGGCGCCACGCGGCATGCCACACACCTTCGGAACGGGGCGTGGCGCTCGGCGCCACCGCGGCGGTATTCATCACGGCGCTCATTTGAGGACGACTCGCGGATCAACGACCTTGTAGAGCAGGTCGGTCGCCAGGTTGATGAACATCGTCAGCACCGCCAGGTACACCGTGGTGGCCTGGATCACGGGATAGTCGCTGCGGTTCACCGCCAGCAGCACCTCGCGGCCCAGGCCGGGGATCGAGAAGAACACCTCGATCAGGAACGAGCCGACGAAGATGCCCGGCAGCGCCAGCCCCACGTTGGTGAGGATCGGGATCATCGCGTTGCGCAGCACGTGCTTGAACAGCACGGTGCCCTCGGTCAGGCCCTTGGCGCGCGCGGTGCGCACGTAGTCGTGGCCCAGCTCATCGAGGAAGAAGCTGCGGTACAGCCGTGTCTGCGGCGAGACGCCCACCATCACCGCCAGCAGCACCGGCAGCGGCACGTAGGTGATGAGGTTGGTGAGCGTGGAATCGCTCCAGCCCTGCACCGGGAACCAGCCGAGCTGGAAGCCGAAGAAGTACTGGCCGATGATGATGTAGACCAGGAAGCTGATCGACAGCGCCACGGTGGTCACCACCATCAGCGTGCGGTCGGTCAGCGAGCCGCGCACGTAGGCCACGCCCAGCGCGATCGGGATCGCCAGCAGCGTGTCCAGCAGCAGGATCGGCACCATCACCGTCAACGTGGCGGGCAGCCGGGTGGCGAACAGGTGGCTCACCGCCTCGTTGGTGGCCCAGCTCTTGCCCCAGTCGAAGGTGGCAATCTGCTTCAGGAAGATCCACAGCTGCACGTACCAGGGCTCGTTCAGGCCCAGTTGCTGCCGGATGGCGTTGATCTGGTCCTGCGTGGCGTTCAGGCCACCCAGGATTTCGGCCGGATCTCCGCCGAAGAAATGAAACAGCACGAACACCAGCAGCACCACGCCGATCAGCGTGGGGATCATCTGCCACAGGCGTCGTATCAGGTAGGCCACCATGACACTTCAGCTCCATGCATGGGCAGCGCACGCTCGTGGCGCAGCCGCCCCAATTTCGGGATGCGCGAGTGTAGGACCCCGGCGCAGGCACCCCGGCCTATCGCAAACCCCGTGCCCGCCCCCGTGAGAACGGGGTGGGCGAACCCCGATGGCCCGCGCCGGCGCGGGGGCTTCCCCGATGTGGCAGCGCCGGGACGGCCCTTAGACTCGGCGCTTCGCCAACTGTGTCCATCGCCGGCGGCCGGCCCTCACCCGGGGCCGCGCGCGCCGGCCGATCCTTCATGAGCCGACCCCTGCTCCTGGCGCTGACCACGAGTCTTCTGCTGGGCTTGCCGCTGGCCGCGGCCACCGCCGGCGCCAGCACCGGCGTCGCCGCGTCCGCCACCACGCCGGCCCCCCCGCCCGCCGCGAAGACCGGTGCGCCCAAGACGCTGCGCTACGCCTTCCGCGTGGCCGAGACCGCGTTCGACCCGCCGCAGATCACCGACCTGTATTCGCGCACCGTGGCGGCGAACATCTTCGATGCGCCGCTCGAATACGCCTTCATGGCCCGGCCCTACCAGCTGCGCACCAACACCGCGGCGTCGCTGCCCGAGGTGTCGGCCGATTTCAAGACCATCACGGTGCGCATCAAGCCCGGCATCTACTTTGCCGACGACCCGGCGTTCAAGGGCCAGCGGCGCGAGCTCACCGCGGCCGACTACGTGTACAGCCTCAAGCGCCACTACGACCCGCGCTGGAAGAGCGGTGCGCTCTACGTGCTCGAGAACACCCGGCTGCTGGGGCTGTCGGAGCTGCGCGCCGCGCTGATCGCCGCGAAGAAGCCCTTCGACTACGACACCGAGGTCGAGGGCCTGCGCGCGCTGGACCGCTACACCTTCCAGTTGCGTTTTGCCGAGCCGCAGCCGCGCTTCGTGCATTCGCTGGCCGACCATGCCGCCTTCGGCGCGGTGGCGCGCGAGGTGGTGGAGGCCTACCAGGACAAGATCGGCGCCCACCCGGTGGGCACCGGCCCGTACCGGCTGACGCAGTGGGTGCGCTCCTCGAAGATCGTGCTCGAGCGCAACCCGAACTACCGCGAGGTGCTGTACGACGAGCAACCGCCCGCAGGCGACGCGCGGCTGCAGGCCATTGCCGCGCAGTACAAGGGCCGGCGCCTGCCGCTGAACGACCGGGTCGAGGTGTCGATCATCGAGGAGAACCAGCCGCGCTGGCTCTCGTTCCTGAACGCCGAGCACGACATGATCGAGGAAGTGCCCTACGACTTCGCGCCGCAGGCCATGCCCAACAACCAGCTCGCGCCCAACCTGGCCAAGCGCGGCATCGGCATCGAGCGCTACCTGCGCGCCGACATCGCGGCCTCCTACTTCGCGATGGAGAACCCGGTGGTCGGCGGCTACACGCCCGAGAAGGTGGCGCTGCGGCGCGCCATCTCGCTGGCGGTGGACGTGGACGCCGAGATCCGCCTCGTGCGGCGCGGCCAGGCCATGCCGGCGCAATCGCCGGTGGGCCCCAACACCTGGGGCTACGACCCCGCGTTCAAGAGCGAGATGGGCGAGTTCAACCGTGCCAAGGCCCGTGCGCTGCTGGACATGCATGGTTATGTCGACCGCGACGGCGACGGCTGGCGCGAGCAGCCCGACGGCAGCGCGCTCACGCTCGAATACACCACCCAGCCCGAGCAGGAGAAACGCCAGCTCGCCGAGCTGTGGAAGAAGGACATGGACGCCATCGGCGTCCGCATCGTCTTCAAGTACGCCAAGTGGCCCGAGAACCTGAAGGCCTCGCGCGTGGGCAAGCTGATGATGTGGGGCGTGGGCTGGAGCGCCTCGGTGCCCGATGCCGACGCCTTCCTCGAGCTGGGCTACGGCCCCAACAAGGGCCAGGCCAACCACGCGCGCTTCGACTTGCCGGCCTACAACGCCTTGCACGAGCGCCAGCGCCTGCTGCCCGACGGCCCCGAACGCGCCGCGCTGGTGGCGCAGGCCAAGAAGCTGATGGTGGCCTACATGCCCTACAAGGCCCACGTGCACCGCGTGTTCACCGACCTCACCCACCCGTGGGTGAAGGGCTACCACCGCAACATCTTCGCGCGCAATTTCTGGAAGTACGTCGACATCGACGCCGACGAACAGCAGCGCCGGGGCGGCCCGTGATCGGCCGCGCGTGGCGCTGGGCGGCCGCGTTCGCCGCCGTGCTGGCCCTGGCCGCCGGGCCGCTGCGCGCCGAAGCGCCGCGCAAGGTGCTGCGCGTGGCCTTCACGTCGGCCGAGACCAGCTTCGACCCGGTCAAGCTCAGCGACATGTACTCGCGCTCGGTCACGCCGCACATCTTCGAGGCGCTGTATGCCTACGACACGCTGGCGCGGCCGGTGAAGATCCGGCCCTCGGTGGCCGAAGGCATGCCCGAGGTCTCGGCCGATTTCCGCGTCTGGACCGTGAAGCTGCGGCGCGGCATCTACTTTGCCGACGACCCGGCTTTCCAGGGCCGCAAGCGCGAGCTGGTGGCCGAGGACTTCGTCTACACCTTCAAGCGCGTGTTCGACCCCGCGAACATGAGCCCGGGCGTGGGCGAACTCAACGCGGTGGGCATCGTCGGGATGAACGCGCTGCGCGAGGCCGCGCTGGCCTCGAAGCAGCCCTTCGACTACAACCGCGAGGTGGCCGGCCTGCGCGCGCTGGACCGCCACACGCTGCGCTTCACGCTCGAGCAGCCGCGGCCGCGCCTGCTCGAAACACTGGCCCAGCCCGACCTGCTGGGCGCGGTGGCGCGCGAGGTGGTGGAACACTATGGCGACCAGATCGACGCCCACCCGGTGGGCACCGGCCCGTTCCGCCTGAAGCAATGGCGGCGCAGCTCGCTGATCGTGCTGGAGCGCAACCCCGGCTACCGCGACGAACGCTACGACGCCCAGCCCGCGCCCGACGATGCCGAGGGCCAGGCCATCCTCGCCAAGCTGAAGGGCCGGCGCCTGCCGCTGGTGGACGAAGTGCAGGTCTCGATCATCAACGAGAGCCAGCCGCGCTGGCTGGCCTTCCTGAACGGCCAGATCGACACCCTCACCACCAACGCCAACGCGGTGCCCGCCGACCTGGTGAACGCCGCCATGCCCGGCGGCCGCCTGGCGCCGCACCTGGCCCGGCGCGGCATCTGGGGCCGCATGAACGTGAACCCCGATGCGGGCATGTCCTTCTTCAACATGGACGACCCCGTCGTCGGCGGCTACACGCCCGAGAAGGTGGCGCTGCGGCGCGCCATCTCGCTGGCCTACGACGTGCGGCGCGAGATCCAGGTGGTGCGCAAGGGCATCGGCGTGCCGGCGCAATCGCCCATCGTGCCGCACACCAGCGGCTACGACCCCGCGTTCAAGAGCGAGATGGGTGACTTCGACCCCGCCCGCGCGAAGGCCCTGCTCGACCTGCATGGCTATGTCGACCGCGACGGCGACGGCTGGCGCGACATGCCCGACGGCTCGCCGCTGGTGCTGGAGATGAGCACCCAGCCCGAGCAGCGCTACCGCGCCTTCGACGAGGTGTGGAAGAAGTGCATGGACGCGGTGGGCCTGCGCATGCGCTTCATCACCGCGCAATGGCCCGAGAACCTGAAATCCGCGCGCGCCGGCAAGGTGATGATGTGGCAGCTGGGCGGCGCGGCCGACAAGCCCGATGGCCAGGGCGCGCTGGCCCGCTACGACAGCCACGACATCGGCGGCCAGAACATGGCACGCTTCAGCCTGCCGGCCTTCGACCGCGTGTACGACAAGCTGCTGGCCCTGCCCGACGGCCCCGAGCGCGACGCCCTGTTCCTGGAGGCCAAGCGCCTGGCGGTGGCCTACATGCCCTGGAAGACGCATGTGCACCGCATCGAGGTGGACCTGGTGCAGCCCTGGGTGCTGGGCTACCGGCGGCCGCTGTTCTGGGGCGAGTGGTGGCACGTGGTCGACGTGGACGACCGCCTGCGGCCGGCGAAGGGGCACTGATGGCAAAGCACTGGTGGGTTCATGCACACGGGCTGGCCCTGGCCTGCCTGCTGGCCGCGGCCAGCGCCTGGGCCACCGCGCCGGCCGGCGCGGCCGAGCCGCGCAAGGTGCTGCACGTGGCCTTCCAGGCCGCCGAGACCAGCCTCGACCCGGCCAAGGTGAACGACACCTACTCGCGCACCATCACGCCGCACATCTTCGAGGCGCTGTTCCGCTACGACCCCCTGGCGCGCCCGGTGAAGGTGCTGCCCTTGCTGGCCGAGGGCATGCCCGAGGTCTCGGCCGACTTCACCGTGTGGACGGTGAAGGTGCGGCGCGGCATCTACTTTTCCGACGACCCGGCGTTCAAGGGCCGGCGACGCGAAGTGGTGGCGCAGGACTTCGCGTATGCCATCAAGCGCCTGGTGGACCCGGCCAACAAGAGCCCCACGGTCGGCGGCATGCTCGCCCACGGCTTCGTGGGCCTGCGCGCGCTGCGCGAGGACGCGCTGCGCGACAAGAAGCCACTGGACTACGACCGCGAGGTCGAAGGCCTGCGCGTGCTGGACCGCTACACCATCCGCTTCACGATGGAGCAGCCGCGCCCGCGCCTGCTGGAGGTGCTGGCCGCCTCCGACGTGCTGGGCGCCCAGGCGCGCGAGGTGGTGGAGTTCTATGGCGACACGATCGACGCGCACCCGGTGGGCACCGGCCCGTTTCGCCTGAAGCAGTGGCGCCGCAGCTCGCTGGTGGTGCTGGAACGCAACCCCGATTTCCGTGAGGAGCGCTACGACGCCCAGCCCGCCCCTGGCGATGCCGAGGGCCAGGCCATCCTGGCGCGGCTCAAGGGCAAGCGCCTGCCCATCGTGGACGAGGTGCGCATCGCCATCATCAACGAAAGCCAGCCGCGCTGGCTGGCCTTCCTGAACGGCCAGATCGACCTCATCGCCAGCAAGGCCGGCGCGGTGCCGGTGGAGTTCTTCGCCACCGCCATGCCCAACGGCAAGCTCGCGCCGAACCTGGTGCGCCGCGGCGTGCAGGGCTGGCGCCAGGTGAACCCCGACAGCGCGCTCACGCTGTTCAACATGGACGACCCCACCCTCGGCGGCTACACGCCCGAGCAGGTGGCGCTGCGGCGCGCCATCTCGCTGGCCTACGACGTGCGCGCCGAGGTCGTGCTCGCCCGCCGGGGCGGCGCCGCGCCCGCGCAATCGCCCATCGTGCCGCACACCAGCGGCTACGACCCCGCGTTCAAGAGCGAGATGAGCGATTACGACCCGGCCCGCGCCCGCGCGTTGCTGGACCTGTACGGC
The DNA here is from genome assembly GCA_016213205.1 of Burkholderiales bacterium. Taxonomy (GTDB): domain Bacteria; phylum Pseudomonadota; class Gammaproteobacteria; order Burkholderiales; family Burkholderiaceae_C; genus Pseudaquabacterium. The sequence goes on from JACRAZ010000097.1 coordinate 45,498, forward strand.
TACGTGGACCGCGACGGCGACGGCTGGCGCGACAAGCCCGACGGCAGCCCGCTGCTGCTGGAGATGGCCACCGAGCCCGAGCAGCGCAACCGCACCTTCAACGAGGTGTGGAAGAAGGGCATGGACGCGGTGGGCCTGCGCATCGTGTTCAACACCGCCCAATGGCCCGAGAACCTGAAGGCCGCGCGCGCCGGCAAGCTGATGATGTGGATGCTGGGCTCCTCGGCCACCGATTCCGATGGCCAGGGCTCGCTGGCGCGCATGTACGGCCCCGAGATCGGCAGCCAGAACATGGCCCGCTTCAAGCTGGAGGCCTTCGACCGCCTGTACGAGCGCATGAAGGCCCTGCCCGACGGCCCCGAGCGCGAAGCCCTGTTCCTGGAGGCCAAGCGCATCGCCGTGGCTTACATGCCATGGAAGGTGCACGTGCACCGGCTCGAGATCGACCTCGCACATCCCTGGGTGATCGGCTACCGTCGCCCGCTGTTCTGGAGCAACTGGTGGCACCTGGTCGACATCGACCTGGCCCGCCAACCGAAACCCGCCTCACCATGACACCACGCCTGCCCGCCCTGCTCGCCCTGCTGTTCTGCCTGGCCGTCGGCAGCGGTGCCGCCACCGCGGCCGAGCCGAAGAAGGTCTTCCACACCGCGTTCAGCGCGCCCGAGACCAGCCTGGACCCGGCCAAGATCGTCGACCTGTATTCGCGCAACGTCACCGCACACATCTTCGAGGCGCTGTACACCTACGACCACCTGGCGCGGCCGGCCAAGCTCAAGCCCCAGCTCGCCGACGGGCCGCCCGAGGTGTCGCCCGACTTCAAGGTGTGGACCTTCAAGGTGCGGCGCGGCATCTACTTCGCCGACGACCCGGCCTTCAAGGGCAAGAAGCGCGAGCTGATGGCGCAGGACTTCGTCTACGCGATGAAGCGCATCGCCGATCCGGCCAACAAGAGCCCGGTGGTCGGCGGCATGCTGTCGGTGGGCTACGTGGGCCTGAAGGCGCTGCGCGAGGAGGCCATCCGCGACAAGAAGCCCTTCGACTACGACCGCGAGATCGATGGCATGCGCGCGCTGGACAGCCACACCGTGCGCTTCACGCTCGAGCAGCCGCGGCCGCGCCTGCTCGAGAACCTGGCCTCGCCCGACCTGTTCGGCGCCCAGGCGCGCGAGGTGGTGGAGCACTACCGCGACCAGATCGACGCGCACCCGGTGGGCACCGGCCCCTTCCGCCTGAAGCAGTGGCGGCGCGGCTCGCTGATCGTGCTGGAACGCAACCCCGACTTCCGCGAGGAACACTACACCGCCGAACCTGCGCCCGACGACGCGGTGGGCCAGGCCATCCTGAAGCGCATGAAGGGCCAGCGCCTGCCCATCGTCGACGAGGTGCACATCTCGATCATCAACGAGAGCCAGCCGCGCTGGCTGGCCTTCCTGAACCGGCAGATCGACGCGATGGCCACCGTGGCCAACGGCGTGCCGCCGGACTTCACCGCGCACGCCATGCCCAACGGCAAGCTCGCGCCCAACCTGGCCAAGCAGGGCATCGTGGGCCTGCGCGAGGTGAACAGCGACGTGTTCTTCACCTTCTTCAACATGGAGCACCCGCTGGTGGGCGGCTACACGCCCGAGAAGGTGGCGTTGCGGCGCGCCATCTCGCTGGCCTACGACGTGAAACGCGAGATCGCGCTGTACTGGAAGAGCAACGGCGTGCCCGCGCAATCGCCGCTGCTGCCGCACACCACCGGCTACGACACGGCCTTCAAGAGCGAGGTGGCCGACTACGACCCCGCGCGCGCCAAGGCCCTGCTCGACCTGTACGGTTATGTCGACCGCGACGGCGACGGCTGGCGCGAGCTGCCCGACGGCAAGCCGCTGCTGCTGGAGATGACCACCAACCCCGAGCAGCGCTTCCGCGTCCTCGACGAGCTGTTGAAGAAGGCGATGGACGCCGTGGGCCTGCGCGTGAAGTTCGTCGTCGGCCACTGGCCGGAGAACCTGAAGCAGGCCCGCGCCGGCAAGCTGATGATGTGGCAGCTGGGCGTCTCGGCCGCCGCACCGGATGGCCAGGGCTCGCTCGCGCGCCTGTACGGCCCCGAGTGCCACAGCCAGAACATGTCGTGCTTCAAGCTGCCGGCCTTCGACCAGCTTTACGAACGCATGCAGCAGCTGCCCGACGGCCCCGAACGTGCCGCGCTGTTCGCCGAGGCCAAGCGCATCGCCACCGCCTACATGCCGATCAAGCACCGCGTGCACCGCATCGACATCGACCTGCTGCACCCCTGGGTGCTGGGCTACCGCCGGCCGCAGTTCTGGCTCGACTGGTGGCACCTGATCGACATCGACCTGAGCCGCCGCCCGGCGGGCTGAGCGCGCGAGCGGCATGGCCATGCTGCGCCGGCGCGACCTGCTGGCGGGGGCGGCCGGCCTGCCGGCCGCGCCGGCATGGGCGCCGGCCTGGGCCGCCGGCCCGAGGACCCTGCGGCTGGCGCTGGCCGCCACCGAAACCCCCTTCGACCCGCCGCAGACCGACAGCAGCCTCTACACCGCGCAGGTGATCGGCAGCATCTTCGAATCGCCACTGGGCTACGACTACCTGGCCCGCCCGGCGCGCCTGCGGCCGGTGACGGCCGCCGCGATGCCCGAGGTCTCGGCCGACTTCCGCCAGTTCACGCTGCGCATCCGGCCCGGCATCCTGTTCGACGACGATCCGGCCTTCGGCGGCCGGCCGCGCGAGCTCACCGCGGCCGATTACGTGTACAGCTTCAAGCGCTTCTACGACCCGCGCTGGAAGTCGGCCGACCTCCCGTTGTTCGAGAACGCGCAGCTGCTGGGCCTGCCCGCGCTGCGCGAGCGCTGCCTGGCCGAGCGCCGGCCCTTCGACTACGACACCGAGGTCGACGGCCTGCACGCCCCGGACCGCTACACGCTGCGCATCCGCCTGGCCGAACCCGACCCGCGCTTTGCCTACCTGCTGGCGCAGCCCGCGGTCACCGGCGCGGTGGCGCGCGAGGTGGTGGAGCGCTACGGCGACGACATCGGCGCCCACCCGGTGGGCACCGGCGCCTACCGCCTGGCCACCTGGCGGCGCGGCTCGCGCGTGGTGCTGGAGCGCGCGCCGCGCTTTCGCGGCGAGGTGTATGCCGGCGTGCCGGCCGACACCCCGCTGGCCCGTCAGATAGCGGATGAGTTACGCGGCCAGCGCCTGCCGCTGATCGACCGCATCGAGTTCAACATCATCGAGGAACAGCAACCCCGCTGGCTGGCCTTCGTCAACCGCGAGCTCGACCTGCTGGAGGTGCCCGGCAGCTTCGGCAAGCTGGCGGTGCCCAATGGCCAGCTCGCGCCCTACCTGCGCAAGCAGGGTGTGCGCCTGCAGCTCTCGCCGATGCCCGACATGTCGATGAGCTACTTCAACTGCACCGACCCGCTGGTGGGCGGTAACACGCCCGACAAGGTGGCGCTGCGCCGCGCCATCGCGCTGGCCCACGACGGCGCGGCCTGGATCCGCCTGGTGCGCGGCGGCCTGGCGGTGCCCGCGCAATCGCCGGTGCCGCCCTTCACCCACGGCCACGACCCCGCCTACCGCAGCGAGATGAGCGAACACGACCCCGCCCGGGCGCGGGCGCTGCTCGACCTGTACGGCTACCACGACCGCGATGGCGACGGCTGGCGCGAAACCCCCGCCGGCCAGCCGCTGGTGCTGCGCATTGCCAGCCTGTCGGACACCGCCGCGCGCGACGGCAACGAGGTGTGGCAACGCAGCCTCGCCGCGGTGGGCCTGCGGGCACGCTTCGAGCCCGCCGGCTGGTCCGAACTGCTGCGCCGCTCACGCGCCGGCGCGCTGATGATCTGGGGCTACGCCCTCACCGCCGCCACGCCCGATGGTGGCAGCTACCTCGGCCTGGCCTACGGCCCCAACGCCGGCGATGCGAACGACGCCCGCTTCGCGCTGCCCGCCTTCGACCGCCTGTACGAGCGCCAGCGCCGCCTGCCCGACGGCCCCGAGCGCGACGCGCTGATGCGCGAGGCCAAGAACCTGATGGTGGCCTACATGCCCTACAAAGTGCACGGCCACCGCATCCAGGCCGACCTGATGCAGCCCGCGCTGCGCCACCACTGGCGCCACCCCTTCATGCGCGACATCTGGCGCTACCTGGACATCCAGGCGACACGGCGCTGAGCCCGCCTGCGGCACACTGCGAGCCCATGACGACACCGCCCATCCTGCTGCTGCCGCCCGACCCGGCCCAATTGCCCGCGCTGCGCGCCGCGCTGCTGGCGGCCGACCCCGGGCTCGACCTGGTGGACTACTCTCGCTCGCTGGACGACGCGCAGCTCGCCCGCATCCAGGTGGTGCTGGGCTGGCGGTTCCCGCCCGGGCTGGCCGAGCGCCTGCCCGCGCTGCGCTGGGTGTGCTCGATGGCCGCCGGCGTCGAGAAGCTGCTGGTGCCCGAGCTCGCGCCGCAGGTGCCGGTCTCCCGCGTGGTCGACCCCGACCAGGCCCTGGGCATCGCCCAGCACGTGGCGCTGATGGTGTTGCGCCATGCGCGCCAGCTGCCGCTGTACGAGCAGCAGCAGCGCGAGCGCAGCTGGCGCCGCCACCCCAAGGCCGCCGCGCGCCACCGCATCGCGGTGCTGGGCTTCGGCGAGGTGGGCCGCGCGGTGGCCGAGCCGCTGCGCGCGCTGGGCTTCGGCGTGGAGGGCTGGCGCCGCGCGAGCGGCCCGCTCGCCAGTGTGCTGGCCCGCAGCGAGATCGTCGTCAACACCCTGCCGCTGACGCCCGAGACCACCGGCCTGCTCAACGCCGAGGCCTTTGCGGCGATGCCGGCCGGGGCCTACTTCATCAACATCGCGCGCGGCGGCCACGTGGTCGAGCCCGACCTGATCGCCGCGGTGACCAGCGGCCACCTCGCCGGCGCCGCGCTCGACGTGCAGCAGCACGAGCCGCTGCCGCCGGATGATCCGCTGTGGGCCGTGCCGGGCATCCTGATCACGCCGCACATCGCGGCGCAGAGTTCGTTCGCCACCGTGGCGAGCCAGTTCGTGGCCGGCCTGCAGGCGCTGCTGCACGGGCGGCCGTTGCCCAACGCGGTGGACCGCAGCCGGGGCTACTAGCGCCTGCCCATGCCACGGAGATGAGCGCGTGAGCGCCCGGCCCCACCCCGCCACGCCGCCGCGCACCGACGACGAAGTGGCCGGCCGCTACCGCCACGGCCCCTGGGTGCCGGCCGAGCTGTACTGCCGCCTGATCGTGGAAGACCTGCGGGCGATGGCAGGCGCTGCCGTGGCCCCCACGGTGCTGGACATCGGCTGCGGCCACGGCCTGATGGGCTACCCGCTGCTGCAGGAACACATCGCGGACCATGCCGGGCCCTGCATCGGCATCGAGCCCGACCCGCAGGCCGAACCGTCGCCGGTGTTCGGCACGCTGCACCGGGTGCCGTTCGAGCAGGCGCCGCTGCCGGCGGCCTCGGTGGACCTGGCCTACGCGGCCATGGTGCTGGAGCACCTGCCCCGGCCGGCCGAGTTCTTCGCCCGGCTGGCCCAGGTGCTGCGCCCGGGCGGCGTGTTCTGGGCCTTCACGGTGGACCGGCGCCACTACTTCTCGTGGTTCAGCCAGCTCATCGAGGCCACGCGCCTGAAGGAGCGCTACCTCGACCGCGTGCGCGGCCGCAAGGGCGAGGCCGCGGCGCGCTACGACAACTACCCCACCTTCTACCGCTGCAACAGCCCGGCCGCGCTGCAGGCCTTGGCCGGGGCCGACTTCACGCTGCAATGCTGGAGCCTGCACCGCGTGGGCCAGCTCGACGGCTACGTGCCCTACCGCCTGCGCCGCCTGTCGCACCTGGCCGACCGCGCCGTCATCCGCCTGGGGCTGCCCGGCAGCGTGCTGGTGGCGCGGCTGGTGCGGCGCTGACGCTCACCCCCGCGCCAGCGTGACGATCTGTTCGGTGGGCAGGGCACCGCTGCGGCGGGCCGTTTCGCGGCCGCCGTCCAGCCGCACCAGGGTCGGGATGCTGCGGATCGCGAAGCGGGACGCCAGGCCCGGCGCCTCGTCGCTGTTCACCTTGGCCAACAGCACCCGGCCCTTCAGCTGGCGGGCCGCCTGCTCGAACATCGGCGCCATCATCCGGCAGGGGCCGCACCAGGGGGCCCAGAAGTCCACCAGCACCGGGATCGTGCTGCCCTGCACCACCGCGTCGAAATTGCGCTCGTCCAGCACCAGCGGCCGGCCGTCCAGCAGCGGCCGGTGGCAGCGGCCGCAGTCCGGGTCGTCGGCCAGCCGGTCGGCGGGCACGCGGTTCACGGCACCGCAGGCGGCGCAGGCGATGTGGGCAGGGGCGTGGGTGGTGGTGGCGTTCATGCGCCGGATCTGGGTACGGCCACCCGTATTTCAAGGCGGGGCCGCAAAGATTGACGAGGCTCAAGCGCCCCGCGCGGCCGCAGCGCCGGCGCGGCTTCGCGCCAACTTTTCACCGTGGGCTGGGCGCCGCGCTTGGTAGGCTACACAGGTTGTTACACCTGCCCGCCGCATGACTGCCCCCGTCGACACCCAACCGATCGGTCTGGACGAGCCGCACCCGGTCCACAAATCCGTGCCCGGCACGCTGGACGATCTGCGCCAGGCGCTCGACGCCCCGGCCGGCCACCGCGCGCGCCACCTGGGCGAGGCACTGGTCGAGCGCGGCCTGATCGACGGCGCCACCTTGCGCCGCATGCTCGAGCTGCAGCGCAACACCACGCCGCACCGCCTGCTGGGCCAGTTGCTGCTGGACAACGGCGCGCTGACGCCGCTGCAGCTCAACAGCGCGCTGGCCGCGTGGATGGGCGTGCCGCTGGTGGACCCGCGCCGCCTCGCGCCCGACCCCGACGCGCTGCGCCGCATTCCCCGCGCGCTGGCCGAGCGGGAATCGGTGGTGCCGCTGATGCTGCATGGCGACGCGCTGGTGGTGGCCCTGGCCGACCCCTGGGACCAGGCCCTGCTGGAGCAGCTGCGCTTCGCGGCCGACCAGCGCGTGCTGCCGGTGATGGCGCTGCCCGGCACGCTGGGGCCGGCGGTGGCGCAGGCCTACCGCGGCTTCGGCAGCGGTGCGCCGGGCACCGCCGGCGCGGCGCAGCCGGCCGAGGTGGCGGCGCTGGCGCAAAGCCTGGCCGGCGACGGCGAGGCCGATGTCGAGGTCGACCCCGCGGTGCTGAACGAATCGGACAACACCCTGGTGCGCCTGGTCAACGCGGTGATTGCCGACGCGGTGCGCCTGCGCGCAAGCGACATCCACATCGAGACCAGCGAATCGCGCCCGGTGCGGGTGCGCCTGCGCATCGACGGCGAGCTCGTGCCCTACCTGGAGCTGCCGCTGCGGCTGCGCTTTGCCCTGGTGGCACGGCTGAAGATCATGGCCGACCTCGACATCTCCGAGCACCGCAAGCCGCAGGACGGCAAGATCGCCTTCGCGCGCTTCGGCGGCGCCAAGGTGGAGCTGCGCATGGTGACCGTGCCCACGCTGCACGGGCTGGAAGACGTGGTGCTGCGCATCCTCTCGGGGCTGAAGCCGATGCCGATCGAATCGATCGGCCTGTCGGCCACCAACCTGGCCGGCCTGCGCGGCGTGATCACCAAGCCGTACGGGCTGATCCTGATCTGCGGCCCCACCGGCTGCGGCAAGACCACCACCCTGCATTCGGTGCTGCGCGAGCTGAACACCAACCAGCGCAAGATCTGGACCGCCGAAGACCCGGTGGAAATCACCCAGGAAGGCCTGCGCCAGGTGCAGGTGAACGCGCGCATCGGCTGGACCTTCGCGGCCGCGATGCGCACCTTCCTGCGCGCCGACCCGGACGTCATCATGATCGGCGAGATGCGCGACGCCGAGACCGCGCGCATCGCGATCGAGGCCTCGCTCACCGGGCACCTGGTGCTGTCCACGCTGCACACCAATTCAGCGCCCGAGAGCATCACGCGGCTGCTGGAGATCGGGCTGGACCCGTTCATGTTCTCCGATTCGCTGCTGGGCATCCTCGCCCAGCGCCTGGTGCGCCGCCTGTGCACCAAGTGCCGCAAGCCCGAGCCGATGAGCCCCGAGCAGCTGCGCACGCTGGCGCAGCAGCACGTGGAAAGCGCGCCCGGCTGCGGCACCACGCTGGACGCGCTGGTCGAACGCTGGCAGCGCCAGCACGGCGACGCCCAGGGCCGCATCGTCGGCTGGCGCCGCGTGGGCTGCGACCACTGCGAGCACTCGGGCTACCAGGGCCGCCTCGGCCTGCACGAGCTGATGCTGGCCACCGAGGGCACGCGCGAGCTGGTACGCCACCGCGCGCCGGCCGCCGAGCTGCAGGCCGCCGGCCTGGCCGGGGGCATGGTCACGCTGCGGCAGGACGGCATCGAGAAGGTGCTCGCCGGCCTGACCGACATGGCCGAGGTGCTGGCCGCCACCAACCAGTAGCCGGGCCGCGGGCCTGTCCGTCCCGGGACAGTCGCCGCCGCGGCGGCGCGGCAGAATCGCGCCCGCTGAACAGAAACGTTATTCTGCTTCGCAGAACCGTTGGCCACCCGCCCGGGCGGCCGCGCACCCTCGACCCCTCACCCGAAAGCCCCGCCCATGAGCGCTGAAAGCCAACTGCTCGAGATGATCCAGTCCGGCCAGGCCTTTGCGCCCGACCAGCTGATGCCGCTGTACGACCAGCTCGCGCCGGCCAGCCTCGAGTTCATGCTCGGCACCTGGAAGGGCGGCAAGTTCGACGGCGGCAAGGAGCCGGACCCGATCAAGTGGTACGGCAAGCGCTTCGTCTCGGCCACCCATGCCGAGCCGCTGCTGTGTTACGCGCCCGACGGCTCGGTCTACTCGTACGAGAACCTGGGCCTGGCCCAGATGCGCGAGGTGCTGTTCCGCGGCCAGGTGTGCGCCGCGCTCATCTACGACAAGCAGCCCATCATGGACTACTTCCGCAAGGTCAACGACCAGGTGGTCATCGGCCTGGGCGACGTGAAGGGCAAGCCCACCGACTTCTTCTTCCACCTCACCCGGGCGTAAAACATGACATGCCGTGTCACCTTTGGCACGGCAGACTGCGCGGCACGGCCTGCCCCCTTGCGCGGGCCACAGGAGGCCCCGCAGCATGAACCCCGACGACCGTCAGTCCGCCCGCCACGACTTCGATTTCCTGATCGGCCGCTGGGCCGTGCAGCACCGCCGGCTGCGTGAGCGCCTGGCCGGCAGCACGCAGTGGGACACATTCAGCGGCAGCACCACCGCCTGGCCGCTGCTGGACGGCCAGGCCAACGTGGACGACAACCTGCTGGAGCTGCCCTCGGGCCGCTACCGCGCGGCCTCGCTGCGCGCGTTTGATCCGGCCAGCGACCAATGGTCGATCTGGTGGCTGGACAGCCGCTCGCCCGGCGCGCTGGACACCCCCGTGCGCGGCCGCTTCAGCGCGGGCGAGGGCCGCTTCTTCGCCGACGACGTGTTCGCCGGCCGGCCGATCCGGGTGCGCTTCCTGTGGTCCGACATCACGCGCGACAGCTGCCGCTGGCAGCAGGCCTTCTCGGCCGACGGCGGCAGCACCTGGGAAACCAACTGGGTGATGGACTTCCGGCGCCTGGCCTAGCACCCGAAAGGCGCGGCATCGCGGGCCGGTGCCGCGCTACTCGCGCAGCCGCGCCGCCACCGCGTCGCCCACGTGCTGCATGAAAGCGCGCACGCGCGCGGTCTGCCGCAGGTCGGGGTGGGTCAGCATCCACACCGGCACCGAGAGCTCGGGGATGACGTCCGACACCGCCACCAGGTCCGGGTGCTGCGGCTCCATGAAGGTGGGCAGCAGCGCCACGCCCAGCCCGGTGCGCAGCACCGCCGCCGCGGCGTTGAAGATGTCCACCCGCAGCCGCACCCGGGCCTGCGTGAGCTGCGCGTGCATCCACTGGTCGTACACCCGGGCCTGGGCGTCGCGCTCGAAGGCGATCCACGGCGCCTCGCGCACCAGCGTGGCCAGCGGCTGCACGCTCTGCGGCAGGCCAGGCGCGCCACGCTTGGCGTACACACGGCAGTGCGTCATGCCCAGTGGCCGGCCCACCAGGTGCTCGGCCACCTGGGCGGTGAGCCGCACCGCCACGTCGGCCTCGCGCCGGGCCCAGGCGGGTGATTCATCGGCGCGCCGGCGCGTCAGGTCCACCAGGAAGGCGTTTTCGACCACCTCCACCTCGATGCCCGGAAACGCGCGCGCAAAGTCGGCCAGCGGCTGCGGCAGCAGGTGCTCCATCACCACGAAGGCGGTGGTCACGCGCAGCAGGCCGGTGAGTTCGCGGTCGCGGCCGAACACGCGGCGCTCGATCTCCTCGGCCTGGTCGGCCATGCGGCGGGCCTGCTCCAGCACCACCGTGCCCGCCTCGGTGGGCTGGTAGCCGGTGCGGGTGCGCTCGAACAGCCGCGCGCCCAGGCGCTTTTCCAGCGCGTCGAGCCGGCGCAGCACGGTGGTGTGGTTCACGCCCAGCTGGCGCGCCGCGCCCACCAGGCTGCCCCCGGTGCCGATGGCCAGCGCGTAGCGCAGGTCGCTCCAGTCCAGTTCTTCCATGCCCGGAGTATCCCCACACCCTGCAAAACTGCAAGCTCCCCCTGCGCGTGGCGAGGTTGTGTGCAGGAATGGCCGGCTCTAGAGTGCCCGATCCGCCCGCCTCCCTGGCCGGGCCCTGGAGAACCCCCGATGGCGATGCCCCTGCCCGCCGGTGCACGCGGCCTGCGCCAGGCGCCGACCGATACACCGCCGCCGCTGCGCCTGCTGCAGCGCTGGCAGCCCCCGGCCCTGCCGGCCGCCGGCGCGACGCCCGGCCCCACGGGCCCCACAGGCCCCTGGGCCCGCTGGCGCCTGCGCCTGCGCGCACTGCTGCTGGGCTGACACCGACCGCGGCCGGCGCGCCGGAATAATGCGGCACCCTGCCGCGTAGACCTGGCGTGGACGCTCCGGACTCCTTTCGCAACCAGCTGCTCGCCGCGATGCCGCGGCTGCGGCGCTATGCGCGCTCGCTGGTGTTCGACAGCGCGCCGGCCGACGACCTGGTGCAGGCCACGCTGGAGCGTGCGCTGTCGCACTGGCACCAGTTCGACCAGCGGCGCGACATGCTGGTGTGGCTGCTGTCCATCGCCCACAACGCCTTCCTCGACGGCCGCCGGCGCGACGCCCGGCTGCAGGTGCTGGACCCGCAGCAGCTCGACGCGCAGCAGGATGCGCTGGGCGGCGACCCGGGCGTGGACGTGGGCCTGCGCATCGACCTGAACGCGGCGCTGGCGCGGCTGCCGGTCGAGCAGCGCGAAACGCTGCTGCTGGTGAGCGTGGAACAGCTCAGTTATGCCGAGTGCGCCGAGGCGCTGGGCATCCCGATCGGCACGGTGATGTCCCGCATGTCGCGCGCCCGTGCGGCGCTGCGTGAGTGGCTCGAAGGCCGTGGCCGCCCCGATGGCGCGCGCACGCTGCGGCGGGTGGTGTGAACATGGACATGCAACGACCGGACGAATCCACGCTGTCGGCCTGGCTCGATGGCGAGCTCGACGACACCACCCGCCAGGCCGTGGCCGCCTGGCTGCAGGCCCACCCCGAAGAGGCCGCCCGGGTGCGCCTGTGGGCGGCCGACCGCGATGCGCTGCGCGCCCGTTTCGACCCGGTGCTCGACGAGCCGCTGCCCGAGGCGCTGCGCCGCACCGTGCAGGAGGGCGGGCGCCGGCGCGGGCCGGCCGCCCTGGCCGCCGCGCCCCGGCACCCGCTGGCCCTGGCGGCGGCGGTGGCCGGCCTGCTGCTCACCGGCGCGCTGGTGGGCGCGCTGCTGGCGCGGCAGTTCCCGAGCCCGCGTGAGCTGGCCAGCGCCAGCCGCGGCAACTGGCCACAGCGCGCCGCGGTGGCGCACGCGGTGTATGTGCCCGAGGTGCGGCACCCGGTGGAAGTGAACGTGGCCGAAGGCACGCCCGAGGTGCAGCAGGCCCAGGAGGAACACCTGGCGCGCTGGCTCACCAAGCGGCTGGACATGCCGGTGCGCCTGTTCGACCTGCGCAGCGAGGGCTTCGCGCTGGTGGGCGGCCGGCTGCTGCCGGACGCGCAGGGCCCGAGCGCCCAGCTGATGTACCAGAACAGCGGCGGCCAGCGTGTCACCGTGTACCTGCGCAAGCCCGAGTCCGGCACGCAGACGGCCTTCCGCTACCAGCAGGAGGGCGAACTCGGCATGTTCTACTGGGCCGAGGAAGGCTACGGCTGCGCGCTGGTGGGCAAGCTGCCGCGCGAGCGCCTGCTGGCGCTGGCCGAAGCGGCCTACAAGCAGGTGGAGGCGTCGATCACGCCGCCGCCGGTGACCAAGCCCTCGTCCTGAGCGCGCCGGGCCGGCCGCCCGGCCGCTTGCGCTGGCGCAAGACCCGCCCCGACCCAAGGGCTAGCCTCTTGCATAGGCAAGCTGCAGGGGAAGCGCCATGCTCTGGATCGACAGCGCCCAGGTTCGTCAGATCGCGATGACCCGGACCTGGGACGAGATGCGCCTGGCCGAGGAACTGCGCGACGCCTTCGACTCCTGCCCCGCGATGCCGGTGCTGCGCGATTTCGTGGCCCAGGCCATCGAGCAGGTGCTGGCGATGACCCAGCGCCGGGCCGACCTGCTGAAATCGCCCGAGGCCGCGCTGGGCCCTCGCATCAGCCAGTTGCGCGACCAGGTGGACCGCTACGGCCGCTTTGCCGACAAGCAGGAACTGGCGCGCCTGGAAGTCCAGTTGCAGGCCGAACGGCCCGAGTTCGAGCGCGTGGTGGAGCGCCTGCTCCACGAGCGGCGCGTGATCGAGCGCCTGATCAGCGGCGAGAACAAGCTGAAGGCCTGGACCAAGTTCGGCGCCGCCCCCGGCATCGAAGGGCTGATGGCCGTGTACCAGCGGCGGCACGAATGGACCGCGCTGGATTGCTCGGACATGATCCGCCTGTACGCCGCCGTCACCGAAAGCAAGTTCGACAAAGACGACCCGGACAACAAGTACCTGCGCCGCAGCGGCTTCGTCGGCGCCGCCGATGCGGCGCTGCAGGACGGTGCCCGGGTGGGTGGCGTCGATGTCTGGGCCAAACCCAACCGCGCGCGCGAACCCTCCAACAAGCCGCTGCCAGCGGGCGTGCACGTGAACATGCCGGCGCACGTGGCCGCGGCCCGCGGCGTGGCCATCGCCCGCGCCGAGAGCCAGGGCGTGGCCCACGCCGGCATTGCGGGGAGCCTGCTGGCCGACACCAGCACCATCCGCAGCATGGACGCCACCTTCGCGCTGCCCGCCGGGGCCGACATCTCGGGCACCACGGCCGATTCGGTGTTCTTCATGAAGGAGGTGGAGGACTTCTACAGCCACGTGCCGGACAGCCTGGGCGCGCACCTGGGTGGGCTGGCCACCGTGATGCAGCTGCTGCCGCTGGCCACGATGGTGTCGCAGGGCCATCACACGCTGCTCGAATCGGCCATCGTGCTGACGATGGATTCGGTCGACACCGGCCCGGCCGCCAACGCGTACAACACCGCCCATGCCTATTCGATCGGCTTCTACGACACCCTGCTGCCCTATGCCATCGGCACCGCCGAGGACCCGCTGGTCGAGCGCATCGCCGGCATCCTGGACCGCTGGTCGGCGCTGGCGCGCAACAAGCATGTGGTCTGCTTCCCGGATGCCAGCGGCAACTGGGTGGGCGGCCTGTGCGACCGCGAATCCGAGTTCGCCGAACTGCGGCGCTTCGCGCGTGCCGACCTGGACCTGCTGATGTTCTTCCGCGAGTACCAGGGCCGCTCGCCCAACGCGGCGGAGCTGGGCTACTTCATGTCGATGCGGGGCTGCCACACGCTGGCCGGCCTGTTCCACGAGCACCGCGCCTGACCGGCTGAGCGCCCGCCTACACTGGGCGCCCCCACTGCCCCCGCCGCAGCCTTGGCCCGCCCAGGGCCGCGCGCCTGCCGCCGATGCCCGATTCCCGCCGCCTGGCCGCGCTGTACCGCCTGTTCGTCGTCGGCGTGCTGGGTTTCGCCTCGGGGCTGCCGCTGGCCCTGACCGGCCAGGCCCTGCAGGCCTGGCTCAGCGTGGACGGGCTGGACATCGCCACCATCGGCTTCCTCAGCCTGGTGGGCCTGCCCTACACCTTCAAGTTCCTGTGGGCCCCGTTGATGGACCGCTTCGAGCTGTGGCCCGCGCTGGGCCGCCGGCGCGGCTGGCTGGTGCTCACCCAGCTCGCGCTGGCCGGCGTGCTGATGCTGCTGGCGGCCACGCCGCCGCGCGGCGCGCTGCAGCTGTTTGCGCTGCTGGCGCTGGCGGTGGCCTTCGTCTCGGCCTCGCAGGACGTGGTGATCGACGCCTACGGCACCGACCTGCTGCCGCAATCCGAACGCGGGCTGGGCGCCTCGATGAAGGTGATGGGCTACCGGCTGGCGATGATCCTGTCCGGCGGCGTGGCGATGATCTGGACCGACGCCGTCACCGGCAGCGGCTGGACCTGGCCGCAGGTGTACCGGCTGATGGCCGCGCTGATGGTGGGCTCGGCCGTGTTCTCGCTGCTGGCCCTGCCGCGCCTGCCGCCCCTGCCGCCGGCGCCTGCCGGCAGCGCGCCTGCGCCGGTGTCCGGCCGCCAGGACCTGCTGGGCTTTGCCGCGGTGCTGGCGGCGGCGGCCGCGGGCTACCTGTTCACCGTGCACCTGGCCACGCCGGCCGCCGGCGCGCTGCTGGGCGGCTGGCTCGCGGGCAGCGGCCTCGCCCCGGCGCTGCAGGCGCGCTGGATCGACCTGGCCGCGCTGCTGGCGGGCATCGGCTTCACGCTGCCTCTGGCCACCTGGGCCGCGCGCCGCGCCCGCTTCGACACCCTGCTGGGCGGCCTGCGGGGCTACTTCGCGCAGCCGGGCGCGGCGGCCTTCCTGCTGTTCATCGTGCTGTACAAGCTGGGCGACGCGTTTGCCGGCGCGCTGATGACCCCCTTCCTGCTCAAGGCCATGGCCTTCAGCTCGGCCGAGGTGGGCGTGGTGAACAAGGTGATCGGCCTGTGGCTCACGATCGGCGGCGCGCTGGTGGGCGGCGTGCTGATGCTGCGCCTGGGCCTGTGGCGCTCGCTGATGCTGTTCGGCCTGCTGCAGGCGGTGAGCAACCTGGGCTTCTGGTGGCTGGCCGCCTTCGGCAAGGGCAGCCTGCCGGGGCTGACGATCCCGGCCTTCGACTGGGGCTTCGTCGCGCTGAAGGCGGCCGCGCCGGTGGACGGCGGGCTGCTGATGGTGGTGGCCTTCGAGAACCTTTCCGGTGGCATGGGCACGGCGGCGTTCCTGGCCTTCCTGATGGGGCTGACCCAGCAGCGCTTCACGGCCACCCAGTTCGCGCTGCTGAGCGCCTTTGCCTCGGTGGGCCGGGTGTGGGTGGGGCCGCTGGCGGGCGTGCTGGCCGAATCGATCGGCTGGCCGCACTTCTTCGTCGTGTCCACGGTGCTGGCACTGCCGGCGTTGTGGATGCTCTGGTGGCTGCGCGCGCCGGTACGCCGGCTCGAGGTGGTGGCCGGTGCCCCCACCGACGACTGAAGCGCTCGACCGACCCCACAATCCGCCCCATCCACTGCCCGCGGGCAGGACCGCAACACCCATGACCCACGACTTCGTCACCGACGCCCCGATCGCCGAACCCGCGCTGGCCCATGCCAGCGGCTGCCGCTGCGCGCTGCATGCGCGCAGGCGCCTGGGCGGCGCACTGCTCGGCGCCGGCGTGCTGGCCGCCGCCGGCCCCGCCGCGGCCCAGGACGCCGACCTGCTGGCCGAGTGCAAGCGCTCGGGCTTCACCAAGGTGGTCTCGGCCGAGCAGATCGAGCAGGCCGCCGGCCAGCAGTACCGGCAGATGCTGCAGCAGGCCAGCAGCCAGAAGGCCCTGGGGCCGGTGGAGCACCCGCAGGTGAAGCGGCTGCGCTACATCGCCGATCGCATCGTGCCCTTCACGCTGGGCTGCAACGAGCGCGCGCGCAGCTGGCGCTGGGAGGTCAACCTGATCGGCTCGCAGGACCTCAACGCCTTCTGCATGCCGGGCGGCAAGATCGCCTTCTACTACGGCATCCTGGCCCGGCTGCAGCTCGACGACGACGAGGTGGCCATGATCATGGGCCACGAGGTCGCGCACGCGCTGCTCGAACATGCCCGCGAGCGCATGGGCAAGACCATGGCCACGCGCGGTGCCATCGAGCTGGGCGCCGCGCTGCTGGGGCTGAACAACGTGGCCCGCACCGCGGCCGACATGGGCGGCCGGCTGCTGACGCTGCAGTTCTCGCGCAGCGACGAATCCGAGGCCGATGGCCTGGGCCTGCTGCTCGCCTCCAAGGCCGGCTACAACCCGCGCGCGGGCGTCACGCTGTGGCAGAAGATGCTGGCCGCCAACAAGGGCGCGCCGCCGCAGTGGCTGTCCACCCACCCCTCGGGCCAGACCCGCATCGCCGACATGCAGGCCCGCATGCCGCGCGTGGAGCCGCTGTTCGAGCGGGCGGCCAAGCCGGGGCAGCGCTTCAGCCCGCCGGACCCCAAGGCCGCGGCGCCCAAGCCCCAGGGCTCCTGAGCCCCCTGGCCGGGCCGGCGTGCCCGCCGGTGCTCACCAGCGAGCCGGCAGGCTTTTCATCAGCACCAGGCGGCCGCCCTCGGCGCGCACGAAGCCGCCGTGTTCCAGGTCCTTCATCAGCCGGCTCACCATCTCACGCGAGCAGCCCAGCCGGTTGGCCATTTCCAGGTGCGTCAGGCGCTCGGCCAGCGGGCGCGGCACCGGGCCCTCGGCCGTGCTGCCGGCCGGTGCTTCGGGCGCCAGCGATTCGAGCAGCAGCTTCAGGCGGCCGTACACATCGTTGAGCGCCAGCTGGCGCGTGCTGTGGGTGGCCGTGCGGGCGCGCCGGATCACCTTGGCCAGCAGCTCGAAGGCAAAGGCCGGCCGCTCGGCGATGAAGGCCTCCAGCGTGCGCCGCGTCACCATGGCGCAGGTGCAGGCCTCCATCGTGATGACGCTGGCCGAACGCGGCCCGCCGTCCAGGCTCATCTCACCCAGGTATTCGCCGCGCCCGTACACGCCGTAGGTGATCTCGCGCTCCCGCTCGCCGGCGCTGTAGGCGCGCAGCCGGCCCGACAGGATGATGAACAGCGTGTCGCCGTGGTCGCCTTCCTGGATCAGCAGCGTGCCCTTGCGATAGCGGCGCACCTCGCCACGCGAGGCCAGCTCACGCAACAGCTCGGGAAAGTCTTGCAGGTCGAGGGCAGGGTCGGGCAGGGGCATCGGTCCGGCGCGGCCCAGGTTGGGCCGGCGCCAGGCGCAGATGCTACTGCCTGCGCAGGCACAGGGGCTGCGCGCAGGGGCAGCCGGTACCCGCTCTCAGGCCCGCTGGGGCTGGCGCAGGGGCCGGGCCTCGGGCGCCGGGGCCGAGCCGCCCAGGCCCTGCAGCGCGCTCACCAGCGGTGGCAGCATCGCCACCTGGCGCACCAGCGCACGGATGCTGGCCGAGCCGGTCTTGGCGCGGATGCTGCCGATCTGGGTGCGAATGGTGGCCAGGCCCACGCCCTGGCGCTTGGCGATCTCCTGCGGCGTGAGGTCGGCGCACAGGCCCTTGACCACCGCGGTCTCGGCCATCGTGAGGCTGTGGGCCCGGGCGAACCAGTCCACCGTGAGCTCCTCGCACACCTGGCGCTTGGCCAGCACCAGCACCACGCCGTGGCGCGCCTGGCCCGGCAGCGGCGGCAGCGGCACCACCGCCACGGTGGTGCGCTCGCTGCCTTCGCCCAGGCGCAGCAGGCGGCGCAGGCCGCGCTGGCTGGCGCCGGCCAGGGCATCACGCAGCGCCAGCGTGTCCTGCGGCAGGCGGGCGCGCAGTTCACCGCCGTGCAGTTGCAGCGGGTGCTGCTCGTCCAGGTCGCGCCGGGCGGCGCGGTTGAAGTGCGCCACGCGGCCATCGTCGTTCAGCAGCAGCATGCCGTAGTCGACCTCGTCGACCATCTGCGCCATGCGGCGCTGCTGCAGCGTGGCGGCGGCCACGCGGCGTTCGGGCCCCGCGTAGGCGCGATCACGCAGCATCTGGAACGCCACGTGGGGGTCGAACCCCGGGCCGGGCCGCGTGCTGCGCTGAAGGTC
The DNA here is from genome assembly GCA_016213205.1 of Burkholderiales bacterium. Classification (GTDB taxonomy): domain Bacteria; phylum Pseudomonadota; class Gammaproteobacteria; order Burkholderiales; family Burkholderiaceae_C; genus Pseudaquabacterium. Next base: position 63,604 of record JACRAZ010000097.1, read on the forward strand.
GAGCTGTTCCAACATGGTGCTTCTCCGGTGACCCCCATGCGCCAGGACATCGGTGCGTGCGGGGGATGCGGGCAAGCATAGGCAGCCGCCGGCCGCGCGGGCGGTGAATCCCGCCCGCGTGGCGTGTGATCTATTCACCTCGCGCCCCGGGCCGGCGCCGCGTGCGCGGCCTTCAGGTGCCGCGCACGAAGGGGTTGCTGCGCCGCTCGGCGCCGAAGCTGCTTTCCGGGCCGTGGCCGGGGATGAACACGGTGTCGTCGCCCATGGGCCACAGGCGCTGGGTGATGCTGCGGATCAGCGTGTCGTGGTCGCCACCGGGAAAATCGGTGCGGCCGATGCTGCCGGCAAACAGCACGTCGCCCACGAAGGCGCGCCGCGCCTCGGCGCTGTGGAACACCACATGGCCCGGCGTGTGGCCCGGGCAGTGGCGCACGGCCAGCGTGCTGTGGCCCACGGCCACGGCGTCGCCATCGTGCAGCCAGCGCGTGGGCGTGAAGGGCTCGGCCGGCTTGAAGCCGAACATCATGGCCTGCTGCGCCAGCCCGTCGATCCAGAACTGGTCGCCCGGGTGCGGCCCCACCACCGGCAACCCGGTCTCGCGCGCCAGCGTGCCGGTGCCGCCGGCATGGTCGATGTGGGCATGGGTGAGCAGGATCTGCGTCAGCGTGATGCCCTGGCGGCGCACCTCGTCGCGGATCAGGTCGAGGTCGCCCCCGGGGTCGATGACGGCGCCCTGCATCGTCTGGTCGCACCAGACGACGGAGCAGTTCTGCTGGAAGGGGGTGACCGGGAGGGTGGTGTAGCGCAGCATGGGTCGGGGTGTCTTTCGGGAACTCAGTGTCGAGTTTCGCCGCTCCAGCCGCTCCGCGCGTTCGAGCTGACCAGGCACCCCTCAGGCCCGGGAAAGATGCCGACGCTGGCGCACTTGACGCGCCCATGCATCCGATGCGCCCCTCCAAGGCCTCATCTGCCGCCATGTCGGTCGACTTCGAGGTCACATCGGCTGGCCAATCCCTCTGCGACACTGTCACCATGCGGCTGAGTGAGCTGGGTCTGGATCCCTGGCTGGCGGGCCACGCCAGCGAACTGGTGGCGTTGGCGCTGTCTGCTGCCCGAGTCACCGCGGTCGACCGCGGTCGCTACCTCGTGCGCAACGCGTTGGGCGAGGTACCCGCCGAGCTGACGGGCAAGCTGCTGCACCTGGCCGAGTCGTCGCTCGACCTGCCTTGTGTGGGCGACTGGGTGGGCGTGCGCTACCGCGATGCCGGCAGCCGTGCGTGCATCCACAGCGTGCTGCCGCGGCGCTCTTTCCTGCGGCGCAAGGCTGCGGGGCGGGACGTCGAGTTCCAGATGATCGCCGCCAACATCGACGCGGCGTTCATCGTGCAGTCGTGCCACTTCGACTTCAACATTCCCCGGCTCGAGCGCTACCTTGTGATGGCGCGGGACGGCCATATCGAGCCCGTGGTGCTGCTGACGAAGACGGACCTGATCAGCCCGGAAGCGCTGGAGCACCTGATCGGACAGATACGGCGCGTGGGTGTGGAGGCCCAGGTGGTCTGCGTGAGCAACGTGACGGGCGAAGGCCTGGACCAGGTTCGAGCGCTCATGACCCCGGGCAAGACCTACTGCCTGCTGGGCTCGTCAGGCGTGGGCAAGACGACGCTGATCAACCGGCTGCTGGGCGATGGGGACCTGGAAACCCGCGAGGTCAGCCACACCGGGGAGGGCCGCCACACCACCACGCGGCGCCACCTGATCGTCCTGGCGCACGGGGCGCTGCTGATCGACATGCCCGGCATGCGCGAACTGGGCATGCTGGGCGCCGGCGTCGGGATCGAAGAGACCTTTGCCGACATCGCCGCGCTTGCGGAACAGTGCCGCTTTCCCGACTGCACCCATGGCAGCGAACCGGGTTGTGCGGTGCGTGCGGCGGTTGAAAGGAACGAGATCAGCGACAAGCACCTGAGGAACTACCTGAAGCTGCGCAAGGAGTCGGCGTTCCACGACCTGTCGCTGAGCCAGCGGCGCAACAAGGACAAGGCGTTCGGTCGCTTCATCCACGCCTACAAGAAGCACAAGGCAGGCCCGGCCCCGGATTGACGCCGGCTTGAACGGCGGCACGGCCTGCACCGCACGACGAAAGGTCGGGCCGCTGCGCCGGCCTGCTTGCGACACACTTGCTGTGCGATGCCCGCCGACAGACCCACCCCCCCACCCAGCGCCGCCCCGGTCTTGTTCAAGAGCGCCAAGGCGTTCGAGGCCTGGCTGAAGCGGCACCACGCCACCTCCGACGGCCTGTGGCTCAAGCTCGCCAAGCGTGATGCGCCAGAACCCAGCCTCACCTACCCGCAGGCGGTGGAGGTCGCGCTGTGCTGGGGCTGGATCGACGGCCAGAAGAAGGGCCTGGACGAGCACTACTTTCTCCAGCGCCTCACGCCACGGCGCGCGCGCAGCCTGTGGTCGAAGATCAACGTCGACAAGGCCGCGGCGCTGATCGAGGCGGGCCGCATGCAGGCGCCGGGCCATGCGCAGATCCAGGCCGCCCAGGCCGCCGGACGCTGGGCACAGGCCTACGACGGCGCGCGCACGTCCGCGGTGCCCGATGACCTGTTGGCGGCGCTGGAAGCCGAGCCAAGGGCCAAGGCCTTCTTCGCGACGATCAACGCGGCCAATCGCTACGCGGTGCTGTGGCGCATCCAGACAGCCGTGAAGCCCCAGACGCGTGCCCGGCGCATCGCCCAGCTGGTGGCGATGCTGGCGCAGGGCAAGACCATCCACACCGTCAACCGCGCTGCTTGATCGCGGCGAGCTGTTCGCGGATGAGTCGCTCGGCATCCTCGGGTGGCAGGTCGATGCCGCCCATCAGCGGGCGCACTTCGATGCAGCAGTCCTGGCCCGGGAACGGCGCCGGAAAGCGCTGCGCCCAGGCCAGCGCTTCTTCGTGCGAGCGCACGTCGATCAGCGTGTAGCCGGCGATCAGCTCCTTGGTCTCGGCGAAGGGGCCGTCCATCACACGGGCCTGGCCAGCGGCGTCGTACTGCACCCGAAAGCCCTGGCTGCTGGGCTGCAGGCCGGCACCATCGAGCAGCACGCCGGCCTTGGCCATCTCGTCGTGGAAGGCCATCATGCGCTGCACCAGCGTCGGGTCGTCGGGGAAGTCGCCGGCCTCGCTCATGGCGGTGGCGCGGACCTGGATCATGTAGCGGGGCATGGGCATCTCCTGGAACAGTGGACTCTGCACGACGAACGGACGCGGTGCAATTCGACAGACCGCGCTGCGTTTTCTCAGCCGCGCGTGGCCTTCGGGTCGCCCTCGAGGCGGCGCAGCCGCATCACGATGCGGTTCAGGCCCACCGGCGTGACGCCCAGGTGGCGGGCCAGGTCCTTCTGCGGGATGCGGCGCGCCAGATCGGGCTGCGCCGCGCAGAAGGCGAGGTAGCGTTCCTGGGCATCCAGCGTCAGCAGCGCGCGTTCGCGGGCCTCCTTGCGCGCAGCGAAGGCCAGGGTCATCGCCTGCAGCGCACGCGACCAGGCCAGGTGCCGCTGCGACAGCTCGTCCAGCAGCCGGTGGTCCAGGCGCTCGAGCACCGAATCCTCGATCGCCGTGACCATGAAGCTCGTGCGCCCGCCCGGCTGCAGCGCGGCGATGCTGGCGAAGAAGCCGCCCTCGCTGGCAAAGGACTTGATCCACTCGGTGCCATCCTCGGCCAGGTAACACAGCTTGAGCAGGCCGGCCCCCACCGCGTACACATAGGGGTGCTCGGCATCCTGCAGGAACACCGTGCCGCCGGCCTCGACCCGGCGCACCACCAGGGCCTGGGCAACACGCGGCCACTCGGGCAGCTCGGTGCCGGTGCCGGTGCCGGTGGCCAGCAGGTCGCGAAACACGGTGCCGTGGGCCATGGGCCGATTAACCTGGGTTGATGTCAGCGGGGGCGGGGGTGCCTAGAGTCGCCCCACCATGAACACCACGGCATTAGAGCAAACACCTCCCCGGCTGCCCTGCACACTGGTGACCGGCGCCACCTCGGGCATCGGCCGTGCGCTGGCCCTGCAACTGGCCGATGCGGGGGTGCCGGTCATCGCCCTCGGGCGCAACCCCGAGGCCCTGCGGGCGCTGGCCGCGCACAGCCCCCTGGTGACGCCCTGCGCGGCCGACCTGGCCCAGATCGACAGCCTGCCCGCGCTGGCGGCCCGCCTCGTGGCGCAGCACCCCGGGCTGGGCTGCCTGGTCAACAACGCCGCCATCCAGAACGACCTGCGGCTGGACGATGCCCGCTGCGACAGCGCATGCATCCGCCACGAGGTCGATGTGAACCTGGTCGCGCCGATGGTCCTCACGCAGAGCCTGCTGCACCACCTGCAGGCCCGGGGTTCGGCCTGCATCGTCAACCTCAGCTCCGGCCTGGCCCATGCGCCCAAGCGCAGCGCGGCGGTGTACAGCGCCACCAAGGCGGGCCTGCACCTGTTCACCCAGGCGCTGCGGGTGCAGATGGAAGGCACGCCGGTGCGCGTGGTCGAGGCGGTGATGCCGCTGGTGGACACGCCGATGACCGCGGGCCGCGGCCGCGGCAAGCTGCCGGCCGAGCAGGCCGCGCGGCAGCTGATCGCGGGCTTGCGCGCCGGGCAGGCCGACATCCGCATCGGCAAGGCGCGCTGGTTGCCCTGGCTGCAGCGCTGGGCGCCCGGTGTGCTGGCGCGCATCCTCCAGCGCGGTTGATCCCGCCTCGCGCCCCCGGCTCGCCGCGCGCCGCCGACCACCGGGCGGCCAGGGGTTCTGGCGGTCCAGGCCGGGCGTCCAGAATGGGCGCGGCGCCATGAACCCCACCGCGAGGAGACCCCGCATGAGCTTCCAAGACATCCTGTACGAGCTGCGCAACGGCGTGGCCTGGATCACGATCAACCGGCCCGAGAAGATGAACGCCTTCCGCGGCCAGACCTGCGAGGAGCTGATCGTGGCGCTCGGCCAGGCCGGGCGCGACAAGACGGTGGGCGCCATCGTGCTGGCCGGCGCCGGCGAGCGCGCCTTCTGCACCGGTGGCGACCAGTCCGCGCACGATGGCCAGTACGACGGCCGCGGCACCATCGGCCTGCCGATCGAGGAACTGCACGCCGCCCTCCGCGATGTGCCCAAGCCGGTGATCGCCCGCGTGCAGGGCTACGCCATCGGCGGCGGCAACGTGCTGGCCACGGTGTGCGACCTGACGATCTGCTCCGACAAGGCCCAGTTCGGCCAGGTGGGCCCGAAGATGGGCTCGGTGGACCCCGGCTACGGCACCGCCTTGCTGGCCCGGGTGGTGGGCGAGAAGAAGGCGCGCGAGATGTGGTACCTGTGCCGGCGCTACAGCGGCGCCGAGGCGGTGGCCATGGGCCTGGCCAATGTGTGCGTGCCGCACGAACAGCTCGACACCGTGGTGCAGCAGTGGGGCGAGGAGATCTGTGAACGCAGCCCCACCGCGCTGGCCATCGCCAAGCGCAGCTTCAACATGGACACCGCGCACCAGGCCGGCATTGCCGGCATGGGGCTGTACGCGCTGAAGCTGTACTACGACACCGAAGAGTCGCGCGAGGGCGTGGCGGCGCTGAAGGAAAAGCGCAAGCCCGATTTCCGAAAGCACCTGAAGTGAGCGGCCGTCCGGCCGGCAGGCGCCGGCCGGATGCGCCGGCGTTCACAACGCGTGCGTGACCAGCTTGAAGTCCGGGTCCTCGGCAAAGGGCTTCACGGTGAAGCCCAGGCTGCGCATCAGCCGCAGCATGCCCGAGTTGCTGCTGAGCACCAGGCCATCGATTTCGGAGAGGCCCTTGTCGCGCGCCACGGCCATGATGCTTTCCATCAGCCGCGTGCCCAGGCCCTTGCCGCTGAAATCGTCGGCCACCACCAGCGAGAACTCGCAGCTGCTCTGGTCCGGGTTGGTGATGTAGCGCGAGACGCCGATGATGCGTTCGGTCTCGGTGATCTCGCCCTCGGCATTGGCCTGGCGGTCCTTGTACACCGCCACCAGCGCCATCTCGCGGTCGTAGTCGATCAGCGTGAAGCGCGCCAGCATCGAGGGCGGCAGTTTCGTCAGCGCGGTGATGAAGCGGAAGTAGCGGCTCTCGGGCGAGAGGCTCTGCACCAGGGCCTGCAGCATCTGCGCATCGTCGGGGTGGATCGGACGCACGGTGTATTCGCCGCCGCCGCGCATCGGGAACACCTGCTCGTAGCGCGCCGGGTAGGGCAGGATCGCCAGGTGCTGGTAGCGCTGGCCGCGGCCGCCGACGATGGGCGCCGCGCCGTCGATCACGATGCGCGCATCCACCGCCACCGCGCCATGCTCGTCCACGATGATGGGGTTGATGTCCATCTCGCGCAGCTGCGGCAGCTCGCACACCATTTCAGACACCCGCAGCAGCACCTGCTCCAGCGCGTCCATGTTCACCGCCGGCGCGCCGCGCCAGTCGGCCAGCGTCTCGGCCACGCGCGAGCGTTCGATCAGCCGGCGCGCGAGGAACTGGTTCAGCGGCGGCAGCTCCATCGCGCGGTCGTCGATCAGCTCGATCATCGTGCCGCCGGCGCCGAACACGATCACCGGGCCGAAGGGGTCGTCGGTCACCAGGCCCACGTGCACCTCGCGCCCGCGCCGGGCGGCGGCCATGCGCTGCACCGTGACGCCGTTGATGCGGGCCTCCGGCCGCAGCCGCGTCACGCGCTCGACCATGTCGCTGTAGGTGTCGCGGGCGCTGGCGCCGTTCATCACGTTCAGCGCCACGCCCTGCACATCGGACTTGTGGCTGATGTCGGGCGAATCGATCTTCAGCGCCACCGGGAAGCCCAGCTGGGTGGCCGTCATCATGGCCTCGTGCGGGCTGCGCGCGAGGATGGTCTGCGTCACCGGGATGTGGAAGGAGGACAGCAGCGTCTTCGACTCCATCTCGGTGAGCACGTGGCGCCGCTCGGCCAGCACGCTCTCGATCACCAGGCGCGCGCCCTCGATGTCGGGCTTGGCCAGCGCGGACAAGGGCGGCGGCGTCTGCTGCAGCAGCAGCTGGTTCTGGTAGAACGAGGCGATGTTGCCGAAGGCGCCCACCGCCGCCTCGGGGGTGCGGAAGCTCGGGATGGCCGCTTCATTCAGGCGTTGGCGCGCGCCGGCCACCGAGGCATCGCCCATCCAGCAGGCCAAGAGCGGCTTGCCGAAGCCGCGCTTCAGCTCGGCCAGGGCCTCGGCCACCGCCATCGCATCGCCGCCCGGCTTGGGCGAGTGGATCGCCAGCACGCCGTCGACCTGGGTGTCGCGGCCCGCGGCCTCGATCGCGGCGCGGTAGTGCGTGGCGTCGGCGGCTTCGCTCAGATCGATCAGGTCCGACAGCGAGGCCAGCGGCGGCAGCAACGGCTGCAGCGTGGCCACCGTCTCGGGCGAGAGCTTGCCCAGCACCAGCGCGATCTCGTTCACCCAATCGGCCGCCAGCACGCCAGGGCCGCCACCGTTGGTGACGATGGCCAGCCGCTTGCCCACCGGCCGGTAGCGCGAGGCCAGGCACTTGGCGGCCGAGAACAGCTCGACAAAGCTGCGCACCCGCACCGCGCCGGCACGGCGCAACGCGGCATCGAACACCTCGTCGCTGCCGACGGTGGCGCCGCTGTGGGTTTGCGCGGCCTCGTTGCCCGCGGGCTTGCGGCCCGATTTCAGCACCACCACCGGCTTGGCGTTGGCGGCCGAGCGCAGCGCGCTCATGAAGCGGCGCGAGCTGCCGATGCCTTCCAGGTAGACCAGGATGCTCTGCGTGGCCGCGTCGTTGGCCAGGAAGTCCAGCACCTGGGCGATGTCCACCGCAGTGTTCGGGCCCAGCGACACCACCGACGAGAAGCCCACCGCGTTGCGTGCCGCCCAATCGAGCATGGCCGCGGTGAGCGCGCCCGATTGCGACACCAGCGCCAGCGGCCCGGCCTGCGCCAGCGGCCCGGCGGCGCTGGCGTTCAGGCCCAGCGCCGGGCGTTGCAGGCCCAGGCAGTTGGGGCCCAGCAGGTGCACGCCCTCGCGGCGGGCGATGCGCTTGAGTTCGGCGGCCAGCGTGGCGTCGATGCCGGCCGAGATCACCAGTGCCGAGCGGCAGGCCATGCGGCCGGCGATCTCCAGCGCGGCGGCCACCTCGGCCGGCGGCAGCGCGATCACGGCCAGGTCGGCGCGCGTCTGCGCCAGGTCGGCCAGCGTGCCGCTGGTGTGGGTGTCCACGAAGGCCAGCGTGCCGCTGTATCGCTGGGCCCGCAAGGCCTGGTGCAACGCATGCGCCTGCCCGCCGGACGGGCAGTCTTCGGGCGAACCGGCGAAGACCACCACCGTGCCGGGCGCGAGCAGGGGGGTGAGGTAGTGTTTGTCCATCCGCGCAGTCTGCACCGGATGGCGGGCAGCGCGCCATGCGCCGCGGCAAGAACAGGGCTGTTGGCCAGGCCAATTTGCCCGGCCTTTGACCCCCGGGCTTGCACCCCCCTGTGGTGGGGCGTAGCTTGGTGCAACGCAATCTCGCGCACAGCGGAAGGCAGCCTGCCATGAACCCCGCATCCCTGGTCGGCGCCCTTGTGGCCGCGTGCCTGGGGCTCGCCCCGTTACAGGCGGCCTGGGCGCTTGAGTTCCCCATCGAGTACAGCGGCAGCTACGGCGTCACCTACACCACCAGCAACAGCTTCGGCTCCAACCTGTGCAGCGGCCAGGCGGCGCTGACGATCACCTTGCTCGGCGACAAGACACTGAGCTATGTGGCTGCGCAGCTGAGCATCCACGTGACCTCGCCGCCGAACGCGCCGCCCACCTGCCAGATCAGCCCGACGGGCAAGACCGTCACGCTGCCGGGCACGCATGACCTGGCCGGCCGCTTCACGGTGAAGTTCGGCGACACGCCAGACACCACGATGACGGGGCAGTACGACGACAGCAGCATCCGGGCCACCTACCAGCCGATCCCGTCCTGGACCAGCACCTTCGAGCTGCCCGCCGTGAGCCACCGCATCGCGATCGAGCCCGACCCCGGCAGGGGCTTCGACTTCCACAAGAGCATCCTCGAGCGGCAGGGCTTCAAGATCGTGATCCGCGACCCGCACGGGCGCGACCACCTGGACTTCGGCACGTTGAAGATCCTGGTCGGCGGCAGCCACACGCAGCCCGGCACCGACACCACGGCCCACGCGCTGGGCCGGCTGGCGCAAGGCATCGTGCCGTTCCGGGACGAGTCGCCGGACTCGCGCACGCGTGTGATCCACCGGCTGCCCGACCCGACCCGGCTGATGCAGGGCCACGACATCTTCGCCATCCCCTTCAATGGCGATTGGCGCATCGAGCTGCGCATCTGCGATCTGGCGCAGACCTGCTTCAACGCCGTCTACACCGTGTACTTCGGGCCCTTCGTCAGCAGCCCCGGCGCGCTGCCGGTGGTGGACCTGCGTTGCAGCTCGCCCACCGATCCGTTTGTGCAGGTGGGCTCGGCCTTCGCGGGCAACATCGGCGTCGACAGCCCGCACACCGCCGTCTTCTTCGGCCTGGCCAACCCGGGCCTGACCGACCTGTGGACCTACTACGTGGACGACTTCGGCAACGGCTTTGCGCAGGCGGCCTGGTGGCAAGGCCAGGTCCGGCCGCTCATGACCCTGCTGAACATGCCCAGCGGCTACCTGTACCGGCAAGACCCGCTGCGGCTGCCCGACTGGATCGCGGTGCCCGCCGGCAGCGGCCCGCCCTCTCTGCGCCGGACGGCCTTTCCCGGCGGTGAGTACAAGCTGATCATGGCCGCGCTCGACATGGACACCGGCACCTACCGCATGGATTCGCACACCGTGACGATGTGCGACCGCTGACCCGCGCTACAGCGCCTGCAGCCGGAACGCGTCCACCGCGTCGCCGGGGCGGCGCATGTGGCGCACCACCTCGCGGCAGGAATCGGCCATGATCTTGCGCATCGTGGCCTCGGCCTTGGCCGCGTGGCCGCGCTGCAGCGCGAGCAGCACCTGCTCGTAGTCGTGCAGGCTGTCCAGCCGGCGGGCCGGGGCGTCGTAGTCCATCGGCTGCTGGGTCACCCACAGCATCTGCCACACCGCATCGTGCGGCAGGTTGCGGTAGGTCTGGATCAACTGCCGGTTGCCGCAGCACTGGATCAGCCCGGTGCCCATGCGGCCGATGGCCTTGACGAACTCGGTGAGCGGCGTGTCCTTGGCTTGCGTGAGGCGACGCAGTTCTTCCAACCGCTCGGCCAGCGGCGCCAGTGCCGATTTGTCCGGGTTGCGCGCCAGGTAGCGCACCGCCAGCGCCAGCAGCGAGGCGCGCAGGTTGAAGCTGTCGATCACGTCGTTCAGCACGAAGGCCACGACGAAGGCGCCGCGTCGTGGCGAGATCTCGACCAGGCCCTGCTTCTCCAGCAGGCGCAGCGCGTCGCGCACCGGCCCGCGGCTCACCGCGAACAGGTCGGCCACCGCCTGCTCGCCGATGCGGTCACCCGGCCCGTAGCGGCCCTGCAGGATGCCCTGGCCCAGGTGCTTGGCGATCTGCTCGGCCGGTGTCAGCGCGTGCAGGCGCACCGGGCGCAGTGCGCTGGCATCTGCACCGGCGGTGTCGGGCACGGTGGTGTCGGGCGCGGCAATGTCCATGGGCGTGAGCGTTCCAAAAAACCGGGTGCCGCAGGCTCAGGGCATGCCCGCATTGCCGGGTGGGGGTGCGCTCGTTACCTTGTCGATTGTTAACAATTGACCCCTCGCCCCCCCCGATGAGCTGGCGCGCCAGTGTGGAAGAGCTGCAACGCCGCCGTGCGCTGGTGCAGCGCATGGGCGCGCCGGACAAGGTGCAGCGCCAGCGCGCCGCCGGCAAGCTCACGGTGCGTGAGCGCATCGCGGCGCTGCTCGATGAGGGCAGCTTCCGCGAGATCGGCTCCACCACCGGCCAGGCGGAGTACGACGAACACGGCCACCTGCTGGACCTGTCGGCCTCGAACTTCGTGTTCGGCCGCGGCCGCATTGCCGGCCGGCCGGTGGTGGTGGGCGCCGACGATTTCACGGTGCGCGGTGGCGCCTCGGACGGCGCCACCGGCGGCAAGCTGGTGATGAGCGAGCAGATGGCCCACGAGCTGCGCCTGCCGCTGGTGCGCCTGATCGATGCCAGCGGCGGCTCGGTGCGCACGGTGGAGGCCAAGGGCCGCACCTACGTGCCGGCCAACCCGGCCTGGGACTGGGTGGCCGCCAACCTGGCCACGGTGCCGGTGGTCTCGCTGGTGCTGGGCTCGGTGGCCGGCTTCGCGTCGGCACGCGCGGTGGCCAGCCACTATTCGGTGATGGTGGCCGGCCAGTCGCACATGTTCATCGCCGGCCCGCCGGTGGTGGCGCGCACCGGGCGGGTGTTCACGAAAGATGAACTCGGCTCGCCCGAGCTGCACGCCCGCGCCGGCGCCATCGACGACGTGGTGGCCAGCGAGGCCGAGGCCTTTGCGCACGCGCGGCGCTTCCTCTCGTACCTGCCGGATTCGGTGGATCACCTGAGCGAACGCATCGCCAACACCGACCCGCCGGACCGCTGCGACGACCGGCTGATCGACATCGTGCCGACCGACCGGCGCAAGGTCTACAAGATGCGCGAGATCGTCGAGCGCGTGGTCGATGCCGGCAGCTTCTTCGAGATGGGCAAGGGCTTCGGTGCCTCCGCCATCACCGGCCTGGCGCGGCTGGATGGCCGCGCGGTGGCCGTGCTCGCGAGCGACCCGTACCACTACGGCGGCGCCTGGACAGCCGATGCGGCGCAGAAGATCACGCGCTTCGTGGACCTGGCCGAGACCTTCCACCTGCCGGTGGTGCACTTCGTCGACATCCCCGGCTTCCTGATCGGCCCCGAGGCCGAACGCGCCGGCACCATCCGCCACGGCGCGCGGGCGCTGAGCGCGGTGTACCAGGCCACGGTGCCCTGGTGCTCGATCCTCGTGCGCAAGGTGTTCGGCGTGGCGGGGGCCGCGCACACCAATGCCTCGCGCCTGCGCTACCGCTATGCCTGGCCCTCGGGCGACTGGGGTTCGCTGCCGATCGAAGGCGGCATCGAGGCGGCCTACCGCAGCGACATCGAAGCCGCGCCCGACCCGGCCGCAAAGCTGGCCGAGATCACCGAACGCCTGCAGGCGATGCGCTCACCCTTCCGCACTGCCGAGACCTTCGGCGTGGAGGAAATCATCGACCCGCGCGAAACGCGGCCGCTGCTGTGTGAGTTTGCCGAGCGCGCCGCGCATGTGCTGAAGGCGGTGCCGGCGCGGGTGCAGTACCGGCCGTGAGCATGGGACCGGCGTTGCTGGAACTGCGCGACCTGGGCGTGGCCTTCCACACCAGCCGCGGCGAGCTGCCGGTGACCCGCGGCGTCAGCTTCAGCGTGGCGCCGGGCGAGCGCATCGGCCTGGTCGGCGAAAGCGGCTGCGGCAAGACGGTGACCGGCCTGGCCATCATGCGGCTGCTGCCCGCCGAGCACATCCGCATCCGCGGCCAGGTGCTGTTCGAGGGCCGCGACCTGGTGACGCTGAGCGCGCCGCAGATGCGCGCGATGCGTGGCCGCGACATCGGCATGATCTTCCAGGAACCGATGAGCGCGCTGGACCCGGTGTTCAGCATCGGCCACCAGATCGGCGAGGCCTTGCGCGCCCACCGCGCCATCAGCAAGGCCGAGGCGCGTGAACGCGCGGTGCACGCGCTGGCGCAGGTGGGCATCCCGCTGCCCGAGCGCCGGCACGACGAGTACCCGCACCAGCTGTCCGGCGGCATGCGCCAGCGCGTGATGATCGCGATGGCGCTGGTGAACGAGCCCAAGCTGCTGATCGCCGACGAGCCCACCACCGCGCTCGATGTCACCGTGCAGGCGCAGATCACCGACCTGCTGCGGACCTTGAGCGAGCGCACTGGCACCGCGCTGCTGTTCATCACCCACGACCTGGGCGTGGTGGCCGAGACCTGCACCCGCATGGTCACCATGTACGCCGGCGAGGTGGTGGAAGACGCGCCGGTGGACGCCGCGCTGATGCGCCCGCGCCACCCCTACACCTCGGGCCTGCTGCGCTCGCTGCCCCGGCTGGCCCCGCGGCGCGCGCCGCTGGGTTCCATCCCCGGCCGCGTGCCCGCGCCGGCCGAGATGCCCGGCGGCTGCCGCTTCCGCGCCCGCTGCGGCCATGCGCAGCCGGCCTGCGAGGCCGAGCAGGCGATGCGCGTGATCGACACCGATCGCCGCGTGCGCTGCGTGCGGGCCGACGAACTGCAACTGCCGGGCGCCGTGGCGATGGCAGAGGCCTCATGAGCACTGCCGCCCCGCTGCTCGAAACCCGCGACCTGCGCATCCTGTTCCCCACGCAGGACGGCCGCGCCACCGTGAAGGCGGTGGACGGCGTGAGCTTCAGCGTGCACCCAGGCGAGACCTTCGGCGTGATCGGCGAATCCGGCTCGGGCAAGACCACGCTGGGCCGCGCGCTGGTGTCGCTGCTGGCGCCCACCTCGGGCCAGGTGTTGCACGATGGCGAGAACCTGGCCACGCTGCCCGCGCGCGTGCTGCGCCGGCGCCGGCGCGAGCACCAGATCGTGTTCCAGGACCCGAACGCGGCACTGAACCCGCGCATGACCATCCTGGATGCGGTGATGGAGCCGCTGCAGATCGCCGGCCGCAGCAGCGCGGCCGAGCAGCGCGAGGTGGCGCTGGCCGCGCTGGCCCGCGTGGGGCTGGCGGCCGAGTACGGTGCGCGTTATCCGCACCAGCTCTCGGGCGGGCAGAAGCAGCGCGTGAACATCGCCCGGGTGCTCACGTTGCAGCCCCGGCTGATCGTCTGCGACGAGGTGGTGGCAGCGCTGGACGTCTCGATCCGCGGCGACATCCTGAACCTGTTTGCCGACCTGCAGCGCGAGTTCGGCCTCACCTACGTGTTCATCACGCACGACCTCTCGGTGGTGTCGCACATCAGCGACCGCATCGCGGTGATGTACCTGGGCCGGCTGATGGAGCTGGGCCCCACCGAGGCGCTCACCGAGACCCCGCTGCACCCCTACACCCGCGCGCTGCTCTCGGCCGAGCCGGTGCCGCTGCCCTCGCATCTGCGCACCGGGCGGCGCATCGTGCTCGAGGGCGAGATCCCGAGCCCGGTGGACCCGCCCTCGGGCTGCCGCTTCCGCACCCGCTGCCCGCTGGCCGAGCCGCGCTGTGCGGCCGAAATGCCGGCCTGGCGCGAACTCCAGCCTTCGCACTGGGTGGCCTGCCACCTGGCCACCCCCACCACCCCCCTGCCCCAGGAGACCCCATGAACGACGAGCAAGCTGCCGGTGTGACCCGAGAAGACCTGGCCCAGGCCATCGGCCTGAAGCGCCGAAACGCGCTGGCGCTGCTGGGCGCGGCCGCCCTCGGCGGGCCCGGTGCCGCGCTGGCGCAAGCCAAGGGCGGTGTGTTGAAGGTGGCCTCGCCGGCCAACCCCTCGAGCCTGGACCCGGCCACCGGCGGCGCCGGCTCCGACCACGTGTTCCTGTGGACGATGTACGACACGCTGGTGGACTGGGACTACGCCACGCTGAAGCCCCAGCCCGGCATGGCCGAGTGGGCCACGCCCGATGCCAACAGCTTCGTGCTCACCATCAAGCCCGGCATCAGCTTCCACGACGGTACGCCGATGGATGCCGCGGCGGTGAAGTTCAACCTCGACCGCAACCGCGGCGACGTGCGCTCCAACCTGAAGGCCGACCTGGTGAACATCACCGCGGTGGAGGTGACGGGCCCGCTCACCGTGAAGCTCACGCTGAAGCAGCCCGATGCCGCGCTGCCCGCGATCCTGTCCGACCGCGCCGGCATGATGGTCAGCCCCAAGGCCGTGCAGACGCTGGGCAACCAGCACGACCGCAACCCGGTGGGCGCGGGCCGCTGGAAGTTCGTGAGCTGGGCCGACAACCAGAAGATCGTGGTCACCCGCAACGACAAGTACTGGCGCGCCGGCCAGCCCGCGCTCGACGGGCTGGAGATCTCCATCATCCCCGAAATGGCCACCGGCCTGCGCTCGGTGGTGGCGGGCCAGAACCACCTGGCCTACGGCTTGTCGGCGCGCTATTCGCCGATCGCCTCCAAGGCCAAGAACGTGACGGTGGTGACCGGCCCCACGCTCTACACCTACATGATCTACTTCAACTACGCCCGCGCGCCGTTGAACAACCTGAAGGTGCGACAGGCCATCAACCTCGCGCTGAACCGGCAGCTGTTCATCAACGCCACGATGGGCGGCGTGGGCGAGCCCGCGGGCATGCTGCTGCCCTCCACCCACTGGGGCTACGACAAGGGCGTGGCCGCGCTGTATGCCAAGCAGGACGTGGAGCGCGCGAAGAAGCTGATGGCCGAGGCCGGCCACGCCAACGGGCTGGACATCAGCTTCGGCGGCTACAGCGACCAGGATTCGGTGCGCCGCGCCGAGGTGATCATCGACCAGCTCAGCAAGATCGGCATCCGCGCCAAGTTCACCAACGGCACCATCGCCGAGATCAGCGGCCAGTTCTTCGGCAACGAGAAGAAGTTCGATGCGCTGATGTCCGCCTGGACCGGCCGCCCCGACCCGAGCATGACCTACGCGCTGGCCTTCGGCAAAGGCGCGTACTACAACGCCGGGCGCTCCGAGGTGTCGGAAGAGCTGAGCCAGCTGCTGCTGGACAGCCGCGCGAAGGAAGACCTGGCCTACCGCAAGCAGGTGTTCGCGAAGCTGCAGCGCATCGTGATGGAGCAGGCGCTGGCCGCGCCGGTGGCCTTCCAGTTCGAGATGGATGCGGTGGCCACCAACGTGAAGGGCTTCAAGCCCAACATCCTGGGCAAGCCCAAGTTCTGGGATGTGTCCCTCGGCTGACGCGCCATGTCGGTGAGCCGCAAGTCCCGCCTCGTCCTGCGCCGCCTGGCGCAGGCGCTGCCGGTGATCGTGTTCGCCACCTTCGTGGTGTTCGGGCTGCTGAAGCTGGTGCCCGGCGACATCGCGGTCACGCTGGCGGGCGAGAACGCCACCGATGCGCGCATTGCCGAGATCCGCACGCTCTACGGCCTGGACCGACCCTTCCTGGTGCAGTACGGCGACTGGTTGTGGAAGGCCGCGCACGGTGACCTCTCGGCCTCGCTGCTCTCGGGCGAGCCGGTGATGACCAGCATTGCGCGCTGCCTGCCCAACACGCTGCTGATCGTGGCCATCGCGCTGCTGCTGGCGCTGCTGATCGGCGTGCCGCTGGGCATGCTGGCCGCCAGCCGCCCCGGCACCTGGGTGGACAGCAGCGTGATGACGGTGGCCTCGGTGGGCGTGGCGGTGCCGAACTTCTGGCTCGCGATGCTGCTGGTGGCGCTGTTTGCGCTGCAGCTGAACTGGCTGCCCGCCACCGGCTCGGCGCCCTTGTCGCCCGACCCGGTGCTGGCACTGAAGCACGCGCTGCTGCCCGGCCTGGCGCTGGCCGCCGGCGGCGTGGCCGAAATCGCGCGGCAGCTGCGCAGCTCGCTGATGGAGATCCTTTCTTCCCAGGCCGTGCGCACGCTGCATGCCAAGGGCCTGCACCCGGCGCGCATCCTGTGGCAGCACGGGCTGAAGAACGTGGCGCTGAACATGATCACCGTGGTCACGCTGCTGGCCAACCGGCTGCTGGCCGCCACCGTGGTGGTGGAGGCCGTGTTCGCAATTCCCGGCATGGGCAACCTGATCGTCAACGGCGCGATCCACCGCGACTTTCCTGTCGTTCAGGGCGTGGTGTTCGCGATGGTGCTGATCGTGATCACGATGAACCTGGCGGCCGATGTGCTGTACCGGGTTGTGGATCCTCGGGTGCGGTGATGGTGACTTCTTGTCTTGGTTGTTGGCTTGTCGAGACTGAGCGAGCCCGGCGGCTGGCCGGCTGCGGCGCTGGCCCAGCGCTTGGCGCCCCTGCGCTTCGCTCCGGGGTTCCCTGCGATGCTCGGGCCCGCAAGGCGGCTGCGGAACTCGCCCTTTGGTGTTTGCCCACTTCGCTGCGCGAAGTGAGCAAACCCCACGGAGCTCAAACAGTCCTCGCCGACCCGCGCTGCGCGCGGGCAACCTTGCGGGCCCTGCGCTTCTCGGCGCCGCTATGGGCCAGCGCCGCAGCCGGCCAGCCGCCGGGCCGATGCACCGATCCATGCGCAGACCCAACCCAGCGCGCCGAGGCTGTTGAGCCGCGCCACTGCTCCGTGGTGCCGGGAGTCGCAGGGCACTGGCTCGCGTGGCGCATAGCGGCGCCGAGAAGCGCAGGCCCCGGCAGGTTTCGACGCGCGCAG
>JACRAZ010000098.1 GCA_016213205.1 Burkholderiales bacterium
CGCCCGGGTGCGCTTCGACCGGCTCGACCCCGCGCCGTTCTCGATCGACGCGGGCACGATGGAGCAGTTCGTGGTCCGCATGAACGGCGGCGACGACAGCTTCAGCGCCACCGGCAACCTGGCCGCGCTGGTGGGTGTGACGGTCGATGGCGGCAGCGGCAACGACACCGTGCGCGGCAGCAACGGCGCCGACACGCTGCTGGGCGGCGACGGCAACGACTTCATCGACGGCCAGCAGGGCAACGACATCGCCTTCCTCGGCGCTGGCGACGACCTGTTCCAGTGGGACCCGGGCGACGGCAGCGACACGGTCGAGGGCCAGGCCGGCAGCGACACGATGCTGTTCAACGGCAGCGCCGGCAACGAGATCTTCGCGCTCTCGGCCAACGGCAGCCGCGCGCTGTTCACGCGCAACCTCGGCAACATCGTGATGGACCTGGACGATGTCGAGAAGCTCGAGCTGAACACGCTGGCCGGCACCGATGTGCTGACGGTCAACGACCTCAGCGGCACCGATGTGGGCACGGTGGTGGTCAAGCTCTCGGGCACGATCGGCGGCAGCGCCGGTGACGGCCTGGCCGACAGCGTGATCGTCAACGGCAGCGGCACCGGCAACACGATCGACCTGTTCGGCGCCGGCAGCTCGGTGTCGGTGCTCGGCCTCGCGGCCCGGGTCGACCTCACCGGCACCGAAGGCGCCAACGATGCGCTGGTGGTCGCCGGCCTCGGCGGCAACGACAGCCTCACCGCCACCACGCTGCCCGCCGGCGTGATCAGGCTGACGCTGGACGGCGGCGCCGGCAACGACACGCTGCTCGGCAGCCAGGGCGCCGACACGCTGATCGGCGGCGACGGCAACGACTTCATCTTTGGCGACAACGGCGACGACACCGCCTTCCTCGGCGCCGGCGACGACGTCTTCCAGTGGGACCCGGGTGATGGCAACGACACCCTCGAAGGCCAGGCCGGCAGCGACACGATGCTGTTCTTCGGCTCGAACGCCACCGAGTCCGTCAATGTCGTGGCCAACGGGGGCCGGGTGCTCTTCCTGCGCGACGTGGCCAACGTGACGATGGACCTGGACGACGTCGAGCGCATCGAGTTCCGGGCCCTCGGCGGCGCGGACACCATCGTCATCGGCGACCTCGCCGGCACCGACACGGCCCGCCTCGACCTCGACCTGCGGGGCAGCGCCGGCGGCGCCGATGGCCAGCTCGACAGCGTCACCGCCAATGCCAGCAATGCCGACGACAACTTCGGCGTGGCCGGCGACAGCGGCGGCGTCACCGTGTTCGGCCTCGCCGCCGCGGTGAACCTGTTCTCCACCGATGCCGGCGACCGCCTGGTGCTCAACGGCCAGGGCGGCAACGACGTGATCAATGCCGCCAGCCTGGAGGCCGGCGCGATGCTGCTGACGATGAACGGCGGCCTCGGCAACGATGTCTTCCTCGGCAGCGAGGGCAACGACCTGTTCAACGGCGGCGACGGCAACGACACCGCGCTGATGGGCGCCGGCGACGACAGCTTCGTCTGGAACCCGGGCGACGACAACGACATCCTGGAAGGCCAGGCCGGCAGCGACACGATGCTGTTCAACGGCGCGAATGTGTCCGAGAACATCGACATCAGCGCCAACGGTGGCCGCGCCGTCTTCTTCCGCAATGTCGCGAACGTGGTGATGGACCTCAACGACACCGAGACCATCGAGTTCAAGGCGCTCGGCGGTGCGGACAACATCGTCGTCAACGACCTGAGCGGCACCGACGTCACGGAGGTGAAGATCGACCTCGCCGCGAGCGGCGGCGCCGGCGACGGCCAGGCCGACACGGTGACCGTCAACGCGACCAGCGGCGACGATGTCGTCGTCGTCAACGGGGGCGCCGGCACCGTGGTCGTGCTCGGCCTCGCGACGCAGCTCACCATCACCGGCTTCGAAGCCGGCCTCGACCGGCTGATCGTCAACCTGCTGGGCGGCGCCGACGTGCTGGAGGCCAGCGGCCTGCAGGCCAGCGGCATGCTGCTCACCGGCCATGGCGGCGACGGCGACGATGTGCTGGTGGGCGGCGACGGCAACGACACCTTGACCGGCGGCGCGGGCGACGACGTGCTGATCGGCGGCCCGGGCACCGACGTGCTCGACGGCGGCAGCGGCGCCAACGTGGTGATCCAGCTGGTCGGCAGCCTCAGCGATCCGGCGCTGGTGTTCTGAGTGCCCGCACCGGGGCAGCGCCGCAGGGGCGCGCGGCTGGGCACGGCACGCGCGTGCCGTGCGACCATGCCCGGGTGAACGGATCGTCACCAACGCGCCGCGCGGCCTGCCCGCGCTGCCTGCGCCCGCAGGCCACCTGCCTGTGCGCGCTGGCGCGGCCAACCGCCCATCGCACCGAGGTGCTGGTGCTGCAGCACCCGCAGGAGCAGCGCCAGGCGAAGAACAGCGTGGCCCTGCTGCGCCTGTCGCTCGCGCACTGCGAGGTGATCGTCGGCGAGCGTTTCACGCCCGGGGCCCTGCAGGCCCTGCTGCAGCGGCCCGGGCATGACACGCGGCTGCTCTACCCGGACGTGCCTGCCGCGCCCGCGCCCGCGGCACCCGGCCCGACCGCCGGCGCGCCGCTGCGGCTGGTGGTGATCGACGCCACCTGGCGCAAGAGCCTGCGCATGCTGCTCGAGCACCCGGCGCTGGCCGCGTTGCCGCGGCTGTCGCTGGCCGCACCGGCGCCCACCCGCTACCGTGCGATCCGCGCGGCCCGCCGCGCCGACCAGGTCTCGACGCTGGAAGCCACGCTGCAGGCACTGGCGGCGCTGGAGGGCCCGGGCTTCGACGCCGCGCCGCTGCTCGAGGCCTTCGGCCAGTTCGTCGAGCGCGAGGCGGGCCGCCGGCGGCCCACCCCGGGTCTGCCGGCACGCGCGGGCACCGGCCCGGCGTAGGCCCCGGCGCACGCTCCCGCCGCCGGGTCGCCGCCGACCCACGGCACGCGGGCGCTGCCCCCCGCCTTGCCTCTGCAGCGCACCCTTGCGGGTGCTGGCACGGACTTCGCGTAAGCAGGCAGGCGCAGCCCACCCCGTGATGGCCAATGACACTGCCAAACCGACCGTTCCCCCAGCATCCGACGCGTTGTTCGACGCCGCGTGCGAGATGCTCCGTGACCACCTGCGGCGCCACCCGCAAGCGGGCGACACCGCCTGCGGCATCGAGCTCTGGTGGCTGGGCGAGGCAGCGGCCGCGCTGCCGCCCGGCACCCTCGAGCGTGCGCTCGCACGCCTGGTCGAGGAAGGGTTGCTGCGCGTGCGCAGCCTGCCCTCCGGCGAGCTCTTCTGGCATGCGCCGCAGCCGTGACGGGGCGAACGCATGAAGTCGGCCCTGCGCGATTGCAGCAACAGCCTGCGCCTGATGCTCGAGCAGGCCTTGCGTGATGACATCGACCTGTCGCCCTTCTTCGATCCGCTGGACCCCTCGCCCACCGCGATCGGCACCTTCGTCGTCAACCTCAACAACCCCGAGGAGTTCGCCGCGCGCGAGCTGGAGGGGGTGTCCTTGTGGCTGTACCTCGTGGAACGTGATGCCGAGACGCTGAACCTGCCGCCGCGCCGCACCGCGCCCGACCGCCTGCCCTCGCACCCGCTGCCGCTGCGCCTGCACTACCTGCTGACGCCGCGCGTCGACCACCAGACACGCGCGCAGGCCGGCGAGCTCGAGCAGCTGATCCTCGGCAAATCGCTGCAGGTGCTGCACGACAGTCCGCGCCTGGCCGGCCACCAGTTCGTCGACGGCCTGAGCGGCAGCACCGATGAGTTCTTCATCCAGCTCGAACCGCTGCCGCTGGACCACATCACCCGGGTCTGGGACGCGCTCGAGGTGCCCTACCAGCTGTGCGTGTCCTACGAGGTCAGCGTGGTGCCCATCGAGTCCGGCCTGCAGCCGGTGCCTGCCGTGCCGGTCGATTCGCTGCTGGCCGAGCTCGGCGTGGCGCGCCGCGTCGGAGCCTGAGCATGGTCCAGCGCAGCGTCAACGCCAACGGCCACGACTGGCTTTTCGACAGCGACACGCCTGCGCTGCCTGGCGGGCGCATGCGCGCACTGCTGCGCGCACGCCTGGTCGACGAGATCAGCGGCGATCCCGTCGCGGCGCCGTTCGCGCTGCGCGCATCGCGCACCGATGTCGCGACACGGGCCACCGCCGATGGCCTGGTGGGGCTGGTCGCAGCACCGGCCCGCGTGCTGCCCGAACTGGCGCTCGCTGGCGCCGCGCTGTCGCTCGAAGTGCGGCGCAGCGGCTTCCTGCCCCGCACGCTGCACGCAACGCTGGGCCCGATCGCCGGCTTCCCGGCCAGCTTCGCACCGGTGGACCTGGGCGACGTCGCGCTGCACCGCGAGGGCGTGGTCCTCGCGGGCCGCATCCTGCAGAACGCGATGCCCGCCTTGCTGCCCCTGGCGGGCGCCACGGTGGTACTCGATGCGGTCTGGTCGCAGCTGCCACCACCGTACTGGATCGCCCCGGCGCTGGCCGAGCCGCCGGACGTGATCACGCTGTCGCCCCCACTGCGTGCCGAGCGCCCCGCGGGCACCACGCTGCGCGAACGCGCGCTGGCCTTCGCGGCGGTGGTGCAGACCTTGCGCACGCCGCAGGAGCCCGGCGCAACCCAGCTCGAGTTGTCCAACGGCGACGGCGTGGCCGCCGGCACGGCGCTGGCGATCGACATCGACACGCCCGCCGCCACCGAGGTGCTGGTGATCGCCGCCGTCACGCCGGCCAGCGCACCCGACCTGCCGGTGCGCGTGACGCTGGAACACCCCACCACGCGCCGGCACCGCGAAGGCGTGCGCTGCGCGATCGCCACGCCGCAGCCGGTGGTCGCCAACGCGACGCTCGACCGGGACGCCCTGCCCGGCGATCCGACGGTCTTCCTGACCGCCGCGCCCACGCTGGCCGACGGCGCCTGGGCCGAGATCGACGACGGCCTCACCGCGCCCGAGTACGCGCGTGTCGCACTGCTGTCGGCCACCACCGATGCCGATGGCCACTTCTCGCTGCCCCCGATCGCGCGCATCGCCCTCGTGCGGCTGCTCGTGCAGCACCCCGCCATCGCCGACGCGCGTCCGATCGTCGCCGTCGATCCTGCCGCGCCGCGGCTCGCACTCGCCCTCGAGTGACGCGCCGACCACCCACGGAGACCTGCCATGCCCGAGTACCTGTCCCCCGGTGTCTACGTCGAGGAGGTTGCCGGTCCGCGACCGATCGAAGGCGTCGGCACCAGCACCGCCGGTGTCGTTGGCGTCACCGAGCGCGGCCCGCTGAACACGCCGCAGCTCGTGACCAGCAATGGCGAGTTCGCGCGCGTCTTCGGCGGCACGCTGCCCGCTGCCGAGTTCAGCGATGGCGACCACACCCACCACCACCTGCCGCATGCGGTTGATGCCTTCTTCACCAACGGCGGCAAGCGCATGTGGGTCACGCGCGTGCTGCCGCTGGAGGCGAGCTTCGCGATGCGCACCGCGATGTACGCCGACCCCGCCGCCGCGGCGCCCGGCAACACGGTGCTGCTGCGCCCGGCGCAGCAGGGCAGCGCCAGCCTGGCCACGCCACCGGCGCTGTACGTGCTGGACCCGGCCAATTTCGCCGCCGGCGACGACCTGCGCATCGGCAACGGCAGCCGCAGCGAATACCACGCGCTGCAGACCATCGGCGCCAACGCGCGCCACGTCGCGCTCGGTGCGCCGCTGCGCCATGGCCACGCCAGCGCCGCGCCCGTCGTCGTGCTGGTGCCCGCGCCCGACCTCCCCAACTTCCCGGTGGCCGGCGAGTCCGACTTCACCACCGTGGGCGACGCCGTCGCCGGCGCGACCGAACTCGTGCTCACCGGCCCGGGTGCCGCGGTGCTGCTCGGCCTGCTGCCCGCCGGCACCGCGGCGGCCAGCTGGCTGCTGCTGCAACTGCTCGACAACGGCATCAGCGACTACGTGTTCGCCACGCGCGCCGCGGCCGAAGGCGCCGATGTGCGCGTGTGGCTGGCACGCCCGCTGCAGACCGGGCTGCCGGCGGCCTCGCTGGCCAATTTCCTCGACACCGCGGGCGGCACCGCCAGCACGCTGGCCGTGCCCGCCAATGTCGGCGACACGCTGGTCTACCCGGTCGACGATCCCCTGCCCGGCGCCTTCTCGACCGACACCAACGTGATCGTCATCGACCTCGGGGCCGCGCATCCCGAGGCCGCGGCCATCGGCACGCTGGCCACGCTGGCGCTGGACCCGCCGCTGCAGGCCGCGGCCAGCGCCGGCACGCTGGCGCAGCGTGTCACGCTCGCCGACGACGACCGCACGGTGGTCGCGGTCGCCGCCGGCAACCAGGTGGTCGAGCTCGACGACGTTTCCCACCTGGCGCCCGGCATGGCGCTGACCTTCAGCGACGGCGTGGCCTTCGAGACACGTTTCGTCGATCTGATCGACGCCGCCAGCGCCGAGGTGACACTGCGCACGGCGCTGCCCTGGGCACCGGTGGGCGCCGTGACCTTGGCGCCGAAGGCGCTCACCGCCGCCGCGACGGCCGGCGCCGTGTCGATCGCGCTGGCCGATCGCCAGGGCCTGGCCCCCGGTGACGTACTGCGGCTCGGCACCGACGAGGTTGCCGTGGTCCGCGCCGTGCCGGGCGAACGCGGCCCCGCGCCCGATGCCGGCACCCTGCTGCTGGAACGCGCGCTCACCGCCCCCCACGCGGCGGCCAGCACGCTGCGCCGCCAGACGGTGACGCCCGACAACGCGGTCCAGCCCGTGCTGGTGGTGCTCGACGCACCCGCCGGTGCCACGCAGCTCGTGATCGGCAACGGCAGCGGCCTGGCCGCCGGCGAGGTGCTGCGCCTCACGCTGCCCGACGGCTCGCGCGCCTATGCACGCGCCGGCGCCGCCTTCGCCGCCGCAGCGCCGCGTGAGCTGGTGCTGGACGCCCCGCTCGGCTTCAGCCACGCGGTCGGGCTGCCGGTGGTGGAGCGCCAGCCGCTGTTCGACATCGTCGCGCTCGACCCCGGCGCCTGGGGCAACCGGCTGCTGGTGGGCGCGGCCAACGAGGCCAGCGGCCTGGCCGCCAGCACCGAGGTGCTCAATGCCAACCCGCCACCAGGGCCTGGCATGTTCTCGTCGCTGCAGTTGCAGTCCATCACCGGCGTCGAGGCGGGCACGGTGCTGGAGATGCGCAACCCCGACGGCAGCGGGGTGGACGGCCTGCTCAAGGTGCGGCGCGTCGACCGCGCCACACGGCTGGTGCTGCTGGACCCGCCCGGCCTCACCGCCGTGCACATGGGCGCGGTGGGCGCGGCCGCGATGCTGGGCCAGCGCGTGCGGGTGAGCTCGCGCGAGTTCGCCCTCTTCGTCATGCTGCGCCGCCGGCCCGACCCGGCGACACCCTCGCGTGACGACGACCTGCTGGACCAGGAGGTGTTCCGCCACGTGTCGATGGACCCGCGCCACAGCCGCTATGTGGAGCGGCTGGTCGGCGTCACGTTCACGCCCGGCAACGACGTCGACGACAACGGCGAACCGGTGCGCCGCAGCGACCGCCGCAGCGAAGGCGGCTCGTCCTACGTGCGGGTGCGGGACCTGGCCGCAGCGGCACCGTCCACCGCGCGCGAGGCCATCCGCCTGGGCCCCGAGCCGCTGGTGGACGTGCTGCCCTCGGGCCTGGTGCGCCCGGCGCGCCTGGCGCTGGCCGGTGGCGACGACCAGGTGCCGGCGATGGGCGACGCGATGTACATCGGCACCGACAGCAACGAGCCGACCCAGCGCACCGGCCTGCAGACACTGCGCAACCTGCTGACCGTGGCGCTGGTCTCGGTGCCGGGCCAGACCAGCGCCTTCCTGCAGCAGGCCGTGATCGACCACTGCGAGCTGATGCGCTACCGCTTCGCGGTGCTCGACGGCCCGGCACCGAATGCCGACACGCTGGTCGACGTGCAGGTGCACCGCCAGCAGTTCGACAGCTCCTACGCGGCGCTCTACCACCCGTGGGTGCTGATCCCCGACCCGTATCCCACGTCCATCGCGGTGGCGCGCCAGTTGCCGGTGCCGCCCTCGGGCCACGTGCTGGGCATCTATGCACGCAGCGACAACGAACGCGGCGTGCACAAGGCGCCGGCCAACGAGGTGGTGCGCGGCATCACGGGCCTGTCGCGCAGCTTCACCAAGGCCGAGCAGGACCAGCTGAACCCGTACCCGGTGAACATCAACGTGCTGCGCGACTTCCGCGCGCAGGGACGCGCGATGCGCGTCTGGGGCGCGCGCTGCATGACCAGCGACCCGGCGCTCAAGTACGTCAACGTGCGCCGGCTGCTGATCCAGATCGAGGACTCGATCGACCGCAGCACGCAGTGGGTGGTGTTCGAGCCCAACGGGCCCGCGCTGTGGGCGGCGCTGCGGCGCGCGATCACCGACTTTCTCACCACCTTCTGGCGCGACGGCGCGCTGCAAGGCAACAGCCCGGACGAAGGCTTCTTCGTGCGCTGCGACGACACCACGATGAACCGCGACGACATCGACAACGGGCGCCTGATCTGCCTGATCGGTGTCGCGCCGGTCAAGCCCGCCGAGTACGTGATCTTCCGCATCGGCCTGTGGACGGCCGACGCCCAGCGCTGAAGGAGCCGCCGACATGGCCACCCGCATCAACCCGCTCCGCAACTTCAACTTCGACGTCAACTTCCTCGGGCTGGGCAGCATCGCGTTCAGCGAGGTCAGCGGCATCGCCGTCGATGGCGACGTCGTCGAGTACCGCGAGGGCAACGAGCGCTTCAACAACGTGCGCAAGCTCGCCGGCCTGCGCAAGTACGGCAACCTGACCATGCGCCGCGGCTACACGCC
The DNA here is from genome assembly GCA_016213205.1 of Burkholderiales bacterium. GTDB lineage: Bacteria > Pseudomonadota > Gammaproteobacteria > Burkholderiales > Burkholderiaceae_C > Pseudaquabacterium. The sequence goes on from JACRAZ010000098.1 coordinate 8,842, forward strand.
CGACGACCGGCTGTGGCAGTGGTACGCGCGCATCGCCAACGGCGCGGACGAGCGCTACAACGGCAGCATCGTGCTGCTGAACGAGGCCCGCCGCCCGGTGATGCGCTGGAACTTCGTCAACGCCTGGATCAGCAAGATCGACGGGCCGATGCTCAAGGCGGCCGGCAACGAGATCGCGATCGAGGCGATGGACGTGGTGCACGAGGGGCTCACGATGGAACTCGAGTCCCAGGGCGCATGAGCATGTCCGTGCTGCGCACCCCGGGCGTCGCGCTGGAGCGCCGCGACGCGGCCCGCCCGCCGTCGGTCGTGCTGCGCACCGACGTGGCCGGCCTGGTCGGCCTCACCGAGCGCGGGCCGCTGGACACGCCGGTGCCGGTGGAATCGATGCGCCAGTTCCATGCGCACTTCGGCGGCTTCATCGAGGGTGGCTACGCCGCCTGGGCCGCACGCGGCTTCTTCGAGAACGGCGGCCGCCGCCGGTGGGTGGTGCGGGCCGCGCACCGCAGCTTCGGCGTCGAGCCGCCGGCCAACGCCGCACGCGCCGCGCGCGCGGTGGTGCAGGACAGCGCCGGCCGGCCGGTGCTGGGGTTCGCCGCCTCCTCGGCCGGCGGCTGGGGCAACACGCTGCGGCTGCGCTGGTCGGCTTCGGGCACCGTGGTCACCACCAGTGCCGCCACGGCGGATCCGCGGGCCAGCGTCTGCGCCTCGGTGGCCGGCTTCGCGGCGGCCGAACTGGTGCGCATCGAACAGGACGCGACCGTGCTGCACCGCGTGGTCGCGGCGGTGGAAGCGGGCACGCGCACGCTGTACTGGGTGCACCCCGATCCGGCGCTGCGCCGCCCGGGCGAACACGCGCTCACCGGCATCGACCCGACGCGGCCACTGCGCCTGGTGCGCGTGGCCTACGGCCTGGTGGTCAGCGAGCGCGGCGAGGTCATCGCCAGCCACGCCAACCTGCACCCGGCGCCGCAGCACCCGCGCTGGTTCGGCGCGGTGCTGCGCGCGCCGGTGCTGCCGGCCACGGTGCCCGGCAACGCGGAGGTGCCGCAGCCGCCGCCACCGGTGGTGGCGCACGGGCTGATCGAGGACCCCGCCCTGCCGGTGCTGCCGCTGGCCGTGACGCCGGGCGACACGCTCGTGCTGGCCGGCGGCGGCGATGGCCTGGCGGACCTGCAGGCCGACGAGTTCATCGGCGAGGACGCCGCGCCCGGCGAGAGCGATGTCGTGCGCACGCGCAAGACCCGCGGCCTGCGCGCGCTGATGCTGATCGACGAGATCACGCTGCTCGCGCTGCCCGACCTGCTGATCCGGCCCGCGCCGCTGCCCGAGCACCTGGCGCCGGTGCCGCCGGCCGCCGACCCCTGCCGCGCCTGCCCGCCACCGGCGCCGCCACGCGCCGCGCGCCCGCCCGCCGATGCCGGTGAGGTGCCGGGCCCGTTCTCCGAAGACGAGGTGGCCCGCGTGCAGGCCGCGCTGGTGGCCTTGTGCGAGCGTGCGGGCGACCGCTTCGCGCTGCTGGGCGTGCCGCTGCCGCTGGCGCTGCCGGAGCGCACGCGCGACGATGTGATCGCGTGGCGCGCGCGCTTCGACGCCCGCTGCGCCGCGCTGTATGCACCGTGGCTGCGCGTGGCCGACCCGCGCGAGGCCGGCGCCACCCGGCTGGTGCCCGGCTGCGGCCATGTGCTGGGCGCGATCGCCGCCACCGACCTGGCCGAGGGCGTGCAGCGCGCACCCGCGCTGCGCCGGCTGTCTGATGTGGTGGGCACCTCGCGTGCGATCGACGAGACCACCTGGGCGCTGTGGAACGAGGCCCATGTCAACGCGCTGCGCGTCGAGCGGCCGGCCGGTGCCACGGTGTGCGGCGCCCGCACGCTCAGCCACGACAGCGCCTACCGCTTCATCAACGTGGTGCGCCTGATCCTGACGATCCGCAAGGCCTGCGACATCGCACTCGGCTGGACGGTCTTCGAGCCGCACGACGCCACGCTGCGCGCCCAGATCGAGGCCACGCTGCGGGCGATCCTGCGCCTGTTCCACGAGCAGGGCGCGTTCGCCGGCGACACCGAGGCCACCTCGTTCTACGCACGCTGCGACGAGACGCTGAACCCGCCCGAAGGCATGGACGCCGGCCGGCTGCTCGCCGAGGTGGGCATCGCACCGGCGGCGCCGGCCGAGTTCATCGTGTTGCGCATCGGTCGCCAGGCGGGCACGCCGCAGGTCGAGCTGTACGCGCGCGGCCAGGCCCAGGAGCAATGACATGAGGCCCCCAAGCTCACTTAGTTCGCTGCCCCCCGAAGGGGCGCTCAGTCCCTTCGGGACGGCCGGGCGGTACTGACATGACCGGCCGCACCGACCCCGTGCTGGGCTGCAACTTCCAGCTCTCGCTGACCGACGCGGCCGCCGGCACCGGCAAGCTGCTGACCTCGATCTCCTTGTCGCCGCTGGTGGCCAACCCGCTGGCCGGCTTCCAGGAGTGCGCGGGCCTGGAGATGTCGCTCGAAACCGAGGATTGGAACGAAGGCGGCAACAACGGCCTGGTGCTGAAGTTCCCGAAGCGCGTGAAGTTCGGCGAGGTCACGCTGAAGAAGGGCATCACGCGCCGCACCGACCTGTACGACTGGCTCGGCGGCTTCGCGCAGGGCATCGGCAAACGCAAGGACGGCGTGATCACGCTGCTGGACGCCTCGCACCAGCCCTTCGCGGTGTGGAGCTTCCGGCGCGCGCTGCCCACCAAATGGAGCGGCCCGGCGCTGAACGCACAGACCTCCACGATCGCGATCGAATCGCTCACCTTCGTGCACGAGGGCCTGGTGCCGATGGGCGGCGCCGCCGCGCTGGCCAACGCCATCGGCGACGCGGCCAATGCCATCGGGAGCCTGTTCTGATGGACCCGGTCGACCTGCGCATCGGATCGCTGACCAGCCACGTGCAGGCCTGGGACAGCGGCGGCTGGCAGGACGCCGCCGCGCTGCAGCAGCTCGCCCGCGCGCTGCTGCCGCTGGTGCGCGAAATGCTCGACCACGACGAACGCGTAAAACGCGAGCTGTCGATGCACGACAGCCCGCTCGACCGCGTGACGCGGGGGGCTGCATGAGCGCGCCGGGCCGCTCCCAAGCGCGAATCCCGGAGCGCGCAGCGCGGAGGGTCGTCCAGTGAGCGCGCCGGGCCGCTCCCAAGCGCGAATCCCGAAGCGCTTTGCGCGGAGGGTCTGGCCATGAGTATTCCGGCCAAGCTGAGCCTGATGATCCAGGTGGGGCCGAACGCCTACGAGGAGCACGTGCTCTCGTACAACCCGGCCGAGATGACGCTCGACAAGGGCGTGCAGCTCGCCGAGATCGGCATCCCGGGGCTGGACGCACCGCTGTCGCAGTTCGTGCGCGGCAACGCCGAGAAGCTGACGCTGGAGCTGTTCTGCGACAGCACCGAATCGGGCATGGGCCTGGGCGCCAGCTCGGTCACCGTGCAGACCGACAAGCTGTTCCAGCTCGTCAAGATCCTGCCGGAGCTGCATGCGCCGCCGATCGTCACCGTGTTCTGGCACGACGAGTTTCCCGGCAACCGGCTGTTCGACGCCTGGGGCAACAACCGCCGCACCAGCTTCACCGGCATGGCCGAGAACGTGCGCCAGCGATTCACGCTGTTCAGCCCCGAAGGCGTGCCGCTGCGCGCCACGGTGACGCTCACGCTGCGCGAGTGGCGTTCGCTGGAAGAGCAGCTGCACGAGCTGAACCTCTCGTCGCCCGACCGCACCCACCGCCACCGCCTGGCCGAGGCGCAGACGCTGCCGGCCATCGCCCAGCGCTACTGGCAGCGGCCCGGGCTGTGGCGCGAGCTGGCGCTGGCCAACGGCATCGAAGACCCGCGGCGCCTGCGCCCCGGCGTGCTGCTCGACATCCCGGCACTGACGCCATGAGCACGCCGGGCCGTTCCCAAGTGCGAATCCCGGAGCACGCAGTGCGGAGGGCAATCCAGTGAGCACCGACTTCGTCGAACTGAAGGCCGAATCGCAGCGGCTGTCGCAGTTCCGCGTGCCACGTTTCGAGCTGCGCATCGACGGTGTCAGCCTGCCGCGCCAGGTGCTGCGCGACGTGCTCGAGGTCACCTACCGCGACAAGCTCGAGGAGATCGACGGCTTCGAGCTGGTGGTCGCCAACTGGGACGCCGAGCGCCGGCGCCACAAGTACATGGGCTCGGAAACCGCGGCCAGCGAAGGCGATGCCGACCTGCACGAGCTGGAGACCCTGTTCGAGCCCTGCGGCAAGACGGTGACGCTGTCGATGGGCTATGTCGACGAACTGCAGCCGATGCTGGTGGGCAACTTCGTCACCATGGAGCCCACCTTCGCGCAGGGCCAGGCCTCGACGCTGGCGGTGCGCGGGCTGAACCGCCTGCACCGCATGCGGCGCGCCAAGTACGACGGCCAGTGGCCGAACGCGAAGAACGGCAAGCTGCTGACCGACAGCGAAATCGCGAAGACCTTCGACGGCCTGGTCGACCCGAAGTGGAAAGGCCAGGGCAACGACGCGCGCCGCATCCCGATGCCGGTGGTGATCGACGACTCGGTCATCAAGGACGAGCCGCGCCTGCCCTACGTGGCGCAGAAGAACGAGTACGACATCGACTTCCTGTGGCGCCGCGCGCGCCTGCGCGGCTACGTGGTCGAGGTGCGCCCGGCCGATGCGCAGCACAAGACCGAGCACCTGTACTTCGGCCCCAGCAGCAAGTCGCCCGCGCCCTACCGGCTGAGCTGGGGCGCCGGCCTGCTGGAGTGCAAGGTCACGCTGACCACCGCCAACCAGGTGAAGAAGGTCACCGTGCACGGCTGGGACCGCAAGACGCAGAAGCCGATCGCCGAAAGCGCCGACTGGACCGACCCGAAGCTCAAGCGCGTGAACCCCAAGCTGCGCGAGATCGTCGAGCGCTGCGACCCGCGCGAGGAGCGCGTGGTCACGCAGCCGGTATTCAGCAAGCAGGACGCGAAGGCACTGGCGCGCGACCTGCTGCTCGGCCGCGCGCAGGACCTGGTCAAGCTCAGCGGCAGCGTGATCGGCCTGCCCAAGCTGCGCGCCGGCTCGCGGGTGCTGATCGACGGCCTGGGCAACCGGCTCTCGGGCGAGTACTTCGTCACCGAGACCACGCACACGCTGGGCGGCGCCGGCTACGTGACGCGGTTCAGCGCCCGCCGCGAAGACCCCGACACCGGCATGAGGATCTGAACATGCAACAGCAGAACGGCGGCATCACCCCCGCGCGGGTGCACAAGGTCGGCGAGGCCGAGAACCTCGGCTGCGTGCAGGTGCAGCTGCCGTGGGAGGAGCAGCCACGCCAGCAGTGGCTGCCGGTCGCGTCGCCGATGACCGGCGCCGACAGCGGCTGGTTCGTGATGCCGGTCGAGGGCGACGAGGTGCTGGTCGCGTTCGACCAGGCCAGCCACGACCACGGCTACGTGATCGGCTTCCTGTGGAACAAGCAGCACAAGCCGCCCTCGGACGATTCGCGCCAGCGCATCTTCCGCTCGAAGAACGGCCACTGCATCCGCTTCGTCGATTCGCCGCCGAAAAACGGCGACAAGGGATCGCTGGTGATCGAGGACGCGCACCAGAACACCATCGTGCTGTGCAACACGCACATCTCGATCACCTCGCGCGGGGCGATCGACATCAGCGCGCCGCGCGTGACCATCCTCGGCCGGGCCGTGCGCCAGGTCGGGCCGCCGATCTGAAGGAGCGCGCGCCATGGTCACCCAGACACTCGAAGTGCCGCTGCCGGCGCACGTGAAGGCGAGGCTGCAGACGCCGATCTGCATCCCGATGCCCAAGCCCGGCAAGGCCAAGATCACGCTGCCGTTCGGCGGCGCCACGATCCAGGCCTTCAACGACATCACCAAGGGCATCCCGGACGACTGCTCGCTGAACTTCTCGCTGATGCTGCAGGTGGCGCCGCTGCTGGCGAACATGAAGTGCTTCATCGAGGCGCTGAAGGTCGTCGAGCCGCTGGTCACGCTGATCACCGCGCTCGGCAAGGCCGACCTGCCGGCCATCGCCCAGGCGCTGCCGAAGTTCATCGACGCGGTGCCGCCGCTGGTCGACTGCATCGCCAAGTTCTTCGTCGGCGTGCCCCTCTTCCTGCGCGACCTGCTGCTGATGCTGGCCAAGCTGCTGGGCTGCGTGGTGCAGTCGCTGAAGAGCGTGCTCGCGGTGATGTCGGGGCTGCAGCTGCAGATCGGCTCGGCGCAGGCCGAGGGCAACACCGCGCTGCTGGCGGCGCTGGAGTGTGCCCAGCAGCAGGCGCAGGCCTCGGCGCAGCACGCGCTGACCGCGGTGGACCCGCTGCTGGTGATCCTGTCGCTGGCCGAGCCGCTGTTCGGCCTGGCCGGCGTGTCGCCGATCCAGACGCCGCAGCTCGCGAGCGATGGCTCGATCGAAAGCCTGCAATCGATGGTCGACGTGCTGGACACGCTGGCCAAGACGCTGCGCACGGTGGCCGAAGCGCTGCCCGGTGGAGACTGATCATGCGCGACTTCCTCGGCCGAGGCCTCGCGTTCCCGCTGCATGTCGACGCGGCCGGGCGCCTGGCCGGCGCCGCCGGCGAAGCGCGGGTCGAGGACTCGATCCACCTGGTGCTGTCGACACGGCCCGGCGAGCGCGTGATGCTGCCGAACTTCGGCTGCGCGATCCACGACCTGGTCTACGCGCCCAACAACCCGGCCACACGCACCCGCGCGGTCGATGCGGTGCGGCGCGCACTCACCCAGCTGGAGGCGCGCATCGACGTGCTGGACGTGCGCGCCGACACCAGCCCGGCCGAGCCGCACCTGCTGCTGCTGCGCGTGGACTACCGGCTGCGCGCGAACAACGCGGTCGGCAACCTCGTGTACCCGTTCTTCCTGCTGGAGGCGGCCTGAAGGGCGCCTGACGACGATGCCACTGTCAGACCATCTGCCCGTCATCGACGACCGCCGGCACGCCGACCTCGTCGCCGAGGCACGCGCGCGCATCCCGCGCTACGTGCCGGAGTGGACCGACCTCAACGACAACGAACCCGGCATCGCGGTGGTGCAGCTGCTGGCGTGGCTGTCCGAGATGCTGCTGTTCCGCCTGGGCCAGGTGCCGCGGCTCAACCACATCAAGTTCCTCGAGCTGATCGGCACCCGGCTGGAGCCGGCGCATCCGGCGTCGGCGGAGCTGAGCTTCGGCACCGTGGCCGGCTTCGGCGAGCCCACCGTGATCGTGCCGCTGCACACGCAGGTGGCGGCCGAGCTGCCGGGCGTGCAGACGCCGCTGGTCTTCGAGACCGAGGCGGCGCTGGTCGCGATCACCGCGCCGCTGGATGCGGTGCTGCTCGACAGCGGCTTCGAGCTTGCCGACGTCAGCGCCGCCAATGCCGACGGCGCCACCGGCTTCGCGCCGTTTGGTCGCAGCGCGCGCACCGGCGCGGCCATGCTGCTGGGTTTCAGCTCGGACCCGGCCTTCCCGACCACGCCGCTGGACCTGGCCTTCTTCGTGCGCACGCCGGCCACGCCGGGCCGCTCGCGCACGCCGCTGGTGGTGCCGGGCGGCGGCGCCGCGCCGCAGGCGCCGGCCACGCTGCAGTGGGAACACTGGAACGGCAGCGAGTGGATCGCACTGGACGTGCTGGGCGACGACACGCTCGCCTTCACGCGCAGCGGCCACGTGGTGCTGCAGTTGCCGGCCTCGAACGCGGTCTCGGGCGTGCCGATGCCGGCGACGATGGCGCCCGCCGCCGGCCTGCGCTATTGGCTGCGGGTGCGGCTGACCGGCGGCGCCTACACGCGTGCGCCGGTGCTGGCCGCGGTGCGCACGAACACCGTGCCGGCGCTGCAGGCCCAAACCGTGGAGGGTGAACTGCTCGGCCGCGCCACCGGGCTGGACGACCAGGTGTTCCGGCTCGCGAACGCGCCGGTGCTGGCCGCAAGCCTGGTGCTGCAGGTGGACGAAGGCCCCGGCTTCGAGACCTGGACCGAGGTGCCCGACTTCTTTGCCTCCGGCCCCGAGGACCGGCACTACGTGCTCGACCGCAGCACCGGCGACGTGCGCTTCGGCCGCGGTGGCCAGCTGCGCGTGCCGATGGCCAACCCGGGCCGGCCGTCGAACGTGCTCGCGCTGTCCTACCGCTTCGGCGGCGGTGCCGCCGGCAATGTGCCGGCGGGTGCGGTGAGCGCGCTGCGCGCCTCGGTGCCCGGCATCGATGCCGACGCGGTGGCCAACCTGCAGCCGGCTGGCGGCGGCACCGACGAGGAAACGCTGGCCGCGGCCGAGGAGCGCGCGCGCCAGCAGCTGAAGAGCCGCGACCGCGCGGTGACCGCCGAGGACTTCGAGCTGCACGCCAAGGCGGCCGGCGCGGCACGCGCGCTCGCGCTGCCGCTGGTGCACCCGGATTTCGCCGGGCTGCAGGTGCCCGGCGTCGTCAGCGTGGTGGTGGTGCCGCCGGCGCGCGAGGCCGATGCGCTGGACGATCCGGCGCCGCAACCCACCGAGGCGCTGCTGCGCGCGGTGTGCGCCGAGCTCGATGCGCGCCGCCTGCTGACCACCGAGCTCTACGCCATCGCGCCGCGCTACCGCGAGGTCGTGGTCGGCGCCACGCTGTCCTGCCGCGCCGGCACCGACACCGCGGCGATCAAGCTGCAGGCCCAGCGTGCGCTCGCGCGCTGGCTGCACCCGCTGGTCGGGGGCGACGACGCCGGCATCGACGACAACGGCAGCGGCTGGCCCTTCGGTGGCGACCTCTACCACTCGGCGCTGGTGCAGAAACTGCTGCTGCCGGGCGTGCGCCGCGTCAACGACGTGCGGGTGTGGATCGACGGCGTCGAGCAGCCCGCGTGCACCGATGTCGAGGTCGAGCCCGGCGTGCTGCTGACCAGCGGCGCGCACCAGCTCAGCGTGGTGACCGAACGATGAACGCGCCCTACCTGCCGCCGGTGGCGCGCGCGCCGCACGACCCGCGTTCGCGCATGCTGGACGCACGCCTGGGCTGGGCCGCGCTGGCGCTGCCCGGCGTGACCGGCGGTGTGGCGCAAGACCCGGCGGACGGTGCGCTGGCGCTCGCGCCGCTGCCCGGCACCGGCCGGCTGCTGGCCGAGCCGGGCGGCGGCTTCGGCGGCCTGGTGCTGCCGCGCCATGCGGTGCAGCTGGCCGACGGCACGCTGGTGCTGCTGGACGGCGCGCAGGGCCGGCTGTGGCGGCTGGACCGCTGCACCTGCCAGGTGCTGCCCTGGCCCTGCCTGGATGCCGGGGGCCTGCGCGTGCCCGCCGGCGCGGCCGGCCTCGGCGCGGGCTGCGGCGAGCTCTACGCCGCGCTGCCGGCGCTGCAGCGGGTGCTCGTGATCGACGCGTCGAACGGCGCGTTGCGTGCGGCCTGGCCATCACCACCCGGCGCGCCGCCGTGGGCACCGGTGCATGCGATCGGCGTTCACGGCGGCCTGGTCGCGGTGGGTGATGCGGCGCGTGGCGGCGTGCACCTGTGCAGCCGGCGCGGCCGTGCATTGCGCTTCATCGGCGGCCTGGGCACGGTGCGGGCGCTGGCGGCCGACCGGGCCGGCCGGCTGTACGTGCAGCGCGAGGGCGAAGCGGCGGTCGTGATCATCGACCTCGCCAGCGGCACCGTGCTCGGCCAAGCCACGCAGCCCGGCGAGGTGAAGCGCCGCTTCGCGCCGCTCGGCCTGGACACTTCGCCGGGCGGCGCCATCGACATCGGGCCGCTGTGCGAGCCACCGACCGAGTCGCCCCGCTGGATCGGCCCCGACGGCCAGGCGCAGGCGGCACCAGCGCCGGCGCTGCCGTCGTACCCGGCGTCCGGTGCCTGGATCTCGGGCCCGATCGACAGCGGCGAGCACGGCTGCACCTGGGACCGCGTCACGCTTGTCGCCGACCTGCCGCCCGGCACGCGCGTGCGCCTCAGCGCCACCGCAGCCGATGCGCTGCTGACCGATGCCGAGCTGGCGGACCCCTCGCGCTGGCACGGCGGCGGCGAATGGAAGCACCCGGGCGACGCCGACGCCCTGCGTTGCGCGGCGGCGGACTGGATGCTGTCGTCGGTGAGCGGACGCCACGGCTGGCTGCAGCTCGAACTCAGCGGCGACACCCGCACGACGCCGCGGCTGCATTGCGTGCAGCTCGATTTCGCGCGCATCAGCCTGCGCCGCTACCTGCCCGCGGTGTTCGGCGCCGACCCGGTGGCGGCCGAGTTCACCGACCGCTGGCTCGCGGTGTTCGACCGCGGGCTGCGCGACATCGAAGACCAGGTCGACCAGCAGGCGCGCCTGTTCGAGCCGCTGGCGGCGCCGGAGGACTTCCTGCGCTTCATCGCCACCTGGGTCGGCGTGGTGCTGCCCGCGGGCTGGCCGCTGGCGCAGCAGCGCCGCGTGCTGGCGGCCGCGCCGGCGCTGTACCCGTGGCGCGGCACCCGCGCGGGTTTCGCCGCGGCGCTGTCGCTGCTGCTGGGGCTGGACCGCTGGTCGGGCTACCAGCCGCCGAACGCCGCCTGCTTGCCCTGCCCCACCGGCGCGCGCCAGGCCGCGCGCTGGCGCGCGCCGCGCCTGCTGCTCGAGCACTACCAGCTCAGGCGCTGGATGGCCACCGGCCATGCGCGCCTGTCCGACGCCGCCAAGCTGTGGGGCGAGCGCATCGTCAACCGCAGCCGGCTCGATGCCGACTTCCCGCTCGCATCCGGCGGCGGCGGCGGCGGCGCGCAACTGGGCGTGACGCAGTTGCTGACCGTGCAGGACCCGCTGCGCGACCCGTTCCATGTCCACGCGCACCGGCTGTCGGTCTTCGTGCCCGCGGGCTGCGTGGCCGCGCCGGGCCGGCGCGAGGCGCTGCAGCGCTTCGTGGCGGCCGAGGTGCCCGCGCACACGCAGGCCCGGCTGGTCGTGGTGCAGCCGCGCTTTCGCGTCGGCGTGCAGGCGATGCTGGGCCTGGACGCCGTGATCGGCGTGCGCACGCGGGCGCCGGTGCTCGACGACGCCGACACCCCGCTCGGCCGCGCCACCGTGCTGCCCGCCGCCGGCAGTGCCTTCCCCGAACCGCCGCGCGGCGCTGGCCGTCAGCGCGTCGGCCTCTCGACCGTCATCCGCTGAACCCGAGGACGCCATGGGCCACTCCGAACTCCAGCACCACGCCTGCGCCGGCTGTGGCGGGCCGATGCCGTGCACGCCCTGCACGCTGTCGACGCCGCTGCGCAACCACTACTTCTTCGGCAAGCTGATGGACGTGCCCGACTTCGAGGTCGAGCAGCAGTACCTGGTCGAGAAGTTCCGCCGCCACCACGCGCGCCTGCACGGCAGCGGCGTGGTCTGCGGGCTCGAGGTGCTGCAGCACCCGAACCCGGCCTGCCAGCCGCGCCACGTGATCGTGAAGCCCGGCATGGCCATCGACTGCTGCGGCAACGAGATCCTCGTGCTCGACGACGAGACGCTGGACCTGCACGCCTTTGCCGCGGTGAAGGCGCTGCTGGACGAGGCCGAGCCGCAGGACCACCTGCTGCAGCTGTGCCTGCGCTACCGCGAGTGCCCGACCGAAGAGGTGCCGGTGCTGTACGACGAGTGCGGCTGCGACGACACGCGCTGCGCGCCGAACCGCATCCTCGAGACCTATGCGTTCGACCTGCGGGTCGACCCCGTGCTGCCCGCGCCGGTGCTGCCAAACGCGCCCGCGCTGCAATGGCGCGGCCCGCCGATCGCGCTGCCGGGTGCGCGCGCGCTCGCGGCCGACGCCGGCGGCGCACGACTGTACGTGGCCGCCACGCAGGCGCCGAACATCGGTGTCGTGCAGCGCTACGACCTGGGCACGCTGCTGCCCTTGGCGGGCGCGCCGCGGCAGTTCACGCAGCCGGTGCTCGCGATCACGCTGTCCGGCGACGGGCAACGCCTGTACGCCGCGGTGGCCGGCACGGCGGGCAACCCCGCGCGCTTGCACACCATCGACACCAGCTCGGACGCCGCCTTCCAGCAGGACCTGGTGCCCCCGCTCGACATCCCCGGCAGCACCGGTGCCGCCGCGCTGCGCCTGGTGCCGCTGCCCGCGGGCGGGCTGGTCTCGATGGCGGTGGCCGGCGCGTCCACCACGCTGCAGGCCTGGGATGCGGGCGCCGCGCCGGTCGCGGGCCGGCAGGCGGTGGTGGCCGCGGCACTGGCCGGCGGCGCCCTGCGCAGCGATGGCCGGCTGGCCGCGATGGCCGCCGGCGCGCTGCACCACTTCGACCCCACGGCCGCGGGCCTGGACCCGAAGACCCTGGCCATGGCCGCCGCGCTGGCGCCGGTGGACTTCAGCGTCGGCACCAGCACCGGGCCCGACGTGCTGGTGTGGCTGGAAGGTGGCGCCAAGGAGTTGCGCCGCGCCGCCGCCGACGGCAGCAGCCTGCACGCGGCCGCGCTCGGCGCGAAGCCGCTCGCTTTGTGGGTTACTGCCGGCGCGAACACTGCGATCGTGCTCACCGACGACGGCGCCGCGACCCACGTGCGCAGCGCCGACCTGCTGCGCCTGGCCAGCGGCGCGGCCGATGTGCTCGGCCCGCCGCAGGCAGTGGGCGCCGCCGGCCGCGCGCTGGCGGTGGCCGGGCGGCTGTTCGTGGCCTACGCCGATGGCGTGGCGATCTTCGACATCCTGAGCACCGATTGCAGCGCGCACCTCGACCCGCACGCCTGCCCCGGCTGCGACACGGCCGACTGCATCGTGCTGGCCACCTTCGCGCGCTGGCGGCCCGAACGGCGCCTGCTGGACCCCGTGGTGCCGGCCAGCGACCCGGCCGCCGATGCACAGGCCGGCATCGTGCGCATCGACACCCACACGCACCGCGTGGTGTTGCCGAGTGTGGCCGACCTCGCCGCCGCGCTGCGCTGCCTGCTCGCGCGCGGGCCGGGCGGCGGCGGCGAAGGGCCGCAAGGCCCACCCGGAGAGCAAGGCGAGCAGGGTGAGGCGGGCAAGGACGGCCAGGACGGCGATCCGGGCCTCGACTGGGACCTGCCGCACATCTGCGATGTCAGCTGGATCCACGACAACCCGAACGGCCCGGTCGAGGCGCCGCGCGAGCTGGTCGTCACGTTCGACACCAAGGTGCTGAGCAAGGACCTGCACGACCGCAGCATCGTCGTGCAACTCGGCCGGCGCGAACGCAAGTTCAGCGATGGCGAGGGCGGCAACGTCCTGGCGCTGATGTGCTGGTGCGACCTGGACCTGAACGACCGGCTCGAGCCCGGCATCACCGAGGAGCCGTGCAACGCGCGGACCTTCCGGCGCAGTGGCGATCCGTTGGTCACCGCGTTCCGCATCCGGCTGCCGTCCACGCTGCGGCTGTTCACCGACGACGGCCGCATCCGCATCCGCGTGCTCGTCAAGGGCGACTTCGTGCGCGGCATCCACCACAAGACCGGCGAGCTGCGCGCGGTCGATGCCGACCACCTGCCGACGCTGGCGCCGCGCTCGCCGCCCCACCCGCCGCAGCCCGGCGTGACACCGGAGTGGCTGCAACCCGTCGACAAGCGCCACACCGGCGACGGCATCGAGGGCGGCACCTTCGAGAGCTGGTTCGACGTCAAGGTCTGAGGAACACGACGATGAGCACGATCACCGATCTCCACCGCCGCCGCCGCGCCAGCAGCGTCGCCCACTGCGCGCCGCGCGAAGCGCCGTGCAGCACCTGCGGCATGCTGGAATGCCTGTGCCGGCCGCGCTTCTTCGCCGGCCAGGTGCTGAGCGCCGACGACCTGAACCGGCTCGACGCCTACATCCGCGGCAAGCACCGGCTGCACAACCGCCAGCTGCACGGCTGGGGCGTCGTCAATGGCCTGGAGGTCACCTGCGCGCCCTGCGGCAACGGTGTCAACGTCGGGTGCGGCTACGCGATCTCGCCCTGCGGCGAGGACATCGTCGTCTGCGACACGGTGCCGGTCGATGTCTGCGCGCTGATCCAGCGCTGCCTGCCCCGGCTGCCCGAGTGCGACCCGCCGCGCCCTGGCGCCCTGCCCTGCCCCGAGGGCGAGCAGGAATGGGTGCTCGCGATCCGCTACGCCGAATCGCCCACGCGCGGCGTGCAGCCGCTGTACGGCAGCGCGCCGGCCGCCTGCGGCTGCGGCAACGCCGGCTGCGGCGGTGGCTGCGGCTGCAAGGGCCAGGCCGCACCCGCGTGCCCGCCGGCCCGGCCGCGCGGCGCGCCGGTGCAGTGCGAGCCCACCGTGGTGTGCGAGGGCTACAGCTTCGAGGTCTACCGCAAGCCCGCGCGCCAGCGCGGCGACGACAAGCGCGACGACGAGTCCGAGCTGCTGCGCCGCATGCGGTGCTGCATCGAGGCGCTGATGGACGGCGCACCAACCCTGCCCGACGGCTCGCCGACCAGCAACCCCGCCGGCTGGCAGAACTGGGCCGTGCGCTTCAAGGCGCACCTGCTGATGCGCCTGTCCGACCGGCCCGGCACGCACTGCGACCTGATCGCGCGGCTGCAGGCGCTGCACCTCCCCGGCAGCAACGATCCGCAGGGCCTTGGGGGCGCCATCGAGCTGCTGTGGCTGGTGGCGCTGGATGCGATGCTGAACTGCCTGTGCTCGGCGCTGCTGCCGCCCTGCCCGCTGCCCGATCCCGATGGCCGCGTGCCACTGGCCACGCTGCATGTCTCGGGCGGCGATTGCCGCGTGCTGCGCATCTGCAACTGGTCGACCGAGCGCCGCATCGCGCTGACCTGGCCGGCCATCGAGTACTGGATGTCCGCGGTGCCGATCGTGGACCTGCTGCGCCAGCTGCTGCAGGACGTGTGCTGCTTCGACGTCACCCGCCTGCTGCGGCGCGGCGACCGCAACCTCCAGGACGGCGTCGACAACCCGGCGGTGGTGGGCGGCGCTGTGATCGGCGGCGGGGTGCTCAGCGGCGTCCTGTCCGGCGGCCCGGCGCCCGACATGGCGGCACACGAGGCGTCGATGCTGCGGCTGAACCCGCTGGCCCGGTCGTCCGCGCGGCTGGACGCGTTTGCGCACACGGTCGCGCAGGCGCTGAGCTCGCCGGACCGCACGGTCTCGGCCGGCGATCTGATGCAGGGCCTGCTCGGCGGCCGCGGCAAGGCAACGCTGCGCACCGAGGACATGCCTGGCTGGCTGCTGGACCACCAGCTCGCGCGGCCGCTGGCGGCGCTGCTGGGCGGCAGCGTCGGGTCGCTGCTCGAAGGTGGCGTCGCATCGCTGCGCGACGGTGGCGCGGCGCCCGAGCGCGACAGTGGGCTCGCGCAGCAGTTGAACGAACTGGCGGCGCGCGTGCAGGCGCAGCAGGCCGTGATCGACGAGCTGCGCAGCGCGATGGCCACGAAGCCGGCGTCGCCGCCGCCCGCCCAGCGCGGCCGCAAGTGAGGAGCTGACGATGGACACGCTGTTCGCCGAACGCCCGCACTTCTTCGAGGGCCAGTACCTTGGCGCCGCCGACCTGGCGGTGCTGCTGGACTACCTGCGCGAGCAGGCCGCGCGGCTGCGGCTGGCGGGGCGCAGCTGGGGCGTGGTGTCGGGGCTGGAGCTGGTGCAAGGCACCGACCCCGGTGGCGCGATCCAGTACACCATCGCGCCCGGCATCGCGATCGACGGCCACGGCCGGCTGCTCGCGCTGCTGCAGCCCACGCGGCTGGATGCGGGGCTGTTCGCGCTGCAGCCCAGCGGCCTGGTCAATGTGTGGCTGCGCCACAGCGAGGCCTCGGCCGGAGGCGTGCGGCCCGGCTTCGAGGTGTGCGACAGCAGCGACGCCTACGCCCGCGTGTCCGAAAGCGTGGTGATCGAGGTGGGCCTGCGGCAGACCGTCGCGCAACGCGAGAGCGGCGTCGAGTTGGGCGGCAGCCTCTACACCGACGCGCGCGACGCGCCGGGCACGCTGCTGCCAGGCCGCCCGCTCGCGTTGGACGGCAGCGTCGGCGCGCAGCTGTTTCCGAACGACGACGAGCCCACCCATTGGCTGGTGCCGCTCGGCCGCGTGGCGTGGACGCAGGGCGCACCGGGCGCGTTCGCGGCCGCCGATGCCACGGCGCAGAAGCTGTCGCTGATCTTCCGCCGCCAGGCCGGCCTGATCGCCGAATCGCTGATCGCCGCTGGCGGCCTGCTGCGCCTGCGCGCCCGCTGGACCGAACGTGAAGCCGGCAAGACCGGCGACCAGCTTGCCGCGGCCGCGGCCCCGCGCGAGCGCGACCTGCAGAGCTGCCACCAGCGCATCGAGCCCACCGAGGCCATCTGGCTCGAGGAGCACACGCGGCTCACTGGCGACCTGCGGCTGCACGGCCGGCGTGTCGAGTGGCAGGCCGAGGGCGGCACCGACTACGCTGCCGGCGAGCCGGTGCTGGGCCTGCGGCGCGCCGCGGCAGCCAATGCGCTGGGCGGCCAGGACCTGCAGCTGCTGCTGGGCAGCGGCGCGCCCGGGCCGAGCCGGCTGGTGGTGGGCGGCGCGGTGCTGCAGCCGGCGCCGGCCGACCCCTGCCGGCCCGAATTCGACTTCACCGCCGGCGTCGTGGTGCAGCACGATGCCAAGCTCGGCGTGGGCACCGCGGACAGCCCGCTCGTTCACCCGCTCACGGTGCGGGTGACCGGCGCGCAGCAGCAGGCGCTGGCGCTGCAATCGGCCGCGGGCGTGGTGACCTGGCAGATCAACACGCTGCCCGGCGCGCCCGGCTTCAACCTGACGCAGGCCGATGCGACGCAGTCCAACCTGTTCGTCGCGCCGACCGGCCAGGTGGGCATCGGCACCAGCACGCCGCAGGCCAAGCTCGATGTGCGGGGCGTGCCGGCGCCGCAGGGCAACCCGCTCGGTGCGGGCAAGTGGCTGCAGGCCGGTGATGGCGGCGACGCGGGGCGCGTGTGGCTGCAGTACGGCCCGCAGCTCGCGCCGCTGATGGTGATGAGCGACTTCGACGACCCGCCGCGGCTGCAGTTCCAGCAAACCGGCAATGGCACCGAGGAAGCACCGCAGTTCTCGAGCTGGATCGGCCTGGCCGGGCAGAACTCACCCGACCTGGCGCTGTTCGGCGGGCGCGTGGGCATCGGCACCCTGGCACCGCAGCGCTCGCTGCATGTCGAGGGCGTGGAGGTGCACTCGGGCGGCGCCGGTGCGGGCTTCTCGTTCGCCAACCGCGGCAGCGGCTTCGTCAACCTGCCGCCCGCCGGCGAGCGCTGGGTGCTGTATGCGACCGGTGGCGTTGCGCGCCTGTGGTCGGGCGACGACAAGCTGAGCCTGGACACCAGCGGCAACCTGCGCTTCGGCCCGACGCTGCGCTACCACGCGGTGGGCTCGCCGGACAACGTGCGCATGCTGTGCGGGCGCGTCAACGCGCTGGGGCCGACGGTGGGCACCGACTGGTTCGTCACGCATGTGGGCACCGGGGTGTACCTGGTGAGCTTCGTGGTGCCGTTCACCGCCGTGCCGGTGATCACCACCACGCTGGTCGATCCGCTGGCCGAGGACAACGTGATCTGCGTGCGTGCCGTGTCGGCCAACAGCTTCACCTGCGTCGTGCGCGACATCGACAGCGGCGCGCCCGATGGCAGCACGCCGCAGGACTCGGGCTTCAACTTCGTGGCCATCGGGCCGCGCCCCTGACGATGGCGATCACCATCGACCGCTGGCACCAGGCGCTGTCGCTGCGCGGGCCGCAGCGTGCGCCGCAGGCGGCGCGCGAGCGGGCCGAGGCCCTGGCGCGCGGCGCCGGTGCGGCGCTGGGCGGCGCGCTGCAGGCCTGGCTGCAGCGCCACGAGGGCGAGGTGATCCGGGTGCGCCGGCTCGAGCTGGCGCTCGCGCTCGACCTGGCGCGCGCCACCGACGAGGCGGCGCCCGGTTACGCGGCCGCGCTCGCGCGGGCGATCGCCGACGCCATCGACGACGGCGGCGCCGACGTGGTGCGTTTCGCCGACCGCAGCGCCTACGTGGCGGCCTTCGCGGTGTCGCTGGCGGCGGGCGACGCACACCAGCGCTGGATGTTCGACGAGTTCGACGGGCTCGCACCGCTACCGCCGGCGGCGGCCTTGCGCACGCTGGTCGAGCAGGCGCCCGACACCGCCTGGACCTTGATCACGCGGCTGGCGGAGGCGCCGGCGGTGTTCGCGATGCTGGCCGGCGCCGATGCCCTGCGGGTGCTCGACGTGCTGATCACCACGGCCAGGCCTTCGCCGCCCGGCGCCACGCCACCGGCCTTGCCGCCGCCCGGCGTGCTGGCCTGCCCGGCAGCGGCGGTGCTGGAGCGGCTCGCACGGGCGGCCGCGGCGGGGCAGGCCCCCGATGCAGCCCTGGTGGCCACGGCAATCGCCGCGGTGCTGGCGCGTGGTGCCATGCGCGCCCCGGTGGCAACCACCGGGGCCCCCGCGGCGATCGACGCCGCGCTCGAGCAGCGCCTCGCGTCGCTGGCGCCGGCGCTGCGCGCGCAGCCCGCGGGGCCCGACGCACCACCGCGCCAGGCCTGGGTGGCGCAGGGCCTGCCCTGCCTGGACGAGGCCACGCCCTGCGCGGCCGCCGGCCTGGTGGTGCTGCTCGACGAGCTCGACGCCTGGCTCGATGCCGCGTGCCCGGCGCGCGGCGCGGTGGCGCTCGCAGCGCTGGCCACCGCCGCCGCACCGGACGACACCCTGCGCGTGTGGCGCGACCCGGCCTGGCGCGCCCTGCTGGGCGTTGATGCGGGGCTGGACATCGGCGATCTCGGCGTGCTGCTGGCGGCGCACGATGCCAGGCCCGCCGCGGCCCAGGGCGCGGCCGTGGCCGCAGCCGCCAGCCGCGGCACCGCGTGCTGCTGGCGCGACGCCCAGCGCCGCACGCGGGGCGTGGATGGCGCCACCGGCCTGTGGCTGGACAGCGCGCCCGCGGATGCCGCCGCCGACCGGGCCTGCTGGCGCCGGGCACGGGCCGATGAGGCCGCGCTCGACCACCCGCTGCAGCACGCGCTGCCGCCGGCCTGGGGCGCCCTGGTGCGCATGGCCGCGCAGTTTGCGTGGCGCCGCGTGGCGTGGCGGGTGCCGGGCCTGTGCGGTGCCAGCCTGCCATGGCTGCGCAGCAACCTGCTGGGCGGCGATGGCAGCGTGCGCCACGACACCAAGACGCCGTGGCACTGGCGCTGCCCGCGCGCGCCCTTGCACGTGCTGCTCGCGATGACCACGCTCGCCGCGCGCGAGCATGTCTGGCGCGGCCCGCCGGCGCGCCGGCTGAGCCTGGAGTTCCACGACTGATGCTGCGCGACGCCCTGCCCACCGACACCCGTGCGACCTGGCACCGCTGGCTCGACGCGCTGGTCGAGCGCGAGCTCCTGCGCCTGCGCGCACGCTTCGTGCCGACGCTGGAGGAGTGGCGCACCGTGTACGTCACCGATGCGCAGATCGACGCGCTGCTCGACCCCGCGGGCGAGCCCGGCGCGCTGGACGCTGAACGCATTGCCACGCTCACGGACGAGGCCGCGCAGCTTGCGTTGTCGCTCGCCCACGACGGCCTCGGCGCCGCGCTGGCGGCGCGCCTGGCGCTGGACGAGGCCGCGCTCGCGCTGCTGCTGTGCGCGCTGGCACCCGACCTCGACCCGCGCTACGAGGCCCACTACGCCTACCTCAACGACGACGCGGCCCGCCGGCTGCTGACACTGGACCTCGCGCGCCGCCTGCTCGGCAGCGACGACGTGGCCGCGCTCACCGCGCCCGGTGCGGCGCTGGTGGCGCTGGGCCTGGTCGAGCTGATCGAGCCGCCCGAGCCGCGCAGCCGCTGGCGCCGCGAGCTGCGTGTGGCCGAACCGGTGCTGCAGTTCGCGCTCGGGCTGCCGCCGGCCGATGCGGCCTGGCAGCGCGAGGCCGCCTGGTGCGGCGCGCCGGCCGCCACCGGGCCCTGCGCCGCCGAGCCCCTGGTGCATGTGGCGGGCGACGACGCCGAGGACCGGCGCGAAGCCGCCCACGCCTGGGCCGTCGCGCGCGGGCTGGCCACCTTGCACGTGCCGGCGCCGGTGGCGGCGGCACACGGGCGCTCGCTGCTGCTGGCAGCGCGGCTGGCCGGCGCGGCGCTGCTGGTCGACAACGATGGCGTGGCACCGGTGCCCGCACGCTCACCCGAGGCGCTGGCCGGCCTGGGCGTGCCGCTGGCGCTGCTGACGCCACCGGCCCTGCCCGCTGCCGCGTGGCTGGCCGACTGGCCGCACCTGCGCATCAACGCGGCGCCGCCGGCAGCGCCGCTGCGCGCGGCCTTGTGGCAGCAGGCGCTGGCGCAGCAGGGGCTCGCGGTCGGCGACACCACGCTGCAGGCCTTGTCGCTGCGCCACCCCTTGTCCGCCACGCGCATCCGCGCGGCCGCCACCGCGGCCGCGTGGTCGCGCCACGCCGACGACGACGAGGCCACGCTGGCCGCGCTGCTGGACGACGAGGCGCGCGCGCGCGCCCACGAGGCGCTGGGCCGCGTCGCGCGGCGCGTCGACCGCCAGCACGCCTGGGACGAGCTGGTGCTCAACGAGGTCACGCTGCGCCAGT
This sequence comes from Burkholderiales bacterium, assembly GCA_016213205.1. Lineage (GTDB taxonomy): Bacteria > Pseudomonadota > Gammaproteobacteria > Burkholderiales > Burkholderiaceae_C > Pseudaquabacterium. The sequence continues at coordinate 29,297 of JACRAZ010000098.1, forward strand.
TGCGCGAGCTGGCCGATGCGATCCGGGTGCGCGATCGCGTCTACGGCGCCTGGGGCCTGGGCCGGCGCAGCGGCCGTGGCGCCGGCCTGGCGGCGCTGTTCTGCGGCGCCTCGGGCACCGGCAAGACCATGGCCGCCTCGGTGGTGGCCGCGGCCGCCGGCCAGGCGGTCTACCGCGTCGACCTGGCCGCGGTGGTCTCGAAGTACATCGGCGAGACCGAGCAGAACCTCGACCGCGTGTTCCGCGCCGCCGAACGCTCGTGCGCGGTGCTGCTGTTCGACGAGGCCGACGCGCTGCTCGGCCGCCGCTCCGAGGTGAAGGACGCACAGGACCGCTATGCGAACCTCGAGGTCGCCTACCTGCTGCAGAAGCTGGAGGAGCATGCCGGCGTCGTGATCCTCGCGAGCAACCTGCCAAAGAACCTGGACAGCGCGTTCGTGCGCCGCATGCACTTCACGATCGAGTTCGCACGCCCCGCAGCGCCGCTGCGCGAGCGGCTGTGGCGCGGCATGCTGCCGCCGGCGCTGCCGCGCAGCGACGACATCGATTTCACCTGGCTTGCCGAGCGCTTCGACATCACCGGCGGCGAGATCCAGGCGGCGACGCTGGACGCCGCGTTCTATGCCGCGGCCGCCGACCTGCCACTGGACATGTCGCACCTGCTGCACGCCTTGTCGCGCCGGCAGGCGCAGCAGGGCCAGGCCGTCGGCACGGCCCGCTACGGGCGCTGACGACCATGGCCTGCACCGCCCAGCGTGCGAAGGCCGCGGCCACGGCCGAGGCCCCTGCGCACGCCCACGAGGCACCGACCGCCAGGCGCCGCGGCGGGGGCTCCAACCAGGCCGCGCTGCTGGCGGCCGGCATCCAGGCCAAGCTGCGTGTCGGCGGTGTGCAGGACGCGGCGGAGCATGAGGCCGACCGGCTCGCCGAGCGTTTTGCCTTCGGCGCCGCGGTGCCCCAGCCCTGTTGCAGCGGCTGCGCCGAATCCACGCCAGCGGGCACCGTGCAGCGTTCGGCGCTGCCCGGCGCCGCCGCCCAGCCGGCCGTCGACCGCCTGCCGCTCGGTGACGGCGCGCCGCTCGCCGCCGGGCTGCGCGGCCCGCTCGAGCACCACCTCGACGCCGACCTGTCGGCGGTGCGCGTGCACACCGACGGCCGCGCCGCCGCGGCGAGCGAGCGCATCGGCGCGCGCGCGTTCGCGCATGGCAGCGACATCGCGTTCGGCGCCGGCCAGTACGCGCCGCACAGCGCGGAGGGCCGGCGCCTGATCGCCCACGAGGTGGTGCACACGGTGCAGCAGGGCCGTGGCGCCGGCACGCCGCGCCAGCGCGGCGTGCCGCGCGTGCGGGGCGAGAACGGCAAGCAGTTCACGCCCGAGGAGATGCAGTTCCTCGCCAAGTGGCAGGAACAGAACGCGCTGCAGGAGTTCACCAACCAGCTGGGCCAGGACCCGCGTGTGCACCAGAAGAAGGCGCCGGACTCGCCCTTCGGCTTCAGCGGCGGCAGCGGCGGCGACTGGAGCCAGCAGCTGCGCTGGGAAAACGGCCGCTGGGTCGACCCGAAGGACACCTACAGCGATGTCTGCCCCAGCTGCCACCAGCGGCCCTGGGAGATCCGCGAGCAGCGCCAGCAGCGCGAAGCCGAGCTGGCGCGCAAGAAGCTCGAGGAAGCCTGGCCCGGCATGCACGCCAAGCAGCAGGACAAGGCGCTGGCCGGTCTGGCGGCCACGCTGAACGAGGACATCGCCTCGAGCCACCTCGCGGCCACGCAGGCACGGCTGGCGCTGTTCGACAACGCGCTCGCGGCCACGCCGATGCTGGGCGACGAACTGCTCGGCCTGCCGACCAGCGCCTTGAGCGCCGAGCTGCGCAGCCACTGGCTGCTGGCAGCGCAGGCGGCGGTGCTGGTGGACAACTACATCAACGCGCCCGCGGGCAGCATCGAGTCCGCCGCGATGGAGCCTGCGCGCAAGGCGTGGATCACCTACTTCAACACCGTCGCGAAGATGCTCGGCGAGATGGACCGCGCCGAAGCACGGCGCCAGGCGCGCTGGCAGCCGCGCGGTGCGCAGCCGAAGCAGCAGACCTGCCCCGGTGGCTGCCACGCGCCGGCGCCGCAGCCGGCGTCTGATTTCCTGCAGGGCTACGGGCAGGCCGACCCGCTGCCACGCTCACGCATCGAGATGCCCGACGACGTGCGGACGATGCCGACCGCCACCGCCACCACGGTCGGCCCGCTGGTGGCCCGCACGAACAAGGCGGTCATCGCCACCCAGGCGGCCGCCGACGTGGCGGCCTGGAAGGCGGCGCGCGCCGACTACCAATGGACCATCGGGCAGCTCGACCGCGTGCTGCGCACGCGCGGCAGCCAGGGCTGGGGCGGCAAGGACCTGGTCGAGCAGCTGGATTTCGCGCAGGGGCTGCTCGAGCGCCAGCAGGTGTTCAAGGAAGAACATCCCGCGGCGCTGAAGGTGCAGGCGGTGTTCTTTCCGAAGTTCGATTTCGAGGACACCGTCGACGAGAAGGGCCAGCGCGTGAAGGGCGCACGCAGCATCCCGTGGCACTTCTACCTGGTGCGCACGCCGGTCGCGCCCGGCACGCGCATCGTGCCGGCGGGCTACACCTGGGAGCTGCACGACATCACGGCGCCCAAGCGCCCGGGCGGCCGCACCGTGAAGACCAGCTACCAGGTGGACATGATCGCGGCGCTGGCGCGCGAGCGCTACGACCCGAAGCCGATCGACCAGATGGACCCGCCGCCGGTGCTGTTCGACGAGCTGAACCACCGCGACTTCTTCCCCGAGGGCATGCTGTACTGGAACTACCCGCTGTCGGGCAAGCGCGGCTCGCTGCAGACCACGGCGCCGCGGCCCTTCGGCGAGTGGCTGAAGCTGATCGGCATGGCGGTGGCGGTGATCGGCGGCGTGCTGCTGCCGATGGTGGGCGCGCCCGCCGCGCTGGCCTTCGCGGCGATGGCGGGCGGCACCGCGCTGTCGATCGCCGGCAGCCTGCACCGCATGAACGAGATGGAAGCGCACGGCGTGCTCACGCAGGCCGAGCGCGACCGCTTCTACTGGGACATCGCGCTCGACGTGGCCAACATGCTGACGCTGGGCCTGGGCCGTGTCGCCACCGTCGCCCGCGCCGCCGGTGCGGTGCGCGCCGCACGCACCGCGGAGACCGCGTACTTCTACGTGCGGCGGGCCGAGATCGGCATGGACCTGGTCAACGTCGGCATCATCTCGCACGACCTGCTGGCCCAGTACCGCACCATCCAGGGCTCGAAGATGAGCCCCGATGAAAAGAGCCGCGCGATGAGGGAGCTGTTCGCGATGGGCCTGCTGAGCGGCGCGCTGAGCTTCGTCTCGCTGCGCGCCGGGGCGCACGATCTGACCAAGAAGCCCACGCTGACGCTCGATGTCGACCCGCTGAACCCGTCGCGCACCGTCGCGCGGCTCGAGGAAGGGGCCGAGGTGGCCGCCGAAGCCGGCCGCCACGACGCCGCCCGCAGCGGTGCCAAGGCGCAGGAGGTGGCCACGCTGCCGCACTTCAACACCAAGACCGGCGAGAAGCACACCTACCGCTTCTGGGACGACGGCCGCATCACCCGCTGCAGCGAGCCGCCCTGCCTGATGCTGAGCCAGAGCCTGGTGTCGCGCATCGGCGAGATGGGCGACACCATGCTCGCCAAGAGCCGCCACCACGCCGAGGTGCAGGACATGGCCGGGCGCGCCAGCCTGCTGCTGGAGGAGGCCGCGGCGGTGGCCAGGCTGCCCAAGGGCAAGCAGAAGGCCGCTGCCGACGCGGTGCTGGTGAAGGTCAAGGCCCTCGAGGAAGAGCTGGCCGCGGTGCGCAGGAACGTGGACACCGAGAACCTCGTGTTCGAAGGCGGCGGCTTCAAGGAAGCCGGCGACCGCTACGGCCCGGCGGCGCAGCAGTACGACCGCTCGAAGTACCGCTGGGCCTACTACAAGGAAACCGGCGAGCTGAAGTTCCAGCGCAAGAGCATGTACGTGCCCAAGGGCGAATGGAAGGACGGCCAGCTCGTCTACAAGCCGATGTTCCCCGTGGTGGATGCGGCCACCGCGCAGAAGGTGCGCGACACCAGCCTGTCGCGCGATTTCAACGTGGTGGCGACGATCAACACCGTCGAGGACCTGCGCCGCCTGCGGCCGGCGTCGCCGTACGCCGATGCGCGGCCCAAGGACTGGGTGGTGGTGCGCATCGACGACAGCAACCTGAACCAGTTCGCCACCGAGCCGGTGCCGCACGGCACGATCTTCGAGTTTCCCGGTGGCCAGCGTGTCTGGCGCACCGCCGAGAACACGATCAAGACCGACGCACCGCTGGGCGCACCCACCGGCCGCCAGGGCTGGGAGGGCGGCAAGCTGCCGCAGCTGCGCACCGACAAGCAAGGCCAGAGCAACCAGGGCGTGCCGGTGATCGAGGCCACCGGTGTCGAGCACCAGCGTGCCCATCCGCGCGGCCAGGGCACCGGATTCGAGCTGTACAACCACATCCCGCTGGCGCCCACCTACGTGAACCAGCAACTGCAGGCGCGCGGCATCGAGCTGTACCTGTCGCAGCTGCGCAAGGCACGGCCCGACCTCGACCTGCGGCTGTCGACCACGCACAAGAACATCCCGGACACGCTGCGGCAGGAATTCATCGAGTACAACCTGTCGGTGGTGGGCAGCGACGGCCTGCGGCGCGACCTGTTCGGCGTGCGCATCTGGACCGATTACGGCAACAAGGCCAAGCCGGCGCGCACCCAGGTCACCGCGATGCCGAAGACCGCCGCCGACATGGACCTGATCACCAACACCGTGGACATGGGCGCCGCGCTGGCCGACATGGAGCAGGCGATCCGCAATGCGCGCGGGCGCAAGCGTGGCAAGTGAGGCGGGCTCAGCGGCTGCCGTACTCGCCGCGCACGATGCCGTGGCGCTTGAGCATGCGGCCGAACAGGCGCCGCTCCTTGCCGGCCAGCCGCGCGGCCTGCGTCACGTTGCCGCTGGCAGCGGCGAGCACGCGCCGCAGGTAGTGCTGCTCGAAGTCGGCCAGCAGCGCGGCGCGTTCGCTCGCGTAATCCTGCGGGGCGGCGTCGGCGTCCGGCTGCGCCTGGCCGGGCAGGCGCAGCGGCCGGCCGTCCTCGCCCTGCAGGAAGCTGCGGTGCACCACGTTCTCGAGCTCGCGGATGTTGCCGGGCCAGGGCCGCGCGACCAGCTGCGCCATGCCGGCAGCGTCGAAGGCGCGGGGCGCCAGGCCGTAGCGGGCCGCCAGGCGCGCCAGCATCGCCTGCACGAGCAACGGCACGTCCTCCTTGCGCTCGGCCAGTGACGGCAACTGCACCGACACGACATTGAGCCGGTAGTACAGGTCGCCGCGGAACCAGCCCTCGCGCACACCCTCCTCGAGGCAGCGGTTGGTCGCCACGACGACCCGCACGTCACCCTCGACCCATTGCTGGCCGCCCAGCGGCCGAAAGCGCAAATCCTGCAAGAAGCGCAGCAGTGCCGCCTGCGAGCGCGGCGAGAGCGTGTGGATCTCGTCGATGAACAACGTGCCGCCCTTGGCCTGCGCGACCAGGCCGCGCATGTCGCGCCCGGCATCGGTGAAGGCACCGCGGGCGTGGCCGAACATTTCGTCCTCGAACAGGGACTCCGGCAATGCGCCGCAGTCCACCGGCACGAACGGCCCGCGCGCACGCGGGCCGAGGTAATGCAAGGCGCGCGCCGCGAGTTCCTTGCCGGTGCCGGTGGCGCCCTCGAGCAGCACCGCCACGTCCACCGCGGCGTAGCGCAACAGCGCATCGACCATGGCACGAAACGCCGGGCTGCGGCCCACCAGGCCCACGCGTTCGCAGACTGTCTCCGACTGAAGCGCGTTGAACAGGGGCATGGTGTTCTCCCGGCGACGAGGAACCAGGCAGCGATTAGGCAGTAGTCCCCGGTGCGTACCATCCCTACCCCGTGGGATCCGCGGCCGCAACGGACTGAGGGTGCGCGCCCGCGGCCGGCGCCACCGCACTACATCGGCCGGAACAGGTGCCCGAACGCGCGGCTCACCTTCAGCGGCCGTGGCAGGCCGCGCAGGGCCAGGCTGTAGTGCCCGTTCTCGTCGCGCGTTGCGCTGAGGATGGCGGTGGCATTGACCATCACGCTGCGGTGCACCTGGATGAAGTCGTCCGAATCGATGCGCGCCATCAGCTCGCGCAGGCTCATGCGCACCAGCGCCTCGCCGGTCGGCGTCACGACGTTGACGTACTTCTCGGTGGCCTCGAAGCACAGCACCTCGGCCACCGGGATCATGCGCACGGTGTTGCCCACGCCAGCGCGGATCACCTTGATGCGCTCGCCGGGCTCGGCCGGCGCCGCCGCGATGGCCTGCACGCGCTGCATCAGCGCCGCGCGCTCACCCGCCTCGGGGGGTGCCGTGCGTGCCGCCAGGCGGGCCTGCAGGCGCTGCACGGTCTGCTGCAGGCGCTCGGCCGTGGCGGGCTTGAGCAGGTAGTCGACCGCGGCACGCTCGAAGGCGGCCACCGCGAACTCGTCGAAGGCGGTGACGAACACGAACAGCGGCTCGGCATGCCCATCGGGCCAGTCGTCGGCCACCGCCTCGGCCACCGCGATGCCGTTGCGGCCGGGCATCTGGATGTCGAGGAACACGACATCGGGGGTCTCGGCCAGCGCCAGCTCGGTGGCCCGCAGGCCGTCGTCGGCGATGCCGACGATGCTGAGCTCGGGCCAGGCCTGCGCCAGCAGCCGGCTCAGCGTGCGCGCGAGCACCGGTTCGTCCTCGGCGATCATGGCGGTGGGGCGGCGGTCGGGTGTCATGGCGGTCCCTTTTGCTGGCCCGCTACGCGGGCAGGTGCACGACCGAGCGCACCCCGGCCGGTTCAAGCCGCAGGAGCCGCAGGTGCGCCTGCGGGCCGTACACCGCCTGCAGCCGCTCGCGCACGTGCCGCAGCCCGTAGCTTGGCGATTCGGGGCGCGCATCGGCATCGTCCGCGCAGGCCTCGGGGTCCTGCGGGGGCAGGCCCAGGCCGTTGTCGTCGACCCGGATCTCGATGCCCGCATCGCCCGCGCACGCAACCACCTCGATGTGGCCCGGCCCGACCTTGGGCTCCAGCCCGTGCTTGATGGCGTTTTCCACCAGCGGCTGCAGCAGCATGGGGGGCACCGGTGTGTTCTCCAGCGCGGCGGGCAGGTCCAGCCGCCAGCTCAGCCGCGGGCCCATGCGCAGCGACATGATCTCGAGGTAGGCCCGCAGCTGCGCGAACTCACGGCCCAGCGGCACCGAATCGGTCTGCGAGGCCGTCAGCGTGCCGCGCAGGTAGACGATCAGGCGGTCGATCATGGTCTCGGCGCGGTCCGCGTCCTCGCGCACCAGCCCGCGCAGGTTGGCCAGGGTGTTGAACAGCATGTGCGGCTCGAGCTGCGTGCGCAGCAGGCGCAGCTGGGCCTCGGCCGCGAGGCGCTGCGCCTCGGCGCGCGCGGTGGCCTCCCTGGCCAGCTGTTCGCGGGTGGCGAAGTGGCGCAGGCCCAGGCCGCCCACCAGCACCGTGAAGAGCACCGGCACCAGGCTGATGTGCCGGTACCCCACCAGGCGCAGGGGCTCGCCCAGCAGCACGAAGGCGATCTGGTGGCCGAGCAGATAACCAGTTGGAATGGCGATCACGCCGGTCAGCAGCCAGCGCGTGCCGGCGGCCATCCGTTCGAGCCGGCGCTGGCGCTGCAGCAGGATCACGCAGACCACCATCGTCAGGCCCACGCATTCGGCAAACACGAGCAGCCGCGCCAGGCTGTCCAGGCCCGGCACCAGGATGTGCAGCAGCGCCGCGGCAACGGCCCACACCACCGCAGCGGCCGCCACGAAGCGGGCGGCGCCCCGCGCGCTGCGGGGCCACGGCGCGGCACGATGGGGGGAGGACAGGTACATGGGGGGTGCAGTGTCGTCGCTGGCGGGGCGCCGGGTCGAGCGGACTGTAGGGTGGGCGCCAGGCGCTGCCAAGCCGGCGGCGCCTAGAGGCCGGCGCCCAGGGCCATGACGGCCCCGACACCCAGCCCGTAGGGCAGGTGCGACACCGTGCTGGCCAGCAAGGGGTTCGACCCGGCCGGCCCCTGCCGCCCGAACCAGCCCCAGCCGAATGCCGGCAGCAGCAGCAGCCAGGGCAGCAGCGAGGTGAGCGCGCCAAAGACCACGCCGCCCCAGAGGCGATGCGCGGGCAGCATCCAGCCAGCGGCCTCGAGCCAGGCCGCGTAGACCAGGGCCACCCCGCCGCCGCCGACCAGGAAGTGAAACGCCCAGCCCATCCGCACCTCGCCCGGCCGCGCCGGCGAACGCGCGATGTCGGCATGCGCCCATTGCCCGTGCAGCAGGCCCAGCGCCCAGCGGCCCACCAGCGCGACACTCACGCCGCTGCGCAGGCCCGCCCGGGCGGCGAAGGTTTCGGTGATGTCCATCAGCACCGCACCGAGGATGCCGCCGGCATAGGCCAACAGGTAGCTGTTCATCGTCGAGTTCCTGGGGGGCTGCGGGGTGGAGGGGGGTGCGGCGCCGGGGTGCCGACGCCGTGACGGGGGTCATCCGGCTCAGGACGAGGCGCAGGGGGCACCGGCACCGCAGCGGCACTGGGGGCCGCATGGGCACTGGGCACCGCACGCGCACTGCGGACCGCAGGCGCAGGCAGCCGGTGCGGCAGCCTGTGCGGCGGCTTGCTTGCAGCCGCAGGTGCAGGCCGCGCCGGGACAGGTGGTGCAGGTGCAGGAGGTTTGCTGGGAGGCGTTCATGGTGGTTTCCTTCGGGTTGCATCGTCGACGGGATGTCTTCGATGGCCACACTGTGTTCGTCGGGGCCGCGCGAGCCCAGCGCCACGAGACGAACGGTCGGCGCCGGTGCGGGAGCGGTCATGCCGATCGACTGAACGGTGACGGCAGCGCGCGGTGCCCGCCGGGCCTGTGCAACCCGGCCATCCTGCAGGGGGCGCCTGGCGGCGATGGCGGCGTCGGCATGGGGGGCACGCCGCGTTGATGGCCTTTGACTCGGCCGGCTCGCGTGCCATGCTGCGGAGCGTGCCATGTCGATTTGGCACCCGGTCGTTCGTCGGGGGATGGTTGGCGCCCTGATGCAGGCGCGCCGACGGGTCAACCCAACAGGAGTGGAACATGTCCTACATCGATGGTTTCGTGATCGCGGTTCCCACCGCCAACAAGCAGAAGTTCATCGAGCACGCGCGCCAGCTCGACCCGATATTCATCGAGTTGGGCGCCATCCGTGTGATCGAGGGTTGGGGCGACGACGTCCCGGACGGCAAGCTCACCGACTTCCGCCGCGCTGTCCAGGCCACGGCAGAGGAGACGGTGGCCTTCTCGTGGGTCGAGTGGCCGGACAAGGCCACGCGCGATGCCGCCATGCAGAAGATGATGGAAGACCCGCGCATGGATCCGTCCACCCCGGGCAACCCGCCGATGCCCTTCGACGGCAAACGCATGATCTTCGGTGGCTTCGAACCGGTGGTCGAAGTGAAGGCGTGAGCGGCAGCGGCGCGCCGCGGGCCGGGCGTGCACCGGCGTGCATCCGTTGGCGCAAGCCGACGCCACCCGCGCCAAGCGCCCGAAGGACGCTGAGCACTCCCTGCGCGGCTTCACCGGCCGCGATACCTGCTCAACGCTGACGATCGCGCGATGCCCGCGCGTGCGCCGCGTCCAGTACGTGTACGCCACTGCAGCAGCGGCCCGATCGTCGGCGCCGAGGGCCTGAGCTCGTCTATCGCCTGAACCCCTGGGGGGGCTGGTTCCTGGTACGGGCTGAGGCAAGAACCGCTGGCCGCAAGGGTCCGGGCCGCCGTGCGTCGGTGGAGAAGTTCCTGATGGTCGAGCGCGACCGGCTGGCTGAGACGCTGCAGCTGCTGATGGGCGTGGACCAGAGCGACACCGATGCGATGCGCCTGGCGCTGCGGCACGAGGGCACCACCCTGCACATGCTGGGCACGAAGCCACCCGGCGAGATCCTCTCGGGCACCATCGAATCCCTGCCATCCTTGGCCAAGGAGCTGGGCAAGGCGGCGCCGCAGGTGCATATCGAAGACCATGGCCTCATGGTGCGCACTCAGGCTTCGGCACTGCTCAAGACCCTCTTCACGCACTTGCTGCGCGACCCGGTCGACCATGCCCACTCGCGTCATGCCGACCTTGCGGACTTTGCTCGTTGGGCGTGCACGGAAGGAGGTCTCATCGGCAGGAAGGCGTTTCGCGATCGTCTGACCTGATCCGTGAGGTTCAGCGCAATGCGCAGGCGGTGCGAGGTGCCGCTTCTGAAGAATCCGTACAGCGTCATCGATCAGACTCCGAGATACTGGTGGACGATCTCCGGCTGCGCCTGCAGTGCGGCACTGTCGCCCTGCCAGACGACGCGCCCTTTCTCGATCACGACATGCCGGTCCGCCAGGTTCAGCAGCTGGCCCACGTTCTTGTCGATCACGATCTGCGCCAGGCCTTCGCGCTTGAGCTCACCCAGGGTGCGCCAGATCTCCGCGCGGATGAGCGGCGCGAGCCCTTCGGTCGCCTCGTCCAGCACCAGCAGCTTCGGGTTGGTCATCAGCGCGCGGCCGATCGCCAGCATCTGCTGTTCGCCGCCGGACAGCTGCGAGCCGAGGTTGGTCCGCCGCTCCTTCAGGCGCGGGAAGAATGCGTACACACGGTCCAGCGTCCAGCATTCGGTGCGCCTGTCGCGGCGGGGCGTGAAGGCCGTGGCGACCAGGTTCTCCTCGACCGTCAAGGCCGTGAAGATCTGCCGGCCTTCAGGCACGAGCGCCAGCCCGCGCCGCGCCACGCGGTGCGAGGGCAGCCCGTCGGCCCGCGCACCGTCAACCTCGATCGTGCCGGCGCTCGCCGGCAGCATGCCGAACAGGCACTTCACCGTCGTGGAGCGCCCCATGCCGTTGCGCCCCAGCAGCGTGATCACCTCGCCGGGCTGAACCTCGAAGGACACGTCGAACAGCACCTGGGCCCGGCCATAGCCTGCCTGCAGCCCGCGCACCGAGAGAAACGGAGTGGTCATCGCGGGCTCCTCAGACCAGTTCGTCGCCGAGGTACACCGCCCGCACCTCGGGGTGGGCGCGGATCTCGTCGGCCGTGCCGGTGAACATCACCCGCCCGTACACCAGCACGCTGATGCGGTCGGCGAGCGCGAAGACGGCATCCATGTCGTGCTCGACCAGCAGGATGGTGTAGCGCCGCTTCAGGCGCTGCAGCAGTTCGGTGACGGCCGCCGATTCCTGCACGCTCATGCCGGCCATCGGCTCGTCGAGCAGCAGGAACTTGGGGTTCGCGGCGAGCGCCATCGCCAGCTCGAGCTGGCGCCGTTGCCCGTAGGCCAGCTCGCCTGCGGCGGTGTCGGCGTACGCCGCCAGCCCCGCAGCCTCGACGGCCTCCTGGGCCGCCGCGCGTGCACGGGCGTCCGCGAGCATCGGACGCCAGAAGCCCCAGGCCTGCTGCCGCGCGCCCAGCGCGGACAGCGCGGCGTTCTCGAGCACCGTGAATTCCTCGAAGATGGACGTGATCTGGTACGAGCGCAGCAGCCCGCTGCGGGCGCGGCGGTGGATGGGATCGGCCGTCACGTCCCGACCGTCGAAGCGGATGCGGCCGGCGTTGGAACGCAGCTCGCCACTGAGCTGGTTGATCAGCGTGGTCTTGCCGGCGCCGTTGGGCCCGATCAGCGCATGCAGTTCACCGCTGCGGATGTCCAGCGAGACGCCGTCGGTCACCACCAGCGCGCCGAAGCGCTTGACGAGCCCCTCGGTCTGCAGCGCGGCCATCACACGCTCCCCGGCGCCGGCACGGCCGCCAGCACGTGTGGCCTGTGGCGCCGGTCCAGCACCTCCAGCCAGCCCACGAGGCCTCGGCGTCCGAAGAGCGCCACCAGCACGATCAACGGCCCGAACACGGCCATCCAGTGCTCGGTGAACGCCTTCAGCACCTCTTCGAGGCCGATGAACACCAGCGCGCCCAGCAAGGGCCCGAACACGGTGCCGATGCCGCCAAGCACCACCATCACGATCAGTTCGCCGGACACCGTCCAGGCCATCGTGCTGGGCGAGACGAAGGCATTGAGGTTGGCGAGCAGCACGCCCGCCAGCGAACACAGGGTGCCCGACAGCACGAAGGCCAGCAGCTGCACCTGGCGCGCCTGCAGGCCGATGGCGTTGATGCGCCTGGCGTTCTGCCGGGCACCGCGCAGTGCCATGCCAAAGGGCGCCAGGCGCAGGCGAGCCATCCACCAGGTGACGACCACCAGCACCAGCCAGGCGGCGTAGTAGACGTGGGCCGCGGCGCCCAGGTCGAACGGTCCGAAGCGGCTGGCGGCGGCCACCGGCAAGCCGTCGTCTCCGCCGTACTGCTTCAGGCTCACGAGCAGGAAGTACCCCATCTGCGCGAATGCCAGCGTGATCATGATGAAGGCCATGCCGGAGGTGCGCAGGCTGATGGCGCCAACCACCAGCCCGATCGCGCCCGCCGCCAGCACCGCCACGCCCAGGTGGAGCCAGCCGCTGCCCAGGCCGTGGAACGCACACAGCCCGACCGCATAGGCCCCGACGCCCAGGAACAGCGCATGCCCGAAGCTGACCAGCCCGCCATAGCCCAGCGCGAGGTTGAGCGCGCTGGCCGCCACCGCATAGATCAGGATGCGGGCGAAGAAGGCCGTCCAGAACGGCTGCTCGAATCCGGTGGCCAGCGCAGGCACCGCCGCCAGCGAAGCCAGCAGCAGCAGCGGAATCCAGTGCGACGGCCGAAGGGCCAACAAGGTCTTCATCAGCTCATCCTCAGCCGCGGTGCGCAGGGAACAGGCCTTGCGGACGCAACGCCAGCACGCCGGCCATCAACAGGTACACGCTCATCGAGGCCAGCGCCGGGCCGGCCGCATCGGCGACGGAGCGCTCGGCCACCTGGCGCAGCAGCAGTGGCAGCAGCACCCGGCCGAGCGTGTCGACCACCCCCACGATCAGTGCGCCGTAGAACGCACCGGAGACCGACCCGATGCCACCGATCACGATGACGACCAGCGTCGTGATCAGCACAGGCTCGCCCATGCCCGACTGCACCGACAGCACCGGCCCGGCCATGGCGCCGGCCACGCCGGCCAGCATCGCGCCCACGCCGAACAGCAGCGCGTTGAGCAGGCCGATGTTCACGCCGAGCGCGCTGACCAGCTGCGGGTTCTGCGCGCCGGCACGGATCAGCATGCCCACACGCGTCTTGTGGATCAGCAGCCAGGAACCCGCCGCGACAACGAGACCGACGCCGATGATCGCGAAGCGGTAGGACGGATAGGTGAACCCGAACAGATCCACCGTGCCGCTCAGCGCCTCGGGCACCTGCACGAACAGCGGTTGCGGGCCCCAGACGATGCGCACCAGCTCGTTGAAGAACATCACCAGGCCGAAGGTCGCCAGCACGTGGTCCAGGTGATCACGCCGGTACAGGCGCGAGACGATGGCGATCTCCAGCACCAGGCCAATGGCCAGCGCGGCGGCCATCGCCGCGCCCAGTGCCACCAGGAAGGAGCCGCTGGCGCCGTAGGCCAACGCCCCGGCGTAGGCGCCGGCCATGTACAGCGAACCATGTGCCAGGTTCACGAAACTCATGATGCCGAACACGAGCGTGAGCCCCGCTGCCAGCAGGAACAGCAGCACGCCGTACTGCAGCCCGTTGAGCAGCTGCGCGAGCAGCAGCATGGCACTCATGATGTTCGCCTCAGGGCAGCGGGCACTGCGCGGCGTACGGATCGACATGCCCCTTCAATGGCGTGCCGACCAGCCGGGTGACGAGCTTGCCGCCATCGCGCGTGGTCTCGAAGGCGTAGTAGTCCTGCACCGGCATGTGGTTCTTGCCGAAGGCGAACGGCCCGCGCACCGACTTCAGCTCGCTGCCCGCGGCCTTCACCGCCGCGGCGAGCTTCTTGGTGTCGCCCCCGGACTTCTGCAGCGCGATGTCGAGCAGGTTCGCCGCGTCGTAGCCCGTGGCCGCATACAGGCTGGGCGTGCGCTTGTACCTGGCCTCGAACGCGGCGACGAACTTTCGGTTCTCCGGGTTGTCGAGCGACGCGTCGTACATGCCCCCGCTGATGGTGCCGACGGCCGCCTCGCGCAGCGATGGCAGCGTGGTGCCGTCGACCGTGAAGACCGAGTACAGCGGCAGCTTGCCCGTGAGCCCGGCCTGGCTCATCTGCTTGACGAAGTTGATGCCCATGCCGCCGGGGTAGAACACGAACAGCGCCTCCGGCTTGGCCGCCTGCAGCTGGGCGATCTCGGCCGAGTAGTCGGGCTGGTTGACCTGGGTGTAGACCTCGTCGACCACCTGCCCCTTGTAGAAACGCTTGAAGCCGGCCAGCATGTCCTTGCCGGCCTGGTAGTTCGGCGCCATCAGGTAGACCCGCTTGATGCCGCGGTCCTGCGCGAACTTGCCCATCGCCTCGGCGGCGCCGTCGTTCTGCCAGGCCATCGAGAAGAGGTTGGCCTTGCACTGCGCGCCGGCCAAAGGCGAGGGGCCGGCATTGGTGGCGATCGCCACCACGCCGGACTCGGCGATGCGCGGCAAGCTGCCCATCAGCACGTTCGAGAACGAGAGGCCGACGATGGCGTCGACCTTGTCCTTGTCGATCAGCTTGCGCACCGCCTGCTGGCCCACTTCGGGCTTGAGCTGGTCGTCTTCCTTGACGAGGGTGATCGCCTGGCCGCCAAGTTTGCCGCCGCGCTGTTCGAGCGCGAGCAGGAAGCCGTCGACCTGGTCCTGGCCGACCAGGGCCTGGGGGCCGGACAGCGGCGCCATCAGGCCGATCGTGGCCGCCGAGGCGGTGGCTGCGGCCGCGGCCAGCGCGGTGCCGCACAGCGCGGTGAGAAGGGTGCGTTCGAACATGGTGTGTCTCCGTTGGAGATGAGTTGGCCCTCGGGACCGTCGCGAACGGTCCCGGCGGACAGGGTCAGTGGGCTGTCAGTCGATCTGCAGGAACACCCTGCCGCCTTCGACCTTCACGGGATAACTGCGCAAGGCCTCGGTGACCGGCGCGCAGGTCGGCTTGCCATCACGCACGTCGAACTTGCCCTGGTGCAGCGGGCATTCGATCTCGTGGCCTTCCAGGAAGCCGTCGCACAGGCGGGCCTGACCATGGGTGCAGATGTTGTCGGTGGCGTAGACCGCGTCGCCGACGGTGTAGATCGCGATGTCGCGCCCGGCCACGGCCAGGCCCTTCACATCGTCGGAGGGAAGGTCCTCGGCCGCCAGTGCGTCGACCCAGTTCGTCGTGCTCATCGGGGCCTCAGATTGGGTAGATGATGGAGTTGGGGATCATCTCGGAGTCGTAGATGCACTCGCGCGATGCGAACTTCAGGCCCGCCGGCGTGCGCACCACCACATCGAGGTAGCGACCGACGTTGAACACCGTCGACGCATCGGACAGCTTGGTGCGGAACACCGCGTAGTTGGCTTCGCAGCGAAAGCGGCCGTCGCCGGCTTCGCGGACCACCGGCGCGCCGACCACGTGCCGCTGGTAGTAGGGGTCGTGGAACAGGGTCTCGCGGATGCCGTAGACGCGGTCCTTGAGCATGCCCTTGCTGCTGAACGACAGCGTGGCCAGCGGGAAGCCGCGTTCGTGGTTCTCGCGCGGCTGAAGGCGGTAGACGCAGTCGTCGGTGAAGAACTCGGGCCACAGGTCCCAGTTGCCCGAGTCGACGGCGCTCGCGTAGTCCGCATAGAGCTGGTTCAGCGCCAGCCAGTCTTCGAAGTTCAGGTTCGTCGCCATGGCTCAGGCCTCCATCACATTCCGCCAGTAGCGGTACATGCCTCGGATCAGGGTCTCGGTGACCATGTGTTCGGTGTTCTCCACTTCGCGCCCGCCGAGTTCTGCCACCGCGCGGTGGAAGGGCTTGCTCTCGAACGCCTGCTGCGAGAA
The DNA here is from genome assembly GCA_016213205.1 of Burkholderiales bacterium. Classification (GTDB taxonomy): domain Bacteria; phylum Pseudomonadota; class Gammaproteobacteria; order Burkholderiales; family Burkholderiaceae_C; genus Pseudaquabacterium. Next base: position 45,244 of record JACRAZ010000098.1, read on the forward strand.
CTCGATCACCTCGCCGTCGTCGGCCGAGACGAAGCCGGCCGGGCCGAAGAGGTTGGCCTGGGTCAGCCGGCGTTTCGTCATCTCCTCGCTGTCGTCTTCGAAGCCGAAGTGCGTCCAGACGAAGTCGAAGCTGCCGTGACCGGTGGGCTGGATGTGGCGCGTCGAGACGCTGTTGACCTGCTGCTGCAGGATCACGCTGGGGAAGATGGTCGTCATCACCGCCGTGGGAACTGGAGCCCCCACGCTCGGCACGTCGTGCACTTCGCTGCCCCCCGAGGGGGCTGCCGACGTCTTGGGGCCGCCCTGCGCTGTCGGCCCGCCCCACCACGGCTCGGGCACGATGTCGATGAAGCTCGGGTCGTTGAGCTTCATCTCTTCCTTGAAGCTCGACACCTGAGTCACCTGATCGGCCTTGCCACCCGCGCCGCGGGTGGAAATCATGGCCGCGTGGCGGTGCTTGTCGTCCATGCGCAGCTGCGACTTGTTGTCCGCGCGCCAGAGACCGAAGGTAACGAACCAGGTGTGCAGCAGGCCCGGGTGGTACGGGTCCTTGATGTTCTCCTGCATCAGCTTCCAGTTGCCCGGGATGCGCTGGCGGTTGTAGCCCAGGATCTTGAGCTTGCGGCCGTTGAACAGCCGGTCGAAGTAGCCGAGGATGGTGGGCCCGAGGTAGTCCTCGAACGATTCCACGTCCGGGTCGAAGGAAGCGAAGACCACGCCGCCTCGGGAGGCGACCTTCAGCTTCGTCAGGCCGTGGTCGGCGGTCTTGAAGTCCGCCGGCATGCCGCCATGCACCTGGCCGTCCTGCTTGACGCCGCGGCGGAACGGCACGCCCTGCAGGTCACCCTTGAGCGTGTAGCTCCACTGGTGGTAGGGGCAGACGAAGTCCTTGCGGTTGCCATGCCGCTCGCGACAGAAGCGCATGCCGCGATGGGCACAGACGTTCTCGATGACGCTGAGCGAGCCGTCGGCGTCGCGCGCCAGGATCACCGAGCGCTCGCCGACCACCGTGCGCTTGTAGTCGCCCGGGTTCGGCACCTCGGCTTCCAGGCCCACATAGCACCAATGGCCCTTGTAGAAGAAGCGCTCGAGCTCCTTGCGGTAGATCTCGTCGCTGGTGTAGGTGAGGAAGGGAATGCGGTGGGTGCCGTCGGCTTCCCACACCGGCTGGTCGGGGAAGACCGTGGATGTCTCGTTCATGTCTTGTCTCCTGTGTCGTCGTGGCAAGCGCGTGGGCTGGCGCTCAGCCGGTCACCCTGACTTCGATGGCGCCCAGTCCCTGGATGTCGCCGTGCATCAGGTCGCCGGGCACCACGGCGTTCACGCCTTCGGGCGTGCCGGTCATGATGATGTCGCCCGGCTCCAGCGCCTCGTATTCGGACAGGTAGGCCACGCATTCGGACACCGACCAGATCAACTTGGCGATGTCGGAGCCCTGGCGCGGCTGGCCGTTGACGGTCAAGGTGATCGCGGCGGTCGATGGGTGGCCGATGTCCTGTGCGCGGTGCAGCGCGCCAATGGGCGCCGACAACGCAAACGACTTGCCGAATTCCCACGGGCGCCCCTTGTCGCGCGCGTCGAGCTGCAGGTCGCGCCGGGTCATGTCCAGGCCCACCGCGTAGCCGTAGACGTGGGCCAGGGCCTGGTCGACGGGGATGTCGCGGCCGCCGCGGCCGATGGCCACCACCAGCTCGATCTCGTGGTGGTAGTTCTTCGTCTTCGGCGGGTAGGGCACGCTGGTGGGCGCGGCGGCATCGACCACCGCGGCCGCGGGCTTCATGAAGAAGAACGGCGGCTCGCGGTCCGGGTCCTTGCCCATCTCGCGGGCGTGTGCGGCGTAGTTGCGGCCGACACAGAAGACACGGTTCACGGGGAAGCGCTCGTCGCGGCCGGCGATCGCCAGCGTGCGCAGTGCAGGAGCCTCGAGGGCCAGTTTCATGCGAATCCTTCGATGGATGGGGTCACAGACGCTCTTCGCGCCACAGGCCCAATGCCTGTTGCACGGGCCGGTCGGAAAAGCTGAACAGCACCGCGTCGCGGTCGGCGCGCAGCTGCAACGCTTGCCAGGACGGCACGACGAACACGTCGTTCTCCTGGAAGCGCCAGTCCGTCTCGCCGATGCGGACTTCACCGCCGCCTTCGAGGCAGACGTGCACGGTGCCATCGGTCGAGCGCACGGGCCGGGTTTCGAAGCCGGCCGGGAGGCGTTGCGCGAAGGCCCCCATGGTCGGCATCGGCGAGGCTCCGGTGGCCGGGTTCACGTAGCGCAGCTTGAAGCCATGGTGCGCATCCGGAGTGCCGTGCGAGATGCCCACCAGCGACGCCCGGGTGCGTTCGAACGGGTAGACGAACACGCGTGTCGGATCGGCGGGCCTGGGCTGGTAGTCCAGCGGCACCATGTTGGCGCCGTAGCGCGCCAGTGCGTCGCCTTCCGGACGCAGCGGCTGCTGGCTGTGCTGCTCGCTGCGCTCGGCGAAGCCGGCATCGAGGAAGCGCACGATCGGGATGTCCAGCCCGTCGAGCCAGACCACGGGCTGCTCGCCCAGGTTGCCGTGGTCGTGCCAGGTCCATGCCGGCGTGATGATGAAGTCGCCACGGCGCATCGTGGTGCGCTCGCCGTCGACGGCGGTGTAGGCCCCCTCGCCGTCGAGCACCAGGCGAAGGGCCGACTGGGTGTGCCGGTGCGCCGGCGCCACCTCGCCCGGCATGATGAGCTGCAGCCCCGCATAAAGCGACTGCGTGATGCACGACTGGCCCCGCAGGGCGGGGTTCTCCAGGATCAGCACGCGCCGCTCGGCCTCTTCGGCGGAGATGAGCCGGCCGGCCTCCATCACCTGGTCGCGCACCTCGGCGTAGCGCCACAGGTGCGGCACGACCGGCGGACGAGGCTGCGGCGGCACCAGCGCGCCGAGCACCTCCCACAGCGGTGTCATGTGCCGCTCGCCGATGCGCTCGTAGTAGTCGGCGCGCAGGCGCGCTGCGTCGGCCGGGCGTGTGGCTGTGTGCACGGGGTGTCTCCTCAGGTGCCTTGGGTGTAGAACGCGTCGGCGTAGATGTGCTCGGCCGCAATGCCCCTGCGGCGGGCCACCACCGTGGCCGCCTCCACCATGGGCGGCGATCCGCACAGGTAGGCGCGCCAGGCGCTCAGGTCACCGTGGTCCTGCTCGATGGCGTCGGTGACCAGGCCGCAGCGGTGCTCGGCGGGGTTGCCGCCGGAGGTCACGACAACGTGCACCGTGAGCCCCGGGTGCTCGCGCCTGAGTTGGTCGATCCAGGCCATGCCGTAGATGTCGCGTGGCGAACGCACCCCGAAGTACAGGTGGATGGGGTTGTGCATGCCCAGCGCGACCGCGCCGCGAACGATCGACAGGATCGGCGCCAGCCCGGTGCCACCGGCCACGCAGAGCATCGGGCCCTCGTGCTTGCGGCGCAGGTAGGCCGACCCGAGCGGGCCGCTGACCTTCACGGCGTCGCCCACCTTCAGGTCGTGCGCGATGTAGCCCGTCACGCGCCCGTCGGGCACCAGGCGGACGTGGAACTCGAACGCGCCGTCGCCGCTGAGCCCGGCCATCGAATAGGGCCTGACGTGCTCGGGTGTGAACTGCAGCTGGACGTACTGGCCGGGCGAGAACTCCAGCGGCTTGGCCGGGCGCAGCACCAGGCGCTTGATGTCATGCGTCAGGTCCTCGATGGCGGTCACCGTGGCTTTGACGATGCGGGCCGGGTGCACCACGATCTCGTCGGGCTCCGGGATCTCGATCGTGCAGGGCTCGGTCACGTAGGTCTGGCAGGCGAGCACGAAGCCCCCTTCGCCATCCAGCGGCCGCTGCTGCTCGCCGGTGCCTTCCATCACCTCGCCGTCGAGCACCCGGCAGCGGCAGGTGCCACAGCGCCCGGCCATGCACGAGTACGACATCGGCACCTGGGCGTCCTGCAGCGCCTTCAACAGGTTGGCGCCGGGCTGGACCCGGATGACACGGTCGAGGGGTTGAACGAGGATGTCCATGGCGGGTTCGGTGCGGTGCGCAGATCATTCCCGCTTCACACCATTCGGCAAATAGAATGGCTTGAATGTGATGTATCACTGGCTGTGATGGAGAAGCCATGGAGCTGTCGGACATCGACCTGAACCAGCTGGTGCTCTTTCAGCAGTTGATGGTCGAGCGACGCGTGTCGAAGGTGGCCGACAAGCTGGGCCTCACGCAGCCGGCCGTCAGCAACACCCTGGCCAAGCTGCGGCGGCAGTTCGGCGATGACCTGTTCGTGCGCACGCCCGGCGGCATGATGCCCACGCCGTTCGCGGAGCAGCTGGCCGAGCCCATCGGCTATGCGCTGGGCATGATCCACAGCGGGCTGAACCAGCACAGCCGCTTCGATCCCGCCAGCGTGAAGCGCTCGGTGACGATCGGCATGACCGACATCGGCGAGATCGTGTTCCTGCCCACGCTCGTCGAGCGCCTGCGGCGCGAAGCACCGGGCGTCTCGCTCAGCACGGTGCGCACCACGGCCACGAGCCTGCGCGACGACATGGAAGCGGGCAAGGTCGACCTGGCCATCGGCCCGCTGCCGCAACTGAAGGCGGGCTTCTTCCAGCGCCGCCTGTTCCGGCAGCGCTATGTGTGCCTCTTCCGGCGGGGCCACGCGCTGGATCGCAAGCGCCTGACGCTGGCCGACTTCAAGGCGGCCGAGCACCTGGTCATCGTGTCGGCGGGCACCGGCCACGGCAAGGTCGACGACCTGATCCGGCGCGCGGGTGTCGAGCGCAGCGTGCGCCTGACCGTGCCGCACTTCGTGAGCGTGGGGCACATCCTGCGGCACTCGGACATGATGGCCACGGTGACCGAGCGCCTGGCGCAGAGCCTCGTCGAACCCTTCGACCTGGCCTACCGGCCGCACCCGATCGATCTGCCCGAGGTCGCCATCAACGTGTTCTGGCATGCAAAGGTGCACCGCTCGCCCGCGCACCAGTGGTTGCGCGGCATCGTCTTCGAGCTCTTCGGAGAAGACAAGACGCCCGGCCCGTCCTCGCCCAAGGCGCGGGCGATGCCCTGAACGCGTTCGCCGGCCTGCTGCTTCGCAGCATCACTGCGGGTGATGCGCCACATTCGACCCACGCCATTGGCCTGTGGAGGGTGACGCGGGACCATCGGCGTCCAGGCTGCCCGACGAATCAGATGCGTCGAAGCGGCCGAGCCTCAGCGGACCGCGGTCACCATGAACCACCTGCCGAACTCGTCTTTCCTGCAATCACGCCCGGCGCGCATCGCGCTGGCGCGCCAGCGCTTCTTCGAGGAAGGGCAGGCCCCGGGCGGCATGGTCGGCGAGGCCGTCTTCGAAAGCTGGGCGCGATGCCTGCGCCTGCACGGCAGCCCGCACGAGCGGGCCACCTTCCAGCCGGTGACGGCCAGCCGCACCCAGCTGGCCCTGCTGAAGAACCAGCCGTTGCGCCAGGCGTGGATGGACGAATTGCCCAGGCTCGAGTCGATCCTCAGCACCACCAGTTGCGCGGCGATGCTGACCGACGCCACGGGCGTGCTGATCGGCGCGTCCTGCGTCGGCCGCTCACATGAGGAATTGATGCCGGTGGCCACGCGGCTGGGCGTGAACCTCTCCGAGGATGCCGTGGGGACCACCGCGCCGGGCGTGGCCGCCAGAACCGGCAAGCCGGTCTGCGTGCTCGGCGGGGAGCACTTCTTCGACAGCGTGCAGTCAATGCACTGCGCGGCGGCGCCGATCCGCGACATCCATGGCCGGCTGGCCGGCGTGCTCGACATCTCGAGCGAGCACATTCCATTCGAATTCGATGCGGCTGCGGTGGCCGGCCTGTACGCCGGCGCGATTGAGAACCGCCTGCTGGTGGCCCAGTCGACGGAGCACCTGGTCGTCCGGTTCCAGGTGGCGCCGGAGCTGCTGGATTCGGCGATGGTGGGCCTGGTGGGCGTCGACGTGGACGGTCACCATGCCTGGCAGAACGGCGTGGCCCAGAGCCTGCTGGGTGCGGTGAGGACGCAGGGACGCGACGCCCCGCGCACCCCGAAAGAAGGCCTGGGGCTCGCATGGGCGCAGCTGGCCGGCCTGCCGGCCGTCGGCGCGGCGCCGTTGACGCTGCCCAATGGGCTGAGGGTGTGGGCCCGGGCCGAGATGCGGGCACCGGACGGGCATCGGGGCTTCGTCTCGGTGCCGCGGCCGTTGGTCGCCCCGCCGGCCGCGGATCCGGTCCGTGAGGTGCAGGACGCGCAGAAGGTGTCGGTAGCGTCTGTCTGCGTCGATGACGAAGTGGCCTCTGCCGCACCTGCCCCGGCGCACAAGTCGGAAGTCCCCGCCTCGGCGACCACGCCCCGCCTGCGGGAGTCGGATCTCGAACTCATCCAGAAGATTCTGCGCGCCTGTGGCGGCAATGTCTCCGACGCCGCCGAGCGACTGGGCGTCTCGCGCGGGCTCATCTACCGCCGATTGCGCGCGGCAGGCCGGGCGGACAAGACCTCCACCGACTGACCGCCGTGCGTGTTCCCAAACGGAACACGGCCGACTTCGCGTAATCCCGAAGTTCGTGACGAGGGGCTCACCCACCTACCGTTCGCTTCCGCAGCGCGTTGCCGACACACGGCCCAGGCGCGCTGCACGCTCACCCTGACCAATGGAGACACCGATGAGCCAGAGCACCCCGTGGGAACCTGTCGACCAGGACTTGCAGGATCGACTTGAACACGCGCTGATGGCCGGGCGCATCAGCCGCCGCGGCTTCATTCGCGCGGCCGCCGCCGCAGGACTTGCGGGCAGCAGCCTGCACGTTCTGGCCGATGAGCTGGATGCGATCCGGGCCAACCAGGCCGAGCGCGCCAGGAAGCTGCAGCCGGCCTACGACTACATCGTGGTGGGCACCGGCAGCGCCGGCTCGGCGCTGGTCGGCCGCCTGGCGGCAGCGCGCCCCAACGCCAGCATCCTGGTGCTCGAGGCGGGCGACTGGGACACCGCGCCCTCGGTGATGGACCCCAGCGTCTGGTTCACGAACCTCGGCACAGAACGGGACTGGAAGGACGTGGCACTGCCCTCCAGCGGCACCAACGACCGGGCGATTCCGGAGCACATGGGCAAGGTCGTCGGCGGCGGCAGCAGCATCAACGCGACGATCTGGGCGCGCCCGTTCAAGGGCGACCTGGAGCACTGGGCGGCCGAGAGCGGCGATGCCGCCTGGGGCTACGAGCACGGCCTGTCGATCTACCGCCGCGTGGAGAACTGGCAGGGCAAGCCCGATGCGCGCTACCGAGGACAGGGGGGCCCGGTGTGGTGCCAGCCGGCGGCCAACCCGCACCCCTTGGCCCCGGCCATGCTGGCGGCCTGCCGCAGCCTGAACCTGCCCGTGCTCGACGACCAGAACGGCGCCCGCGAGGAGGGCAGCGGCGGCTTCGCGCTGATGAATCAGATCATCCGCGAGGGGCGGCGCCAGAGCATTGCGCGCTCGTACCTCTACCCGGTGCTGTCGCGCAAGAACGTGACGCTGCTGGTCAACACCCATGTCGACCGTCTCACGTTCGCCGGCCACCGCGCCACGGGAGTCGAGATCGGCGGCGCTTCGGGGCCTCGCCGCATCCAGGCCCGAAGCGAGGTCATCCTCTGCGCGGGCGGGATCAACACGCCCAAGCTGCTGATGCTCAGCGGCATCGGCGATGAAGCGCAACTGCGCGCGCACGGCATCAAGACGCTGGTGCACGCGCCGCAGGTCGGCCGCAACTTCCAGGACCACCTGCTGCACGGCGGCTGCATCTGGGAGCCCAAGGAACACATCCCGCACCGCAACAGCGCGGCCAACGCTGCGGGATTCGTCAAGAGCCAGGCGACGCTCGCTTCGCCCGATATCAACCTGGTGCAGATCGAGCTGCCCTACGCCAGCGACGTGGTGGGCAAGCGCTATGCGCCGCCCAACACCAGCTGGGCGCTTTGCGCGGGCCTGGTGGCCCCCAAGAGCCGCGGCGAGGTGCGCCTGAAGTCCGCCAATCCGGCCGATCGGCCGATCGTCGATGCGCGATTCCTGAGCCACCCGGACGACGTCAAGGCGCTGGCCTACGGCATCGAACTGGCGCGCGAGATCGGCAACTCGGCCGCGATGGGCGACTTCGTCAAGCGGGAGGTGGCGCCGGGCCTGAAGCTCGCCGGGCAGGACATGGAGAACTTCGTGCGCGACGGTGCCACGACCTATTTCCACCAGGCCGGCACTTGCCGCATGGGCAAGGACAACGAAGCCGTGGTCGACGCCCGGCTGCGTGTCAACGGCGTCAAGAACCTGCGCATCGCCGACAGCTCGATCATGCCGCGCATCGCGTCGGTCGCCACGATGGCCAGTTGCGTGCTGATCGGCGAGCGCATGGCCGAGCTCCTCACGCAGCGCACCTGATCCTCGGACGCAGAACCGCGTTCCTTCACTTTCGAAAGGCATGCCATGGAAACCCAACTCCTGATCGACAACGAAGCCCGTCCGGCCCAGGCCGGCGCCACCTTCGAGCGGCGTCACCCCGTCAGCAATGCCGTCGTCACCCGCGCCGCAGCCGGCAGCGTGGCCGATGCCGTCGCGGCTGTCGACTCCGCCAGCACGGCCTTCAAGACCTGGCGGCATTCGGCGCCCTCCGAGCGGCGCCGCATCCTGCTGAAGGCGGCAGACGCGCTGGAGGCGCGCACCCCGGCCTTCGTCGAGGCCATGGCGGCCGAAGTAGGCGCCTCCGGGCTGTGGGCTGGATTCAACGTGTACCTGGCCGCCAACCTGTTCCGCGAGGCCGCATCGCTGGCCACGCAGATCCAGGGCGAAACGATTCCGACGGACAAGCCGGGGACGCTGTCGATGACCGTGCGGCAACCCGTCGGGGTGATCCTCAGCATCGTGCCCTGGAATGGCCCCGTGGTGCTGGCGGCCCGCGCGATTGCGTACCCGATCGTGTGCGGCAACACTGTCGTCTTCCGTGCTTCGGAGGCCAGCCCGCGCACCCACATGCTCGTCGCTGAAGCCCTGGTGGAGGCGGGCCTGCCACCGGGTGTGCTGAACATGGTGACAAATGCGCCGCAGGACGCACCCGAGGTGATCGACGCGTTGATCGCCCACAAGGCTGTGCGCCGCATCAACTTCACCGGTTCCACGCGGGTGGGCCGCATCATTGCGCAGAAGGCGGCCACGCAACTCAAGCGTTGCCTGCTCGAGCTGGGCGGCAAGTCGCCCCTCGTCGTGCTCGACGATGCCAATGTCGACGAAGCCGTCAAGGCCGCGGTGTTCGGCTCGTTCCTGTACCAGGGCCAGATCTGCATGTCGACCGAGCGCATCGTCGTCGATGACGCGATCGCCGACGAGTTCGTCGCCAAGTTCGCGGCGCGGGCCAGGGAACTGCCCGCGGGCGATCCGACCAAGAATGCCGCCTGCGTCATCGGTCCGATGGTGGCGCGGGAATCCGGTGCACGGCTGAATGCGCTCATCGACGACGCGCTGGCCAAGGGCGCCACGCTGGCGGCCGGTGGCCGCGCCGACGGCGCGGTGATGCCGGCGACGATCGTCGACCATGTGAAGCCCGGCATGAAGATCTACGACGAGGAGACCTTCGGTCCGATCACGACCGTCGTGCGGGTGAAGGGCGCCGACGAAGCCGTCTCGGTGGCCAACGACACGGCCTATGGCTTGTCATCCGGCGTCTTCGGCCGTGATGTCACGCGGGCCCTGTCGGTCGCTCTGCAGATCGATTGCGGCTCGGTGCACGTCAACGGCTCCACCGTGCAGAACGAGGCCCAGGCCCCCTATGGCGGCATGAAGGACAGCGGCTACGGCCGCTTCGACGGTCGCGCGGTGATCGACGAGTTCAGCGAGCTGAAGTGGATCACCCTGGAGCCCGCGGTCCAGCAGTACCCGGTCTGACCGCGCGGCCATGACGAGTGGATGAGGCCGGCCCCACCTGGATCGATTCGAAGCCCAGGTGGTGCATACATTCACGGGTGATCAGCAGGGCGGCGGCCACTTCGCGCCGTGCGACCACGGCGGCGCCCGGGTCGGGCCGACCCAGGGCAATCGATGCGAGCTGCTGAAACAGGGCTTCGATGGCGTCACGGCTCATCACCGCGCCTTCGACGTCGAGGCCCGGCAACTGGCGCAGCGTCGGCTCGATGGTCGCCAGGCGGGCACCATGAGCGCGCTGCAGCTTGACGGCCATCAGCGCGTCTTCGATCACGTCGATCGCGTGCTCGAGTTCTGCGCCGGTCGGCGGGTCGTGGCGGAAGCAAGTGTTCGCGAGCGCTGCGGGGCTCGGCGCCACGGTGAGCGCCTCGCCGGCGCCGCTCTCCAGTCGGGTCGCCGTCGCGCTGAATCGCAGCTGCATGGGGACCGGCGTCACGTCTTGCACTTCGACGACACGGCATCGTCCAGGCGTTGTGCAACGCGCTGCAGCACCCTCGCGTCGATGCCGTGGCCCAGGCCGGCGAACTCGTCGATCGTGACCGTGGCGCCCAAGGTTCGCAGGCTCGAGGCCGCATCGATCGCCAGCGCGATCGGCATCACCGGGTCCTGGTCGCCGTTCATCAAGTGCACCACCGTGTCTGGCGGCGCACGGCGTGGCGACAGGGCAAAGCGCCCGGCGATCGCGACGACGCGGCCGGCCAGCGCCTGGCCTTGCTGCGTCGACTCCAGCGCCATGATCGAGCCTTGCGAGAAACCGATCAGCGTCGTCGACGCGGCATCCGCCCCGGCCTCGCGCTGCCAATGGGCCAGCGGCGCCTGCACGCTGACCGCGGCCGCCGCTGCGCGAGAAGGCGGCCCAAGGGCTCCAGGTCCTGTGCGTTCGCACCCACCCCGTGAAACAGCAGCAGCAGTTCCTGCGGTCCCGAACCCGTTCGCGCGGGCCGCTGGAAGATCAGTGCACCTTGCATGAGTCGTGTTCCTTGTCGCGGCGTGGTGGGCGCTCGTTCGGAGGTCTATTTGCTGCCCAGGCCGAGCTGGTTCATGAAGTCCTGGTTGTCCCAGAACAGCCACTCGTGGTCCATCGTGCCATCTTTCCAGTGGGCGATGGTGGCCATGCCGATCGCAAAGCGCTTGCCGGTGGGCGGAACCGCCTTGCCGTCGGGCAGCGGCATTGGCCTCGTGAAGGTGCCGGTCATCACGCCGGTGACCGATGTCCAGGCACCCGAGCCGAAACGGATCGGGTGGGTCTTGATCGTGATGTCCGGAGCGAAGACGAACATCGCCTTCAGGTCCTCGATGTGCCGGTCGATGCCGCGGGTTTCGTGGCCATCGGGCCAGGTGACGACGATGTCCTTGGCGTGGCTCTCGTGAAGCCGATCCCACTGCTGGTTGCTGAAGACATCGAAGTCCAGCGTGTCAAAGGTCTTCAGGTGGCGTTCGACCTTCGGTGTCTGGCGTTCGGATTTCGGCGGCGGGGTGGTCGGGCTTTCGGCGGGCGTTTGCGCCTGGGCGGCCATCGAAGCCCAGGAGAGCGTCGCGACGAGCGTGGCGGCAACGGTGATGCGGATGCGCATGGGGGTGTCCTTGGAGGTGATCGTCGAGGAACTCAGGCCTTGCGGATCCAGGTCGGTGCGATGGCGGTGCCGAGACCGGCGCCGTAGCCGAGGTAGATGTTCAAGCCGGCCAGGGGCTCGAGGTAGCGCGCGTTCTTCAGGCCACCCGCATCGACGACCGAGAAGCCCATGCTCTTGGCAAGCGTGGTGGCCACCTGCTTGGCGCGCGCGCTGTCACTGGCAACGAACACGGTGGCCTGTTGCCCGTTGCCGAAGTCGGCACCTTCGGCCAGCACCTGCGCGAACAGCGTGTTGAAGCCCTTGACGACCTCGGCACCCGGCACGGCCTGGGCGATCTCTTCAGCCGCCGAGGTGCTGTGGCCCAGCGTCAGGCCCATGTAGTCGGGCGTCAGCGGGTTGGTGACGTCGATGACCACCTTGCCTTGAAGATGGCCTGCGGCCTTGAGCGCGCCCACGGCGTCGGCGTAGCCAGTTGCCAGCACGACGGCGTCGGCATCGGCGGCCGAGTTCGCCACATCGACGGCCCTGGCGCCTGGATTCGCGGCCGCCACCTGCGCGGCCTTGCTGCCTGTGCGCGCCACCACGCTGACCTGGTGACCCGCGCGGGTGAGTTGCCTGACGAACGCCGAACCCATGTTGCCGGCGCCGATGACGGTGACTTTCATGCTGTGACTCCTGTGGTGGATGCAGCACCTCGGCTGCGATGTCCTCACTCTAGGTGTTCTACTTATCAAGATAAATACGTCATCAGTTGATGATGTGTCCTTGAAATTGAGACAATCAACCAATGGACAAGTTCGCCGCACTTCAGGCTTTCGTGGCCGTGGTCGACGCGGGCAGCTTCGTCAAAGGCGCCGAAGCCATCGGGCAGTCGAAGGCCGGTGTTTCCCGCTATGTCGGCGAGCTGGAGGCCCAGCTGGGTGTGCGCCTGCTGCATCGCACGACGCGCAGGCTCTCGCTGACCGAGGAGGGCCAGGTGTTCCACCTGCGCTGCAAGGAACTGCTTGATCAGCTCACCGAGGCCGAGGCCGAGATCACGGCCCATTCGGGCAGCGCCGTCGGCCAGCTGAAGATCAATGCGCCCGTGACCTTCGGGCAGCTTCATCTGGCACCACTGTGGCCCGGCTTCCTGGCGCGCCATCCGCAGGTGGCGCTCGAGGTGACCCTGGCCGATCGCTTCGTGGACCTCGTGGAGGAAGGCTACGACCTGGCGGTGCGGATCGCCAGGCTGCCGAGCTCGTCGCTGATCAGCCGCCGGCTCGCGTCGACGAGGCTGCTGCTGTGCGCATCACCCCGCTACCTGCGCGAGCGCGGCACGCCGGCGCACCCTTGCGACCTGGCTGCACACGATGTGGTGTCGTACAGCCTGTTGTCGATGGGTGAGCACTGGGAGTTCGAAGGGCCCGACGGGCCGGTGGTCGCCCACGTCAATGCGCGGCTGCGCACCAACAGTGGCGAGACCTGTTGCGCGGCGGCCGTCCGGCACCAGGGCATCGTGCTGCAGCCCTCGTTCCTGGTGGCGCCATGGCTGCAGTCGGGCGAACTCGTGGAGGTGTTGCCGCAGTTCCGCTCGATCGAACTCGGGATCTACGCTGTCTACCCGTCACGCCGTCACGTCACGGCCAAGGTGCGGCTGATGATCGACTTCCTGGTGGCCGCGTTCCAGTCCCGGGACTGGCCGCGCTAGTCCGCTGCGTGGGGGTCGAGTCGAGACGTCAGGAGTCAAGGCCCGGCCGCCCAACGGCTAGATGAATCCGAACTTGCGCCGCACTTCGACTGCCGCATGGCGGATGTGCAGCGCGAGCCCCAACGCCGCCATGTGATGGCTGTTGCGCCCGAGAATGGTCTGGGCCAGCGGGAGAAGCACCTCTTCCTCCAACCGCGCATGGGCCAGGTACTCGGTGGCCAGTGTTGCCGTTGCCGTTGCGTCCAGCAACGGGTCATTGTTCCCGCTCTCTATGGCCGATAGCGCAGGAGCCAATTCCGCGTACAGCTGTCGGCGCCGCCAGTGCGTCAACGCCGCGGGCGATCGGGGGTGGGACGAACGAGCATTCGCGCTGATCCTCGTCAGACCACCGCCTCCTTCCATATTGCGAAATTTCGCCGATGAACTACGTGTCTGCCCGACGGGCTCGCCCCCGCGGCCGGTAGGTCCTCGCACGGGAGCCTTCCTCGAACAGGCCCTGCCGCGGTGTGTTTATGACTTCATTGGCGTGTTTACGACTCTAATTTCCTGTTTACGACCACTTCTTTTGGTCGGAACAAAAGTGGCCGCTCCGATAACACGCTATTCAACCGTCACGCTTTTGGCCAGGTTGCGCGGCTTGTCCACATCCGTTCCCCGCGCGCAGGCCGTGTGGTAGGCCAGCAGCTGCAGCGGCACCACGTGCAGGATGGGGGACAACGCGCCGTAGTGCTCGGGCATGCGGATCACGTGGATGCCGGGGCCGGAGGCGATGTGGGTGTCGCTGTCGGCAAACACGAACAGCTCGCCTCCGCGGGCGCGCACTTCCTGCATGTTGCTCTTCAACTTTTCCAGCAGCGCGTCGTTGGGTGCCACGGTCACCACCGGCATCGCGGCGGTCACCAGCGCCAGCGGGCCGTGCTTCAGCTCACCGGCCGGGTAGGCCTCGGCGTGGATGTAGCTGATTTCCTTGAGCTTCAGCGCGCCTTCCAGCGCCACCGGGTAGTGCAGGCCGCGGCCCAGGAACAACGCGTTTTCCTTGCGCGCAAACTCCTCGGCCCAGGCAATGACCTGCGGCTCCAGCGCCAGCACCGCCTGCACCGCGCTGGGCAGGTGGCGCAGCGCCTTCAGGTGTTCCGCTTCCTGCGCCTCGGTGAGGCGGCCGCGCGTCTGCGCCAGCGCCAGCGTCAGCAGGAACAGCGCTACCAGCTGGGTGGTGAAGGCCTTGGTGGAGGCCACACCGATTTCCACCCCGGCGCGGGTGACGAAGGCCAGCGCGCACTCGCGCACCATCGCGCTGGTGGCCACGTTGCACACCGTCAGCGTGTGCGGCATGCCCTGGCCCCGCGCATGCTTCAGCGCGGCGATGGTGTCGGCCGTCTCGCCGCTCTGGCTGATGGTGACCACCAGCGTCTTCGGGTCGGGCACGCTGTCGCGGTAGCGGTATTCGCTGGCGATCTCCACGCTGGTGGGAATGCCGGCGATCGATTCGAGCCAGTACTTCGCCGTGCTGCCCGAGTAGTAGCTGGTGCCGCAGGCCAGGATCAGCACCTTGTCGATGTCCTTGAACACCTTGTAGGCGCCGTCGCCGAACAGCTCGGGCGAGATGCCGCCCACGCCTTCCAGCGTGTCGGCAATCGCGCGCGGCTGCTCGAAGATTTCCTTCTGCATGTAGTGCCGGTAGGGCCCGAGCTCGGCCGCGCCGGAGTGCGCGTGCACGGTGCGCACCTCGCGCTGCACCGGCTTGTGGCTGCCGTCGGCCTGGCGCGCCACCACCCAGTGCTTGCCCAGCTGCAGGTCGACGATGTCGCCTTCTTCCAGGTAGGCGATCTGGTCGGTCACGCCGGCCAGCGCCATCGCGTCGCTGGCCAGGAAGGTCTCGCCCTGGCCCACGCCCAGCACCAGCGGCGAGCCTTCGCGCGCGCCCACCACGCGCTGCGGCTCGTCGCGGCAGAACACGGCAATGGCGTAGGCGCCCTTCAGGCGGCGGGTGGCGCGCTGCACCGCGTCGAACAGGTCGCCGTCGTACAGGTGGTTGATCAGGTGGGCGATGACCTCGGTGTCGGTCTGGCTCTCGAACACGAAGCCCTTGGCCTGCAGCTCGGCGCGCAGTTCGTCGTGGTTCTCGATGATGCCGTTGTGGACCAGCGCGATGCGCGCGGCGCCGTTCGGCCCGGTGGAGAAGTGCGGGTGCGCGTTGTGCACCGCGGGCGCGCCGTGCGTGGCCCAGCGGGTGTGGGCGATGCCGGTGCCCGACTGCACGGCTTCGGTGTTCACCTGCGCATCGAGCTCGGCCACGCGCGAGGTGCTGCGCGTGCGGCGCAGCAGGCCGTCCTGGTGCACGGCCACGCCGCAGCTGTCATAACCGCGGTATTCCAGCCGCTTCAGGCCTTCGACCAGGATCGGAACGATGTTGCGCGTGCTGACCGCGCCGACGATGCCACACATCTGGAAAGCTCCCGAAGAGGTTCAAGGGTGAACGATGGGAGCGGATGCTAGGCAGCCCCGGCAGAAGCATGCGTGCAAAATTCGCCTTCCGGTGAAATTTTCGATCAAGCAATGAACCGTGTGATCGATCATTGCATTTCAAGCTCCATGGTGAAATGATTCGCCAATGATTGAACTCGACGCCCTGGACCGCCGGCTGCTGGAACTGCTGCAGGACGATGCTTCACGCGCCAACCAGGCGCTGGCCGAGGCCGCGCACGCCTCGCCGGCCACCACCTTGCGCCGCGTGCGTCGGCTGGTGGAGGCCGGTGTCATCGAGCGCCAGATCGCCATCGTCTCGCCGCAGCAGGTGGCGGGGCTCACGGCGCTGGTGGAGGTGTCGCTCGATGCCCAGGGCGCCGAGCGGCTGGCCGCCTTCGAGCAGCGCGCGGTGGCCGACCCGGCGGTGCAGCAGTGCTACCGCGTCTCGCCTGGGCCGGATTTCGTGCTGGTGGTGTGGGCGCCCGACATGGCGGCCTACCACGCGCTGGTGCAGCGCCTGTTCACGCAGGATGCCAACGTGCGCAACGTGAAGGCCTTCTTCAGCGTGCACCGGGCGAAGTTCGAGCCGCGCGTGACCTTGCCGGGCGCCGCTGGCGGGGCTTGAGCGGCGCTGCGTTGGCCAGCGCCAGGGTCCCACAACGACGAAGGCCCGGGGACCGACACACGGTCGGCCCTCGGGCCCATCCTGGTCGACGCACGGGTCGACCCGGCGTCACCGGGTCCGGTCGGCCGCGGCCGACCGGTCGGCGTCAGGCGCGCCGGCGGCCGGCGGCCAGGCCGGCCAGCAGCGTGCCGACGAGCAACAGCGTCGCCGGCTCCGGCACCGTGGAGGTGACCGCACCGCCGGTGAAATTGCGCACGTTGTTGCAGTTGCCGCATTCCCAGGACTTGGTCGTGAAGTCGTAGGACTGGCCCAGGGCCAGCGCGATGGTGCCGCCGGCGTCGGTCAACGCGCTGGCGAAGGCCAGGTTCATGTAGTCGGAGACGTTGCCCAGCGTCAGCACGAGGTTGAGCGGCGAACTCAGCGGGTTGACCGCAGCAGACGCGCCGTAGTCGATGGCCGGGCGCTGCGCACCGGCGGTGAAGTGGATGGACCAGTTCGAGTAAGTGGCGGTGGCCGCGTCGTAGGTGAACGATCCGCTGGCGGTGCTGCCATCGTCCAGCGTGGCGCCGGACAAGGACCAGGTCACCGGCGCGGCGGCGGCAGTGCCAGCCAGCAAGGCTGCGGCGGCCAGGGTGCCGAGGGAACGGATCAAACTCATGAGGACTCCAGTGATGGGATGTGCAGGGTGAACACGCCCGCCACGCGGACGTTGCCCCACGCCGTTAGCAAGGCCCGCGCCACACCGGTGCTGCCAACACCGATCCACCTCGTGCAATGGCCCGCGGCCCCACGCACGGCAACGGCCCGCCGGCGAGGCGCTGTAAAGAAACTCGACAGTGCACCGGGCCGGCGCGTGGCCGGCCTCACAGCTTCAGCAGCGCCAGCCCCTTGAGGTATTCGCCCTCGGGAAACTCGATCGTCGTCGGGTGGTCGCAGGCGCCCTCCAGGCGCTGCAGGATCACCGCGTTCACGCCCGCATCCAGCCCCGCGCCGGCCACGATCTTGTGGAACAGCTCGGCCCCGATGCCGCCCGAGCACGAGAAGGTGAGCAGCAGCCCGCCCGGGGCCAGCAGCTTGAGCGCGAGGCGGTTGATGTCCTTGTAGGCGCGCGAGGCCCGCTCGGCATGCGCCGCGCTGGGCGCGAACTTCGGCGGGTCCAGCACGATGGCGTCGAAGCTTGCGCCCTCCTTCAGCTGCTGGCGCAGGTACTGGTTCACGTCGGCATCGGCAAACACGCAGGCCGCGTCGTCGAAGCCGTTGCGGCGCACGTTCTGGCGCGCCTGCTCCAGCGCGGGGCCGGAGGAATCGACGCTGGTCACCTGCGTGGCCCCGCCGGCCAGTGCCGCCACGCTGAAGCCGCCGGTGTAGCTGTAGCAGTTGAGCACGGTCTTCGCCCCGAGCTGGCGCACCAGTTGCGCAAAGCGGTGGCGGTTGTCGCGCTGGTCCAGGTAGTAGCCGGTCTTGTGGCCCAGCGCCACGTCCAGGCCCAGTTGCCAGCCGTGTTCGGTGATGCTCAGTTCGGTGGCGCCCTCGCCGTGCAGCCAGCCGGTGCGGGGCGCCAGGCCCTCGAGCCCGCGCACGCCGGAATCCGAGCGTTCGTACAAACGCCCGAGGCCGGTGATGGCGCACAGCTGCCGCGCGATCACCTCGCGCCAGCGTTCGGTGCCGGCGGCGAGGAACTGCGCGCTCAGCGTGTCGCCATAGCGGTCGACGATCAGGCCGGGCAGGCCGTCCGCCTCGCCATGCACCAGGCGCACGCCGTCGCTCTGGATGCCCAGCCGCGCGCGCAGCGCCACCGCGCGCTCGAGCCGGCGCTGGAAGAAGGCCTCGTCGATGCGCTCGGCCTCGTCGAAGCTCCAGGCCCGCACGCGGATCATCGAACTGGGGCTGAAGGCGGCCCAGGCCAGGAACTGGCCATCGTGCGATGCCACGCGCACGGTCTCGCCGGCATCGGCGCTGCCCTTGGCGATGCTGCCCTGGAACACCCAGGGGTGGCGGCGCAGCAGCGAACGCTCCTTGCCCGCGCGCAGTGTGATCGTCTTCATCAGGACCGCCCGGCCGTTCCGAAGGTCCTGAACGCCCCCTCGGGGGGCCGCGAACGAAGTGAGCTGGGGGGCGTCATGGGGCCGGATTGTCACGCGTCCCCGGCAGGGGACAGTCCTTGCGGACTGTCCGGTGCCTGGCGAGGCGGCCGGGGCTAACGCCTTTTCGCGCGCGGGTGGGCCGCGTCGTACACCTTGGCCAGGTGCTGGTAGTCGAGCCGGGTGTAGACCTGGGTGGTGCTGATGTTGGCGTGGCCCAGCAGTTCCTGCACCGCGCGCAGGTCGCCGCTGGATTGCAGCAGGTGCGAGGCAAAGCTGTGGCGGAGCATGTGCGGGTGCACGCCGGTGGGCAGGCCGGCGGCCAGCGCCAGCGCCTTGAGCCGCGTGCGCACCTGCGAGGCCGAAAGCCGCGCCCCCCGCTGGCTGACGAACAGCGCCGCCTCGCCGGGCAGCGCCAGCCCGGGCCGGTGGGCCAGCCAGGCCGCCAGTGCCTGCAGCGCGGGCCCGCCCACCGGCAGGCTGCGCCGCTTGCTGCCCTTGCCCAGCACGTGCACGCTGGCATCGGCGGCGTCCACCCAGCCGGCGGCCTCGGCACCGGGTTGATGGTCCAGCGCCACCAGTTCGCCCACGCGCAGGCCGCAGCCGTAGAGCAGCTCCACGATGCAATGGTCGCGCGCGGTCAGCGCAGCGGGGGTGCCGGCGCCTTCGGCCTGCGCACCGGCGGCGCCTTCGGCCGCCTGCGCCAGCGCCACCGCCTGGTCCACCGGCAGGGCCTTGGGCAGCGCCTGCGCGGCCTTGGGCGGGCGCAGGCCCTCCACCGGGTTGTGCGGCACCATGCGTTCACGCCCCCAGTAGCGGTAGAGGCCCCGCCAGGCCGAGAGCGTGAGCGCAATGCTGCGCGGGCCCAGGCCGCGCTCGCGCAGCTTGGCCGTCCAGCGGCGCAGGTGGTGCGGCTGGGCCTGCGGCAGCGCCACCGCATCGGCCGCGGCCAGGGCCTGCAGTTCGGCCAGGGCGTTGCTGTAAAGCGTGAGTGAACGCGCCGCCAGGCGGCGCTCCACACGCAGGTACTGCAGGAAGCGCTCGATCCCGGGCGCCAGCGCCGGCACCGGCGCCGTCATCGCATCAGGCCTGCGGCAGCAGGCGCGAGAGGCCGGCGCTGGCGATCTCGCCCACGCGCTGCAGGAACTCGGTGCCCATGTCGGCGGTGTAGCGGGTGGGGTCGGGCGAGCCCAGTACCATCAGGCCGAAACACTCGTCGCGGCCCGGGCGGTGCAGCGGGATCAGGGCCACCGAGGCCGCCGCGGCCGGATCGGCCAGCCAGGTGGTGGCCTCGAAGCCGGCATTGGCGCCGCAGTAGGGCTGCACCAGGCTGACGGCGAAGCTCAGCGTGTCGGGCGACACGCCCTGCGTGAACGAGGCCGCCACGAAGGTGGCCTCCACGCCCCACAGGCGCAGTGCGGCCTGCGGGATCAGGAACTCGTGTTTCAGCGTGGCCAGCAGCACATCGGGCAGCGCGGCCGGGTTGGGCGCCATCAGGATGGCGCGGGTCCAGCGGTGCAGGCGGTCGGCGATGGCCACGTTCTCCTGGCCATGGCGGATCATCTCCATGATCTTGCGCTCGAGGCCGCGCACCTTCTCGCGCTGCATCTCCATCTGCCGCTCCTGCAGCGAGACGGCCCGCTGCCCGTGCGGGCTGGTGAGCTGGATGGTGGCCAGCAGCTCGGCATGGCGTTCGAAGAAGCCCGGCGTGTTGGCCAGGTAGTTCGCGATGTCGGTCTCGGTGATGGCGCCCTCGAGGGTCATAGTTGAATCTCTCCTTCGAACACGGTTTCCGCAGGGCCCGTCATGCGCACGGTGGCCTCGTCGGCCGGCCACTCCACGGTGAGCAGGCCACCGCGGGCCTGCACGTCCACGCGCCGGTCCAGCCAGCCCAGGCGGATGCCGGCCACCACCGCCGCACAGGCGCCGGTGCCGCAGGCCAGGGTTTCGCCGGCGCCGCGTTCGAACACGCGCAAGGCGATCTGGTCGCGGCCGAGCACCTGCATGAAACCGGCGTTCACCTTGTTCGGAAAGCGCGCATGCGCCTCGATCACGGGGCCGAGTGCGAGCACGGGCGCCTCGCGCACATCGACCACGCGCTGCACCGCGTGCGGGTTGCCCATGGACAGCACCGCCACCTCGACCCGCCGGCCCTCGCCCACATCCAGCGGCCAGAGCTCGAAGTTCCCTTCCCGCCGCGACGACAGGCCGGCCGCGTCGAAGGGCACGCGCGCCAGCTCGAAGATCGGGCGGTTCATGTCCACCGTGACGCGGCCGTCGTCCTGCAACTCCAGCGCGAGCAGGTTGTTCACCGTCTCGACCTTGATGGACTTGCGTTCGGTGAGGCCGCGCTGGTGCACGAACTTCACGAAGCAGCGCGCGCCGTTGCCGCAGTGCTCGACCTCGTCGCCGCTGTTGTTGAAGATGCGGTAGCGGAAATCGACACCCGGCGTCTGCGCGGGCTCGACCAGCAGGATCTGGTCGGCGCCCACGCCGAAGCGGCGGTCGCCCAGGCGGCGCAGTTGGTCCGGGGTCAGCTCGATCGGCGTGCGCGTGCCGTCGAGCACGACGAAGTCGTTGCCGGCACCGTGCATCTTGGTGAATCGCAGGTTCATGGGGGTGGATTATCGGCCGGCAACCCGCGCCTATGGGGGCGGCACGGTGTCATACAGCGAGCCCTGCCCCGCCGGCCGGGTCTTGAAGCGCCGGTGCACCCACAGGTACTGCGCCGGGTTGCGGCGGATCTCGTCGGCGATCCAGCGGTTCATGCGGGTGGTGGCGGCGATGTCGTCGTCCGCGCCGGGGAAGTCGTCCCAGGGCGGCAGGAAGCGCACCCGCCAGCCCTGACCGCCGGGCAGGATCTCGGCCAGCACCGGCTGCACCAGCATGTTCAGCGATCGGGCCATGCGCGCCGGCGCCAGCAGCGTGGCCGCCTCCACGTGGAAGAAGGGCACGAAGGCGGCGTCCTTGAGGCCGAAATCCATGTCCGGCAGGTTGAAGAAGGCATGGCCCCGCTTGACCGCGCGCACCAGCGGCAGCGCCGTCTCGTGGCGCGAGAACACCTGGCCCTGGTTGTGGCGCAGGCGGCCGCGCCGCATCGCGGCATCGAACACCGGGTTGCTCTGGGCCTGGTAGATCGAGGCCACCTGCTTGCGCTGGAACAGCTGGGTCGAGGCGCCGGCCACGTCCAGCGCCACGAAGTGCGGCACCAGCCACATCACCGGGCGCTCGCTGCGCTCGGCCAGGCCGATGTCGCCCTCCACGTGGATCAGCCGCTTCAGCCGCGCGGGCGAGGCATACCAGAGCAGCCCGCGCTCGAGCAGGCTGCGGCCCAGCCACTGGAAGTGCTCACGCACCAGCGCCTGGCGCGCGGTCTCGTCCAGCTCGGGCAGGCACAGCGCCACGTTGCGCAGCGCCACGCGGCGGCGCGAGCGGCCCAGCCGGTGCAGCAGGCGGCCGAGCGCGCGGCCCAGCGCGGCCTGCACGCCCAGCGGCAGCAGGTGCACCCCCCACAGCAGGCCCAGCACCAGATGGGCAGGCCAGTGCTTCATGGCGCCGGCTCCTCGACGCCGGCGGCATCGGCACGCCGCGGCTGCTTGAATCGGTGGTAGCCCCAGAGGTACTGGCCGGGGGCCTGCAGGATCAGCCGCTCCATGTCGCGGTTCAGCGCGGTGGCGCTGGCCAGCTGCAGGGCCTCGGCGCTGGTGCCCTCGGCCGGTGGCGCGGCCTGGGGCGCCTGCACGCGCAGCACGTAGCCCGCGCCACGCGGCAGGCGTTCGGCCCAGATCAGCAGCGGTGCGGCCCGTGTCTGCTGCACCAGGCGGGTGGCCAGGGTCATGGTGTAGGCCGGCTGGCCGAAAAACGGCGCCCACACGCCCATGCCTTCGGGCGGCACCTGGTCGGGCAGCAGGCCCACCGTCTCGCCCCGGCGCAGCGCGCGGATCATCTGGCGCACGCCGGCCAGCGCGGCCGGCGCGGTTTCCAGGCCCGGGCGGCGGCGCGCGGTTTCCTGCAGCGTGCGCAACCAGGCCTGGCGTGCCGGGCGGTACATCGCGGTCATGTGGGCGCGTTCACCCCAGCGTTCCACATAGGCCTGGGCACACACCTCGAAGCAGCCCAGGTGCGGCGTCAGCAGCACCAGGCCATGGCCGGCGTCGAGCGCGGCGTCGATGAGCTCGGCCCCCTGCCAGCGCACCAGCGCGCCCAGCGGGCGATCGGCCGGCCGCAGCCACAACCAGGGCAGCTCGGCCACCATGCGGCCGGTTTCGGCCACCGCCTGGCGGCGCACGGCCGGCGCCAGGCCGGCCAGCGCCGCGTGCGCGCGCAGGCGGCGGCGGTAGGCGGGCGACAGTGCATAGGCCAGCCACCCCAGCAGGCCGCCCCAGGCGTGCAGGGTGCCCAGGGATCGGCGCGCGAGCCAGCG
The DNA here is from genome assembly GCA_016213205.1 of Burkholderiales bacterium. Lineage (GTDB taxonomy): Bacteria > Pseudomonadota > Gammaproteobacteria > Burkholderiales > Burkholderiaceae_C > Pseudaquabacterium. Next base: position 68,025 of record JACRAZ010000098.1, read on the forward strand.
CATCAGGGTCAGCATGCTGTTCGTATAATTTGGACGGTCGCCGAGTTAAAGGACAACTTGCGGGGCGATGCGCGAGACCATCTCGCGACCGGGCTTTCCGAAGCCTGCCAAATACCGCTAAAGCGTTCGCCGCACACACCCCCAACGGATCCGGCGAGCGGGTTTCAACTGGCTCTAGGAGTGTATTGAAGTGGCGAACGACTTTCTCTTCACCTCGGAATCGGTCTCCGAAGGTCACCCGGACAAGGTGGCCGACCAGATCTCCGACGCGATCCTCGATGCGATCTTCACGCAGGACCCGCGCAGCCGCGTGGCGGCCGAGACCCTGTGCAACACCGGCCTGGTGGTGCTGGCCGGCGAGATCACGACCAACGCGCATGTCGATTACATCCAGGTGGCGCGCGACACCATCAAGCGCATCGGCTACGACAACACCGAGTACGGCATCGACTACAAAGGCTGCGCGGTGCTGGTGGCCTACGACAAGCAGAGCAACGACATCGCCCAGGGCGTGGACCACGCCAGCGACGACCACCTGAACACCGGCGCCGGCGACCAGGGCCTGATGTTCGGCTATGCCTGCGACGAGACGCCGGAACTCATGCCCGCGCCGATCTACTACGCGCACCGCCTGGTCGAGCGCCAGGCCCAGCTGCGCAAGGACGGTCGGCTGCCCTTCCTGCGGCCGGACGCGAAGAGCCAGGTCACGATGCGCTATGTGGACGGCAAGCCGCACAGCATCGACACCGTGGTGCTGAGCAGCCAGCACGCACCCGAGATGAGCCTGGGCGACAAGATGAAGCCCGAGTTCTACGAGGCGGTGATCGAGGAGATCATCAAACCCGTGCTGCCGAAGGAGTGGATCAAGGACACGCGCTACCTGGTCAACCCCACCGGCCGCTTCGTCATCGGCGGCCCGCAGGGCGACTGCGGCCTGACCGGCCGCAAGATCATCGTCGACACCTACGGCGGCGCCTGCCCGCACGGCGGCGGCGCGTTCTCGGGCAAGGACCCGACCAAGGTGGACCGCTCGGCCGCGTACGCCGCGCGTTATGTGGCCAAGAACGTGGTCGCCGCCGGCCTGGCGCGCCAGTGCCAGATCCAGGTGGCCTATGCCATCGGCGTGGCCAAGCCGATGAACGTGACGGTCTACACCGAAGGCACCGGCGTGGTCTCGGACGACAAGATCGCCGCGATCATCAACGAGGTGTTTGATCTGCGGCCCAAGGGCATCATCCAGATGCTGGACCTGCTGCGACCGATCTACCAGAAGACGGCGGCCTATGGTCACTTCGGGCGTGAAGAACCCGAGTTCACCTGGGAAGCACGCGACAAGGTCCAGGTGCTGCGCGACCTGGCAGGCCTGAAGGCCTGAGCCTGGCCGGCACTGCCGGCCTGGGCGGCGCAGGCCAAGGCCGCGCAGCAAGGGTCGGGGGCCAATTGGCCCCCTTCACTTACCCTTCAGGCACTCCGCCCGCCCGACCGAGGGCTCCACCGCCAGCCCGGTGTCGGACGATGGCTCGGCGCGCACCAGTTCCACCACGCACTGGCCATTGCCGGACAAGGCGCTGTTCATCACGTAGCTGCGCCCCACCTCCGGCACGAAGCTCAGGAAGGGCCGGCAGAAGTGAGTCACCTGGTAGCCGGCCGAGACCATGTGGGCGCCCAGCGTGACGCGCCGGCCCGCCGGCACGCTGACCGCGTCGGGCACACCCGGTGCCTCAGGCGCCCAGTAGAACTGCCCGTCCTTGCACAGCTGCGGCCGGCCGAAGCCCACCGAGCGCACGGTCGTCATGCGCTCGTCCGGCGCAGGCACATAGGTGGCGATGCAGCCTTGCAGCAGCGCACCCGCCACGAGGCACGCGCCGGCCGGAACCAGGCGCCTCATTTCGACACCCCGCCAGGCGGGTTGGCCGCCTGCACCATGGGCGCCAGCTGCGCGATGACCTCGGCCACCGCCTGCGCGCCGGCGCGCGGCTGGTCCAGCAGCGCAACGATGGCGAACGCGGCCGGCTTGCCGCCCAGCGTACCCACCCGCGGCTGCTGGCTCGACACCCCGCGGGCGGCGGCGCCCAGGCTGTCGTAGAGCATGAAGTAGGGCTTCCGGGCGTCGCGGGCCACCTCTGCGCAGCGGTACAGCGCAAAAGCCTGGATCTTGTCGGCGGTGATGAAGCCGTTGCCGTAGAAGTCCACCTTCACGAGGCGGTCGTTCACCGGCCGTTCGTTGTAGCCGCCGGTCAGGCCGGCACTGCCGTAGGTGGTGGCGCAGCCGGCCATCGACAGGGCTGCCAAGGCTGCCGCGGCCCTGCGTGCGACCGCGGGCCGCCGCATCGTCCGAGTGTCTTGCATGCGTTCCTTCCAGGGACGTTCCGGATCCGGTGCGCAGCGGCCCGTGTGGGCCGGGGCGCCACGACCGTCAGGGCAACGAGCAGGAGTTGGTGCTGGGCTTGGCGCACAAATCCATGGTCTTGCCGCCGCCACGGAACTGCGAGCAGGTGAGCCCGGCGTCGCAGCGTGGCGTGGTGTTGAAGCAAGGCTGGCACTGGCCGCCTTCGCCGTCGCCTTCCTCGCCCTTGCAGGCGGTCATCGCGGCGCAGGCGGCCATCACGAGCATCAGCGGAACGAATCGCTGGAACATGGTTTCCCTCCCTGGGAGATGTTGTCGGACCGGAACGGTGAGCATTGCCGCCGCGCCTGACGTTCGAGGACGCCTTCACGCAGAGCGGGGCGCTGCCCTTCGGCCTGGCGCTACACCGCAATCGGCACGGCCATTCTAGGCCGCGATGCGAACCGGTCATCCTGCCAATGCAGCAGGAACGGCCGCCCGTCCGGCCGCACAGGCCCGGCGAAGATCGGACCGGGTCAGGTCACTGCGCGCGCTGCACCAGCACGGTGGCGCGGTACTGTTCCAGCGGCGTCGGCGTGGCCGCGCGCGGTGCCGGGTCCAGCTGCTGCAGCGTCAGCCGCAGGCTGCGGTAGCGGGCTTCGCCCGGCAGCTTCAGCTCGGCAGGCGCGGGCAGGCCCAGCTGCAGCGTTTCGGTGGCCTGGCCGGGCTGCGTGGCGGTCACGGCAATGCTGGCGTGGCCCGCCCACACGCACACAGCGTCGATCGGGCAGCGGCTGTCGTGCACCTCGGTCATCTGCAGGCTCAGCGACTCCTGCGGCACCGACACCACCTGCCCGGTGCGCAGCACCACGGCAACGCCGTCGCGGCCGCCGCCGGGGTCGGCCTGGCTGGGTGACTTCATCGCGTCGTCCCCGCCGCCACAGGCGACCAGGGCAACACTCAAGGCGGCGGGGACAAGCAGGCGCATCACGGTCATGGCTCCGGTACAGCAGTCATCGAGCCACGATGCTAGGCCGCGGCGCGCCATGCCGCCACCACCTTGCGACGGACGGCGGTTTGCACGCCGCGGCGTGCGCGCGGGCGGCCGGTCGGCGGCCGGCATCCTCTGCCCGCACGAAGGACCCCGCCGCGCCGCCGCGCCGGCGCGGGGGTGTGCTGACAGAATCGCCGCACAAACCACAGGGATGCCAGGGGGACCATGCTGAACACACGCACACCGCGGGCCGCCTGTGGCGCCCTGCTGCTCTGGGCCGCGGCCGCGCTGGCGGCCGCGCCCGCGGGCGATTCACCGCAGGCCGTCTTCGAGCAGGCGAAGCAGGCCGCGCTCACCGGCCCCACGGATGTGGCGCTGGCCGGCCAGGCCGTGCTGCACCTGCCGGCCGGCCACCGCTGGGTGCCGCAGCCGCACGCCACCCGGCTGCTCAATGCCATGGGCAACCCGGGCCAGGACCCTCGATTGCAGGGCCTGGTGTTCCCGGGGGACGGCCAATCCTGGTTCATGCCGGTGCGCTACGAAGCCTCGGGCTACGTGAAGGACGACGACGCGCGCGACTGGAACGCCGACGAGCTGCTGAAGAGCTTCCGCGAGGGCACCGAGGCCGCCAATGCCGAACGGCAGAAGGCCGGCGTGGCGCCGATCGAGGTGGCGGGTTGGGCCGAGAAGCCGGCCTACGACGCCGGCACGCACCGCCTGGTGTGGGCGATGTCCACGCGCGAGAAGAACGCGCCGGCCAGCGCGGCCCAGGGTGTCAACTACAACACCTACGCGCTGGGCCGCGAGGGCTATTTCAGCCTGAACCTGGTGACCGCGCTGGCCGACCTGCCGCAGCACAAGCCCGCGGCGCAGGCCATGCTGGCGGCGCTGGACTACCAGCCCGGCAAACGCTACGAGGACTTCGACGCCAAGACCGACCACGTGGCCGAATACGGCCTGGCCGCGCTGGTGGTGGGCGTGGCGGCCAAGAAGCTGGGGCTGCTGGCCGCCGCGACGCTGTTCTTCGCCAAGTTCGCCAAGTTCATCCTGATCGGCCTGGCCCTGCTGGGCGGGTTGGCGGTGAAGCTGTTCCGGCGCAAGCCGGCCATCGGCACCTGAGCGCGGCCCGATGATCAAGCTGTTGTTGCTGCTGTTGTCCGGGGCCAAGCTCGGCAAGCTGTTCGCCAGCGGCGGCACGATGCTGCTGTCCATCGTGGCCTACGCCTTCGTGTTCGGCTGGCGCTACGCGGTGGGCTTCGTCGCGCTGATGTTCGTGCACGAGGCGGGCCATTACATCGCCGCGCGCCAGCGCGGGCTCGCTGTGGGGCTGCCCACCTTCATCCCCTTCATCGGCGCCTGGGTCGAGCTGAAGGACCTGCCGCACAACGCCGAGACCGAGGCCTTCGTGGGGCTGGGCGGGCCGCTGCTGGGCAGCGTGGGTGCGCTGGCGACCTACTGGCTGGCGCGCAGCTGGCAGGTCGACTGGCTGCTCGCGGTGGCCTACTCGGGCTTCATGCTGAACCTGTTCAACCTGATCCCGCTCTCGCCCTTCGATGGCGGCCGCATCACCGCGGTGCTGTCGCCGCGCATCTGGCTGGCAGGCGTGCCGGTGCTGGTGGCGCTGTTCTTCTACCGGCCCAGCCCGATGCTGCTGCTCGTGGCGCTGCTGGCCGCGCCGCAGCTCTGGAAGGCCATCCGCTACCGCGCCGACAGTGAAGAAGCCCGCAGCTATTACGCCGTGCCCACCGCCAAGAAATGTGAGTACGGCGCCTACTACCTGCTGCTGGCCGCCTTCCTGGCGCTGATGAGCCACGACGTGCACGAGCTGCTGCAGGCCAGCCGCACGGTGCGCGGCGGCTGACACGACACGACCGGACGAACGCGGCGCGCCATGGCCTCCCGCCTGCCCACGCTGGACGACCTGCGCCGCCATGCGGTGGCGCGCACGCTGTTCGCACCGACCACGCTGCCGCAAGCCATCCGCCGGCTGGGCTTCGTGCAGGCCGACCCGATCCGCGCGCCGGCGCGCGCGCAGGACCTGACGCTGCGCCACCGCGTCGCGGGCTACCGTGCCGGCGAGCTCGAGCGCCGCTACCCGAAGCTCGCGATCGAGGAGGACTTCTTCGTCAACTACGGCTTCCTGCCGCGCGACACGCAGGCGCTGATGCACCCGCGCGAGCCCCGCACGCCCTGGCCGGCCACGCGGCAGCGGCAGGCCGCATCGGTGCTGGCCTTCGTGCGCGAGCGCGGCACGGTGCACCCGCGCGAGGTGGACGCCGAGTTCGCGCACGGCAAGGTGCGCAACTGGTTCGGCGGTTCCAGCAACGCCACCACGCAGCTGCTCGACGGCATGCACTACCGCGGCCTGCTGCGGGTGGCCGGCCGTGAGAGCGGCGTGCGGCTGTACGCCGCGCGGGCGCCCGAACCCGCGCCGCCCCTGCCCGCCGATGCGGCGCTCGATGCACTGGTGGATGTGGTCGTGCGCAAGTACGCGCCGCTGCCGGCGGCCTCGCTGGGCCAGTTGGTGAGCCTGCTGCAATCGGGCGTGCCGCAATGGCGCGACCGCCGCGCCGCCGCGCTGGCGCGGGCGCGGCAGCGGCTGGCCCGGGTGCGGGTGGACGGCCTCGACTGGCTCTGGCCCGCCGGCGAACGCCCGCACGCCGCGCGCCACGCGCCCACCGACACGGTGCGCCTGCTCGCGCCCTTCGACCCGATCGTCTGGGACCGGCGCCGCTTCGAGCTGCTGTGGGGCTGGGCCTACCGGTTCGAGGCCTACACCCCCGCACCACAGCGGCAGCGCGGCTACTACGCACTGCCGCTGCTGTGGCGCGACCAGGTCATCGGTTGGGCCAACCTCGCGCTGCGCGAAGGCCGCCTGGCGGCCGACTTCGGCTACGTGGCGCAGCAGCCACCCCGCGGGCCGGCGTATGCCCGGGCGCTGGCCGAGGAGCTGCACCGCATGGCCGCCTTCCTGGGCTGCGAGCCCCCCGCCGGCACGCCGGCCTGAGCCCGGCGGCCCGGCAGCCTGGCCGCGCCGCAGGGCGCGCCGGCACGTCGGGCTGATCTGCGTGAAACCAGCCCGCTTTTTCGCCGCTTCGGTGCCCGCCTGGCGATCCAGAATCGGCCGATCCGCCTCTTGGGCAGCAGTCGGCCCGCCATGCGCGCGAGAACCCCCCGCTTCCACCCGCCGCACCCCCATCGCCCCGGGCGCCGCCACACGGCGCTGAGGCAGGCCGCGGCCTGCCCGGCCCTCGCACCATGACGCTGCGGGCGGTTGCACGGGCCTTCATCGCGGTGCTGGTGCTGGCGCTGGCGGCGAACTTCGCGTTCCTGCTGTTCATCAACCGCGCGATCGACGACACCCGCAGCGCCGGCCAGCGGCGCGACCGCACGCTGGCGCTGGTGAACGACCTGCGCCACGAAACCGAGATGCTGGCGCGCCTGGTGCGGGCCTACACCAGCACCGCCGACCCGCGCTACCTGCTGTACTACTACGACGTGCTGGCCATCCGCCAGGGCGAGAAGCCGGCACCGGCGGCCGAAGACATCCGCCAGTACTGGGACCTGGTGCTCGCCGGCCGGCTGCGCCACGCCATCGATCCCGGCGGCGAAACCACCTCGCTGCAGGAGCGCATGCGCCGGCTCGATTTCGATGCCGGCGAGCTGGTGGCCCTGGGCCGGGTGCTCGACGCCACCGAGCGCCTGAAGAAGACCGAGCAGGTGGCCTTCGCCGCCACGCAGGGCCTGTACGACGCACGCGCGGGCACCTTCGTCTCCGAGGGCCCGCCCGACTTGGCCTACGCCCAGCGCCTGGTGCATTCGCCGGCCTACGAGCAGGCCACCGCCGACCTCTCGGTGGCCGTGGCCCAGCTCGCGCGGCTGGCCGACGAGCGCACCGCCGCCGCGGTGCAGGCCGCCAACGTGACGCTGCAGCGCTTCATCCAGGCCGCGCTGGCGGTGGACCTGGGGCTGCTGCCGCTGCTGTGGCTGGGGCTGCGCGCCATCGGCCTGCGTGTGCTGCGGCCCACGCAGCGGCTGGCCGAAACCGCCTCCCGCTTCGCCCGCGGCGACTATGCCGCCCGCGCCGGCGCCGACCCCGCGCGCATGCAGGAGCTCGACGCACTGGCGCAGACGCTGGACGGCATGGCCGCGGCCATCGAAGGCGACATCGCCGCTCGCGAGCGCCACCGCCGCGAGCTGGAAGCCGCGCGCCAGCAGGCCGAGGCCGCCACGCGCGCGAAGTCGATGTTCCTGGCCAACATGAGCCACGAGATCCGCACGCCGATGAACGCCATCATCGGCATGACCCACCTGGCGCTGCAGACCGAGCTCGACGCGCAGCAGCGCGACTACCTCCAGAAGGTGCACGACGCGGCCAGCATGCTGCTGGGCGTGCTCAACGACATCCTGGACTTCTCGAAGATCGAAGCCGGCAAGCTGGTGATCGAATCGCAGCCCTGCCAGCTCGAAGAGGTGGTGGGCCACGCGATGCTGCTGGTGCGCGGCCGGGCACAGGACAAGGGCCTGGAGCTGCTGTGCGAGGTGGACGACAGCGCGCTGCTGGGCGAGGCCGGCTGGTTCTGGGGTGATGCGCTGCGCCTGGGCCAGGTGCTGACGAACCTGCTGTCCAACGCGGTGAAGTTCACCGATGCCGGCCATGTGCGCCTGCGCATCGGCCTGGCCGGGCGCGCCAGCCGCGACGGCCACGAGGAGGCCACGCTGCGCTTCACGGTCGAGGACACCGGCGTGGGCATGAGCGCCGAGCAGCTCGGCCAGCTGTTCCAGGAGTTCACCCAGGTCGATGGGTCCACCACCCGGCGCCACGGCGGCACGGGGCTGGGCCTGTCGATCTCGCGCCGCCTGATCGAGCTGATGGGCGGCAGCATCGATGCCCGCAGCGAGCCGGGCCGGGGCGCCTGCTTCGGCATCACGCTGCCGGTGCGCCTGGCCCCCGGCGTGGCGCCGCCGCAGCACGCTGCGCTGGAGGGGCTGCGCGTGCTGGTGGTGGACGACCAGCCCGAAACCCGCCACACGCTGGTGGCGCTGCTGCGTGCCATGCGTGTGGGCAGCCAGCCCGGTGGCCTGGTCGAGGCCGTGGGCAGCGGCGAGCAGGCCTTGCGCCGCCTGGCCGAGGCCCAGCGCGTGGGCCAGCCCTTCGACCGCGTGCTGCTGGATTGGGTGCTGCCCGACATGACCGGCGCCGATCTGCTGCGCCGCGCCAGCCTGGAAGGCTCGCCGCAGACCCGCATCACCGTGATGTCGGCCTATGGCTGGGACATGATGCGCCGGCGCGCCATCGAGGCCGGCTCGGCCGGCTTCCTGGACAAGCCGGTGCTGCCGCAGATGCTGCGGCGCGCACTCGATCCCGCGCCGGCCTCGCTGCCGCCGCTGGCGCCCGACCCGCTGGCACCGCACGCGCTGCAGGGGCTGAGCGTGCTGCTGGTCGAGGACAACCCGGTGAACCGGCAACTCGCCGGCGAGCTGCTGAGCGGCGCCGGCGCCCAGGTGACCCTGGCCGAGAACGGCCAGCTCGCCATCGACCGCCTGCAGCAGGACGGCCCGCTGGCCTTCGACGTGGTGCTGATGGACCTGCAGATGCCGGTGATGGACGGCTACGAGGCCACGCGCCGCATCCGCGCACGCGCGGCGTGGCGTGAACTGCCCATCGTGGCGATGACGGCCCACGCGCTGGTGGAAGAGCGGGAGCGCTGCCTGGCACTGGGCATGCGCGGCCACATCGCGAAGCCGATCGACCCGGCCGGGCTCACGCGCGCGCTGGCCGCCTTCCTGCCCAGTGCCGCCACGCTGCGTGTGCGGGGCCGCGTGGCGCAGCCGGCGCCCGCCGTGCCCGCCCGGCCCGCGGTGCTGCCGCACTGGCCCGGCATCGACGTGGGCACCGGGCTGCAGCATGCCGTCAACGAGCAAACCTTCCGGCGTGCGCTGGCCAGTTTTGCGCAGCACTACGACGGCGCGCCCGCGCAATGGCCGCAGGCCCTGCAGTCCGGGCAGCACGAGCGCCTGGTGCGCGAGGCGCACACGCTCAAGGGCCTGGGCGCCTCGCTGGGCATGCTGGCGGTGCGCAGCGCTGCGCTCGCGCTTGAAGAGGCACTGCAGCCGCTGCAGCCGGCCACCGCCGAACGCGCGCTGGCGGCGCTGGGCACGGCACTCGGCCAGGTGCTGGACGCGCTGGCGGCGCACCCGCCACTCGCGCCGGCGGCGGGTGCAGGGGCCGGCGTGCAGGGGGCACCGCCGCCGGCGCGGCCAGCGGACGCAGCGCCTCACCACCCTGCCGGCACGGCGCCCGACGCTTCGGCCCGCCGGGCCCTGCACGGCGACGACACCCCGACCGAGCAGCACGGCGACACCGTCTTCGAGCCCCGGCTCGACATCGACGCCGACGCGCCGGCGCCCATCGACCCGACCGTCCTGCGCCATGCGGCGATGCTGCGCCGCCTGCTGGCCGAGAGCGACAGCCAGGCCCTGGTGCACTGGCACGGCCACCGCGCCCTGCTGATGGCGGCCCTGCCACCGCCCCAGGCGCGCGCGCTGGACGAAGCCATGCAGCGCTGCGACTTCGCCGCCGCGCTGCGCCAGTTGCCCGATCTGCCCGAGGACGCCACCGCATGACGCAGACAACCCGGCGCCCCACGCTGCTGGTGGTGGACGACACGCCGGCCAACCTCACGCTGCTGGCCGGGCTGCTGCACGACGACTACCGCGTGAAGCTCGCCAACTCGGGCCTGCGCGCGCTGGAACTCGCGCTGCAGGAGCCGCCGGACCTGGTGCTGCTGGACGTGATGATGCCGGGCATGGACGGCTACGAGGTGTGCCGCCGCCTGAAGCAGGCGCCGGCCACGCGCGACGTGCCGGTGATCTTCATCACCGCGATGAGCCAGCCCGAGGACGAGACACGCGGCTTCGAGGTCGGCGCCGCCGATTTCGTGCACAAGCCCATCAGCCCGCCGATCGTGCGCGCCCGCGTGCGCACCCACCTGCAGGTCAAGGCCTGGCAGGACTCGCTGCGCGAGCGCAACGCCGGCCTCGAACAGGCGCTGGCCGCGCGCCTGGCCGAGGTGAACCGGCTGCGTGATGCCACGCTGTTCGTGATGGTGTCCTTCGCCGAATTCCGGGACGAGGACACCGGCAACCACGTGCGGCGCACGCAGGAGTACGTGCACGTGCTGGCCGAGCACCTGTCGCAGCGCGACGAGTTCGCGGCGCTGCGCGAAGGCCAGACCATCGAGCACCTGGCCAAGTCGGCGCCGCTGCACGACATCGGCAAGGTCGCGATCCCGGACCACATCCTGCTCAAGCCCGGGCCGCTGGATGCCGAGCAGATGGCCATCATGCGCACCCACACGCTGCACGGCTGGGAGATGCTGCGCCGGGCCTCGCAACGCATGGGTGACGACAACGCCTACCTCGGCTTCGCGATGGAGATCGCGCGCCACCACCATGAGCGCTGGGATGGCACCGGCTACCCCGATGCACTGGCCGGCGACGCGATTCCGCTGTCGGCCCGGCTGATGGCGGTGGCCGATGTGTACGACGCGCTGATCAGCCGCCGCCCCTACAAGCCCGCCTACACCCACCAGGATGCGATGGCCCGCATCGCCGCCGAGGCCGGCCGCCACTTCGACCCGCAGGTGGTGGAGGCGCTGCGCGCCACCGAGCAGCGCTTCATCGCCATCGCCCAGACCTGGCAGGACTGAAGCACCCGCCCGCCGGCGCCCCCGAACCACCCCTCCCCACTGGCCCCATCATGCAACCCAGACACCGTCCCCTTGCCGCCCTGGCCCTGCTGGTGGCGTTCAGCCTGCCGGGTGGCCCGGCCAGCGCGCAGGTGCCGGCCGAGCCCGCACCGGTCGGGCCGAGCTGGTCGTTCTCGGCCTTCGGCACGCTGGGCTGGGCCCAATCGAACCGGCCCTGGCGCTACCAGCGCCACATCGACGAAAACGGCACCGTGCAACGCGACACGCTGTTCGGTGCCCAGGTCGATGCCCAGTTCACGCCGGAATGGTCGGCCACGCTGCAGGCCCGGCTGGCCCCCTCGACCGACAAGGACACCGCCTGGTCGCTGCGTGCGAGCTGGGCCTTCATCGGCTGGCGGCCCAGCAACGACTGGCTGCTGCGCGTGGGCAAGCTGCGCGCGCCGCTGTTCCTGCGCTCGGAGCACCTGGACGTGGGCCAGACCTACCCCGAGGCCCGCCTGCCGGCCGAGATCTACGACCTCGCACCCACGAGCGACTTCACCGGCGTGCACATCACCCGCAGCTGGAGCCTGGACGGCGGCGACCTGGCGCTGGAGGCCTACCACGGCCAGGCCGACCTGACCAAGCGCTTCTGGCTGCGCCAGGGCCTGCCGCCGCTGCAGCCGGCCGGCGCCATGTACACGCAGGCCAACACCATGGCCGAGGGCCTGGTGGCCAGCTGGCGCGCGCCCGAGCACAGCCTGCGGCTCGGCTGGCACCACAGCCGCACCCGCCGCACCGACGGCAGCGGCCTGCTCGTGCGGCCGGTGCTCGCCACGCTGGGCCCCGGCATCAGCTACTGGCAGACCGACAACGCCCTGCCCGGCCCCGGCGTGCCAATGGTGGATGCCATCAACAACAACGTGCTCACGCTGGGGGGCGAAGCCGCGCTGGGCCGCGGCTGGCACCTGTCCGGCGAGTGGGTGCGCGTGACCCAGCGCGACACCGAGCTCGGCAACGAGACCCTGGGCAGCACGCTCACGCTGTCACGGCAGTGGGACGCGTTCACGCCCTACCTGCGCTGGTCCAGCCTGCGCACCACGGGCAAGCTGCGGCAGTGGATCGACCTGCTGGACAGCACCACCGTGCCCGCCTTCGTGCCCGGGGCGGCGCTGCTCAATGCCTCGATGCGCCTGCAGGCCGATGCACGGCCCCATTACGACCAGCAGTCGGTCGCGCTGGGCACGGCCTACGCCGTCACGCCCAGCAGCCGGATCAAGGCGGAGTGGATGCGCACACGGGCCACGCGGTCCTCGATGTTCGACTTGCCGGCCGACGAGCCGCTGGAAAAACGACGCCGCGTGGACGTGTTCTCGCTGAGCTACAGCTTCGTGTACTGAGGAGGCGGCGATGCAACGCAAGACCTTCCTCCACACACTGGCCGCGGGCGCGGCCGGGCTGTGCCTGGGCACGCCACCGGCACGCGCCGAAGACACCTTGGTGGTGATCGCCAACAGCGCACTGAAGCTGGACGCCGAGGCACTCAAGCGCGTGTACACCGGCCGCCTGGTCGAGCTGGACAACCTGGCGCTGCGGCCGGTGAACCTGGCCCCCGGCCACGCGCTGCGGCGCCGCTTCCTGGCCGCGGTGATGCAGCAGAGCGAGGAGGACTACCTCGCCTACTGGACCGTGCGCCGCTACATCGGCAAGGGCGTGCCGCCACGCGACCTGGCCAGCCCGGCCGATGTGGTGGATTTCGTGCAGCGCACGCCCGGCGCCATCGGCTACATCGACGCCAGTGACCTGAAGCCCGGCGTGCACGTGCTGCTGCGGCGCTGATCACCCTGGCGGCCGCGCCCATGCCGCGGCCGGCACCCGCGCGTCCACGGCGGTGCGGGCTTCAGGGGCCGCGCGGCCCCGGTGCCAGCGCGCGCTGCCGGCTGGCCAGCAGCGCGCCCAGCAGCAGCGCCGCGGCGCTGATCACGAAGCCGCGCGCCAGCCCGCCGGCCCCATCGGCCACCCGGCCCACCAGGCTGGGGCCGACGATCTGCCCGGCCGCGAACACGATGGTGTAGGCGGCAAGGCCCGGCGGCCAGGCCGCCGGCGGCAGGTTGTGCCGCACCAGCGCGGTGGTGGCCGCCACCACCGACAGGAACACGCTGCCGAATAGCAGGCCCGAGGCCAGCACCACCACCGGCCGCGCGCTGAGCACCGGCAGCAGCGTGGCCAGCGCCAGCAGGCCGTTCAGCAGCGCGAGCGGCCGCCCGTCGCGGCGGCGCTGCAGCAGGCCGGCCCACAACCAGGACGACGCCACCACGCCCAGCCCGAGCAGCCCATAGAACACCGTGATGCCGCCGCTGCCCATGCCCTGTTCACGCAGCAGCGTGACGATGAAGGTCATGTAGCCGATGTAGCCCAGGCCGAACAGCAGGTAGCCGGCCAGCGACCAGGCCAGCGGCCGCCAGCGCGTCGGCGCGGCGCGTGCCGCCGCCGCCGGCGCAGCGGCCAGCGCCCCGGTGCCGGCCGCGGTGGCCAGCGTGGCCAGCAGGGC
>JACRAZ010000100.1 GCA_016213205.1 Burkholderiales bacterium
AACGCGTCGCGTCGAACACGGGTTGCCCACCGCGGCGGTCGGTCGGTTCGTCGCAAGCGCCGACCGCCCCCCGCCGTGGACAACCCTGCGCCGCAGTGCTTCGACGGCCCTCATGAGCCGTGAGGTTGCCTTATGAGCCTGAGAGAGAGCCTAAACCGCCTCAGAATGGAATGTCGTCGTCGAACGGATCAGGCGCCTTTGGCACCGCACCTTGCGGCAGTGGTAGCGTGCTCACGACATACAGGTTCAGGATGTCGTCGCGATCCATGAACAGGATTTGACTCCGCTTCGTCTGGTCCAGCTTGCCGCCCAACCAGTTGCGCGCTTGCTTAGTGATCTCGCCACCTGCAACTATGAACGCGTGGTCCACCAGCACCTTTTTGCTCGTTTCCGCGTCGAAGATTTCATGACCCAGCATCATCAGGACCTGGTTGTAGATCTCCGCGATGTTTGAATTGGACCCGTGGGTCATGCCCGCGGCGTCAAGCTTGCCCTTCTTGGCCTGCAGCCCAAAGTACAGGACGTGCTGGGTCGGTAGGACGAAGCGCATCCACACGTCCTTGCCGTACTCCAGCGCTTTGTCCTTGTGTCCGGCGGACGAGATGCGGTGGTAGCCGAGCTGCCTGAACAGCGGCAGCAAGACATGATTGATAAGCTCGTCCTCGGAGCACTTGTCCAAGTACGCATTGAGCTGGTCGCGACGCCTGATCTCGGCTGGGGTAAACGGACGATGCGGGTTGGTCGTCATGGACGACACGGTCTTCGTCCCGATGTGCCGGACGTAGAGCAGCTTGTCGTCTCCGTAGAACGCCTCGTACCCCTCGCGACTCAGGGGCTGGTTCAACAGTTCTAGCGCTTTCATGCGTCCCGGGTCGCCCGTCTCTGCGTCTGCCTGATGCATCAATACCCGCAGCAGGTTCATGAACCGCTCTGGAAGGCAATACGGTGCCGGCTGGGGTTCAAGAAGCAACTCGCCTAGCCGGTCCGACACCCAGGTACAACGGGTAGACCCGTCGTGCACGAAGTCGAGGTCGCATTCCTCAAAGAACCGCGTGATGTATGAGCTTGATCGGTATGGGAAGTGCTCCGCGTCTCCGATAACGCAGTTTGCCAGCGCTCTTAGGTTCCGTTCCTTGAACTTCATAGCCTGCCATGGTACTGGCAGCAGCCCGTCCGGTGGCGCCCCGCAATTGCGGCAGACAGACTTCGGCAGCCGCTGACTCAACGTCGTGCGAGTGCTTTGGCCGCAGTGTGCTAGCGCTGGTTGTGACCGGTCCGGGTCGATGGCGCAAGTTCGAGCGGGCGGCAAGCGGTCAGCGGCGAGGCGCTGAGAGGCACGTGCGAGGCCTACGACCGTTGTATCTCGTACTGCTGGCATTCGCGCCAATCGCGGTCACGGAGCCCAGTGACTGCTTGAAGCTAGTCAGCGTGAGTTCGGCCTTCGCGCCCGAGTGTCCGGGAACGGTGCACACCTGCCGTGACCGTGCGTGTCCCGACCATCGCCGCCCGCCGGCCCCCCCGTCGCATTTGTCGCAAACCCTCCCACCCCCGCCCCCGCCCACCCCGCCAAGTCCTTGATCCACAAGGTCTGGCCCCCTGGCACCGTTCCTGCAAATGGGCCTGCACACGCCCCTCGGAATGCATGCCATGGCCCTGGTGTCCCACAGCAACAAAGCCTGCGCGGTGAACCCGCTGAAGATGAGCCAGCCGCTGGGCGCGGCCTATGCCTTCATGGGCCTGGCCGGCTGCATGCCGGTGATGCACGGCTCGCAGGGCTGCACGTCCTTCGGCCTGGTGCTGCTGGTGCGGCACTTCAAGGAGGCCATTCCGCTGCAGACCACCGCGATGAACGAGGCCACCACCATCATGGGCGGCTTCGACAACATCGAGAAGGCCATCCTCAACATCCACAGCCGCACCCGGCCGCAGATCATCGCCATCTGCTCCACCGGCCTCACCGAGACCAAGGGCGACGACGTGGACGGTTTCATCGCCCTGGTGCGCCAGCGCCACCCCGCGCTGGCCGACACGGCCATCGTCTATGTTTCCACGCCGGACTACAGCGGCGCCTTTCAAGATGGCTGGGCCAAGGCCGTCACCACGCTGGTGAGCCAGCTACCCGAGCCCGAGGCGGCGCCGGTGCCCGGCGCGATCAACGTGCTGCCCGGCGCGCACCTGAGCCCGGGGGATATCGAGGAGCTGCGCGAGATCATCGAAGCCTTCGGCCTGCAGCCCACCTTCGTGCCGGATGTATCGGGCTCGCTGGACGGCCACATCCCGCAGGAGTGGCTGGGCACCACGCTCGGCGGCACGCGCCTGGCCGACCTGCGCGCGCTGGCCGGCGCCAGCCACACGCTGGCCCTGGGCGAGCAGATGCACCCGGCCGCGCTGGCGCTGCAGGCGCGCTGCGGTGTGCCCTTCACGGTGTTCGACCGGGTCAGCGGCCTCACCGCCACCGATGCCCTGGTGCAGAAGCTGTCAGAGCTTTCCGGCCGGCCCGTGCCCACGCGCCTGCGCCGCCAGCGCAGCCAGCTGGTGGACGCGATGCTGGACGGCCACTTCCACTTCGGCAACGTGAAAGTGGCGCTGGCCGCGGAGCCGGACCTGCTGTGGCAGGCCGGCATGGTGCTCAGCGAAATGGGCGCCGAGCTGGCGGTGGCCGTCACCACCACCGCGTCGCCACTGCTGGAGCGCCTGCCCACGCCGGAGGTGCTGATCGGTGACCTGGAAGACTTCGAGCGCCTGGCCCAGGCCGCGGGCGCCACGCTGCTGATGACGCATTCGCACGGCCGCCAGGCGGCCGAGCGGCTGGGCCTGCCGCTGTTCCGCCTGGGCATCCCCACCTTCGACCGCATCGGCAACGCGCACACCTGCCACGTGGGCTACCGCGGCACGCGCAACTTCATCTACCAGGTGGGCAACCTGCTCATCGAGCAGATCCCGCACCACGGCCCGCAGGATTGGCCGCTGCCCGCGGCCTCGCTGGCCGCGGCGGCCACCGGCGGCCCGCCGGCGCTGGCGCACCTGAGCGCCGTCATCCAACGGCTGAAGCCACCCGCCGCCGGCGTGGCCGCGGCCAGCGCCTGAGTTACCCCACGGAAGGAATCGCCATGAAAGTTGCCTTCGCCACCCAGGACCAGCAGCGCGTGGACGCGCACTTTGGCTGGGCCAAGCACCTGGCCGTCTACGACGTCACGCCCGAGGGCTACCACTTCGTGCAGGACTTCGGCTTCGGCGAAGACCTGGCCGAAGACGGCAACGAGGACAAGCTCGCGCCCAAGCTGGATGCCATCCGCGATTGCGCCATCGTCTACGTGGCCGCCATCGGCGGATCGGCCGCGGCGCGCGTGGTGGCCACCAAGATCCACCCCATCAAGGTGCCGGCACCCGAACCCATCCTGGACATCCTGGACAAGCTGCAGGAAGTGCTCAAGGGCACCCCGCCACCCTGGCTGCGCAAGGCGCTGCTGAAGGGCCAGGACAGGCAACACGACTTTGAAGACGACGAGGAGCTGAAGCGATGAGCAACGCCGTGGCGGAAACGCCCCCCACCACCCCTGCCGACAGCACCGGCGACGAGGCCCTGCTTCAGGACGCCTTCGTGCGCGAGCTGATCAAGCAGATCCGTGCGCAGGACACCCACGGCACCTGGGAGGGCAAGACGGACCTGACCCTGCTGGCGCCCTACATCCTGAGCCCCGAGCAGCGCCGCGCCATGCCCATCATGGGCGACCCCGACCCCGAGACGCTGTGGCGGCTGGACCTGTTCCACAACGCCGTGGGCCTGGCGATCGAACGCGCCACCAAGTGCATGGTGTCGCCGATGACGAAGATGAGCCACGAGGGCTTCGGCCGCACCGTGCTCACCACCGGCCGGCTGATCGTGGTGAACCGCCACCTGCGTGATGTGCACCGCTTCGGTTTTGCCAGCCTGGCCAAGCTGGCCGAGGCCGGCAACAAGCTGGTGGCCGAAGGCGTCTCGATGATCGAGCAGTACCCCGACGTGGCGAACTGGGGCTGAACCATGGCCGACATCGACGCCCTCAAGACGGAAGTCAAGAAGCTCAACGCCAAGGCCACGCAGGCCAAGATGGACCTGCACGACCTGTCCGAAGAACTGCCGACGAACTGGGAACGCATTCCCGAGGTGGCGCGCGTGGCCTTCGAGGCGCATGCCGCGCTGGTGGATGCCCGCGCGCGCCTGGCCGCGGCCCAGCCGGCCTGACGGGCCAAGGAGGACCACCATGTCAGCCTTCAGCATCACGCTGCCCTCGGGCGCCACCTGGACGCCCACCTTCGTGCAGAGCCTCAGCGAGGAAAAGTGCATCGGCTGCGGCCGCTGCTTCCGGGTGTGCCCGCGCGGCGTGCTCGAACTCGTGGGCCTGAACGAGGAGGGCGAACGCATCGCGCTCGACCCCGATGGCGACGAGGAGGAAGAGTACGAGAAGAAGGTGATGACCATCGCGCACCAGGAGCTGTGCATCGGCTGCACCGCCTGCGCGAAGATCTGCCCGAAGAAGTGCTACACGCACGCGGCAGCCACGGTGTAGCGGCCGCTCGGGCACCAACGACCATGGGAGCACGCCCCCCGCTCCACGCCTTGCCGGCGCCCATCGTCGCGCGCCGCGCCACGCGGGAAGACGAAGTGGCCGACGTGGCCGGCCTGTTGCGCGTGCATGCCAACCCGCACGCCGGCAGCGCGCAGGACATCGCCCAGGTGGCCGAATGGGTGGCCCTGGCCTGCCTGGGCGACCGCCACCTCTGGCAAGACCTGCAGCTGCCCTCGCGCGCCGAACTCACGGCGCTGATGGGCCACTGGTTCCCCGCGCTCGCCGCGAAGAACCAGCACGACATGAAGTGGAAGAAGTTCCTCTACAAGCAGCTCTGCGAACGCGAGGCACTCTTCATCTGCAAGGCCCCCAGTTGCGCCGAGTGCAGCGACCACCCGCTGTGCTTCGGCCCCGAAACCGGCTGAGCCCACGCCGCGCACGGTGGCGTGCCGTATATTCCGCGCCACCCGACGCGCCGCCATGCCTTTGAACCGACACCGTCGACACCCCGCGGCGGCCTTGCTGCTGCTGCTCGGTGCGAGCCCCGTGCCCAGCCTGGCCGCCGAGGTCACCGTGGCCGTGGCCGCCAACTTTGCGGCGCCGCTGGCCAGCATCGCCAAGGGCTTTGCCGCCGCCAGCGGCCACACGCTCAAGGTGGCGTCCGGCGCCACCGGCAAGTTCTACACGCAGATCATCTCCGGCGCGCCGTTCCAGGTGCTGATCGCGGCCGATGACGAAACCCCGAAGCGCCTCATCGCCGAAGGCCATGCGGTGGCCGGCAGCCAGTTCACCTACGCCATCGGCCACCTGGTGCTGTGGAGCGCGCAGCCGGGCGTCGTGGACGATCAGGGCGCGGTGCTGGCCACGGGCCGGTTTGCGCACCTGGCGATCGCCAACCCGAAGACCGCACCCTACGGTGCCGCCGCGCTGCAGGTGCTGAAGGCGCGTGGCCTGGCCGAGGCGCTGGCGCCCCGGCTCGTCACCGCCGAGAGCATTGCGCAGGCCTACCAGTTCGTGGCCACCGGCAATGCCGAGCTGGGCTTCGTGGCCTTGTCCCAAGTCGTGATGCCCGGCAAGCCGGTGACGGGTTCCTACTGGCGGGTGCCGCCGTCGTTGCATGGCGAGATCCGCCAGGACGCGGTGCTGCTGAAAGCGGGCGAGACCAGCGCCGCTGCCGCCGCGCTGCTGGCCTACCTGAAGAGCCCGGCGGCCCAGGCCGTGATCCGGGCCCACGGCTACGGGATGTGAGCCGCCGATGAACGCAGCCGACTGGAGCGCCGTGCGCATCACCGCCGAGCTGGCGGCGCTTACCACCGTGCTGCTGCTGATCGTCGGCACGCCGCTGGCCTGGTGGCTGGCGCGCACCCGCTCGCCGCTGAAGCCGCTGTGGTCGGCGCTGGTGGCCATGCCCATCGTGCTGCCGCCCACGGTGCTGGGCTTCTACCTGCTGCTGCTGATGGGCCCGCATGGCCCGGTGGGCCAGCTCACGCAGGCGCTGGGGCTGGGGCGGCTGCCCTTCACCTTTGGCGGGCTGGTGGTGGCCTCGGTCATCTATTCGCTGCCCTTCGTGGTGCAGCCCTTGCAGCAGGCCTTCGAGGCGATCCCCGAGCGCACGCTGGAGGCCGCGGCCACGTTGCGCGCGGGGCCGCTGGACCGGTTTGTCAGCGTGGCGCTGCCGCTGGCGCGGCCGGGTTTCGTCACCGCCAGCGTGCTGGGCTTCGCGCACACGGTGGGCGAGTTCGGCGTGGTGCTGATGATCGGCGGCAACATCCCGGGCAGCACGCGCGTGCTGTCGGTGGCCCTCTACGACCATGTGGAGGCCGCCGAGTTTGCCGATGCGCACCGCCTGGCCGCCGGCATGGTGGTGTTCGCGCTGGTGGTGCTGGTGGCGCTGTACGTGGTGAACCGCCCGCCGCGCGACGAGGCGGCGCGATGATCGAGGCCCGCCTGCACCTGCAGCGCAGCGGCGGCTTCGCGCTGGCGGTGGACTTGCAGCTCCCGGGCCAGGGCGTGAGCGCGCTGTTCGGCGCCTCGGGCTGCGGCAAGACCACGCTGCTGCGCGCACTGGCCGGGCTGGAGCGCGCCACCGGCCGGGTGGTGCTGGCCGGCGAGGTGTGGCAGGACGACGCCAGCGGCTGCTGGCTGCCCACCCACCGCCGCGCGCTGGGGTATGTGATCCAGGAGGCGGCGCTGTTCCCGCACCTGGATGTGCAGCGCAACCTGCACTATGGCCTGCGCCGCGCCGCGTCGGCCGAGCAGCGCATCGCGCTGCAACGGGCGCTGGACCAGGCGGTGGCGCTGCTGGGCATCGGCGGGTTGATGTCGCGCCGGCCGGCCACGCTGTCCGGCGGCGAACGCCAGCGCGTGGCCATTGCCCGTGCGCTGGCCACCCGCCCGCGCCTGCTGCTGATGGACGAACCCCTGGCCGCGCTGGATGCCACGCGCAAGGCCGAGATCCTGCCCTACCTGGAACGCCTGCACCGCGAGCTGGCGCTGCCCATCGTCTACGTGACCCATGCGATGGACGAGGTGGCGCGCCTGGCCGACCACCTGGTGCTGCTGGAAGCCGGCCGCGTGCGCGCCGCCGGGCCGCTGGCCGAGCTGCTGTCGCGCGTGGACCTGCCGCTGGGCCGGCAGGACGAAGCCGGCGTGGTGATCGAGGCCGAGCTGGTGGCGCACGATGCGGCCTATGCCTTGTCGCGCATCGCCTTTGCCGGTGGTGCGCTGTGGCTGGGCGCGGCGCCGCAGCCCATCGGCGAGCGGGTGCGGGCGCGGGTGCTGGCACGCGATGTGAGCGTCACCCGCACGCTGCCCGGCGAGACCAGCATCCTCAACGTGCTGCCGGTGCGGCTGGAGGCGCTGCACGCCGATGCCGGCACCGCGCTGCTGCGGCTGCGGGTGGGGCACGATGAGGCCGGGCCCGCGGCCGATGGCGTGCACCTGCTGGCCCGCATCACCCGCAAGAGCTGCGAGGCGCTGCGGCTGGCGCCCGGCGATGCGCTGTTTGCGCAGGTGAAGGGTGTGGCGCTGATGTAGCGCGGATGCTCAATGCCTGGGGGCGGGGGTGATCGGTTTCGATGGCGCCTCTTGGCCCGTTGCAGCCATTCGACGACTGCTGGCATGCAAGGGTTGGAGCGACAAAGCCGGTGGCCGGTGCACTGGCCGGGCGGAGACCGCGCTCGACGCTGCGCGTCGAGTGCCCTGCGCTGCTCGCGGACGCGGGATGGGGCCACAACTCGGCCCTGGGTACAGGGCCTCAGACAAGTGTCCCCAGCTCCCTTCGGTCGCCGACCCGCGCC
>JACRAZ010000101.1 GCA_016213205.1 Burkholderiales bacterium
CGCGCGCAGCGCGCGGAGACAAATCCGACAGCGCGCCCCCCGAACCGACCAAGACCGGGCAGTCGGCCCGTAGGGCCGACCGCCGGAGCCGTGCGCCGCAGGCCGAGGGCCCACGCCTTTGTCGCACCACACAACGAACGTCTGCTCTGCAACCCAACCAAAGACAGCAACGGGCCGAGTGCTGCCCACGGCGAACGGGACACGGCGCGCCTCATGTGCGCTTCTCCGCCGCCTTGCGGAACAGGCCGACGATACCGTGCGGCAGGAACAGCGTCACCGCGATGAACAGTGCGCCCAGGAAGTACAGCCAGAACTCGGGGAAGGCCACCGTGAACCAGCTCTTGGCGCCATTGACGAAGAAGGCGCCGACGATCGGGCCGATCAGCGTGGCGCGGCCCCCCACGGCGGTCCAGATCGCGATCTCGATCGAGGCGGCCGGACTCATCTCGCTGGGGTTGATGATGCCCACCTGCGGCACGTACAGCGCGCCGGCCACCGCGCACATCATCGCGCTCAAGGTCCAGATGCTCAGCTTGTAGGCCAGCGGGTTGTAGCCGGTGAACATGACCCGGCTCTCGGCATCGCGGATGGCCTGCAGCACGCGGCCGTACTTGCTGTTGACGATGGCGCGCGCCATCAGGAAGAAGCCCACCAGCGTGAGGCCCGACAGCGCGAACAGCAGCACCCGCATCTGCGCGGTGGCGATCGGGATGCCCAGGATGCGCTTGAAGTCGGTGAAGCCGTTGTTGCCGCCGAAGCCGGTTTCGTTGCGGAAGAACAGCAGCATCGCCGCATAGGTGAGCGCCTGCGTGATGATGGAAAAGTACACGCCCTTGATGCGCGAGCGGAACGCGAACCAGCCGAACACGAAGGCCAGCGCGCCGGGCACCAGCAGCACCAGCAGCATCTGCGCGACGAAGCTGTCCGACAGCGCCCAGTGCCAGGGGAATTCCTTCCAGTTCAGGAACACCATGAAGTCGGGCATGTCGGCCTTGTACTGCCCGTCGCGGCCGATCTGGCGCATCAGGTACATGCCCATCGCATAGCCGCCGAGCGAGAAGAACAAGCCGTGGCCCAGCGACAGGATGCCGGTGTAGCCCCAGATCAGGTCCATCGCCAGCGCGCAGATCGCGTAGCACAGGATCTTGCCGACCAGGCTGACCGTGTAGTCGCTGACATGGAACACGCTGCCCGCGGGCACCGTCAGGTTCAGCGTGGGCACCAGCACCGCGATCACCAGCACCGCGGCCAGCACCGCCGTCCAGCCCTTCGCGCCCAGCAGCAGGCCGCGCTTCTGTTGAAGTTCGTGGGCGCTCATGCTTCGGCACTCCGGCCCTTGACCGCGAACAGGCCCTGCGGCCGCTTCTGGATGAACACCACGATGAACACCAGCACCATGATCTTGGCCAGCACCGCGCCGGCCCAGCCTTCGAGCAGCTTGTTCAGCACGCCCAGGCCGAGTGCCGCGTACACCGTGCCGGCGAGCTGCCCGACGCCGCCCAGCACCACCACCATGAACGAATCGACGATGTAGCCCTGGCCGAGGTCGGGCCCCACGTTGCCGACCTGGCTGAGCGCGCAGCCGGCCAGCCCCGCGATGCCCGCGCCGAGCGAGAACGCGAGCATGTCGATGCGCGCGGTGTCCACGCCCACGCAGGAAGCCATGCGCCGGTTCTGCGTGACGCCACGCACGAACAGGCCCAGCCGCGTCTTGCCGATCAGCATCGCCATGCCCAGCAGCACCAGCGCGGCAAAGGCCAGGATCGCGATGCGGTTGAAGGGCAGCACCAGGTTGGGCAGCACCTGCACGCCGCCGGACATCCAGCCCGGGTTCTCGACGCCCACGTTCTGCGCGCCGAACAGCGTGCGCACCGTCTGCATCAGCACCAGGCTGATGCCCCAGGTGGCCAGCAGCGTTTCCAGCGGCCGGCCGTAGAGCCAGCGGATCACGCTGCGCTCGAGCACCGCGCCCACCAGCGCGGCACTGAAGAAGGAGGCGGGAATGGCCACCGCGATGTACCAGTCGAACGCACCCGGCAGGTACTGGCGGAACAGGTTCTGCACCACGTAGGTGGCGTAGGCGCCGATCATCATCAGCTCGCCATGGGCCATGTTGATCACGCCCATCAGGCCGTAGGTGATGGCCAGGCCCAGCGCCACCAGCAGCAGGATGCTGCCCAGGCTGGCGCCGGTGAACAGCAGGCCCAGGCGTTCGCCCCAGACCAGCTGGCCCTGCACGCTGTCCAGCGCGGCCTGGATCGCGGCCTTCACCGGGGCGTCGGTCTCGGTGGCCAGCTTCTCCAGCAGCAGCGAACGCGTGGCCGGCTCGCTGCTGCCACTGAGCGCCTTGGCCGCGGCCATGCGCTTGGTGGCATCCTGCGACGAGATCAGCACCGCCGCGCGCAGCAGGTTCAGCTGGGCCTTGAGCTGCGCATCGGTCTCGGCGGCGGCGGCCTTCTCGATCAGGCCGAGCTTGCCCTCGTCCACCTGATCCTTCAGCTCGACGATGGCCTTGGCGCGCACGGCGCGATCGGGCGAGACGAGCTTGAGCACCGCGATCGCGCTTTCCAGCTCGCGGCGCATGCGGTTGTTGTTGACCACGTCCTCGGCATCGGCCGGCAGCGTGGCGGCCGCCCCGGTGGCGGCCTCGACGGCCTTGCCGTCACGCACGATGTAGGCCTTGCCCGCCGCGGTCTTGACCTCGTCGTCGAGCATCGCCCGCACGAAGGGCTCGAGCGCGGTGTCGCCGGCGGCCACCGCGGCATTGAGCGCGGCGATGCGCTCGTCGCTCTCGCCGGCGGCGATCTTGCCGGCCTGCTCAGGCGTCAGCGCAAAAGCCTGCGGCATGGCGAACCATGCCAGCAGGAAAAAGACGAAAGGCAGCACTCGAACAGACAACACAGTTTCCCCAGGAACGACTCAAGCCTCGCAGGCGGGGTATGGGTCCCCGGCAGGGGACAGGCCGCGCAGCGGCCAGGGGAGCGCGCTGCGGGCCGGAGCGCCAAACCGGATCCGGGTTGCCCGGGCCGGTTTGGTCAACCCCTCGGGGGTGGCCGCAAGGCGGCCGGGGCTCACTTCTTCTCGGGCACGTTCTTCTTGCCCTTGTTCTCGGGGATGTAGTCGCTCCAGGGGTCGGCCACCACCGGGCCCTTGGTCTTCCACACCACGTTGAACTGGCCGTCGGCCTTGATCTCGCCGATGAACACCGGCTTGTGCAGGTGGTGGTTCTCCTTGTCCATCGTGGACGTGAAGCCACCCGGCGCCGGCATGGTCTGGCCGGCCATCGCGGCGATCACCTTGTCGGTGTCGGTGCTCTTGGCCTTCTCGACCGCGGCCTTCCACATGTGGATGCCCAGGTAGGTGGCCTCCATCGGGTCGTTGGTCAGCGGCTTGTCCTTGTGGCCGGCAATGCCCTTGGCCTTGGCATAGTCGCTCCACTTCTTCACGAACTCGGTGTTGGCCGGGCTCTTGATGCTCATGAAGTAGTTCCACGCGGCCAGGTGGCCCACCAGCGGCTTGGTGTCCACGCCACGCAGCTCTTCCTCACCCACCGAGAAGGCCACCACCGGCACGTCGGTCGCCTTCAGGCCCTGGTTGCCCAGTTCCTTGTAGAAGGGCACGTTCGAGTCGCCGTTGATGGTGGAGACCACCGCGGTCTTCTTGCCCTCGGAGGCGAACTTCTTGATCTTGGCGATGATGCTCTGGTAGTCCGAATGGCCGAAGGGGGTGTACTCCTCCATGATGTCGGCTTCGGCCACGCCCTTGGACTTCAGGAAGGCGCGCAGGATCTTGTTGGTGGTGCGCGGATAGACGTAATCGGTGCCCAGCAGCACGAAGCGCTTGGCGGAGCCGCCGTCCTTGCTCATCAGGTATTCGACCGCCGGAATCGCCTGCTGGTTGGGCGCGGCGCCGGTGTAGAAAACGTTCTTCTCCAGCTCTTCGCCTTCGTACTGCACCGGGTAGAAGAGCAGGCCGTTCAGCTCCTTGAACACCGGCAGCACCGAC
>JACRAZ010000104.1 GCA_016213205.1 Burkholderiales bacterium
CCCCGGCCCTTCGGGTCAGCCCCCAGAACAAGCCCACTCGTCGTTGAAAAGCTCGCCGGGGGAACGGCCACGGCTGCGCTTTTCGCCTAGATTGGGCTTGTTCTGGGGGCTGACGTGGGCGCATGGGAAAGCCTCTCAAGCTCTCAGTGGCCGCGCAAGGCGGCCCGCAGCGCGGCGGCCTGGGCCGGGTTGTCTTCGCGGCACAGCACGCGCAGCTCGCCATGGGCCACGCTGGCCTGCGGGTTGGCCAGCGCCCGCGCCACCAGCGACACCGGATACGCGTGCGGGCCGGCGGCCAGGCCCATCCAGCAGTTGCGGGCGGCGCGCTTGGCGGCATAGAGCGCCAGGTCGGCCAGGCCCAGCGCCTCTTCCCAGTCCAGCGCCTGCGGTGCCCCCGGCACGAAGGGCAGGCAGGCAAAGCCGATCGAGACCGTGAGCGCCAGCCCCTCGGGCACGCCGGCCGCGCTGCCGGCAGCCACCGGCTGGTCCTGGATGGCGCAGCGCAGGCGCTCGGCCAGCGTGGCGGCGGCCGCCGCATCCAGCCCGCGCGCCACCAGCAGGAACTCCTCGCCCCCCCAGCGCACCAGGTCGTCCACCGGCCGCAGCAGCTGCTGCAGGCGCTGGGCAATGGCCACCAGCGCCGCATCACCCACGGCATGGCCATGGCTGTCGTTGATCTGCTTGAAATGGTCGATGTCGATCAGCAGCAGTGCAAAGCCGGGCTCGCCGGCGGCCGGCGTGGCGAGCCGGCCGCTGAGGTAGCGGCGGTTGTGCAGGCCGGTGAGCGGATCGGTCAGGCTGGCCTGCTCGAGCGCGAGCGACTTGCGTTCCAGCGCGAGCGATTTTTCGGCCAGCCGCTGCGTCACCTCGCGCAGCTGCGCGGTGCGCTCGTCCACCCGCCGCTCCAGCAGCGCCTGCTGCGCCCGCAGGCGCCGGGTGCGCCACTGCAGCACCAGCGCCACCGACAGCAGCGCGGCCAGCACGCCGAGCGCGCGCGCCCACCAGGTCTGGTACCAGGCCGGCAGCACCCGCAGGGGCAGTTGCAGCGGCTCGGGCACCCACAGGCCCTGCCGGTTGGTGGCCCGCAGCTGCAGCGTGTACTCGCCCGGGGACAGGTGGGCATAGGCCAGCAGGCGGTGCTGGGCATCGGTCTCGACCCAGTCGCCACCCGCGCCCAGCAGGCGGCTGGCATAACGCAGGCGTGCCGGGTCGGAGTAGTCCAGCGCCGCGAATTCGAGCACCAGGCCGTTGGCCTCGGCCGGCACGGTCAGGTGCTGGCCGGCCATCCAGGCCGCGGGCTGCACGGCGCGGCCCCCCATCTGCAGCGCGGTGATCACGATCGGCGGGCGTTCGGTCCAGTCGGTCACGGCTTCGGGCCGCACGATCGTCAGGCCGCCGGCGCCACCGAACAGCAGCTCGCCGCGCGCCGTGCGCGCGGCCGCGCCGGTCCAGTAGATCGGGAACATCACGCCATCGGCGGTACGCAGCGCGCGCACGGCCAGGGTGTCGGGGTCGACACGGGCCAGGCCGCTGTCGGTGCTGCCCCAGATGCGGCCCTGCAGGTCTTCGACCAGCGCGTTGATGTTGTTGTCGGGCAGGCCTTCGGCCAGGCCGATGCGGCGTACCGTCGGCCGCGCGGCCAGCGGCTGCTCCACCAGCGCCAGGCCGGCGCCGAAGGTGCCCACCCACAGGCGGCCGCGGCGGTCGGTGTGCACCGCGGTGATGAAGCCGCCGCCCAGGGCCCGGGGGTTGTCGCGCTCGGGCAGCCAGCGCGCGAGCACGCCGCGCTGCGGGTCGATGCGGTGCAGGCCGTTGCGCGTGCCCACCCACAGGCTGCCCTCGGGCCCTGGCGCGAGCACGGTGACGCGGTCTTCGCTGAGCTGCCAGTCGGCCCCCGGCGCCGGCGCGCCCGGCACCGAGGCCGAGGCCGCGCGCGAGGCCGGTGCCGGTGGCGGCTCACCCAGCGCTGCCGTGGCCGGCACGCTGCGACGCCGGCCCTGGCCGGTGGCCAGGTCCAGCGACCACAGGCCGTCGGTGCCACCGCCGATCCACAGCGTGCTGCGCTCGCGCCACAGCGACCAGGTGCTGGCGGCCGGGTCGCGCCCGGTGAGTTCGACACGCTCGATCCGGCGGCCATCCGCGCTGGCGCGGTACAGGCCGCGCTTGGTGGCCACGTACTTCTCGCCGGCCAGGCCCTCGGCGATGGACAGCACGATGTCCTGCGGCAGCGCCCGGGTGGGCCGGTCGGCGTCGGGCCGCAGGTGCTGGCTCAGGCCGCCCTCGGGGTCGACGATGGCGATGCCGTGTTTCTGGGTGCCCAGCCAGAGCCGGCCATCGGCGGTGGGCAGGATCCAGCCGATCTCGGTGCTCTCGCGCGGGCGCGGCTGGCCGGGCCCGGGCGGCGG
This sequence comes from Burkholderiales bacterium, assembly GCA_016213205.1. Lineage (GTDB taxonomy): Bacteria > Pseudomonadota > Gammaproteobacteria > Burkholderiales > Burkholderiaceae_C > Pseudaquabacterium. The sequence continues at coordinate 2,406 of JACRAZ010000104.1, forward strand.
GCCGTCGGCCTCCAGGCCGAACATCGTGAGCACCGCGCGCTGGGTCGGGTCGTGGCGGCTGATGCCGCGGTCGGTGGCCAGCCAGAGCAGGCCGGAACGGTCGCGGAACAGGCTGCGCACGGTGTCGTCGGCCAGGCTCGCGGGCCAGCCGGGCGCATGGCGCAGGCGCCGTGCATCCCAGCGCCGGCCGTCCAGCGGGGGGCCCGCCTCGGGTCCGGTGCCAGGCCGCACCTCCACCACGCCCTGGCCCAGCGTGGCCAGCCACACCACGCCCGGGCTCAGCTCGCAGATGCTGGTGACGTGTTCGTCGTGCAGCAGCTGGCCCAGCCCGGCCGCCAGCTGCAGCGGCTGGGCCTCGGTGGCTTGCGCATCCCAGACGAAGGCACCACGCTGCACGGTGCCGATCCACAAGCGGCCCTGGCTGTCCAGGTGCAGCGCCTGCACCTCGGGCTGGGGTTCACCGGCCAGGCGCACGCGCTCGAAGGCGGGCGTGTTGCCGGCGCCGGGGGCCGCCTGCCGGAACAGGCCCGCCTCGCCGCCCACCCAGAGCCGGCCGCTGCGGTCGCGCAGCAGGGCCAGCACCCGCATGGCCGGCAGGCCCGACAGCGCGGCGCCGGCGGCGGCCTGCGGGGTGGCCTTCAGGCTGCGCGGGTCCACCCGGTCCAGCCCGCCGTCGGTGCCCACCCAGAGCTGGCCGGCGCCGTCGTCCAGCAGCACGTGCACGTTCACGTGGCTCAGGCCCTGCGGGCCGGCGCCCAGGGTGTCGAAACGGTCGCGCTGCGCGTCGTAGCGCGCGATGCCGCCGCCGCTGGTGCCCACCCACAGGCGGCCGTCGGCATCACGCTGCAGGGCCTGGATCCAGCCGTCGGGCAGCTGGCCCGCGGCGGGCGGCCCGGGCGAGTAGATGCGCGCGCTGTGGCCGTCCCAGCGCGCCAGGCCGCTGACGGTGCCGATCCACAGGAAACCCGCCGCGTCCTGGCCGACGCTGTAGACCACGTCGTTGGGCAGCCCGTGGCTGCGGCCGATGGTGTGGAACACCGGCTCTGCCAGGCGTGACCAGCGGGCGGGCGCCGGCTGTTGCAGCCCGGGCGGCGGCCCCGGTGGCGGCGCCTTGGCCACCGCCGCGCCGAGCGCCAGGCCCGCCGTGCAGGTGAGCACGCGCAACAGGCGGCGGGCCAGCCAGCGACCAGGGGCTGCAGGAGAAGACGCGCGGGCGGGCATCGCGGCAGGGATGCGGAGCAGCAGGCGGTGCCTGGCCCGGGGACAACGGAGCGTCGAGGCTAGCACAGCCCCCTTGCGCCCGATGCCTCGAAATGCCGCCCGCGGCGGCGCGTGCCGACCCGCGTGCTCAGCCGTTGCGGGCGTACTTGATCGAGCAGCCGTAGGCCTGGGTGGTGGCGCGGCTCACCGGCTTGCCGGCCAGCGTCTCGGCGAGCGCCTGGTTCACGTAGTTGGTGGCGCCCGGGATGTCGGCCGGGTCGGCGCTGGGCTTGCTGTCGATGGCGCCGGCATAAACCAGCGTGCCCTGCGGATCGATCACGTACAGGTGCGGCGTGGTGCGCGCGCCGTAGCGGCGGCCGACCTGGCCGTCTTCGTCCATCAACGTGGCGCTGGTGGCCGCGCCCTTGCCCTGCAGCCAGCCGGCCAGCGCGGCCGGGGGCAGGTAGTCGCCGGCCTCGCGCGCGGTGGAGTTGATGGCCAGCCACACCACGTCCCGTGCGCGCGCGGCCTTCTGCGTGGCGGGCAGGTTGCCGCTGTTGTAGTGCTTCTGCACGAACGGGCAGCCCGGGTTCACCCACTCCAGCACCACGTGCCGGCCCTTGAAGTCGGCCAGCGACACGGGCTTGCCGCTGGTGTCGGCCAGGCGGAAGGCCGGTGCGCTCTGGCCCACCACGGCTTGGGCCTGGGCCGGCGCGGCGGCGGCCAGCCAGGTGGTGGCGGCCAGCAGGGTGACGAGGCAAGGCTTCATCGCAGGGTCCTCCGGGTGGGGTGGGGTGGCGCAAGGGCACGGGGGGGCCGGCTGCCGGCCGCCGCGCCGCAACCAGGGTTCAGCGCACCGGGCCCGCCGGTGCCGCCGACACCTGCGGGGCGGGCCAGCGCGCCATCGCGCTGCGCACGGCCGAGGTGCTCAGGATCTCGGGCAACAGGGTGGGTGTGGTGGCGCCCGGCGCGTACAGCGCATACACCGGCACGCCGTTGCGGCCCAGGGCGGCCAGGGCCTGGGTGATGCTGGCGTCGCGGCGGGTCCAATCGGCCCGCAGCAGCAACACGCGCCGCGAGGCCAGTTCGGCCAGCAGCTTGGCATCGGCCAGGGTGCCGTGCTTGTTGAACTGGCAGGTCACGCACCAGGCGGCGGTGAAGTCCACCAGCACCGGCCGGCCCTCGGCCTGGGCCTGCGCCACCGCGGCGGGCGACCACGGCTGCCACGGGCTGCTGGCGGCGCTGCCGCCCGTGGCGGGGGTTCCGGCCACCGGCGCCGGCGTAGCCCGCAGCGCCGGCCAGGCGGCCAGCAGGCCCGCGCCCAGCAGCAGCAGCGCAAAGGTGCCCAGCACGCGGCGCGTGCGGCGCGCCAGCGCGGCCGCCGCCCAGGCCCACACCACGAAGGCCAGGCCCACCAGCAGGCCCAGCAGCGCGGCCGCGCCGTCCAGGCCCACCTGCTGGCCGAACACCCACAGCAGCCAGACCACGGTGCCGAACATCGGGAACGCCAGCGCGATCTTCAGCTGCTCCATCCAGGCGCCCGGGCGTGGCAAGGCCCGCGCCAGCCGCGGCCAGCACGACACCACCAGGTAGGGCGCCGCCATGCCCAGCCCCAGCGCGATGAACACCGACAGCGCCGCCGCCGGCGCCAGCGTGAGGGCCACGCCCAGCGCCGCGCCCATGAACGGCGCGGTGCAGGGCGAGGCGATCAGCGCGGCCAGCACGCCGGTGAGCGCGTGCTCGAGCAGCGGCTGCTTCGCGTGCATCGAGCACAGCTTCTGCGGCAGCACGCCGGCCAGGCCGATGACGCCCAGCAGGTTCAGCCCGATCAGCGTGAACAGCAGCGCCAGCGCCGCGACGAAGCCGGGCGACTGCAGCTGGAAGCCCCAGCCCAGCTCGGCGCCGCCGGCGCGCAGGCCCAGCAGCAGCGCGGCCAGCACGCCGAAGGACAGCACCACGCCCGCGGTGTACGCCAGCCCGCCGGCCACCAGGCTGCGGCGATGCCCGCCATGGCTGGCCAGGCCGAGCACTTTGAGCGATAGCACCGGGAACACGCAGGGCATCAGGTTCAGCAGCAGGCCGCCGGCGAAGGCCAGCAGCAGGGTCAGCGGCAGCAGCGGCGCGGCGGCCAGCGGACCCGCGGCCGCCGGCTCGGGGCCGGCCGGCGCAGGGCGGGGGCCGCCGCCC
>JACRAZ010000103.1 GCA_016213205.1 Burkholderiales bacterium
ACGCCACCCGCATCCTGGCCAGGGCTTGGCTGCGTGTGATCTGGCGTGCCTGGACTGACCGCAAGCCTTACGACCCGAGCCTGCACGGCAACGCGCTCGCGCTTGCTTCGGCGGGGGGAGGTTGACCCAGGATGTCTCACTCGAGCAGTCGACGATCATCGGGCGAACGCATCTCGCGCCGAAGGGGGGAGTGTAGGTGCGCACTGCAATTGGTGAGGAGCAGAAGCACCGTTGGGTAGGACGCGCTCGCCATGCTCTAGTCATTTCGGGGTGGTGAGGGCCGAATGGCGCGATGACATCCCGGGGGGCCGTCCGGATTTCTGTGTGCGAGGCGGTTGGTTGAATTGGTTGTTGGCTGATTCTTCGTCTGTCGTCGGGCCCCTGCCAGGCCGCCGGAGGGGCCCCGGTTGAGCCATGTACTCATGGTTCAACCCCCTCATCGGCCGCCATGTGGCGCGGCGGTGAATCGTTCTTCGTAGAGTACAGCGAACTGGTTCATCGCCTCGCGCCATTCCTTGGCCGCGCGGCCCCAGTCGGCCGTGATGTTGCGCAGCGCCAGCCAGATCAGCTTGGTGGCCGCGTCGTCGCTGGGGAAGTGGCCGCGCGTCTTGATGATCTTGCGCAGCTGGCTGTGGATGCTCTCGATAGCGTTGGTGGTGTAGACCACACGCCGCACCGCCGGCGGGAAGGCGAAGAACGGGATCACGCGATCCCAGGCCCGGCGCCAGGAGGTCGTCACCGTGGGGTACTTCTGGCCCCAGGTGCCGCGCTCGAACTCGTCCAAGGCCTGCGCTGCTGCCTCGGCGCTGGCGTCCGTGTAGACCGGCCTGAGTGCCGCGGCCAGCAGCTTGCGGTCCTTCCAGCTGGCGTAGTCCAGGCTGTTGCGGATCAGGTGCACGATGCAGGTCTGCAGCGTGGTGGCCGGGAACACCGCGCCCAGCGCCTCGCCGATGCCCTTCAGGCCATCGGTGACGGCGATCAGAATGTCGGCTACCCCGCGCGTCTTCAGGTCGTTGAAGACCTTCATCCAGAATTTGGCGCCCTCGGTGTTCTCGATCCACAGCCCCAGGATGTCGCGCGTGCCGTCGGGCAGCACGCCCAGGGCCAGATAGATCGCCTTGTTGCGCACGACGGCCTCCTCACGGATCTTCACCCGCAGCGCGTCGAAGAAGACCACCGGGTACATCGGCTCCAGGGGCCGGGCCTGCCAGGCCGCGACCTCGGCCATCACGGCCTCGGTGACGGAGCTGATGAACTCTGGGCTCACCTCGGTGCCGTACTGCTCGGCCAGGAAGGCCTGGATCTCCCGCACGGTCATGCCACGTGCGTACATGGCCACGATCTTGTCGTCGAAGCCGGTGAAGCGGCGCTCGTGCTTGGGGATGAGCACGGGCTCGAACGAGCCTTCGCGGTCGCGCGGGACGTCGATGCGTACCGGGCCATCCTCGGTGAGCACCGTCTTGCCGGTGCTGCCGTTGCGGTGGTTGCCGGCCTCCTCGGGCTTGGCTGCACCGGGCGGGTAGCCCAGGTGGTGCGACAACTCGGCGCCCAGCGCGCGCTCGATCAGCGCCTTCTTAAACGCCATCGAGGCAGCTTGCACCGCCTCGGCGCTCATCGGGCCGGTCACGAACTGGTCAATGAGTTCCTTGGGGATCGTCGGCAACTTCGCCGCCGCGGCTTCCGCCGCCTTCGTCGTCTTCCTGCTTGGCATACATGCTCCGTCTGGTCATGCTATGCCTCACACACAAAATTCCGGACAGGCTCCATCCCGGAGCGTCATCCGTCCGTCGCCTTCGAGCAGGTCCCGACGTGCTCAGGTAGTTCCCCCGCCCGACCACGGAACGGCAGGTTCCGGAGACCGCCGACGTTGGCGCTGTCAAGTTGGCCGGCCGCAGTCAGTCTAGTGCTGTTGCCCGCCAAGCCGACATAAGTGCAGACAAGCGGCCTGAGGTCGAAATCTGGCAGGCCGAACCGTACTCACCACCGCTACCAAGCGATCGTCAGACCCCCACCGCCCCGCCCATCAATTCCTCCCCCACCGGCTCCCTCAACAACGCATCCTCCCCGTCCCAGGGCGCCGGCGTGCGCACCTGTTCCCACACCGGGTTGAACAGCGCCTTGTCGATCTCGGCCACCATCGTGACCATGCCTTCATAACCCGCAAACGCGTGGTGCCGTTCCTGGTTGATGTCCATCCACGGCATGCGGGCCTTCAGCGCCACGAACTGGCTGCGGCCGCCGCTGAGCATGATGTCTGCCTTGGCCTCGCGCAGCATCGCGTACATCTGGCGCGGGGTCATGTCGTCGATCATGTGGGCGTCGTCACCCATGATCTCCTTGATCTTTTCCTTGTCTTCCTTCGTGCTCTTCTTGGTGCTGGTGCCCACCACCTCGAGCCCCGCCTCCTGCAGCGCCGACACCACGCTCCAGCTTTTCACACCGCCGGTGATCAGCAGCACCTTCTTGCCCGCCAGGCGCTCGCGGTAGGCGCGGATGCGTTCCCAGGCGCGGGCTTCTTCCACCGCGATCAAGGCCTCGGTGCGGTGCTTCAGGTCCTCGGGCGCACCGCGCTCCACCAGCAACCGCGATATCTCGCGCAGCGTGGTGCTCATGTCCGAGATGCCGTAGAACGAGCCCTCGAAGTACGGGATGCCCCAGCGCTGCTGCATCTTGGTGGCGATGTTGATCATCGACTTCGAGCACACCATCATGTTGGCGCGCGCGCGGTGCGCGGCGGCCACCTCGGCATAACGCCCGTCGCCCGAGATGCAGCTCAGGATGCGCACGCCCAAGGCATCCAGCAACGGCTTCACCTGCCACAGCTCGCCCGAGAGGTTGTACTCGCCGATGATGTTGATGTCGTAGGGCGTCTGGCGCTCGGGCTCCACGGTGCCGATCACGTAGTCCAGCAGCGCTTCTGCGCCCAGCTTGTTGCCCAGGTTCTTCGGGCCGGCGAAGCCGGGCGCGTTCACCGGGATCACGGGCTTGCCGAACTTTTCAGTCGCGCGCTTGCACACCGCCTCGATGTCGTCGCCGATCAGGCCGGTGACGCAGGTCTGGTAGACGAAGATGGCCGGCGGGTTCACCTTGTCGACGACTTCGCGGATGGCCTTGAACAGGCGCTTCTCGGCGCCGTAGATCACGTCCAGCTCGTTGATGTCGGTGGTGAAGCCGGTGCGGTAGGTCATCGGGCCCGATGAGGCGCTGTGCCGGTTGTCCCAGCTGTTGCCCTCGCAGGCGATCGGGCCGTGCACCAGGTGCGCCACGTCCACGATGGGCTGCAGCGCGATCTTCGCGCCGTCGAACGCGCAGCCACCGGCCGCGGCGCCGGGCGTGAGCTGCTTGGTGCAGCCCTTCTTGCGCTCTTTCTCGCTCTTGGCCTGGTTGATGTCGCAGCCGGGCTCGTCAAAGACCTCGGCGATCTTGGCGTTCAGGGATGCGGACATGTCAGCGCCGCCCGGCCGTCCGAAGGCACTGACGCGCCCCCTTGGGGGGCAGCGAGCGAAGCGAGCTTGGGGGTGTCATGTGGAGCCTCCGGCGCTGGGGGTACGCAGGCTGCATTGCAGGAAGGGTGCCAAGGCCGCGTGCGGCGCCATGGCCTGACGAATCAAGCACTTGGCGCGCTGTTGCGGTGTGGCGGGCGCTGGCGGGTTCGCGACAAATGCGACGCCGGGCTCGCGGGCCCGGACCAGCGTGGCGCGATCGCGCTCAGCGCGGCGGCAACTTCATCAGCGCCCGGCTCGGCAACTCACCAAAGCGCTCGCGGTAGCACTTGGCAAACTGCCCGGCGTTCGAGAAGCCCCACTTCAGCGCGAGGTTCAGGATGCCAACGCGCCCGCGGCTGGCCTGCAGGTCGGCCTTCGCGGCGTCGAGCCGGCGGTTGCGGATGTAGCGCAGCGGCGATTCGTCGAAGTGCCGGGCAAAGCCCAGCTCCAGCGCCCGCACGCCAACCGACGCGGCGCGGGCCACGTCCACCACCGAGATCGGCTCGCGCAGGTGGGCCTCGATGTAGTCGCAGGCGCGGTGCAGCGCGCGCGGCAGCAGCGTGGGGCGCTCGAGGTAGCGCGAGTAGGAATGCGGCCACACGCACAGCAGCTCCATCGCGAAGGTGCGTTGCCAGGCCTGCTGCATCACCGGCGCGATGGCGCTCGCGCCGTGGCTGGCGGTGTACATCAGGTCGATGATGCGGCTCAGCCGCTCGGTGAGTTCAACCCCCGGGGCCATGCGCGGCGCGTAGCTCAGCGGCTGGTCCGGCGTGCTGCCCAGCATGGATGCCAGCGCCTCGTGCATGTCCGGAATCGGCACGAAGGTGTTGCGGAACTTGGTGGGCCGCAGCACATCGAGCGTGCCGCACCACTCGGGCGGAAACATCATCAGCTCGCCCGGCTGGAAGCCGTTCGAGTCCCAGGCGCCTTCGGCGTCGCGGGCCTGGGTGATCACCCAGCCGGTGCGCGCTTCATCCACTTCCAGGCTGGCATCGGCGCCGTATTCCAGCTGGCCGACGATCAGCGCATTGCAGCGCTGTGCATGGACGATGCCATCGAGCTTGCTGCCCGCCAGCGAGACGATGCGGTGGTGACCGAACAGCCGGTTGACCAAGTCGACGAATTCACCGACATCCGTGGTCTGCACGCTCACGCGGCCCGGGGTCGGTGAAGGGTCGGCGATGGCTGCTTCGGTCATGCGTCGCGCGCTTTGCAAAGTGGCCCGCGGCGGCCCCGCGGCTATGGGAGGTTCGCCTTCAGGAAGCCGAGCATATCCGAGCGCCCCTGCACCAGCACGTTGCCGTGGTCGGCGCTCGGGTAGGTCTTGTAGCTCACCGGCATGCCGGCGGCTTTCAGGCGGCCGACGAAGCTGGTCTGCAGCGATTCGAAGACGAAGGGGTCGGCGCCGCCCTGCAGCACCAGCGTCGGCTTGGTGATCTTGAAGCCCGGGGCCACGGCCAGGTCGTTGGTCTGCAGGAAGGCCTTCATCGACGGCTCGCTCGCCCAGGTGGCCGTGCGGCCCTTGAACGCTGCCGGGCCCTTGCTGGCCACGGCTGCGCCCACATCGCCAAGGGCCTTGAAGATGCACTTGCCCTTCACCGAGGGCATGGCCGCCAGCAGGTCGGCGCCCATCACCTTGTCGGGCGTGAACGAGGGCTGCGTGACCGACAGCGCGCCGCCCATCATCGCGACGAACAGCTCCTCGGTCATGCGGTACTTGATGAGGTTGGCCGGATCGGCCGTGCCCATGCCAGCCAGCGCCGTGACGGAGGCTTCGATCGAGTTGAACGGCGCGAACGCGACCGCGCCCTTGAACGGGTAGGCGCTGGCCTCGGCGGCGCTGGTCTCGAGCGCCATCACCGAGTGCCCGCCTTCCGAATGGCCCACCGCGGCCCAGCTTCTGGTCAGGCTCACGCCCGCCTGCTGCGCGGCCAGCACGGCCGCGGCCACCGAGCGGCCCGAGCTCGACAGGTTGTAGTACGGGTAAGGCGTTGCATTGCGCTGGGCCTCCGGGCCCAGGCCCTCGAAATCGGGCGCGACCACCGCGAAGCCGGCCCCCACCAACGCGGCGATGTGCTCGACATAGCCACTGGGGAACCCGTCGGCGGTGAGGCCGCCGTCCAGCTGGGGCGACAGGCTGGGCGCGCAATCGGTGGCGGCCGGCGTGCCGGAGCCCGAGGTGGTGGTGGCATGCACCCAGGCCACCAGCGGCCAGCCGCCGGCCGGCGCGGTGCCCCGGGGCACGAAGAGCAGCGAGGTGGCCTTCACCATGTCGCCGCTGGTGCCGCGCATCCAGTGCACCAGCAGCCTGCTGTCGGCCGCAATCGCGGCCGGTGCGCTGTAGGGGGTGGACGACACGATCTCGCCGGAGGCCGGGTCTGAATCGCCGCCGCAGCCGCCCAGGGCCGCCAGGATCACCACCGCCAGCGCCAGGGGGCGCAAGGTCTTGCGTTGCTTGTGCATGTTGTCTCCGTTGGGGCCCGATGTCGAAAGCGTGTCGGGCTGGCGGCGGAGATTACGCAGCGGCCTGCGCGGGCTCTACCCGGTTTGCGAAGGGCCGATGGCCGAAATGCGAAGTCCGCTCAAGCCGGGGGCCGGCAGATGCTCAGCGCAGCGGCACCAGCACGATGGGCGCCAGTGGCACCGGGCGCCCCGGCAGCACCGTGTGGCGCGAGCGGTGCGGCTGGTAGCCCGCGGCCTCGATGGCCAGCTCGTAGTCGCCCGCGGGCAGGTTCACGAACGAGAACTGGGCCTTGTACGCGCCATCCTCGCCGGCGAGGTAGCGGTCCAGCACATCGTCAGCGCCCGCCTGGCGGGGCTGCAGGCGGCGCTGCAGGCCGGGCCCGGTCAGCGTGATGGCCTCGATCTGCACGCTGGGGTGCGGCGGCCGGTAGCTGCCGGCCGGGGTGTCGGCCTCGGGCCTGTCGGCACCCACGTAGCCGGCCAGCGTGCCCTGCGGCACGAGCCGGGTGGACAAGCCCGCCACCTGGCCCGCCTGCACCTGCACGCGGGTGCGGCGCGGCTCGCTGCGGTAGCCGGCGGCCACGAGGCTGGCGTCGTACAGGCCCTCGGGCACCGGGCCCAGCGCGCGGCCGCTGTCTTCGGGTGCCAGCGGCATCAGCACGCGGCCGCGGCCCGGTGCGGCCGGGGCCACCGGGTCCAGCACCAGCAGCGGCAGGCCGCGCGGGCCTTCCGCCGCACCGGCGGGGGTGAACTGCGGCTGCACGCGGCCGGTGCCGGCGCCGGGCCCGCGCGGCGCGCCGGCGCTGTCGAGGATGGCCTGCACCTGCGCCAGCACCTGGGGCGCGCGCAGGATGCTGTCGTGGTCTTCGTCGAAGCCGAAGACCATGCGCGCCTCGGCCTGCGCCGGGCTGCGAAGCTGGCTGGCCAGCGTGACGGTGCCGTCGGTGGTGGGCCGCAGCAGGCTGTAGCCGCCCTTGTGGCCGAACAGCAGGTAGTGCGCCACCGCGGGCGGCAGCTTGCGTGCAAACAGGTCCTGCATGAAGCGGCCGCCGGGCTGCATGTCCACCCACGAGGGCACCACCGCCGGCGAATGCTTCACGCCCAGCTCGGCGCCGGTTTCGCCGGCCCAGGGCGTGGAGAGCGAGACGAACAGCCGCACCTGCGGGAACTGCTCGCCATGGTTCAGCAGGAAGCTGCGCACCACCAGCCCGCCCATGCTGTGGGCCACGATGTGCAGGCGCTCGAAGCGGTGCCTGAGCTGCAGGTTCACCAGCTTCCAGTACAGCAGGTAGGCCATCGATTCGACCGAGGCGCCCGAGGGGTAGTAGAAGAACCAGGGCTGGTAGCGCGTGCGGTCGATCTGCGCGAAGAAGGCCCGCCAGTCCTGCGGGGAGCCGACCGCGCCATGCACGAAGAGCACCGGCGTCCTGGCCGGGTCGTAGGGTTCGAGCTGGTAGATGTTGCCGCCGAACTCGCGGAAGAAGGCCATCGGCGCCCAGTAGCCGCGCTGGCCGTTCTCGGCCGTGAAGGCCGGCGCGTCCAGATCGGCCAGCGCGCCGGCCTGCGTGCTGTGGCCTGCGGCCGCGGGCGGGCCGCCGGCAGGGCCCGCGCCGGCCAGCACGAAATCCAGCGATGCGATCACGCCGCTGCCGCTGGCCAGCACCGGGATGCTGCCGGTGTAGCGGCCGGCAGGTTCTTGCGGGTCCTGCAGGCCGTTGCCGTTGGTGTCGCCAAAGGCCTCGACCGTGTACTCGCCCTTGGGCACGATGAGTTCGTAGCCGCCGGGCTCGTGCAGCAGGGTGCGGTGCACCACGGTGCCGGGCCCCGGCCCGCGGGTGCGCGCCGACACGACCACCGGCCCGCGCCAGCCGCCCGGGCTTTCGATGCGGCCCACCAGCACGGTGGAGGCGTAGAAATCGGCCGCGTCCTGCTTCAGCCGCGCCAGCGTGCAGCCGGCGGGCAGCAGCGCCACCGCCAGGCCGCAGGCCAGTGCCTGCCACCGTGCGAATCGCCCTGCCCTCCGCTCCTTCATGCGCCGCCTCCATTGCCCCGGCGAAATCATGCCGGAACCCCAGGGCGGGCCGCCACCTCGGCGGTCAAACGTCGGCCGGCACCACGGGTGCGGGCGTCGCGGGCGCGCCCGCCGGCATCACCGGCCGCGCGCCGGCCCGCCCACCGGCTGCGACTGCAGGCGCAGGGCCTCGGCCAGGCGGAACTTGCTGTCGAGCACGGCGCAGTTCAACGCATTGGCGTTCTGCACGTGGGCGGACAGCAGCACGCGTTCCTTGCCCAGGCGCTCGGTCATCGCGGCCTTCTCCTGGTTGCGGATGGCGTAGCGGTTGTCGATGTTGAAGGCGCGGCGCTTCTGGCCGTCCGGGCTGGCATGGAACTCGTCGATGCGGCGCTCCTCGGCCTCGAAGTGCGCGGCCTGGGCCTGCTGCTCGGCTTCGAGCATGCGGATGCGGGCCACCGAGGCGTCGAGCGTGTTCTGCTGCTCGGCGCAGCGCTGCGGCCGCGTGGGGTCGGCAAACGGATCGTCCACGCCCGGCGGCGCCGGCGGCCGGGGCCGGGTGGGCGCCGCGGCCGGCCGTTGCTCACCGGCTGGCGGGGGCAGTGTGCTGCGCGTGGGTGTCGGCACCGCCGGTGCGGGCGGCGGCGCGATCTTCAACTCGCCCAGCGCCTGGCCGCCGGCGGCCACGCAGGGGGCCTGGGAGTAGACGATGCGGCCGTCGGGCTGCTGGCACTTGTGCACCTGGGCCGCGGCCAGTGCAGGCCACATCGCGGCGGCCAGCAGGGCGGCCAGGTGGCGGCCTGCCAGGGCCGGGCCGCGCCCCACCCGCCCCTCGCGAGGCGGCGCGAAGCCGGGGCCGGCCCGGCGCTTGTCTGTGCGTTTTGGTGTGGTCATCATGGTTCCTTGCAGCCCTCGCGCTGCCGTTCCTGCCGCATGGCTTCCAGCGTGCCACGCACATCGGGGTGGCTGCTGCCGTGGCGGGCCAGCCATTCCTGCATGCTGTCGCGCAGCTGCCGGCAGCGGTTCTCCACCACCGCCACGGCGGCCGCGCGCGTGCCCACCTCCAGCCCCAGGCGGCCACACCCGGCCACGCGGCCCTGGCGTTGCTGCTCTTCGATGTCGATCCGGTCGCGCTGGGTAAGCAGCGCGAACTCCCGGGCCTCGGCGTCGGTCAATGCCCCCGGCAGGTTGTTGCTGAGCTTGCGCGCCAGTGCCTCGCGCTCGGCGATCTGCCGGCGCGCGGTGTCCGACCGGGCCTGCAGGCCCAGGCACTGCTCCCGCAGCGCCGCATCGGCCGGCGAAGGCGCTGCGGCGGCCGCGTTCGGCCCCGTGGGGGCCGCCGCCTGGGTGTCGATGGGCAAGGGCTGCCCGGTGCCCGCCGCGCAGGGCGCGGTGCGGTACTCGATGCCGCCCTGGGCCGTGCGGCACTTGTGCACCTGGGCCTGCGCCTGACCCGCCATGCACGCGGCCACCACACCCACCAGGCCAAGCCACCGAAGCTGCACACCCCACCCCCACGGGCCACCGCGCCCGAAGCGGTGCATTCTGCGGCAGCGGCCCCGCGCCGTGCGGTGCCGGCCCGTGCCGAAGTGCACGCGAAATCCGTGCACTGGTTGTGCGGTTCCGCGGTGCGGGGCAGGCGGCTCGGGCCGTGCCGGGCCGGGTCGATCTGCAGCGGTGGCTTCAGTCCTCGGCCAGCACCTCGGTGGCGATGAGCTGCTCACGCAAGGCCCAGCGGGCGCGCCAGCCGGGGCCTTGCCACAGCGGTTCGCGCAGGTCCTCGAAGGCCTTCATCGCGCTGGCCTCGTCGGGCCACAGATGCAATGCATGCTCGGGCACGCCGCCGCTGGCATCAAGCTTGCGCTGCAGGTCGGCGCCGTCGAAGGCGAACCAGGCCCGCGGCTGGTCGGGGCGGGGCAGTTCAAGCACGAAGATCATCGCGGCCTCCGGGTGCCGGCGGCCGGCTCATTCGGCACCATCGGCGAAGGCCTTCTGCCACAGCACGCGGCGCAGGCGCTCGCCGGCCGCGTGCGGCGTGCCGTCGAAGGCATCGTTCACGCGCCGCAGCGCGGCCTGCGCCACCGAGGACTCGGCCATCGTCAGCGGCAGCCGGCCGGCCATGTGCGTGGCTTTCGGGCACACCCTGAGGATGGCCTGCCGGTTGGGGTGCTCGTCCAGCACCACCAACGCATCGGTCTCCGGCACGCCGTCCAGGCACACCTGGCCGCCGATGACCTCGACCTTGCGGCCATCGGCGGTGGTTTTCACATAGACGGGCAGTGTGTTCATCAGAAGGTCACCAGGATGTCTTCGTTGCGCACGATGAACTGGCAGGCCAGGCGCCAGGGCGGTGGCCGGTCGTGGGTTTCGGCATCGGCGATCTGCTCCTTGGTGATCTTGCCGGCGAAGCGCAGCACGGTCTTTTCCTTCTCGGTCAAGGCCACGCCGGTGGGCGCCTTGTCCGACAGCAGGCTCACCTGGATCAGGCAGGAGCCGCATTCGCCGTTCTGGCATTCAAACTCCAGCGGCACCTTGTTCTTCTGGGCCACCGACAAGAGCGTGTGCGTGTCGCCGGCCACGGCGTACACGGTGATGTCGCGCGTCATGCGCGGTGAGGTGAAGGTGACGTTGGCCATGGCTGATCTCGGATGGTGCAAGTGCGCGTGTGCCGGCGTGCTGCGGTATGTCCAAGTGGGCGCAGCGGATCCGGCTCCGCCGGTCCGCCTGCGTCGCCCCCTTGAGGGGGGCCAGACCGGACGGCAGACGACACCTGCGTGTCGTCTGCCGCCTGTCTGGCCGGCTGGGCTTGCAAGCCCAGCCGTGGTCCGCCGCAGGCGCTCCGGGGGTGGGCGGATCTATCGGATGATGTCGTAGGAGTAGTCGGTCTTGGACGGGACGATCGTGTTGGCGTCCAGCGTCTCGAAGAACTCGTCCAGCAGCATCGTCAGCAGCCACAGCCCGCCGCCATAGCCCCAGGTGGGGAAGCGGTGGTAGTGGTGGCGGTCGAAGATCGGGAACACCAGGCGGATCAGCGGCGTGCCGCAATCACGCTCGAGGTACTTGCCGTAGGTGTTGCCGATCAGGAAGTCCACCGGCTCGGTGTGCAGCAGCGAGCGCAGGTGCCACAGGTCGCGCTTGGGGTACACCTTGCAGTCGCGGCCGTAGGGTGAGGCATCGAACAGTGCCTGCACCTTGGCGGCCCAGTCTTCGCCGCCGTTGGTGGCCAGCACATGCGTGGGCTCGGCGCCGAGCTCGAGGATGAACTCGCTGTAGCCCAGCAGCTGGTCGGGGTCGCCGTACAGCGCGTACTTCTTGCCGTGCAGGTGGGCCTGGCTGTCGGCCATGGCGTCCACCAGCTGGCCGCGTTCCTTCTCCAGTGCCGCGGGCACCGGCTTGCCGGTGAGGTGGGCGATCGCCATGATGAAGCGGTCGGTGCCCGAGACGCCCACCGGCGCGTTCAGCACCACCACCTCCTGGCCCTTTTCCTTCAGGTACTTGCTGGTCTTCTCGCAGCAGTATTCCTGGAACACGATGGTGGCCTTGGCATTGAGCGCCTTCTCCACCGTTTCCTTGGTGGTGCCGCCCTCGTACATGCGGAACTCGCCATCGGTGGCGGTGTTCCACACCTCCGAGGGGTCGCACAGGATGTTCACCTGCACGCCGAACAGATCGAAGATGCGCTTGACCTCCTTCATGTTGCCGACCACGAAGCCGTCGAAGCCGCCGATGAAGTTGATGCTGTCGTCGGGCTGGCGTTCCAGCGCCGGCGCGGTGCCGGCCTTGCCGTCCCAGAAGTGCTTGAGCACACCCAGCAGCGCGTTGTCGTAGCCGGTGATGTGGCTGCCCACGAAGGCCGGCGTGTGTGCGAACGGCACGTCGAAGGCCTCGGGCACCGAGCCCTTCTGCTTGCTGTTCTTGATGAAGGCGTCCAGGTCGTCGCCGATCACCTCGGCCATGCAGGTGGTGGACACCGCGATCATCTCGGGCTTGTACAGGTTGTAGGCGTTGGCCAAGCCGTCGATCATGTTGTTCAGGCCGCCGAACACTGCCGCGTCCTCGGTCATCGACGAGCTCACGCAGGAGGTGGGCTCCTTGAAGTGGCGCGAGAAGTGGCTGCGGTAGTAGGCCACGCAGCCCTGGCTGCCGTGCACGAAGCTCAGCGTCTTGTGGAAGCCGTTGGCCACGAACACCGCCCCCAGCGGCTGGCAGGCCTTGGCCGGGTTCACGGTGAGGGCTTCGCGGGCGAAGTTCTTGTCCTTGTATTCCTTGCTCTTGGTCCAGTCGCGGATTTCCACCACCTTCGCATCGGCATGGTTGAACTCGAAGTTGGCTTTCTTGTCGGCGAACAGTTGCTGGTACTCCGGCTCGCGGAACAGCATCTCGTGGTCGACGACCTTTTCTGCACTTTGCGGCATGACTTTCTCCTTACGCTGCAGTTTTCCAAGGGGCCTTGGCGAGCTTCCAGACCGGCGAGCTGATCGCCATGTCCATGTCGCGCGCAAAGATCGCGAAGCCGTCGTAGCCGTGGTAGGGGCCGGAATAGTCCCAGCTGTGCATCTGCCGGAACGGCACGCCCATCTTCTGGAACACGTACTTCTCCTTGATGCCCGAGCCCACCAGGTCGGGCTGCACCTTCTCGACGAACTTCTCGAATTCGTAGCCGGTCACGTCGTCGTAGATCAGCGTGCCGTCCTTCACGTAGTGGGTGGTGCGCTGGTAGTCGTCGTTGTGGCCGAACTCGTAGCCGGTGCCCACCACGTTCATGCCCAGGTCTTCGTACGCGCCGATCACGTGGCGCGGGCGCAGGCCGCCCACGAACAGCATCACCGTCTTGTCCTGCAGCCGGGGCTTGAACTTGGCGATCACCGCGTCCACCAGCGGCTGGTACTTGGCGATCACGGCTTCGGCCTTGGCCTTGATGCTGTCGTCGAAGTGGCTGGCGATCTCGCGCAGGCTCTTGGCGATCATCGTCGGGCCGAAGAAGTTGTATTCGACCCAGGGGATGCCGTACTTCTCTTCCCTGTGCCGGCTGATGTAGTTCAGCGAGCGGTAGCAGTGGATGAGGTTGAGCTTGGCCTTGGGCGTGTTCTCGAGTTCGGCGATGGTGCCGTCGC
>JACRAZ010000102.1 GCA_016213205.1 Burkholderiales bacterium
GGCGCGGGTCGGCGACCGAAGGGAGCTGGGGACACTTGTCTGAGGCCCTGTACCCAGGGCCGAGTTGTGGCCCCATCCCGCGTCCGCGAGCAGCGCAGGGCACTCGACGCGCAGCGTCGAGCGCGGTCTCCGCCCGGCCAGCGCACCGGCCACCGGCTTTGTCGCGCCA
This sequence comes from Burkholderiales bacterium, assembly GCA_016213205.1. Classification (GTDB taxonomy): domain Bacteria; phylum Pseudomonadota; class Gammaproteobacteria; order Burkholderiales; family Burkholderiaceae_C; genus Pseudaquabacterium. The sequence continues at coordinate 170 of JACRAZ010000102.1, forward strand.
ACCCTTGCATGTCGGCAGCCGTCGAATGGCTGCAACGGGCCGAGCGCATCCAACCACCGCGAACGCCAGTGGCCCGCACGCATCGCGGCGCGCGCGGTCGTATTGACGGTTCTGAGTGCAGGCATCGAACGGCGACCGAGCGAAGCGTGTCGACGCACCAGTCAGTCCTTGAAGGTGCGGGTGCCGGAGACCATCGTGCTGATCATGCTTTGCCGGCCCATGATGTCCTCGCGGACTGCGGCGTACACGTGCAGCAGCACGAAGATCACCATGCCCCACAGGCCCAGGTGGTGCCAGGTGTGCACGTCCTGGCTCTGGCCGAAGAGGGGGATCACCCAGCCGAACAGCATGTCGGCCCAGGAGCCGGCCTGCAGGCCTTCGCCGTACAGCGCAAAGCCGGTGACGATCATGAACACGCTCAGCAGCAGGTAGCCCATGAACATGCCCAGCCGCGCCAGCGGGTTGTGGCCCACGTAACGGCTGGGCTGGGGGATCAGGAACAGGTACCACTTCAGCATGACCAGCACCTCGCGCCAGTAGGCCGCGCGGTGCACCGGCAGCGTGAACAGCTCGCGTGCATGGTGGTTGCCCACGAAGGCCCAGTAGGCGCGCCCCAGCAGCCCCACGGTGAGCAACTGGCCGGCGGCGAAGTGGGCGAAGCGGATGTAGCCCATCAGGTAGTTCGCGCTGGCCTCGCCGGGCTGGGTGGGCAGTGGCGAGCCGATGAAGTAGCCGGTGACCGCCAGCACCGTGATCGCGAGCGCGTTGACCCAGTGCCACAACCGCACCGGTGCCTCGTAAACGTAGACCGACTTGAAGGCCCGGGCCTGGGCCAGCGCGCCTTCGTCGGTGCCGGTGGCATCGGCCAGCACCGCGGCGGTGTCGTGGGCGGGGCTCATCACAGCCGCCCCGCCAGCAACAGCATGCCGGTGGCGCCCAGCAGCGCGGCCGCGGTGCGGGTGGCCCAGGCGGGCACCTTGGCGAGTGCCGCGCCGAGGCCCAGCCCGGCGCCGTGCAGCAGTGCCGAAGCGGTGACGAAGCCCGACGCATAGGCCACGAACGAGGCGCCCCCGGCGAGTTCACTGCCGTGCGCCTGGCCGTGCAGCAGGCCGGCACCGGCCACCAGCGCCAGGCCGGCCGCGGCGGGCAGGCGCCGGGCGCCCAGCAGCATCAGCGCCAGCATCAGCAGGGTGGCGGCCACGCTGGCTTCGAGTGCGGGCAGTGCCCATCCACCCACCGCCAGCGCGGCACCGGCCACCAGCGCGCCGATGAACGCGCCGGGTGCGGCCAGCCGGGCGGCGCCGCGCAGCGCAGCGGCCGACCACAGGCCCACCGCCAGCATCGCGAGCAGGTGGTCCAGGCCCGCGAACGGGTGGGCCAGCCCGGCCAGCAGGTCGCCGGCGCCGTGGCCGGGGTGGGCCATGGCGCTGCCGCTGCACAGCAAGGCCAGCGCGGCCAGTGCCGCGGTGCGCGGCGCGCGGGTCGAACGGATGCTTGTCATGGGTGTCTCCTCGTCGGTCTTGTCGCAGGGGTCGACGGCGCGCGGCCTCAGCGCACCTTCACCGTGGTGAGCTCGCGCCCGTCCTCGCTCATCACGTGGGTGGAGCAGGCCAGGCAGGGGTCGAAGGAATGCAGCGTGCGCAGGATCTCCAGTGGCTGCTCGGGGTTGACCATCGGCGTGTTCATCAGGCTGGCCTCGAAGGCGCCGATCTGGCCCTTGTGGTCGCGCGGGCTGCCGTTCCAGGTGGTGGGCACCACGCACTGGTAGTTCTCGATCTTGCCGTCGCGGATCCTGATCCAGTGGCCCAGCTGGCCGCGCGGCGCGGCCACGGTGCCCACGCCCTTGGCCTCCTTGGGCCAGGTGCTCGGGTCCCATTTCTCCACGTTGGCGGTGGCGCGGTCGCCGGCCTTGATGTTGGCCACCAGCTCGGCGAAGTCGTCCACCATCATCTCGCCGCAGTACTGGCCTTCGAGGCAGCGCGCCAGCGTGCGGCCGATGGTGGTGGGCAGCAGCTGCTTCAGCGTGTACTGGGTCTCGGGCAGGCCCAGTGCCTTGGGGATGCCGCTGTTGATCATCTGCGCGGCGTACTCCAGCTGCTCCTTCGGCCGCCGGCTGTAGGTGTTGCCCTTGCTCGCATGGGCGTGGGCCAGGATGTAGCGCGCCAGCGGCCCCACCTCCATCGCATGGCCGCGCCAGCGCGGGGCCTTGATCCACGAGTACTTGGCGCTCTCGTCGATCTGCTCGATGTTGGTCTTGCTGCCCTTGCTCTTGGCGCCGAGCGCGAAGTTGGGTTCGGTCACGCCGTCCCAGGGGTGCAGGCCCTTGGTCTCGTCGGCGTACTGGTACCAGCTGTGGGTGACGAACTCCTGCACCTGCTCGGGGTCGCGCGGGTCCACCGGCAGCACCTCGTCCCAGTTGCCGTTGAGGATGGCGCCACCGGGCAGCTGGTCGGTCTTCTTGTCGTAGTTGACCTTGGGGTACTCGCCGTAGTCGATCACGTTGGTGGCCGAAAGCCCGCCGCCGTACAGCCAGCCCGCCTGCTTGTACAGCGTGCCGATGGCCAGCACGTCGGGCAGGTAGACGTTCTTGTTGAACTCCACCATCTCGTCGATGCGGGCCTTGACGAAGTTCAGCCGCTCCATGTTGATCGGCGCGCCGGCGGCGCCGTCGCCGTCGAGGTTGATCGCGCAGGGCACGCCGCCCACCAGGAAGTTCGGGTGCGGGTTCTTGCCGCCGAAGATGGCGTGCACCTTCACCCATTCCTTCTGCAGGTCCAGTGCCTCGAGGTAGTGGGTCACGGCCATCAGGTTGGCCTCGGGCGGCAGCACATAGGCCTTGCTGCCCCAGTAGCCGTTCATGAAAGGACCGAGCTGCCCGGACTCCACGAACTTCTTCAGCCGGTTCTGAATGTCGCGGAAATAGCCGGCCGAGGACATCGGATGCGCCGGCGAGACCAGTTGCTGCAGCTCGGAAGTCTTGCGCGGGTCGGCCTTCAGCGCCGACACCACGTCCACCCAGTCCAGCGCATGCAGGTGGTAGAAGTGCACCGCGTGGTCGTGCACCTGCAGCGTCTTGGCCATCATCTCGCGGATGAGGTGGGCATTCTTGGGGATGCGGATGCCCAGGGCATCCTCCACCGCGCGCACCGAGGTCAGCGCGTGGCAGCCGGTGCACACGCCGCAGATGCGTTCGACGAAGGCCCAGGCGTCGCGGGGGTCGCGGCCCTTGAGGATGACCTCCAGGCCGCGCCACATGGTGCCGGTGGACACGGCGTTGCGGATCACGTTGTTGCTGTCGAGGTTCACCTCGCAGCGCATGTGGCCCTCGATGCGGGTGACGGGGTCGACGACGATGCGCTTGCCGCTGTCGTCGAGCTTGAAGCCTTGGGTTTCGAAAGCGCCCATGTGAATAGCGTCCTTTGTCAGCGGCCAGGGGTCAGCGGGCAGGCGGGGTGGTGGGTTTGTCCACCGCCACGCGCTTGATGGCGGAAACGGCCGCATGCGCGGCCACCGCGGCACCCACCACGCCGGCAGCGGTGGCGCCCACGCGGTCGGCATTGGCTTCGATGCCGAACTGGTGGATGTTGGTGAGGCGGTCGTAGAACGAGCCCTTGTCCCAGAAACCATCCTCGCTGCAGCCGATGCAGCCGTGGCCGGCCTTGATCGGGAAGCTCGTGCCCTCGTTCCACTGCACGGTGGAGCAGGCGTTGTAGGTGGTGGGGCCCTTGCAGCCCACCTTGTAGAGGCAGTAGCCGCGGCGCGCCGATTCGTCGTCGAAGTGCTCGACGAACTGGCCCGCATCGAAGTGCGGCCGGCGGTAGCACTTGTCGTGGATGCGCTGGCTGTAGAACATCTTCGGCCGGCCCTGGCGGTCCAGCTCGGGCATGCGGTCGAAGGTGAGCATGTAGGTGATGACGCCGGTCATCACCTCGGCGATCGGCGGGCAGCCGGGCACCTTGATGATGGGCTTGTCGGTGATCACCTGGTGCACCGGCGTGGCCCGCGTGGGGTTGGGCCGTGCGGCCTGCACGCAGCCCCAACTGGCGCAGGAGCCCCAGCTGATCACGGCCTTGCAGTCCTTGGCCACGTGCCTGAGCTGCTCCAGGAAGGGCCTGCCGCCGATGATGCAGCTCATGCCATCCTGGTTCAGCGGCGGGTTGCCTTCCACCGCCAGGATGTAGTTGCCCTTGTACTTCTTGATGATCTCCTCGAGGATGGCCTCGGCCTGGTGGCCGGCGCTGGCCATCAGCGTGTCGTCGTAATCCAGCGAGATCATCGACAGCACCACGTCCTTGGCCAGCGGGTGCGCCGAGCGGATGAAGCTCTCGGAGCAGCAGGTGCATTCCAGGCCGTGCAGCCACAGCACCGGGGTGCGGGGCTTGGTCTCCATCGCATGCACGATCTGCGGCACGAAGCTCGGCGCCAGGCCCAGCGAGGTGGCCGTCAGCGAACAGTACTTCAGGAAGCTGCGGCGAGAGATGCCCTGGCGGCGCATCACCTCGTAGAAGGTCTCCATGCGATGTGTCTCCTCGTGGTGGGTGTGCACGGTGACCGCAGGGGCTGCGGGTCCGCGACGACGAGACACTTCTGCACGGGGCGTGCCACTTGGGGGGTGGGCGCGCGTAATCCCTAGGGCGCTGCTATGAGCGCGAAGCCCGTGCATTGCGGGCGCGGGGCCGGGCCCGGCGCGGGGGTGTGCAGTGCCTGCGCAATCTGCACAGGCGGGTGATCAGGCAGGCAGCAGGCACAGCCTCGGGCCGCGGCGCTCAGGCCACGAAAGCCGGCCGGACGGGCCAGTGTTCCAGCGGCGCAACCCCGTTTCGACGCAACGACGCGAGGCGGCCCGTCAGGCCCGCTCTGCCGGCCCCGGCGTGGAGCCGCGCTGCACCAGTCGCCAGGGCCGGTTGATCACCAGGCCGGCCTCCATGTCGAGCGGGCCCTTGATCAGCGGGTCGGCCGCCGCGGCGCCCAGTTCGTGCAGCGGGGCGTGCACGCCGGTTCTGGCCATTGTCCTTGAAGCACCGCTGCACCTGGGCTTCGATGATCCCGTTCTGCCTGCGCGCGCTGTGCCAGCACGAGGTGCCCGCGCAGCACCACTACCGGCTGTGGTGCGCGGCGGTCACCGCCCCGCCCACCGACGCGCGCTTTGGGGTGCGCACCCTGGGCTGGTGGGGCATGACCGAGACCATCACGCACGGCATCGTCTGCGACCTGCACCTGCCCAGCCCGCCGATGAGCATTGGCCGCCCGGCGCCCGAGTACGAGATCGCCATCGTCGAGGACGACAGCCTGCCGGTGCGCGAAGCCCGCGCGGTGGCGCCCGGCGGTGCGGGCCAGTTGCTGATCCGCGGCGTGCGCGGGCTGTCGCTGTTCCAGGAATACCTGGGCAACGCGCAGGCCACCGCCGACAGCTTCGACCCCGACGGCTGGTTCCGCACCGGCGACCGGGTGAACCTGCTGAAGGACGGCTCGATCCGCTTCGGCGACCGCTGCAAGGACATGCTGAAAGTGGGCGGCGAGAACGTGGCCGCCTCGGAGGTGGAGCGCGTGATCCTCACGGTGCCCGGCGTGGCCGAGTGCGCGATGGTGGCGCGCAAGCACCGCGTGCTCGACGAAGTGCCGGTGGCCTTCGTGTTGGCCACGCCGCATGCACCGCCGGGCCTGGTCGAGCACATCACCGCCACCTGCGCCCGCCAGCTGGCCGATTTCAAGCGCCCGCACGAGGTTCGGCGGGTGGACACGCTGCCACGCTCCACGCTGGAGCAGGTGGCCAAGGCCGAGCTGCGGCGCCAGCTGGCGGACGAGCCCCTGGCGGGCTAGCACCATGGCCGAAACGGTGTTGCGGCTGGAGATCCGCGGCTGGGTGCAGGGCGTGGGCTACCGCTGGTCGCTGGTGGAGCAGGCGCGCGGGCTGGGCCTGTGTGGCTGGGTGTGCGACCGGCGCGACGGCTCGGTCGAGGCCATGGTGGCGGGGCCGCCCGCGGCCGTGGAGCGGCTGCTGGCCTGGGCCCGGCGCGGGCCGCCCGGCGCGGCGGTGCTCACGCTCGACACCTTCCCCGGCGAAGGCCAGTTCGACGGCTTCGAGCAGCGGCCCACGGCCGAGTGACATGACATCGCGCCGGCCCTTCGTCGATCCCGTGGCCCGCGCCGAAGCGGCGCGCCGGCTGGCCAATGCGCCGGCGCCGCGCGCTGCGCTGCGGCTGCCCCACATCGACCCGCAGCGCTGCACCGGCTGCGGCCGCTGCGTGGCGGTGTGCGAACCCCGCGTGCTGAGCCTGGAAGTGTTCCAGTGGGACAAGCGCTCGGTGCTGCACGACCCGGCGCACAGCACCGGCTGCAGCGCCTGCGCGGCGATCTGCCCGTTCCACGCGATCACGATGCGCAGGCCGGCCGGGCCGCTAGGTCAGGTGGACACTGTTGGCACCGCCGCGATCCCCGGCCCGCAATCGCGGCCGGCCCAGGCGGGGCGCTGCGCCGATTCGGAATCGTCGATCACGCGGTCGTGGCGGTCGAACACCAGCGTGGCACGGCGCTCGGCGTCGAATCGCGGCCAGCTTTCGCCCGGCCGGCCTTCGCGCACGAACGAGAGCCAGTGCGCACGCATGCGTTGTGCCAGCGCGGCGCGCCGGCCCCAGAGCGGGCCACCGCGCATCACCATCGCCATCAGGCCGGGCATCTCCCACAGGAACAGCAGGTCGACGCCGTGCGCCGCACCCAGCAGGCCGCCGAGGTCGAGGCGGTAGAACCAGGTGGGATGACCTAGTAATGCGTGGCGCTCGGCAAAGTGCAGCGTGGGCAGGCCGAAGCTCATGTGCGTGCCCAGCTGCCGGTTGCCGACCTTGGTGTCAGGGTAGGCGGCCAGCACCCGCCGGGCGGCCTCGCCGCCGAGCTGGCTGCGCAGCAACCGGGCCATCGATTCGCGCGCCAGGAACACATCGGCCACGCCGCGGATGAGCTCGAACATGCGGATCTCGTCGCGGTTGAAGCCCGCGAGCAGCGGGATCGCCGGCGTGGGCGCCGCACACGCCGCCGCCATCGATTCGGGCAGCAATGCGCCGTCGAACCAGGGCGCTGCCGGCAAGGTGTCGGGCACCTGCTTGGCGATGGCTTCGCGGGCGTCCTGCAGCGCCTGCACCGGCTGAGCCTGCAAATCCGCCAGCGAGCGCACGCCCAGCCGGTCGAGGTAGAGCCGGGCCACGTGCAGGCTCATCGCGCGGTCGTGGATCAGGCTCAGCGCGCCGCTTTGCGCGATGGCCGCGCGGAACAGCGGCCGCGCCTCGGGCGCATGCATCAGCAACGAGACCGACATGGCGCCGGCCGATTCACCGGCGATGGTCACCCGGTCCGGGTCGCCGCCGAATGCGGCGATGTTCCGGCGCACCCAGCGCAAGGCCTCGATCTGGTCGCGCAGGCCCAGGTTGGAGGCGATGCGGTCATCGCCCAGCGCCTCGCCGAAGTTGACGAAGCCCAGCGCCCCCAGGCGGTAGTTGATGGAGACGACGACCATGTCGCCCTGCAGCGCCAGGTGCGTGCCGGTGAAGGCGCGCGCGCTGCCCACCATGAAGCCGCCGCCGTGGATCCACACCATCACCGGCCGCCGCGCCGCATCGGGCGCCGGGCTCCAGATGTTGAGCACCAGGCAGTCTTCGTCGAAGCGCGGTCCCATCATCTTCGGGTCGCCCACCTGCTTCTGGGGGCAGGCCGCGCCAAAGGTGGTGGCCGTGCGCACGCCGCTCCAGCCCTCGGCCGGCTGCGGCGGCCGGTAGCGCAGCGCACCCACCGGCGGCTCGGCATAGGGCACGCCCAGCCAGGCGCAGACACCGCGCTCGCGCAGGCCCTGCAGTGCGCCCAAGGGGGTGTGGGCGATCGGTTCAGCGGATGCCATTCAATGACCTGTGGGGTGTGAAGCCTGGGTGGCGGCCACGGCATCCAGCCGGGCCTGCGAAGGGTCGGCGCGGGGCACGCTGCCCTGTGCATCGAGCCACAGCAGCGGCTCGGCGCCGCCGTGCCAGCGCGGCCAGTCATCCGGCGTGCCCGTCAGCGCGAAGGTGGCCCAGGTGCGGGACAGGCGTGCGGCCAGCGCGCTGTCGGTCGCGCCGGCGCCCTCCAGGGTGTGCAGCGTGTCGAAGACATAGGGCAGTTCGCTCGCATGCAAGGCGCCCGCCGCCTGCGCCCCGCCATGGGCAAAGCGATAGACGTACACCGGCTGCCGCGGCGCCAGCGCGCGGGCGAAGCAGCGCGCGGGTTCGACGAAGACCTGGTCGCCGCGCAGTCTGGCCACGAAGCCGGCTTCGCCCTGTTGCAGCTCGCCCGCGTAGGCTGCCTTGAGCGCCGCGGCATCGGCCGCGGCGAAGTCCGCCAGCACGCGTTCGGCCGACTGCTGTGGCGCCAGGTGCGGTGCGGCCAGGAAGCCCAGTTCGTCGCTGTTGGCGCCGATGAGCACCGGCAGGCGCGCCAGGTCGCCGCGCAAGGCCGCCTGCTCGGGCGACTGCGGCCACCACGCACCGCCGCGCACTGGGCCGGTGAAGTCCGGCGCCGTGCCCATCAGGCCCAGCCCCTGGGTCAGCACATCCACCGGCAGGCGGCGCAGCGCGCTCAACACGGTGGCGTCGTCCGCATCGGGCACGCCCACGCTGCGCGCCCACGCAAGCGCCAGCGCCGGCGCGTCGTCGGGGCCATCGCCCAGGCTGCGGGTGCGGCGGCCCATCGCGTCGGCATCGCGCAGCGGCGCCGATTGCAGGATGGCCTGCGCGAACAGGCCGCGCGCCGCGGGGCTGGCCATCAGCCAGGCCACCGAATGGGCGCCGGCCGATTCGCCGAACAGCGTGACACGCGCCGGGTCGCCGCCGAACGCGGCAATGTGGCGCTGCACCCAGCGCAGCGCGGCCAGCTGGTCCATCAGGCCGAAATTGCCCACCGCATCGTCGCCCTGCGTGCGGCGCAGCGCCGGGTGGGCAAAGAAGCCGAGGCGGCCCAGCCGATAGTTCAGGCTCACTACCACCACGCCGTGCGAGGCGAGGCCGGCGCCGTCGTAGCGCGCAGGCGAACTGCCGCCGCTGACGAAGCCGCCGCCGTGGATCCACACCATCACCGCACGCGGCGCGGCGGCCGGCGCGGCCGGGGCCCACACGTTCAGGCTGAGGCAGTCTTCCGAACAAGTGCCCCGCGGCGGCGCCGCATCGAAGGGCTCGACATGCTGCGGCGCGTTGTCGCCGTAGCGGTCGGCCACGCGCACCCCGTGCCAGGGCAGCGCGGGTTGCGGGGGTCGCCAGCGCAGCTCGCCCACCGGGGGCGCGGCATAGGGCACGCCCAGGTAGCGATGCAGCGCCGCCCCCTGCGGGCCGCTGCATCGCTGGCCCTGCAGGCGGCCAGGGTCGATCTGGACCACCGGCCCCAGGTCTGCCATGCTGCTCACGCGACGGCCTCCGGCGCCTTGTGGAAGCGCCCGTCCTTCATGATGGCCCTGAGCCGCTGCTTGTCCTGCAGCAGGCTCACGTCGACCGTGGGGTCGCCATCGACCAGCAGCAGGTCGGCCAGCCAGCCGGGGCGCACCTGGCCGAGCTCGTCGCCACGCCCCATCAGCTGCCCGCCCAGGGCGGTGGCGGCGTGCAGTGTCTCGGCCGGCGTGTAGCCGAAATGCTCGACCCACAGGGCCAGGTCGCGTGCGTTCCGGCCATTGGGGTTGAACGGAAAGCCATAGTCGCCGCCCGGCACCAGGCGCAGGCCGCGCCGCTTGAGTTCGGGCACCAGGGCCTTCTGGCGCGCCAGCACGATGGCGGCGTCCTGCTTCATGTGCGTCATGTCGATGTGCGGTGGGGGGTCGGCGTCGAGCGTGGCCTGGATGATGCCGATGGAGGGGCCGACGAAGATGCGGTCTTTCGCGGCCTCGAGCAGGTCCAGTGTGCCTTCGTCGGCATAGGTGCAGTGGTACAGCACGCGAAAGCCGTGCCGCAGGCCCATGCGGATGGCCTCGTTGGCGTGCGCATGGCCCGTCAGCCACACGCCGCTGGCGCGCGCCGCGTCGCCGGCTGCGCGGATCTCGTCGTCGCTGTACAGCACCTCCAGCGAGGCGCCGGGCTTGAGCGCACTTTCGCCCGACAGCAGGAACTTCACCGATTGGGCGCCCAGTTCGGCACAGGCCTTCACGAAGGCACGCACGCTGTCGGGGCCGGCGCCGTGCTCGTCGACCCGGCCGCCTTCGAGGAAGCCGCCGTCCGAGGGGGGCTCGCGCTCCACCGACGAGGGAATCAGCCGCGGCCCCGGCAGGCCACCCGATTCGATCTGGTCGCGCAGCACCACCTCGAGCCGCTTGCTCAACGCACCAGCAGAGTACGCACTGGTGAAGCCGTGGTCGAGCAGGATGCGTGCGTTGCGCGCGGCCGTGAGCGCCAGTTCCTCCGGCGGCAACACCATGCCCGGCACAAACTTCTCCACCGAGCTGGGCCAGGTGAGATGTGCATGCGCTTCGACCAGCCCCGGCATCAGGGTGCCGCCGCGCCCGTCGATGACGCGGGCGTTCGCGTGCGACACCGTGGCCCCGTCGCGCGCCACGGCCACGATGCGGTTTCCCTCCACCCGCACCTCGCCCGGGAACGGTGGCGCGCCGCTGCCATCGAACACCTGCACGCGGGTGAACACCACCGCCGGGGGGGGCGCCGGCGGTGTGTGGCGCAGACCGGCCGGCATGTCGCGTGCGGGCCCCGGTTGGGCCTGCACCTGCGCCCCTTCGGGCAAGGCATTGGCGCGGATGATGGCCGCGTAGTGGTGCGCGCTGGGCTTGGGGCTGCGCTGTTGCGTGGCGCGATCCACCGCGATCAGGCCGAAGCGCTTGCCATAACCGAACACCCACTCGAAGTTGTCGAACGCGCTCCAGTGCAGGTAGCCGATCACCGGCACGCCATCGGCGATGCAGCGGTGCACGCTGGCCAACGCGCGGTCGATGAAGGCGATGCGGCGCGCATCGTCACCGGTGGCAATGCCGTTTTCGCTGACGAGGATCGGGAGCTTGAGCTCGCGCGACACATCGCGCAGCACCGCGCCCAGTGCCTCAGGGGCGAACTCGTAGCCCATGTCGGTGCGCTCGCTGTCCGCGGGCGGGGGCACCTGGCCTGCGGGGCCGTGGACCTCGCGGGTGTAGTTCTGCAGGCCGAAGAAGTCGTCGCCTTCGATCACCGGCAGCCACTGCCGGAAGTTGCCGTGCCAGGCCTTTGCAGCGCCGGCCTCGCCGCCGGGCACGAACTGCACCTGAGAGACCGCCAGCGACAGGCCCACCTGCACGCCGGGCGCCACGCGGCGCAGCACCTCGCGTGCTGCCCGGTGCGCAGCAGCGATGACGGCCACCCCCTGCTCGTCGCCAGCCATCTGGAAGTTGCAGTAGCGCTCGGCCGGCACGCCGCAGGCCGCGGCCGCGGCGGCGCGCCAGGCCGGCGCCTTCCACGCCGCGATGTCCACGCCCACCGGCGGCACGAATTCGAGCTGCTGGAACAGGCTGCGCAGCAGCACGCCGATGTTGCACTCGTTGAGCGTGATCACGCGGCGCACGCGGCCGTCGAACGCCCGCATCACGGCCTCGACGTAACGCGCAAACAGCGCGGGTGTGTCGGCACCGTGCCATCCGCCCTGGGCCATCAGCCATTGCGGCGAGCTGAAGTGGTGCAGCGCCACCACCGGCTCCACGCCGTGCGCCACGCAGGTGTCGGCCATGTCGCGGTAATGGGCCAGCGCCTCGACCGAGAACGCGCCGCACTGCGGCTCGACGCGGGCCCATTCCACCGAGAAGCGGTAGCACGGCAGGCCCAGCGAGGCCAGCAGCGCGATGTCATCGCGGTAGCGGCGGTAGTGGTCGATGGCCTCGCCCGAGGCCTCGGGGTAAGGCGACTGCGCGACATGCTCTTCGAGCCAGTTGTCGGAGTCGAGGTTGTGGCCTTCGGTCTGGTGGGCCGAGGTGGCCGCACCCCACAGGAAGCCAGGGGGGAATCTGCGTGTCATGGTTGGATTCGGGAGAGAAGGAAGCGCCGCGGGGCTCACTGGAGTACCTTCGTGCTGTCGCACACCGGTATTCGCCCTTGGGGCGGCCCGGCGGGCTCATGCCCCCGCGGCGACGCGCAGGCGCGCGAGGTCGTCGCGCAACTGCGTCAGTTCGGCACGGCCGAGCGGGTAGCCCCAGCCGATGAGTGCGGCATAGAGCAGCGCGAACAGCGCCGGCACCACACCCATCAGCGCGGAGATGCCCTGCAGCGCCGGCTCGGCCTGCTGCGCGCTGCCGGTGACGTAGTGCGTCCACGCCAGCACGGCGCCCACGATGCCGGAACACAGGCCAGCCCCCACCTTGCCCGCGAAGTTGGAGGTGGCGAAGAGCGTGCCCACCACGCGGCGCCCGCTGTCGCGTTCCACCTCGTCGGCCGTGTCGGCCACCATAGAGACGGTGATGGGCGCACCCACCCCCAGCAGCACGTTGGCCAGCACCGCCAGCAGCATCACCAGCGGCACCCGCCCTGGCCCGGCGGCCAGGTAGCCCAGCAGCACCACGGCGTTGGCCACCGCGCTGGCCACCAGCACGCGCTTCTTGCAGTAGCGCCGGGTGAGCAGGCCGCTGAGCACCACGCCGAGCACCAGGCCGATGCCGCTCAGGCCCATGAAGGGCCCGATCAGCCCGGGTTCCTTCATCACTGCGGCGAAGTAGTAAACGCCGCTGGCCAGCGGCAGCCCGATCAGCGTGGCCTGCACGCCGGTGGCCGAGATGATGGTGCGCCAGCCTCGGTTGCGCCACAGCGCGGCGATGTCGCCCCGCAGGTCCTGGGGCGCCGAGGCCATCGGAGGCGTGCGTTCGCGCACGCCGGCAAAGCACAGCCAGGTGAACAGCAGGCCCAGCACGGCCATCAGCATGGCGGCGCGCTGGAAGCCCACGGCCTGGTTGCCCTGGGCCAACGCGTCCTTCAGGATCGGAAAGCCCGCGCCGCAGGCGATCACGCACAGGAACAGCAGCAACGCGCCCACCCCGGTGAGCCGCAGGCGCTCCACCGGGTCGGTTGCCATCAGGGCCGACAGCGACTGCAGCGGGATCTGCACCAGGCTGTAGCACCACCACAGCGCCACATAGGCGGCGATGACGAAGGCGGTGCCCGCCGCACCCGGCCACGGCGGCAGCGTGAAACTGGCCACCATTGCCACGGCCAGCAGCGGCGGTGTCCACAGCAGGAAGGGGCGGCACTGGCCCCAGCGGGTGCGCGTGCGGTCGACCAGGCGACCGACCATCAGGTCCCACACCGCATCGCCCACCCGCACCAGCAGCAGCATGGTGCCGATGAAGGCCGCGCTGAAGCCGGCCACATCGGTGTAGAAGTACATCGCCATGCCGCTGGTGGCGGTGACCGCCGTGGGGAAGAAGTTGCCCATCCCGAAGGCGATCTTCTCGAGCGTTGGAATGCGCATGGCTCGTGGGCTCCCGGTCGGATCAGAACTTGAGGTCGAGTGTCACGCCGTAGGACCGGAACGATGCGGACGACAGCGAGTAGGCGTAACCCGACCCGGCGCCCTTGCCCGGCAGCGGGTAGAGGATGGCCGAGGGCACGCGCTCATCGGTGGCGTTGCGCACGAAGACGTTCAGCCCCCAGGTGTCCGCCGGGTTGCGCAGGCCGGTGTGCAGGCCCGCGATCGTGTGCGCCTTGAAGCTGCACTCGACGGCCAGCGTGTTGCAGTAGCGCACGCGGGTCTTGTAGGTGAGGTCGGCACCCAGGGTCCACTCGTATTCGCCGAACACCGGGGTGGCGTATTCGACGCCCAGCGTGAGCTTGCCCTTGGGCGAATACAGCAGGCGCTGGCCGGTCACGTCGTTGCCGTCGAAGCTGAATCCCTGGGGGTACTCGGTGCCCAGGATCAGCGCGCCGGAAGCGCTCAGCGTCAGCGCGGGCGTGAGCCGGGCCCGCAGGTCGAGCTCCATCCCGCTGGTCGTGACCGACGGAACATTCAGCGGCGTGCACACCAGCGCACCCACCGGGCTGAGCGTGCAGTTCTGCTCCTGGAAGTTGCGGATGCGGGTGCGGAAGACGGCCAGGTCGAGGTTCAGGCGACGGTCGAGCAGCGTGGTCTTCACGCCCGCTTCGAGGCTGGTCGGTACCTCGGGCTGAATGGCCGAGCTGGGCGAGCTGAGGTGGCCGGATTGAGGCGGCGTGCAGTCGTCGACGATCTGCGGCCCCTTGTAGCCCCGGGTGATCGTGGCGTAGAAGTTGGTGCTCTTGTCCACCGTGTACAGCAGGCCCAGCTTGCCGGACAGGTTGTGTTCCTTGGCGGTGCCGCCACGCTTGCAAGTGGAAGTGGGCGCGGCAAAGGGCTGGAAGGCGACGTTCTGCGTGCCGAAGTAGGTGTCATGCACCTTGTCCTGCGTGTAGCGCAGGCCGGTCACCAGGCTGGCCTGCTCACTGAGCTGGGTGATGGCCTGGCCGAACAGTGCGGCGGACTGGATCTGCGTGGCGCGGTCGATCCGGGTGGAGATGCTGCGCGGCACCGGTGGCGAGGGCGCGAATGGCGACGGGTAGATGTTCGTGGTGTTGCTGTTCCAGGCGTCGTAGTCGGAGAAGAACGCACCGACCACCCATTCAACCGGCTGGCGCGGCGCGCTGGCCAGGCGTACTTCCTGCGACAGCTGGCGCGCATAGCTGCTGCCGGCGGTGTTGGTGATCTTGTCGGGCGCCAGGTTCATGCTGATCGAGCGTGAATCGTCCGGCCCGCCGCTGCGCTCGCGCATGGCGGTGATCGAGGTGAGCGTCATGCCGCCGCCCAGCGTGTAGTCGACCTGCCCGGAGACGCCGCCGACGACGGTGCGCAGATGCTCCGGCACGTCGGAGCAGACCTGGTTGTTGGTGCTGCTGACGTTCACGCCGCAGGCCGCGAACTCGGCGCGGGGCTGGTGGTTGCCCGCGGTGTTGACCGCATTGGCCACGAAGGGCGCGAAGAAGGTGGCGCCGGTGGTGCGGGTGACGTCGTGGTCGGCGATCAGGTTGACCACGAGGTCGGCGCTGGGCTTGAGCAGGTAGCGCAGGCGCACACCGTTGGCGCCGGTCTGGCTGTCTTCGCCCGTGTAGCGGTTTTCGTAGACACCCTGCAGCCGATCGGCATGGGCCGTGACGCGCAGCGCCGACATGCCATTGATCGGCACGTTGACCGCGCCGCGCAGCACGGCGTTGCGCGTCTGGCCGCCCGAGAACTCGGCCGAGGCCGTGCCCTCGAAACGCCCGATGCGCGGCGCTGTGGTCACCAGGTTGAGCACACCGGCCGAAGCGTTCTTGCCGAACAGCGTGCCCTGCGGACCGCGCAGCACCTCGACCCGGTCCAGATCGAACAGCGAGCCGCCGGCGGTGTTGCCCTGAGGCACGCCATCGACCACCACGCCCACCGAACTCTCGGCCGAGCTCGTGAACACGGCCGTGCCGATGCCCCGAATGGAGGCGCTGCCGCCCGCGCCACCCGCCTGCTGGTCACCGAACTCGAGGCTGGCCGCAGTCTTGGACAGGTCGCCGATGCTGCGGATGCCTTGCTTGTCCAGCTGCTCGCCGTTGACGACGCTCACCGCGATCGGCACTTCCTTGACGTTCTGGACGCGCTTTTGCGCCGTCACGACGATGACCGGCAACTCGAGGCTCTTGCCAGCCGCTGCCGGCGGCGCCGTGGGCGCGGCCTCGGGCTGCGAGGCCGCGGACGCGGGGGGCCGGGCGGCGGCGGGCGCGGCGGTCTGCGCCGCCGCGGGCAGGCAGGCCGCCAGCAGGCCGCAGCCGAGCAGCGCGTGCCCGATGGGCGTGAGGAGGGGATGGCGAATCATGGGTGTCTCCGTGCGGGCTGATGCTGTAATTACTGAAAGCGCTTACAGTCTATGAATCAATGCCGCGCCGCTGAATCCGTGGGAACCCGATGACCCCCTGCGTGGGGGCCGCGGGACGCGACGCCGAAGCGTGAGCCCCGCACTTTCTGAAAACGCTACAGTTCAATCCTCTGCAGACCGTGAGCGCCCCGCACGCAATGGCCCGAAACGCCCAAGACAAGACCACGAAGCGCGCGACGATCCAGGACGTGGCCGACGCCGCCGGCGTGTCGATCGCCACGGTGTCGCGCGTGGTCAACGGCGAAGGCCAGGTGCGTTCGGCCACGCGCGAGCTGGTGCTGGCCGTCATCGATTCGCTGCGCTACCGGCCCACGCTGTCGGCGCGGCAGCTCGGCGGCGCGCGGTCCAAATGGATCGCGCTGGTCTACCAGAACCCGGGCATCGGCTTCATGCACCTGGTGCAAAGCGGCGCCGTGGACCGGTGCCGCAACGACGGCTACATGCTGTCGGTGCACGCCTGCCAGTTCACCGGCTCGGGCCTCGACCGGGAGCTGCTCGACATCGTCGACCAGCTGCAGCCCAGCGGCCTGATCCTGCCGCCGCCGATGAGCGTCTCGCCCCAGGTGATCGAAACCCTGGGCAAGTGCGGCATCCCGTTCGTGCGGCTGTGCCCGCAGGAGGACGACCATCGCTCGCCCCGCGTGTGGTTCGACGACCGCAGCGCCATGCAGGCCATGACGCGGCACGTGCTGGACCTGGGCCACCGCGACATCGCGCTGATCACGGGCCTGCCGGCCACCTCGCCCGACCCGCGGCGGCTGGGCTACCTCGACGCCGTGCGCGAGGCACGCCTGCCGGCCGCCGAGCGCAACATCTCCTACGGCGCCTACACCTTCGAGGGCGGCCTGGCGGCGGCGCAAGCGCTGCTGCAGCGCAAGCGCCGCCCCAGCGCGATCCTGGCGGCCAGCGACGACATGGCCGCGGCCGTGTTGCACACCGCGCATGCGATGGGCCTGCACCTGCCCGACGAGTTGTCGGTGACGGGCTTCGACGATTCCTACGTCTCGACGATCGTCTCGCCCGGCCTCACCACCGTGCATGCGCCGCTGCACGAGCTGGGCTCTGCCGCGGCCGACCTGCTGATCAAGGGCCCGCCCGACATGCAGGCCGGCCTGGTGATCAACCGGCCCTGGCGACTGGTGCAGCGCGGCTCCACCGCGGCGCCGGCCAGCCGGACGTGATCGTCCACGAACCGCCCGGCGAAACGACAACGGCCCGCTGCCGTCAGGCCACGGCGGCAAAACGCCGGCGCACATCGGCCGCGGAGGCCAGCGGGCGGCCGATCAGGCGGCAGGCCGCGGCGGCCTGGGCGACCAGCGCCGCGTTGTCCGGTGCACGCGCACCGTCGGCCAGCTGCAGGTTGTTCTCGAAGCCCACGCGCACATGGCCCCCCAGGGCCGCGGCCGCCGTCACGCAGGCCAGCTCGGGCTGGCCGAAGGCGCACACGGCCCAGGGTTCGGGCCCCTGGTGGGCGGCCAGGAAGGGCAGCAGATCCCGCGGTTCGGCGAGCTGGCTTTCGCGGTAGCGCCCCAGCACGAACAGCAGGAACCAGGGCGCCGCCGGTACGGCCCCGCAAGCCCGCAGCGCGTGCCAACGCTGCAGATCGGCCGCGTCGTAGAGGATCACCTGCGTCATCACGCCCTGCTGCGCCAGCCAGGCGAAGAAGGCCGCCATTGCACCGGGCTCGAGGCCGGGACGCTCCAGTTCGCGCAGCGCCACCGACACGGCCTCGGGCCGCAGTGCGCGGATCGCAGCCACCTGCTCGGCCGGGCCGTACACGCCCGCGGCCTCGCTGGTGACCTGCAGCACCAGGTCATCGCCCACCGCCTGCCGCACCGCGGCCAGGGCCTCGCGGTAGCGCTCGACGTCCAGGCTGTGGCGGCCGGCGGCGTCGCGCACGTGCAGGTGCATCATCGCGGCGCCGGCGTCCAGGCAGGCCTTGGCATCGCGCGCCAGCGCCGCGGCCGTCAAGGGCACGCCGGGATGGTGCTGGTGCAGCTTGTAGGCGCCATTGGGCGCCACGGTGATCACCACCGGGCCGGCGGCCGTCACCAGCGCGGCCCCGGTGCCGGTGCAGCCGGCTGCGGCGTGGGCGGTAGCTCGTCGGCCAGCAGGGCGAGCCCGCGGCGCAGCAGGCCGGCATAGCGCTCGGCGTCTGCCTGGCGGCGCGCGTCGGGCCACTCGAAGAAGCCGCGCCCCACCTTCACCCCGTGGTGGCCGGCCGCCGCATGCTCGCGCAGCGTGCGCGCGGGCTCGGTGGCATTGCTCAGCGACGGGTAGATCGTGGCCGCCGCTGCGCAGTGCACGTCCACCCCACCGTGATCACGCTGCAGCACCGGGCCGGCGGCCAGGAAGCGGAAGCCGAAGCCGAAACGCACCGCGGCATCCACGTCTTCGGGGCTCGCAACACCGTCGTCGATCAACGCGAAGGCCTCGCGCGCCAACGCATGCTGCAGTCGGTTGGCCAGGAAGCCCGGCAGGTCCTTGCGCACCAGCACCGGCACGCTGCCGCAGGCGCGCATCCAGCCTGCCAGGCGCTGCGCGGCCCCGAGGCTGCTGTGCGCACCCATCACCACCTCCACCAGCGGCACCAGGTGGGCGGGCATGAAGAAGTGCAGGCCGAACATGCGCTGCGCGCCGGCCAGGCCAGCGCCGATCTGGCTGATCGGCAGCCCCGAGCTGTTGCTGGTGATCAGCGTGTGCGGCGGTGCCAGCGCATCGAGGGCGGCGAACAGGCGCTGCTTCAAGGCCAGCTGTTCAGGGATGTTCTCGACCACCAGGTCCACGCCGGGCCAGTCCACCGCCTCCAGTGGTTCGACACAGCGCAGCCGCGCCGCCACGTCGGGCAGGGCCGGCAGCTGCGCGGCCACGCGCGCGGCGGCGGCGGCGCTGCGGGTGGTGTCGCTGTCGACCAGCGTGACGCGGCTGCCGCCGCGGGCCAGCACGATGGCCACGTCACTGCCCATGGTGCCGCAGCCCACCACCACGGCATGGGCCGGCGCGGCCGGAGGCGGGGAAGAAGGGCGCATGGCAGGACAGGCTGAAGCTGCGATGCGCGACAGTCTAGGCAGCGGCCCCCGGTGCGTCCATTCGACTTTCGGGATAGATTGATCACCCATGGCGATCAATTGGTCCGTCAAGGAACTCGATGTCTTCATCGCGCTGGCCGACACGCTGAACTACCGGCGCGCCGCGGAGCGCACGCACATGACGCAGCCCGGCGTCTCGGGCGTGATCGCACGGCTGGAGCAGAGCCTGGAAGCGCGCCTGTTCGACCGCACCACGCGCTCGGTACAGCTCACCGCGGCCGGCCAGGCGCTGCTGGCGCAGGTGCGCGTGCTGCGGGCGCAGGTGGACGTGGCGGCGGCCTCGGTGCGTGAACTGCGTGCGCTGCGCCACGGCCGCGTGCGGCTGGCCGCGCTGCCTTCGCTGGCCTGCGCGGTGGTGCCGGCGGCCTTTGCGCGCTTCGCGGCCGACCACCCGCAGGTGCGGCTGGAACTGCGCGACGTGCTCTCGGGCCCGGCGCTGGATCTGGTGCGCACCGGCGAGGTGGACTTTGCCCTCACCGCCGCGCACCCGGACTATGCCGACCTGGACAGCACGCCGCTGGCGGCCGACCGTTTCGTGCTGCTGCTGCCGCCGGCGCACCCGCTGGCCGCCAGCACGCGGCCGCTCGGCTGGGCCGAGGTGGCGGCGCTGGACCATGTCTCGATGCCGGCGCCGGCCAGCGTGCGCCAGTACGCCGAGGCGGCGCTGCTGGAATGCGGCATCCGCTTCGCGCCGAAATACGAGGTGGAGCACCTGGCCAGCATCGGCGCGATGGTGGCCGCGGGCCTGGGCGTGGCCGCGCTGCCCGAGCTGGCCGCGCGGGTGTGCCGCAGCGCGCCCCTGGTGCAGCGCCCGCTGGTGGCGCCGGACATGCGCCGCCCACTCTCGCTGATCACGCAGCGCGGGCGCTCGCTGTCACCGGCCGCGAGCCGGATGGTCGAGCTGCTGCAGCAGGCACTGCGTCAGCTCACCGCGCCGGCAGCGAGAGGGGCCGGGCCTGTGAAGCCAGCCACGCCTACGAAGGCGGCCCGGCCGGCGCGCCGGCCACCTCGCGCAGCAGGCGCATGAATCGCGTGGCGATCGGCGAGGGCTCGTCGTCGCCGCGCCAGACCATGCCCACCGGCTGCAGCGGCGCGGCCTCCACCAGCGGCACCGCGCACAGGCGGCCGGCCTCGCACTCCACGCTGGCCAGCGCCGGCGACATCAGCGCCACGCTGCCGGTGGCCATCACGATGGACTTGATCGCCGGGATCGAGTTGGTGCTGATGCCGGCATCGGGCCAGGGCAGGCCGGCGGCCTCGAACACCATTTCCATCTGACGCCGGAAGGCGCTGCCGCTGGCCGGCAGCACCCAGCGTTCGCCGACCAGCTCGTTCAGCGCCACCTTGCCGCGCGCGGCCAGCCGGTGCGTCGGCGCGACGATCAGCGACCAGCCGGCGCTGGTGAGCAGCGCGCTGGCCAGGCCCTCGAGCGCGCCGCGCAGCCGGCACACCACGATGTCGAGCTCGCGGGCGCGAAGCATGCCCAGCAGTTCGTCGTCCAGGCCTTCGACCACCGACACCGCCACCTGCGGCGTGGCCTGCAGCAGCGCGGCCAGCGCCTGCGGCACCAGCGAGGCCGCGGTGACCGGCGTGACGCCGATCGCCAACGGGCCCTGGATGCCTGCGGCGCCAAGGCGCACCTGTTCCTTCGCCCGGCCCAGCAGCGCTTCCAGTGCGCGTGCATGAAAGGCCAGCGCCTCGCCCTGGCCGGTGAGCCGCGCGCCGTGGCGGTCGCGTTCGAGCAGGCGCACCCCGCCCAGGCCATGCTCGAGCTGGGCAATGCTTTGCGAGAGGCCCGGCTGCGACACGTTCAGCGCCTCGGCGGCGGCGCTGAACGAACCGTGGCGGGCCACGGCCAGCAGGTCGAGCAGGCGGCGGGGGTCGATGCGCATGGTGAGCTCCGGTGATTCTAGGCATCCATAAGCGAGCGTGATCGCACACCGAAAAACCAGTATTGGACCGCCCGCCAGCACCTGAACATCATGCGCGACCGAACTGCCACCGGAGCACCGCAGCCATGAAACTGGCCACCTTTTCGAAGAACGGACAACGCCACGTCGGCATCGTCGAGGACGACAGCGTCGCAGTGGTCGACGTCGCCGACATGCGGGCGCTGTTCGACCTGGGCGGCGTGCTCACCGACCAGGCCAACAGCCGCCGCAGCGGGCAGCGCCACGCGCTGGCCTCGGTGAAGCTGGAGGCGCCGATCATCCCGAAGAAGATCTTCCATACCGCGGGCAACTACCTCGAGCATGGCGAAGAGGGCAAGAAGGCCGGCTGGGTGGCCGACATCCGGCCCTGGATCGTGTTCTTCCAGAACCCGGACGCGATCATCGGCCCGGACGACCCGGTGATCTACCCCGAGCACCTGACCAAGGAGCTGGACTACGAGCTGGAGTTCTGCGCCGTGATCGGCAAGCCGGGCAAGCACATCCCGGTGGAACAGGCGCAGAGCCACGTGGCCGGCTACGTGATCTTCAACGACATCACCGCGCGCGATATCCAGCGCCGCGAGATGGAGTCGAAGAACTTCGTGTTCAGCAAGTCGATTGACACCTTCTGCCCCTTCGGGCCCTGGATCGTCACGGCCGACGAGATCCCCGACCCCTACAACCTGGACCTGCTGCTCACGGTGAACGGCGAGAAGCGGCAGGTCTCGAACACCAGCCACCTGTCGGTGACGCTGGCGCAGATCATCAGCAAGTTCTCGCCGGCCGGCTATTCGGCGGGCGACATCGTCACCACCGGCACCGTGGCCGGCGTGGCCGCCTTCAGCAAGGACCCGCAGGCCTGGTACCTGAAGCCGGGCGACGTGGTGGAGGCGCAGATCGAGAAGATCGGCACGCTGCGCAACCGCATCATCGGTTGGGAAGAGGCCTACGGCAAACCGGCGCCGGCCTGGCAGGGGTTTTGACGTGAGCGATCCCAAGTTCCAGGACCAGGTGGTGCTGGTCACCGGTGCCGGCCGCGGCTTCGGTGCGGTGCTGGCCGAGGCCTTTGCACGCGAAGGCTCCGATGTGGTGGTGCACTACAACAGCTCGTCGGCCGGCGCCGAGCAGACTGCCGAGGCCGTGCGCGCGCTGGGCCGGCGCGCCCTCACCGTGAAGGGCGACATCGCGAGCCTCGACGACGTGCGGCGCCTGACGGCACTGGCCTACGAGGCCTTCGGCCGCGTGGACGTGCTGGTCAACAACGTGGGCGACATGGCCAGCGACCAAAAATCGTGGCGCGAGCTCGACGAGAAGGTCATCGACCACACGCTGGCGGTGGACATCAAGGGCACGATGTTCATGATGCACGAGGTGGGCCTGCGCATGATCGAAGGCGAGGGCGGCGCCATCGTCAACATCGGCTCGCAGGTGGTCATTGCCGGCAGCCCGCGGGCACCGCAGTACGCGGCGGCGAAATACGGCGTGATCGGGCTCACCAAGTCCTACGCCCGCGCGCTGGCACCCAAAGTACGCGTCAACACGCTGGGCGCGGCCTTCATGGAGACCGAGGCCCTGCTCAACCGCCACGACTGGAAGAACGGCCGCCGCGAAGAGGTGCTGAAGCAGACGCCGCTGGGCCGCATTGCCAAGCCGCAGGACATGGTGGGGCCGACGCTGTTCCTCGCCAGCCGCGACGCGAACCACATGACCGGCCAGTTCCTACTGTGCAACGGCGGCCTGGCGATGGTGGGCGCCTGACGTCGATACCGGAATGCAGCGGCACGCCGGGCCGTTCCGGGCCGTCCGGCGGCGCCCTCAGAACTCCACCACGGTGCGGATCGATTCGCCGCGCTCCATCAAGGCAAAGCCTTCGTTGATGCGTTCGAGCGGCAGCTTGTGGGTGATCAACTCGTCGATCTTCAGCTTGCCGTCCATGTACCAGTCGACGATCTTCGGCACATCGGTGCGGCCGCGTGCGCCGCCGAAGGCCGAGCCTTCCCAGTGGCGGCCGGTGACCAGCTGGAACGGCCGGGTCGAAATCTCGGCCCCGGCAGCGGCCACGCCGATGATGATCGAGCGGCCCCAGCCCTTGTGCGTGCATTCCAGCGCCTGCCGCATCACCTGGGTGTTGCCGATGCACTCGAAGCTGTAGTCGGCGCCGCCGTCGGTCAGCTGCACGATCGCGTCGACGAGGTTGGGCACGTCTTTCGGGTTGATGAAATGCGTCATCCCAAACTTGCGGGCCATCGCCTCGCGCGCCGGGTTGATGTCGATGCCGATGATCTTGTCCGCGCCCACCATCCTGGCGCCCTGGATCACGTTCAGCCCGATGCCACCGAGGCCGAACACCGCGACGTTCGCACCGGCCTCGACCTTGGCCGTGAACAACACCGCGCCCACGCCGGTGGTGACGCCGCAGCCGATGTAGCAGACCTTGTCGAACGGTGCGTCGGGCCGGATCCTGGCCAGCGCGATGCCCGGCACGACGATGTGGTTGGCGAAGGTGGAGGTGCCCATGTAGTGCAGGATGGGCTGGCCGTTCAGCGAGAAGCGGCTGGAGCCATCGGGCATCAGGCCCTTGCCCTGCGTCGTGCGGATCGCCTGGCACAGGTTGGTCTTGCGGGATAGGCAGAACTTGCACTGGCGGCATTCCGGCGTGTACAGCGGGATCACGTGATCACCCGGCTTCAGCCAGGGGACGCCAGCGCCGACCTCGAGCACCACGCCTGCGCCTTCGTGGCCGAGGATGGCCGGGAACAGGCCTTCGGGGTCGGCACCACTGAGCGTGTAGTGGTCGGTGTGGCAGATGCCGGTGGCCTTGATCTCGACCAGCACCTCGCCGTCACGCGGGCCTTGCAGGTCGACTTCCTCGATCGTCAGCGGCGCACCGGCCTTCCAGGCCACGGCAGCACGGGTCTTCATCGGCGTTCCTCCAGGTTCGTTCGGATGGGCGTGTTCGACCGGCGCATTCTGGACGCAAGGCCGCCGCGCAGGGCCCGGGCGCCGACAATGCCCCCATGCCTTTTGCCTCGCTCGGTCTTTCCACTTCGCTGCAGCACGCGCTCCGTGCCCTGGGCCACACGCAGCCCACGCCGGTGCAGGCGGCCGCGCTCCCGCCGATGCTGGCCGGGCGCGACCTGCTGGTGCAGGCGCGCACCGGCTCGGGCAAGACCCTGGCCTTCGCGCTGCCGCTGCTGCAGCAGTGGCAGAACGGAGCGCCGCGCACGCCGCGGCCGGTCGAAGGCCTGGTGCTGGTGCCGACACGCGAACTGGCCTTGCAGGTGGGTGAAACGCTGCAAGCGCTGGCGCATGAACTGCCGGGCCTGGTCAAGATGGCGGTGGTGTTCGGCGGCGTGTCCATCAATCCGCAGATGATGGGCTTGCGCGGCGGGGCCGACATCGTCGTCGCCACGCCCGGCCGGCTGCTCGACCTGGTGCGGCAGAACGCGTTGAAGCTGCACGCCGTGCGCATGCTGGTGCTGGACGAGGCTGACCGCCTGCTTGCGCTGGGCTTTGCCGACGAACTGGCGCAGGTGCTCGCGCTGCTGCCGGCCCGGCGCCAGACGGTGATGTGCTCGGCCACCCTGCCAGCCCCCGTCAAGACGCTGGCCGCCACGTGGCTGCAGGAGCCGCAGGACATCCGCGTCGCCACTGCTCTTGCGGCGCGGGCGGACATCCGCCAGCGGGCCATCGTCGTCGACGAAGCGCGCCGCACCGCGCTGCTGAAGCACCTGGTGCAGGCTGCGGGCCAGGACCGCGCGCTGGTCTTCGTCGCAACCCGCTATGCCACCGAGCACGTGGCCGGCAAGCTGCGTCGCGGCGGCCTGCAGGCCCAGGCCTTGCATGGCGAGCTGAGCCAGGGCGCGCGGGTGCGTGTGCTCGACGACTTCAAGGCCCGGCGCGTGCAGGTGCTGGTGGCCACCGACATGGCCGCCCGCGGCCTGCACATCGAGGCGCTGCCGATGGTCGTCAACTACGACCTGCCGCGCGCCGCCGACGACTACGTCCACCGCATCGGCCGCACCGGCCGCGCCGGTGGCCAGGGCGATGCGATCAGCTTCGTCACCGCCGCGGCCGAGGCGCATTTCCGCCTGATCGAAAAACGCCAGGGCCAGCGCGTGCCGCGCGAGACGCTGCCGGGCTTCGAACCCACGGCACCCGCCGTGCCGCCGGAACCAGGCGCCTGCACGGGCGGGCGCCCGAACGGCGGAGTCCGGGGCCACCGCAAGAGCAGGCAGGAGAAGTAGGACCTGCGGCGCCCGTTCACGCAGCCTGGCCCTGGGGGCGCTTACAGCGTGCACCGGTGCAGCCGGCCGTCCTTCATGATCACGCGCAGCTTGTCGCGCTTGCCCAGCAGGCCGATGTCGGCCGTCGGGTCGCCGTCCACCAGCAGCAGGTCGGCCAGGTAGCCGTTGGCCAGGCGGCCCAGGCGCTCGGGCATGGCCAAGACCTCGCCGCCCAGCGCGGTGGCGGCGTGCAGCACTTCGGCGGGCGTGTGGCCGAACCATTCGACGAACAGCGCCAGGTCGCGTGCATTGCCGCCCACCGGGTTCCAGGGGAAGCCATAGTCGCCGCCGGGTAGGTTGCGGATGCCGCGCCGCCGCAATTCGCGGCCCACCCAGCGGATGCGCTCGGCGGCGTCGGCCTGCTCGCGGCGGTCGGCCTCGCTGGCCATCACGCCGAAACTCGGGCCGCGCAGCAGGTCGGCCTCGACGATGCCGGGCGCCAGGCCGACGAAGAGGCGGTCCTTGTGCTGTTCCATCGCGTCCAGCGCAGCCTCGTCGGCATAGGTGCAGTGGTACAGCACGCGGAAGCCGTGGTGCACGGCCATGCGGATGGACTCGGCGGTGTAGCAGTGTGCCGTCAGCCACACGTGCTTGCGGCGCGCCATGTCGGCCGCGGCCGCGATCTCGGCCTCGTGGAACTGCTCGCCCTGGTTGCTGCCGGCATCGAAGGCGCTGACGCCGTTGAGCAGGAACTTCACCGCATCGACACCGGCCGCCGCCGCCTCGGCGACGAAGGCGGCCACCTCGGCCGGCTGCGGCTCGCGCACGGCGCGGCCGGGGAAGCGGGTCTGCAGCCCCATCGGGCCGCCGGGCACCCGCTCGAAGGAGGAGGTGCGCAAGCGCGGGCCGGGCACCCAGCCGGCGTCGAAGGCCTGGCGCGCGGCCACCTCGGCCAGCATCGAGCCCGAGCCGCCGGAATAGGCCGAGGTGAAGCCATGGTCCAGCATCACGCGGCCGCAGTGCGCGATGAGCAGCGCGGTCTGCGCGTCGTTGCGGTCACCGGGCTTGTTGATCTGCTCGACGGTGGAGCCCAGCGCCAGGTGGGCGTGCACGTCGGTCAGGCCCGGCATCAACGTGCCGCCCTGGCCGTCTATCAGCCGCGCGTCGCCGCGGCCGACCTGCTGGCCGCCGCGTGCGAGCTCGACGATGGTGTTGTCCTGCACCCGCAGTTCGCCGGCAAAGCGCGGTGCACCGCTGCCGTCGAACAGGTGGACATTGGTGAAGACGATGGCGGACATGGGGCCTCCTGGTGGCCTGACGGCGGTTGGCGGGGATGGTGTGCTAGCGCGTCAAGGACGTGTCCATTGGTGTAGCGTCTCGGCCAGCGGTGTGCTGACGCTCGTGTCGACAGTGCCAAGGCTGAAGCCGGCCGAAAAATGGTTGTGCTCGCGCAGCAGGTGCAGTTCGGGCGCGAAGCCGTGCCGCGAGACCAGCCGCGCGAACAGCTCGCCGGCCTGCACCTGCATTTGCAGCAGGTCGCGTTCGCCCACGCTGAGCCACAGCGGAAACGGGGCTGCATCCACCTGCTCGACGATGCTGGCCGCATCCCAGTCCGCGCGCTCGGGGCCGAAGTAGGCTTCGTTGCGCGGATCCGGCGTGGGGATGCCGAACTGCGCACGCGCCAGCCCCTCGAGCCGCGCGTTGTAGGGGCCGGAACACAGCACGGCGCCGGCCACGTGCCAGTGCGCGGGCTGGAAGCGCCGCATCAGGCAGGCGGCGGCCACATGCGCGGCGCCGGCCGATTCGCCGGCCAGCACGAGGCGCTGTGCATCGCCGCCGAAGCGCGCCGCATGGGTCTGCAGCCACTGCCACACGGCCACCACGTCCTCGGGGCCGCTGGGCCAGCGGCTCTCGGGCGCCAGCCGGTAGTTCGGCAGCACCGTGACGAAGCCTTCGCGGGCGCCCCACCAGCCCAGGTTGGCGCGCTGCTCCTTGCTGCCGCGGATGAAGCCGCCACCATGCCACCAGGCCAGCACCGGGTGCGGCCCGGCGCCGGGCGGCGTATAGAGGTCGAGCTGGTGGCGCGGGTGAGGCCCGTAGGCGAGGTCGGCCGTCAGCGTGACGTCCTCGCGCGGCTGTGCCGCCAGCAGCGGCGCGTACAGCGCCTGCACCTCGGCCAGGCTGGCGCCGCTGCCCAGCGCGCGCAGGCGCTCGGCCAGGTCTTCGGGCATGGAAGGCATCTGGGGGGCGGTCATCGGGTGGTTTTTCCGCGGCTGCTCATTCCGGCAGCAAGCCGATCTCCTGTGCAATGGCTGTCCAGCGCGTGCGCTCGCTGCGCAGGAAGGCGCCCACCGCTTCGACCCCCATGCTGCCATCGGCCAGCGGCCCGATGCTGGCGATGCGCTCGGCCACCTCCTTGTCGGCCAGCAGGGCGCTGACATCGCGGTTCACGTGCTCGGCCACCGCCGCCGGCGTGCCGGCCGGTGCCACCAGGGCGAACCAGCCCACCATGTCGAAGCCGGGCAGGGTTTCGGCCAGGGTCGGCACCGTCTCCCAGCCGGCCACGCGCTGGGGCGCGGTGGTGGCCAGCAGCCGCAGCCGGCCCTGCCGCGCCAGCGCGGCAGTGGAGGCGAGGTCGGCCACCATCGCATCCACGTGGCCACCGATCAGGTCCTGCGTGCCCACGCCCACCGAGGCATAGGCCACGAGGTTGGCGCCGGCCCGGGCGCGGGCGTTGAACAGGCGCGAGATCATGCCGCTGAAAGTACGCGGCCCTTCGTTGCCGACCGAGAGCTTGCCGGGCTCTGCCCTGGCACGCGCGATCAGCTCGTCGAGCGACCGGATCGGCGAGCTGGCCGACACCATCAGGGCAAACGGGCTGCGCGCGACAAAGGCCACCGGCGCGAAGTCCTTCGCCGGGTCGTAGGGCAGCGACTTGAACAGCAGCGGGTTGGTCACCAGCGCCGCGGTGGTGGCGAAGTAGAAGTTGTGGCCATCGGCCGGCGCCCGCGCGGCAGCCTGCGCGCCGATGATGTTCTGCCCGCCAGGCTTGTTCTCGACCACCACGGCCTGGCCCCAGGCCTTGGCCAGCCGGTCGGCCAGCAGGCGCGCCACGGTGTCCGGCCCCGAGCCCGGCGGCTGCGACAGCAGCCACTTCACCGGCTTGTCGGGCCAGGCCTGGGCACGCGCCAAGGTGGGCAGGGCCAGCAACCCGGCCATCAGGTGGGTGATGCGGCGGCGTTGCATGGCGTGGCGCCGCTCAGGCTTCGGCAACGATGGGGTTGCGCAGCAGGCCGATGCGTTCGATCTCGACCTCGATGGTGTCGCCGACCTGCATCCACACCGGCGGCGTGCGCGCCTGGCCGACGCCGGCGGGCGTGCCCATCACCAGCGTGTCCCCGGGTTCCAGTGTCATGCACTCGGACAGCAGTGCAATGGTCTCGGCCACGCCGAAGATCATGTCGCTGGTGCTGGCGTCCTGCATCACCTGGCCGTTCAGGCGCGATTGGATGCGCAGCCCGGTGGCGCCGGGCGGCAGTTCGTCGGCCGTCACCAGCACCGGGCCGAAGCCGCCGGTGCCGTCGAAGTTCTTGCCGATGGTCCATTGCGGCGTGCGCTTCTGGAAATCGCGCACCGACATGTCGTTGAAGCAGCTGTAGCCGAAGACATAGGCCAGCGCATCGAGCGCGGCCACGTGGCGCGGCACCCGGCGGCCGATGACCACCGCCAGTTCGGCTTCGTAGTCGAACTTCACCGAGGCCCTGGGGCACAGGCCCGGCTGGCCGTGGCCCACCAGCGAGCTCTTGCCGCGGTAGAAGAACCAGGGGTAGTCCGGCTTGTCGCGGCCGCCTTCCTTGGCGTGGTCGAAGTAGTTCAGGCCCAGGCAGATGGTCTTGCCGGGTTCGGGCACCAGCGGTGCGAACTGCAGGCCCGCCAGCGGCAGGCGCGGCGCATGGCCGGTCTGCGCGCGCTGTGCCGCAGCGGCCAGGTCCACGCCGGCGGCCAGCGCGGCGCGCAGCTCGGGCGGGGTGCCGGGCACGGCGGCGGCGAGGTCGATCACGGCGTCGCCCGTGACGAGCCCCAGGCGCGGCTGGCCGTTGTGCAGGAAGGTGGTCAGGCGCATCGGGAGTCCGTTTCTGGCAATGGCGGCGGCAGTCGGCCAAGGCGGTGTAGTTTTATATATAAAACGTAGAAAGGCAATCAATAAGACACAAAAGAACGGATGCCGAGTCTTGTGTACATTGAGCGAACCATGGCCCGCACCCCAGCCCCCCCCAGCCCGAACGGCAACGCCACGCGCGCGACCAGCCTCTACGACCAGCTGCGCGGCGACCTGCTGGCCGGCGAACCGGAGCCCGGCACCAAGCTGGCGATCGAGGCACTGGCCGAGCGCTACCAGACCAGCCCGACGCCGTTGCGCGAGGCGCTGAACCGGCTGGTGTCCGACGGCCTGGTGGAGCGGCGCGAACAGCGTGGCTTCGTCGTGGCTGGCATCAGCGCCGAAGACCTGGCCGAGATCACCAAGACGCGATGCTGGCTGGAGGAGATTGCGCTGCGCGAGTCGATCGCCGCCCACGCCACGGCCTGGGAGGAAGCGCTGGTGCTGGCGCACCACCGGCTTTCGCGCACGCCGCGCTCGCTGTCGGACAGCCGATTCGAGGCCAACCCGGAGTGGGAGCCTCTCCACCGGGCCTTCCACCGCGCGTTGATTGCCGGCTGCGGCTCACGCTGGTTGCTGGCCTTCTGCGATCAGCTGGCCGACCAGCACCACCGCTACCGCCGCCTGTCGGCACCGCGCGCCTTCGTCAAGCGCGCGGTCAAGGCCGAGCACCAGCAGATGATGGAAGCCGCAATCGAAGGCCGTGCCGATGATGCCGTGGCCCTGCTGCGAGCGCATTTCGAGCGCACGGCCCGGCTGATTCGCGACGACCCGAAGCTGTTCACGGCGCACGAGGGCTGAGCACATCGGTGCCGGTGTGCACCGCTTGCCTTGTGCTGGAGCGAGGGCGTCTGCGCCGTTCCCAGCGTCAGTGGCCCGGAACCTCAGCGCATGAACCGCCGATTCGGCCCCACGATCGTGATCTCGACGAAGTTCGAGCCATGGTGGTTCTGCGGGCCGTAGTTCAGCGCGTAGCGCTTGGCGCGGTCCAGCGCGCTGCTGAACTCGCGCGTCAGCGGCGTGGTGGCGCGCCAGGGGTAGGGCAGCACCTGGGTCACGGCCAGGCCGCGTGAATCGTCGCCCAGCGTGTTGATCACGCTGCCGGTGGTGGCCACACCGACACCAGGGAAGTGGGCACGCCGATTCGGGGCGACTTCGCGCATCCCTAGGGCGCAGCCATGAGCGCACAGCCCTCGCGTTGCCTGCACAGGCCCGGTGCCGCTGCGAAGGTGTCCTGGGCCTGCGCAGCATGCTTGGGGCCGGCCGGGTTGCGATTCGATGGCGCGCTGAGGCCGCGACGGAGTCGGCGCCGCTCGGCGCCAGGCCGTGCCGCAGCGCTGGCCGCTGTTCACGTGCCTGCAAGCAGCAACGCAATCGACTTCAGGGCCATGGTCCAGCACACGACCATGCCCGCAAGGTAGAGCACGGCGCGCCAGGGTTGCAGGCCAAGCAGAAAAACCAGCGTGTGGACATAGCGCAGCACGACATAGGCCCCGAACAGAACCTGCGCTGCTTGTGCCGGCGCGCCCAGCAGCACATAGGCCAGCGCAAGCGCCAGGAACAGCGGCAGGTTCTCTGTGTCATTGCGCCAGACGTTTGCGCACCGGCGCACGAAGTCGGCCTCGGCGTCGGCTGGTCGCTTGCGCATCAGCCGCGCGTCTTCAGGGATCGGGAAGACGCCGGCGCGCACACGGCTGACAACCTGCAGGCCACTCGTCAGCGTCGTCTTCATGAACAAGGCCACCAGGGCGACGGTGAACGCCGGCAATGCGGGATAGGCGGAGGTGAGCGACATTCAAGCTTCCTTCAGGAGGTGGTGGTGATGGATGAGCGCGCAAAGAAGTCGAGCGTCAGTTGGGCGATCAGCTGAACGTCCTCTTCGAGTGCGAAGTGGCCCGTGTTCAGGTGATGGATGGCGATGTCGCGCAGGTCGCGGCCATAGGCATCGGCCCCGGCGGGGGTGAACAGCGGGTCGCCGTCGCCCCAGACCACCAGGGTCCTGGGCTGGCGATCGCGCAAGTAGGCCTGCCACTTCGGGTAGCGGGCCACGTTGCTTTGGTAGTCGCGGAACAGGGCCACCTGGCGCTCGTCGCTGCCGGGCCGGCTCAACAGGGATGAGTCGCGTGTCCAGGTCGCGGGGTCGAGGGCTGCCGGGTCACGGCTGCCCGCGGTGTACTGGTGCTGGGTCATCTGCGGTGTGAGCAGCCAGCGCACGCCGGTTTCGTCATGGCCTTGCCACAAGGCGGTGAAGGCCGCACCGGTCAGCGCGCCGATGCCGTCGAGGTAGCTGTTCGCGTTCTGCACCACCAAGCCCAAGATGGCGTGCGGCCTGGCACTGGCCATGCGCAGCCCGATCGGGCCGCCGTAGTCCTGCATGTAGAGGTAGTGGCGCTCGATGCCCAGCTGCGCCAACAGGCCCGTGACATGGGCCGTCAGCGCGTCGAAGGTGTACGCAAATTCAGTGGCCGGTGGCGCTGCCGAGTCGCCGAAACCGATGTAGTCCGGCGCAATGACGTGAAAGCGGGGCGCCAGCAACGGGATCAGGCGTCGAAACATGAACGACGAACTCGGGAACCCATGCAGCAGCACGAATGCCGGGTTCCGCGGGTCGCCCGCCTCACGGTAGGCCACGTCCAGGCCATCGACCTGGGCGTGCAGCAAGCGGGTGGCGGCGGCATCGTCCACAGCGTGGGGATTCGCTCCGGCGTTGGCGTGGGCAGTTGTCATCGAAGGGCTCCGGTCTTGAGGGGTGCCATCAGTTTCGATGGGCCCGCCCCGGCGCGACAGTGGCTAAACTGCCTGTTCCATGTGCATTTTGGCCACTGCATGAGCGCTGCAAAACCCGTCCAGATCGGCATCCTGGTCTACCCGGGCTGCCTGCCGAGCAGCGCCGTGGGCCCGGCGGATGTCTTTCGCATCGCCAACACGCTGGCGCAGATTCGTCCGGCCCGGCGCCGCGTCGTCTTCAACGTGGAGTGGCTGAGTGTTCGCCGCAAGAACTTTGCCGTCGGGGGCATCAGCTTCAACCACCGTCCCCTGCGCGAGGCCAGCCCCGATGTGCTGCTGCTGCCGAGCGCGTACCACGATGCCACGCAGGATCTGGCCGCTGTGCTGCAGGACACGCGTGATGAACAGCTGGCGCTGCAGAACCTCGGTGGACGGTTGCAGTTGCTGGGGTCGGCCTGCTCGGGCACCTGCCTCGTCGCCGAGGCGGGCCTGCTCGACGGCCACCGCGCCACGACCAGTTGGTGGCTCGGTGCGTTCTTCCGCAACCGCTACCCGCTGGTTGCGCTGGATGCCGAGCAGCTGGTGGTTCGCGACCGAAGCTTCCTGTCATCCGGCGGGATCACCTCGTACTTCGACCTGGCCTTGTGGCTGGTGGGCCACTTCGGCGGCGAGGAACTGCGTCAGCTGACCGCGCGCATCCTGGTGATCGACGCCCAACGCGCCAGCCAGGCCCCCTACATCGCCAGCGCCATGATCCAGAGCGAGGGTCATGTGCTGATCGAGCGGGCGCGGCGCTGGCTCAATGAGCGGCTCGACAAGCCCTGTGCGCTGCCGGAGCTGGCGGCGCATTGCCACACCAGCCAGCGCACCTTGGCGCGGCGCTTCCAGCAGGTGCTGGGCTGTACGCCGGTGGCCTACCTGCAGCAGCTGCGGGTCGAGCGCGCCAGGGCCTTGCTGGAATCGACGCAGTTGTCGTTGCAGGACATCACCGGCCGTTGCGGCTACGAGGATGTCTCCACCTTCAGCAAGGTCTTCAAGCGCCGCACGCAACTGACGCCGCGCGAATACAGAAGCCGCTATTGCGTTCGCGTGTGAGCGCGCTGCTGGGCGTCCGGAACCACCGCATCACCTGCCGCAAGGCCACCCTGCCGGGCTTTCGGCGCCCGCGCGTTGACCCGCCAGCAGGCAGCTGTGAACCGGAGCTCATCTCCGTGCATGTAGGGCGCGAAGGCCGTGCGAACCGTGTCGATGACCCTGTGGCGGGTTGGCCCGTCGGCCTTCTGGAGCAGCACGCCGACCGGCCCCAGCCAGCTCAGGTAGCGGTCCAGCTCGTGCGCGGGCAGCGTACAGACGATGTCGATCGGCTCGATGTCGATGGCCGTCCAGCCGCTGCGCTGCAGGATCGCGACGCTCCGGTCGCGGTCGGCAAAGGCGAACTGACCGGTTGTCGATTCAGGCCGGCGCGCCGGGAGCTCCGGCAGCAGCGGCGCAGCGGCGCGCTCGGCCGTCGTCATGAACGGGTTTTCCGTGGCGCTTCGCCAGGCGACGAACGCGAGGCCGGCATCGCTGCGCGCGGCAGCCCGCAGGTTCTGGAACGCGCGCACCGGGTCGGCGAAGAACATCACCCCGAAGCGCGAGACGATCATGTCGAAGGACGCCGGCTCGAACGGATGGCCCTGCGCATCGGCGCACACGAAGGTGGCCGGCAAACCTTGGTGGGTGGCGCGGTCGCGGGCCACGGCGAGCATGGGCGCGGAGATGTCGATGCCCACGCAGCGGGTGGCCGGCGCGGCGATCCGTTTCGCGATGGCCAGCGTCGTGCCGCCGGTGCCGCAGCCCACATCGAGAACCCGGCCACCACCGGCGGCCGCGACGGCTTCGACCAACTGGTCTTCGAAGGGCATGAACATCTGGTCGAGCAGGTCCTTCATCTCGACCCATGCGCGGCCGGCCGGGCCGTTCCACAGCGTCGCCTGTTCGTCGTTGATCTCGCGTTCCGATTCGATCGTGGGCTCCTTGCCGGCGGTTGAGTTGCGCGGCAGTCTGCCAACTCAAGTCAACTTGAAGTCAAGCGAAACCGTGAAGGTGCTGGACATCGCCGAAGCCGCGAGTGGGGCGTTCGGGGTGTAGAGGACGCCTGCACCGCTCGGCCAGCCTGCTTCCAACGTCAACGGCCCGGAACCTCAGCGCATGAACCGCCGATTCGGCCCCACGATCGTGATCTCGACGAAGTTCGAGCCATGGTGGTTCTGCGGGCCGTAGTTCAGCGCGTAGCCGCCGAGGTCGGTCTTGCCCAGGCCTTCCATCGCGGTGACGATGGACTCCGACGTCACCGCGCCCTTGATGCGGCGCAATCCTTCGAGCAGCACCCGCATGTTCAGGTAGCCGAGCATCAGCTCGTAGTCCGGCGCGAGCTTCGCGCGCTCGACGGCGCTGGTGAATTCGCGCGTCAGCGGCGTGGCGGCGCGCCAGGGGTAGGGCAGCACCTGGGTCACGGCCAGCCCGCGCGAATCGTCGCCCAGCGTGTTGATCACGTTGCCGGTGGTGGCCACCGACACCAGGTAGGCCGGCACGCCGATGTGCGCCCGCACCGCCTTCACCACGCCCACCACCGAGACGCCGAAGGACATGACCAGCACCGCCTGCGGCCGGGCCGGGGCCAGTGCCTGCACGGTGGCCTCGGCGTCGCTGCCGCTGATCTCCACCGAGCGCTTGGCCACCAGCGTGGCGCCAAGCTCCTTGGCCACCTCTTCCACCACCGGCAGCATCAGCTGGCCGAAGGGGCTGTTCTGGTAGACCAGCGCGAGGTTCGTGCGCTGGATGGCGACCAGGTTGCGCACCATCTGCACCACCTCGTCGCGGTAGCTCGCGGTGCCGGTGAAGAAGTACGGGTGGTGCTTCGCCCGCACCGTGGGCGAGCCGGTGTACACGCCCACCAGCGGCACCTTCTTCTCGGCCAGCACCGGCAGCACCGCGGCCACGTTGCCGGTGCTGGCCAGGCCGTAGAGCGCGACGACCTTGCGCTCGTCGATCAGCGTATGGACGTTGTCGACGCACCTCTTCGGCGTGTAGGCGTCGTCCATCTTGATCAGCCGCACCTTGCGGCCGCCGACGCCGCCCTTGCGGTTGAACTCGGCGATCGCCAGGTCCACGCCCTGGGCCGGCGCGATCGAGGTGGGGGCCAGCGGGCCGCTGAAATGCGCGCTCTGGCCGATCAGGATGTCGTTCGGGCTGCCCGGCAGGCTGGCGCCGGCAGCCGAGGCGGCCGCGGCCAGGGCCTCGGCCGACGGGGCCTGCGCCAGGGCGCCCAGGCTGCTGAAGGAGCCGCCGGCGGCGGCAAGGCCCCGGAGAAGGTGGCGGCGCGTGATCGGACGCTGGGACATGCGGACTCCTGCCTTCGGCGACGCGCCAAAGTGGGGCGCATGCTAGGGGCCGCGATCGGGCCGGACTGTCGTCGCGAAGACAAACGCAGCGGCCGTGCGGCCGGCTCACCGGCCCGAGGCGGCCGTGCGGGTGATGCGCATCAGCGGCAGCACCTCGGAAGGCGGGGTCACCTTGGGGTCGAAGGGGTGCAGCCGCTGGCCGCCGATGGCCGCGAGGATGCGGCGCACGTACAGCCGGGTTTCGGCATAGGGCGGCACGCCGCGGTAGCGCTCCACCGCGCGTTCACCGGCGTTGTACGCGGCCAGGGCCAGCGACACGTCGCCCTCGAAGTAGGCCAGCAGCCAGCGTAGGTAGGCCATGCCGCCGCGGATGTTCTGCGCCGGGTCGGTGATGCGGCGCACGTTGAAGCGGGCCGCGGTGTCCGGGATCAGCTGCATCAGGCCCTGCGCGTTCTTGGGCGAGACGGCCAGCGGGTCGAAGTTCGATTCGGTGGCCATCACCGCCAGCACCAGGTGTGGCGCGAGCTGGTACTCCGGGGCCACCAGGTTCACGAAGCGCACGATCTGCGGCGGCGCATTGGCCGGCGGCGGCGGGGGCGGCAGCGCGGCCACCACGCGTGGTGCGGCAGGCTTGGCGGTGGCCGCAGCGGGTGGCGGCGCTGCGTCGGCCTCCGGTGGGCGCAGGCACACCGGAGGCGCGCCGCGTGGGGTGCCCATCGCGGCGAGCATGTTCTGCGCCTGCGGCAGGCCTTGCTCGGCAGCGGCGGCAAACAGGTGCGCGGCCTGTGCGTCGTCACGCTCGATGCCGCGCGCATTGGTCAGCATCCAGGCCAGGTTGAACTGCGCCTCGGCATCGCCGAAGCGGGCCGCCCGGCAGTAGAGCTGGGCCGCGAGCACCGGGTCGCGTTCACGGCCGTCGCCGTGTTCCAGCGCCTTGGCCTCCTCGCGCCAGCGCAGCACCTGCGAGGGCACCACCGGCCGCGCCTCGGGCGGCGGCGGGGCGGGGCGCGGCAGCGACTCCAGCGTGAGCGTGGGCACCTGGGCCCCGGCCAGGCCGGCGTACAGCGACAGCCCGAGCAGGGCGGCCCGGATCAGCTGGCGGGATTGGCGGGCAGGCAACAACAGGGGCACGGCGACTCGTGACATTCAGGGATAACCCGGGAGTCTAGGCCTGTCCCGCCCTCGGGTCGACAGGGCCGCGGGCCGGGCGGCCGCACAGGCAACGCCGCCTTGTCGAAAATCACCGGCCTTGCGCGTCGTGGCAACGCAGACCTTTTCTGTCCTGACCCCCCCCAAGGAGCCCCACGATGCGATTCATGGTCCAGATCCGTGCCGACGAAAACACCGAAGCCGGCAAGATGCCCAGCGAACAACTGATGGCCGACATGGGCGCCTACAACCAGGCGCTGATCGACGCGGGCGTGATGCTCGCCGGCGAGGGCCTGCAGCCCAGCGCCAAGGGCGCCCGGGTACTGTTCTCGGGCCAGCACCGCACCGTGCTCGACGGGCCCTTTGCCGAGACCAAGGAGCTGATCGCCGGCTTCTGGCTGTGGCAGGTGGGCTCGCTGCAGGAGGCCATTGAATGGGTCAAGCGCTGCCCGAACCCGCTGGACGGTGATTCAGTGGTCGAGATCCGCCAGGTCTTCGAGGCCGAGGACTTCGGCACCGAGTTCGCACCCGAACTGCGGGCGCAGGAAGACCGGCAGCGTGCGCAGCTCGCGGCCCAGCAGGCCGCGGCGAAGCCCGCGGTGCCGCCGGTGCCGCCGGCGCGCGGGGCGCTGCCCTACCTCACCATCAAGGGCGCATCGGAC
Source organism: Burkholderiales bacterium (assembly GCA_016213205.1). Lineage (GTDB taxonomy): Bacteria > Pseudomonadota > Gammaproteobacteria > Burkholderiales > Burkholderiaceae_C > Pseudaquabacterium. Next base: position 37,370 of record JACRAZ010000102.1, read on the forward strand.
GCCATTGCGTTCTACCAGCGCGTGTTCGGTGCCGAGCAGCTGGTGCGGCTGGATGCGCCGGACGGCAGCGTGCTGCATGCCGAGTTGCGCGTGGGCCCGAGCAGCTTCCTGCTCACCGAGGAGCGGCCGCAGATGGGCGCGTTGGGCCCGTTGACGCTGGGCGGCTCGGCCTCCAGCGCGGTGCTGTACGTGCCCGATGCGGATGCCGTGGTGGCCCGCGCGCTGGCGGCCGGCGCCACCGCCACGATGCCGCTGGCCGATCAGTTCTGGGGCGACCGCAGCGGCGCCATCATCGACCCCTTCGGCCACCACTGGTTCATCTCCACCCACCTCGAAGAGCCGAGCGAGGACGAACTCAAGCGCCGCCTGCAGGCGATGATGCCGCCGACGCAGGCTTGCCAGGGCTGAACGCCGTGGTGTCGCTGCGACGCACCGGCGCCGGCCTCAGGCGCAGAGGCTGTGGCCGCGGCCGTTGTGCTTGGCGCGGTACATCGCCGCGTCGGCGCGGGCGACGGCGGCCTCCACCGGCTCATCGCCTGCCACCTGGGCCACCCCGCCCGAGAAGGTGACCACCAGGCCCTCGGGCATGCCCGCCAGCCGCCCATCGGCCAGCTTGCGTTGCAGGCGGTCCAGCGCGCGCAGGCCATCGTCGGCCGCGGTGTTGGGCAGCAGCACCAGGAACTCCTCGCCGCCCCAGCGCGCGAGCTGGTCGATCGAGCGCAGCTCGGCGCGGGCCAGCGTCGCGAAGCGGCGCAGCACCTCGTCGCCGGTGGCGTGGCCATGGCGGTCGTTGATGCGCTTGAAGTGGTCCAGGTCGATCATGGCCACCGTCATCGGTGCCTGCATGCGGCGGTGCTGCGCGTGCTGGTTGTCCAGCAGCGCCTGCATGTGGGCGCGGTTGTGCGCGCGGGTGAGCTCGTCGCGCGTGGCCAGCTCCTGCACCTTGGCCAGTGCCTGCTCCAGCGCGGCATGCTGGGTCTTCAGGCGTTGCGTCAGCGTGGTCAGGCGATCGGACAGCATCGCGATCAACGGCACCACCAGCGCGGCGTACAGGAAGGCCACGAGCTGGGTGTCGGTGCGAAAACGCTCCGGCCACAGCAGGCCGCAGCCGACCATCGTGAGCGCCAGGCCCGTGAGCGAGCCGCCCACCAGTGCCCACACCACGCGCGGGGGCAGCGTGAACATGGCGTACACGATGTGGCTGGCCATCACGATCAGCACGCCCGAGGCAGCGGGCCCGGAGGCGGCATACGCGGCCAGCATGAACAGCACCCCCACCGTGAGCTGCGTGTGCGCCAGCCCCGGATCCAGCCCTTCGCGCGCGATGCCGCTGCGCACCAGCGCATAACACAGGCCGTTGAACACGAGCCCGCTGGCAACGATGGCCACGCCGACCGCCGGCGCCACGACCCCCAGCCACACCTGGATCGCGAAGATCAGGCCGTACAGCAGGTAGGTGGTGAACGAGAACAGCACCGCGGCCGCCTGCCGGCGTGTGGACGGATGCTCGCCCAGCAGCATGGGCCAGCGGCGGCGCGGCGGCGTGGTGGGCCACGCCGCCGACAGCGGGGGTTCCACGCGAGGCGGGCTCATGCAGGGCGGTTCATGGGTCGGTGATCCGGCCATGCCCCGCTGTCGGGTGTCAGCGGGTGCCACGGTGTGCCGGCTTGCATCGTTATCGGCGGTGGTGGCGAGAAATTTATCACTTAGAGGCCCGGCGCCGAGCCTGGCCCGGGTGTTGCTCGTTGCCTGCAGCCCGGGCCGGCCCACGCCATGGCCTGGGCAACAATGCGTGCTGCCATGCCGACACACCAGCAGCCCTCCGCACCAGACGCCGACGAGGCCCTGTGCCAGCTGGAACCCGGCCCCGCCGGGGCGACCCTGCACCTGCGGGGCCGCTGGCGCCTGCACCAGCTGGGCCGGCTGGAGCCGGCCCTGGCCGGCCTGGGGCTCACGCCGGACACCGCAGTGAATGCCACCGAACTGGTGGAGATCGATTCGGCCTCGGCACTGGTGCTGCTGCGTGCGCTGCAACGCGCCGGCGTGGCCGCAGCACCCGCGTCCTGGTCAGGCCTGGGCCCGGCGAACCGACGCCTGATCGAGCGGGTGCAGGGCCAGTTGGCCACCTTGCCGCCGTCGGCGCCATCGCATCGCCTGGGCGTCGTGGCGGTGCTGGGCCGCAAGACGCTGGCGCTGCTGCACCTGATGCACGGCCATGTCAGCTTCTTCGGCGAGGTGCTGGTGGCGCTGGCCACCGCGCTGCGCCACCCGCGCCAGGCCCGGCCGCGCGAGCTGACCGTGCAGCTGGAGCAAACGGGGCTGGACGCGCTGCCGGTGGTGGCGCTGGTGACCATGCTGATCGGCGTGGTCTTCACCTACCTGCTGGGGCTGCAGGCCGAGAAGTACGGCGCCAACATCTTCGTGGTGGACGGCGTGGGCATCGGCGCCACGCGCGAGCTGGGGCCGATCATCGTGGCCGTGATCGTGGCCGGCCGCTCCGGCGCGGCCTTCACCGCGCAACTGGGCTCGATGCGGCTGACCGAGGAGACCGACGCCATCCGCACGCTGGGCCTGTCGCCCCAGCAGGTGCTGGTGGTGCCGCGCGTGCTGGCGCTGATGCTGGCGCTGCCGCTGCTGGTGTTCGTGGGCGATGTGATGAGCCTGGTCGGCGCGATGCTCGTGGCCGGCCCCATGCTGGACATCACGCCCAACGCCTTCCTCGCGCGGCTGCGCGAGGCGCTGGCAGTGCGGCATGTGTTCGTGGGCCTGGTCAAGGCGCCGGTGTTCGCGCTGGCGATTGCGGTGATCGGCACCCGCATGGGCATGTCGGTCGACCGCGACACGCGCGCGCTGGGCATCGCCACCACCTCCACCGTGGTGCAGAGCATCGTGGCGGTGATCCTGCTCGATGCGGCCTTCGCGGTGCTGCTGCAGGCGCTGGACTGGTGAGCATGCAGGCCGAGCCGGTGATCGAGGTGCAGGACATCGTCAGCCGCTTCGGCGCGCAGACGGTGCACGACGGCGTGAGCTTCGCGGTGCAGCCGGGCACCCTGGTGGGGCTGATCGGCGGCAGCGGCACCGGCAAATCGGTGCTGCTGCGCGAGATCATCGGCCTGCACCGCCCCACCGGCGGCCGCGTGCGCCTGCTGGGCACCGACATGTGGGCGGCCGAGGCGGGCGAACTCGCGCAGGTGCGCCGCCGCTTCGGCATGATGTTCCAGGACGGCGCGCTGTTCTCCTCGCTCACCGTGGCGCAGAACGTGGCCGTGCCGCTGCACGAGCACACGACGCTGGCGCCCGACACGATTGAAGCGCTGGTGCGTCTGCGCCTGCTGCAGGCCGGGCTGCCGCCCGAGGCCGGCGCCAAGCTGCCCAGCGAGCTGTCGGGCGGCATGCGCAAGCGCGCGGCGCTGGCACGCGCGATCGCGCTGGAGCCCGAGGTGCTGTTCCTCGACGAGCCCACCTCGGGGCTGGACCCGATCACCGCACGCGCCTTCGATGCGCTGGTGCGCTCGCTGGTGGACGAGCTGGGCATCACGGTGTTCCTGGTCACGCACGACCTGGACACCCTGCTCACCGTGGTGGACCGGGTGATCGTGCTCTCGCGCGGCAAGGTGCTCGCCGACGGCACGGTGCACGAGGTGGTGGGGGTGGACGACGATTGGGTGCGGGCCTATTTCTCGGCCCGGCAACGCATAGGGGAAGGGGCCAACCATGGAAGCTGAGGCACGCTACACCTTCGTGGGCGCGGTGGTGCTGCTGCTGGTGGCGGCACTGGTGGGCAGCGTGGTATGGCTCAAGCACGCCGGCGGCAAGAACGATTTCAACCGCTATGCCATCTACTTCGAGCGCCAGTCGCTCGATGGCCTGGACGTGGGCGCCGACGTGAACCTGCGCGGCATCAAGGTGGGCCGGGTGGAGGACTACGCGCTGGCGCGCGAAAAGCTCAACCGCGTGCGGGTGGACATCCGGGTCGACAGGCGCGTGCCGGTGACGACCAACACCGTGGCCGTGGTGACGCGCAACTTCGTCACCGGCATCGCCGCGATCACGCTGGTCACGCGCGAGCCGGCCGGCCCGCCGCTCACCGAGGTGACGGACAACGAGCGCTACCCGGTCATCCACGAGGGCCGCTCCGACCTGGACGAGATCGCCGGCCGCGTGAACCAGGTGGGCGAGGCCGCCGCCGGGGCGCTGAACAACATCAACCAGCTGCTCACCGCCGAGAACCGCGAGGCGACCATGGCCACCATCCGGGCGATGCGCGAGCTGATGCAGGGCCTGAGCAAGCGCCTGGGCGCGCTGGACCAGGCGCTGCGCCAGGTGGGCAGCGCCGCAACCGAGGTGGGCAGCGCCGCCACCCGCGTGGGCGAGGCAGGCGACCGCATTGCCACCGCCGGCGAGCGCAGCGCCGAGCGGCTGGACAAGACCCTGGCCGAGGCCGAGCGCACGCTCGCCGACGCCCGGCGCGCACTGGCCCAGGTGGCCAGCGCCACCGACGCGGTGCAGACCCAGGCCCTGGCCACGGCCAGGCGGCTGGAGCAATCGGCCGCCACGGTGGACGACCAGCTCGACGCCGCGGTGGGTGAACTGCGGCTGAGCGTGGAAGCCGCCACCCGCGTGCTCGACCGGCTGCGCGACCCGCGCGCCGCCCTGCTCGGGCCTGGCAAACAGCAACTCGGGCCTGGGGAGGGCAAGCCATGAAGCGGCGAGGTTTCGGCGCAGCGGCGCTGGCGGGCGGGGCGGCGGCATTGGCCGGCTGCGTATCGGTGGGCATCGGCAACGAGCCCACGGCCACGGTGAACTACCAGTTGCGTGATGCCGGCGCGGCACCGCAGCGCCGGCCGCAGCCACTGGTGCCGGCCTTGCTGATCCAGCCGCTGCCGGGGGATGCGATGGCCGACACGCTCTCGCTGGCCTACTCGCCGCGGCCACAGGCCTATGCGTACTACCAGTTTGCGAACTGGACCGAGCGGCCGCTGCGCCAGCTGCCACGCCTGTTGCAGCGCCGGCTCGAAGCGCTTGGCGTGGCGGGGGCCGTGGGCCTGCTGGGCGAGCCGCTGCGCGCCGACTGGCTGCTGGCGGTGAGCGTGGACAGCCTGGTGCACGATGTGAGCGTGCAGCCGAGCCGGGCCCGGGTGGCGCTGACGCTGGAGCTGTTCGATCGCCGCAGCCGCCAGCGGCTGGCGCGCCGCAGCTTCGAGGCCGTGGTGCAGGCCGCCGAGGCGGATGCGGCTTCAGCGGTGCAGGCCGCGTCGGTGGCGACGGGCCAGGTCTTCGATGCGGTGCAGCCGTGGGTCGAGGCCGAGCTGCAGCGCGCGACGAAGGCTCAGCCGAACTGAGACACGCTGTCCATCTCGCTGCACCAGGCCTGCAGGTCGTCCAGGCCCACCGGGCCATGGGTGCCACGCAGGGCCGGGCGCCAGCCCTCGCGCTGGTGCAGGCCCGGGCCGATGGCGATGGCGCCCTCGATCGTGGCCTGCGCGAAGTAGTGGCTGCGCGTCACCACCACCGGGATGTCGGCCGCGCGCGCCGCGGCCACGCCGCCGGGTGAATCCTCGATCGCCACCACCGCCAGCGGCGGCAGGTCCAGTGCCTGCAGTGCCCGCTGGTACACCTCAGGGTCGGGCTTCTTGCGCTGCACGTCCTCACCGCAGATGACCACGGCAAACCAGTCGGCCCAGCGCGGGCCGAGGGCCGATTGCATCAGCGCCTGCAGGTTGATGCGGCTGGTGGTGGTGGTGATGCCCATGCGGATGCCGTGCTCGCGGCACTGCTGCATCAGCGGCAGCACGCCCGGGCGCAGCGGCGTGCCGCTGGCGCGCAGCCACTGGCCGAACAGCGCGTTCTTGCTCATGTGCAGCTCGCGCGCGAGGCGGGTGCGCTCGTCGGCCAGCGGCGGGGCATCGGGGCGCGAGGCCATGTCGTGCAGCAGGCGTTCGCGGCCACCGGCCACGCGCAGCAGCTCGCCGTAGTGCGCCTCGTCCCAGCGCCAGGGCAGGCCCTTGGCCTCGAACGCGCGGTTGAAGGCCACGCGGTGGCCGTCACGCTCGGTTTCGGCGAGCGTGCCGTCCACGTCCCAGAGAATGGCTTGCAGTTGGCTCATGTGCGGAGGTTCCGTGTCACCAGCGCGGCCAGCGCCGGGGCCGTGAGGCCGAAGTGGTCAAACAAGGCCGCCGCGGGGGCGGATTCGCCGAAGCGGTCCAGCCCCAGCGCGGCCACGCAGCCGTACTGCCCCCACCAGCGGGTGACACCGGCTTCCACGCCGAAGCGCGGCAGAGTGCCCAGCACCTGCTCGCGCCAGGCGGCGTCCTGGCGGTCGAAGCGGGTGCTGCAGGGCAGCGACACCACGCGCACGGCCAGCCCTTGCCCGGCGAGCAAGTCGCGCGCCTGCATGGCCAGCGCCACCTCGGAGCCGGTGGCCAGCAAGGTGGCACGCGCCTGCGGGTGCTCGGCCAGCAGGTAGCCGCCGCGGTCGATCGCGGCGAACGCGGCCTCGTCGCGCTGCATCGGCGCCAGGTTCTGGCGCGTGAGCAGCAGCGCGCTGGGGCCGTCCTGGCGTTCCAGCGAGGCGGTCCAGGCCACCGCGGTTTCGGCCGCATCGCAGGGCCGCCAGACGTCCAGGTTCGGGATCAGGCGCAGGCTGGCCGCGTGTTCCACCGGTTGGTGGGTGGGACCGTCTTCGCCCAGGCCGATGGAATCGTGGGTGAACACGTGCACCACCGGCTGGCGCATCAGCGCGGCCATGCGGATGGCGTTGCGGCTGTAGTCGCTGAATGCGAGGAAGGTGCCGCCATAGGGCCGAAAGCCGCCGTGCAGCGCCAGGCCATTCAGGATGGCGGCCATGCCGAACTCGCGCACACCGTAGCTCAGGTGGCGCACGCCGGCATTCGGGAAATCGGTGAGGTTCGAGCCAGTGAGGTCGGCGCTGCCGCCTTGCAGCTCGGGCATGCGCGGCGCCAGCATGGCCAGCACCTTCTGCGAGGCCTTGCGGGTGGCCATCGGGTCGGTGGGGCCGGCGAACTCGGCATGGATCGCCGCGCGAGTATCGGCCCAGTCGGCCGGCAGCTGGCCGGCCACGCGGCGCTGGAACTCGGCGGCCAGCGCGGGGTGCGCCTGGGCGTAGGCGGAGAAGCGTTGCCACCAGTCGACGCTGCGCGCGGCACCGGCGGTGCGTGCATCCCAGCGCGCGCGCACTTCATCCGGTATCTCGAACGCTGCATGCGGCCAGCCGATGGCTGCGCGGGTGGCGGCGATCTCGTCGGCGCCGAAGGGCTCGCCGTGCGCCTGCGCGGTGCCGGCCCGTTGCGGCGAGCCGGCGCCGATGGTGGTGCGGCAGCTGATCAGCGTGGGCCGGTCGGTGCTGGCGCGGGCGCGGGTGATCGCCGCGCTCACCGCGGCGATGTCGTGCCCGTCCACGGGGCCCAGCACCTGCCAGCCGCTGGCACGAAAGCGGGCCGGCGTGTCGTCGGTGAACCATCCCTGCACCGGGCCGTCGATGCTGATGCCGTTGTCGTCGTACAGCGCGATCAGCTTGTTCAGCCGCCACACGCCGGCCAGCGAGATCGCCTCCTGGCTGATGCCTTCCATCAGGCAGCCATCGCCGAGGAACACGTAGGTGTGGTGGTCGACGATCGTGTGGCCCAGGCGGTTGAATTCACGCGCCAGGCGCTGCTCGGCGAGCGCAAAGCCCACCGCGTTGGCCAGGCCCTGGCCCAGCGGACCGGTGGTGGTTTCCACGCCCGGGGTGTGGCCCACCTCCGGGTGGCCCGGCGTGCGGCTGCCCAGCTGGCGAAAGCGCTTGAGCTCCTCGATCGGCAGGTCGTAGCCGGTGAGGTGCAGCAGCGCGTACAGCAGCATCGAGGCATGGCCGTTGCTGAGCACGAAGCGGTCGCGGCCGGGCCATTGCGGGTCGGTGGGGTCGTGGCGCAGATGCTCGGCCCACAGCGCCACCGCCATCTCGGCCATGCCCAGCGGCGCGCCGGGGTGGCCGGACTTGGCCTGCTGCACCGCATCCATCGCCAGTGCGCGCAGCGCATTGGCCCGTGGGTCCTGCGAGGCGCCGCTGCCGCGCAGCACCGGGCCGGCGTCGTGCGATTCGTTGGCCGCCATCACTGGGCCCCCATCGCGCGCTGGCGCCGTTCCATCATGCGCCAGATGAAGGGCGTGAAGATCAGCTGCATCGCCAGCTCCATCTTGCCGCCCGGCACCACGATGGTGTTGGCGCGCGACATGAACGAGTCGTCGATCATGTTCAGCAGGTAGGGGAAGTCGATGCCCTTGGGGTTGGCGAAGCGGATCACGCAGATGCTCTCGTCGGGCGAGGGGATGTCGCGCGCGATGAAGGGGTTGCTCGTGTCCACGCAGGGCACGCGCTGGAAGTTCACGTGGGTGTGGGTGAACTGCGGGCAGATGTAGTTCACGTAGTCGGGCATGCGGCGCAGGATGGTGTCGGTCACCGCCTCGGTGGAGTAGCCGCGCTGCTTCTTGTCGCGCCAGAGCTTCTGGATCCATTCGAGGTTGATCACCGGCACCACGCCGATCAGCAGGTCGGGGTGGCGCGCGATGTTCACCTCGGGCGTGACCACCGCGCCGTGCAGGCCTTCGTAGAACAGCAAGTCGGTCTCGGCCGGCAGGGCTTCCCAGGGGGTGAAGGTGCCGGGCTCCTGCTGATACGGTGCCGCTTCCTCGGCGTTGTGCAGGTACTTGCGGGTCTGGCCGCTGCCACATTCGCCGTAGCTGCGGAACAGCTGCTCGAGCTCGTGGAACAGGTTGTTCTCGGGCCCGAAGTGGCTGAAGTGGCCGTCGCCGGCGCGCTCGGCCTCGGCCTGGCGGCGCTTCATCTCGGCACGGTCGTAGCGGTGGAAGCTGTCGCCCTCGACGACGGCGGCGCTGACGCCTTCACGCCGGAAGATGTTCTCGAAGGTGCGCGTCACCGAGGTGGTGCCGGCGCCCGAAGACCCGGTGATCGCGATGATGGGGTGGCGGTGGCTCATGTCGATATCCGTCGATCAATTGCGAAACAGGCTGCGCTCGGCGAACAACGGGCTGGAGCGCTCGTCGACCACCGGCTCGTGGTGGTAGCGCTCGATGCGTTCCACCTCGGCGCTGGAGCCGAACACGAAGCCGATGCGCTGGTGCAGCGTGGTGGGCTTGACGCCCAGCATCGGCTGGCGCCCGGTGCTGGCGCGGCCGCCGGCCTGCTCGATCACGAAGCCGATCGGGTTGGCCTCATACAGCAGGCGCAGGCGGCCGGGCTTGGCGGGGTCGCGCAGGTCGCGCGGGTAGAGGAACACGCCACCGCGCATCAGGATGCGGTGCGCCTCGGCCACCAGCGAGGCGATCCAGCGCATGTTGAAGTCCTTCTCGCGCACGCCACTGCGGCCGGCCAGGCATTCGTCCACGTAGCGCTTGACCGGCGGCTCCCAGAAGCGGCTGTTGGAGGTGTTGATCGCAAACTCCTGCGTCTGCTGCGGCACGCGGATTTCCGGGTGGGTGAGCTTGAACTCGCCGAGGTTCGGGTCCAGCGTGAAGCCGACCACGCCATTGCCCACCGTGAGCACCAGCATCGTGGTGGGGCCGTAGATCGCATAGCCCGCGGCCACCTGGGTGGCGCCGGGTTGCAGGAAATCGGCCTCGGTGACGTCGCGGCCTGAGGCCACCACCTCGGCGGGTGCACGCAGGATCGAGAAGATGCTGCCCACCGAGACGTTGACGTCGATGTTGGACGAGCCATCCAGCGGGTCGAACACCAGCAGGTACTTGCCGCGCGGGTAGGGCGCCGGGATCTGGTAGGGCGCTTCGAGTTCTTCCGAACCCATGCCGGCCAGGTGGCCCGACCATTCGGCGGTGCGCAGGAACATCTCGTTGCTCACCACGTCCAGGGGTTTCTGCACCTCGCCCTGCACATTGGTGCTGCCGCCGGACTCGCCGTTGCCGGCCAGCAGGCCCAGCGCCACGCTGCGCGCGATGGCCTTGCAGGCGATGGAGACATCCAGGATCAGCGCATTGAGCTCACCACTGGCCTGCGGGAAGCGGCGGCGCTGCTCGATCAGGTACTGCGTCAGCGTGGGGCGTTTGGACAAGGGCATGGCGGCGGTCTCCTCAGTTCGTGTTCTGGGGCTGGAACACCCGGCTGGCCAGCAGGTCCGGCGGGGTCAGGGTGCAGAGTTCCTCGGCGCTGAAGGCGCGCTCGCGTTCGGCATACAGGCGCGTGGCCTGGCGCAGGCGGGCGCGGTCCAGCGCGTTGCGCAGGCTGCGCGCGTTGGCGAAGTGCGGCTGCGTCAGGCGGCGCTCGAGGTACTGGCGCAGCACGGCTTCGGTGCCTTCGCCCAGCGTGTAGTGCTGCTGGGCCAGCATGCGCTGGGCGATCTGCGCGAGTTCGTCCACCGAGTAGTCGGGGAACTCCAGGTGGTGCGCGATGCGCGAGCGCAGCCCGGGGTTGGACTGGAAGAAGGTGTCCATGCGATCGGCATAACCGGCGAGGATGACCACCAGGTCGTCGCGCTGGTTCTCCATCACCTGCAGCAGGATCTCGATCGCTTCCTGGCCGTAGTCGCGCTCGTTCTCGGGGCGGTACAGGTAGTAGGCCTCGTCGATGAAGAGCACGCCGCCCATGGCCTTCTTCAGCACCTCGCGCGTCTTGGGCGCCGTGTGGCCGATGTACTGGCCCACCAGGTCGTCGCGCGTCACCGCCACCAGGTGGCCTTTGCGCACATAGCCCAGGCGGTGCAGGATCTCGGCCATGCGCAGCGCCACCGTGGTCTTGCCGGTGCCGGGGTTGCCGGTGAAGCACATGTGCAGGCTGGGGCTCTGGGCCTGCAGGCCGAGGTTCAGGCGCAGCTTGTCGATGACCAGCAGCGCGGCGATGTCGCGGATGCGCTGCTTCACCGGCTGCAGGCCGACCAGTTCGCGATCGAGTTCGTCGAGCACCGATTCGACCTGGCTCTGGGCGAGCACGTCGCCAACGGTGCGGGCGGCCGTTGCCGGCACCTCGGGCACCGGCTCCGGCGCCCGCGCTGTGGCGCCGGGAATGGCGTACAGCGGGACGCCGCTCATCACGCCGCCTTCTTCAAGCGCACCGGCTCGATCTCGGTGCGCATCGCGTCGATCACCGCCGCGTAGTCCTTCGCACCGAAGATCGCGCTGCCGGCCACGAAGGTGTCGGCGCCGGCATCGGCCACGCGGCGGATGTTGTCCACCTTGATGCCGCCATCCACCTGCAGCCGGATGTCGCGCCCGCTGGCCTCGATGAGGCGGCGCGCGCGCTCGATCTTGCGCAGCGACGATTCGATGAAGCTCTGCCCGCCGAAGCCCGGGTTCACGCTCATGATCAGCACCAGGTCGAGCTTGTCGATCACCCACTCCAGCACGTCCAGCGGCTCGGCCGGATTGAAGGCCAGGCCCACCTGGCAGCCGGCGTTGCGGATCACCTGCAGCGTGCGGTCCACGTGCCGCGTGGCGTCGGGGTGGAAGCTGATCAGGTCGGCGCCGGCTTCGGCAAAACGCTCGGCGATGAAGTCCACCGGCTCCACCATCAGGTGCACGTCCAGCGGCACCCAGCTGCCGTCGAAGCGCTGGGTGTGCTTCTTCACCGCCTGCGCCACCGCGGGGCCGATGGTGAGGTTGGGCACGTAGTGGTTGTCCATCACGTCGAAGTGGATCCAGTCGGCACCGTCGGTGATGACGCGGCGCACTTCGTCGCCCAGGCGGGCGAAATCGGCACTGAGGATGCTGGGGGCGATGATCATGGGGCTCACTCCGCGTAGCGCTGGGTTTCGGGGCGGTCGGTGGCGTAGCTGTGCACCGTGTAGCGGATGGTCCGGCCGGCCACCTCCTGCCGTGCCAGGCCGAAGCCGGGCTCCTGGGCCGGGCGGTTGACGATGAAGCTCATCGCCACGCTCTCCACGCCGCGGGTGGCGTCGAAGGCCATCAGGCGGATGTAGTGGTTCGGGAAGGTCTGGCGGCACTGCTGCAGCTCGGCCAGCACGCCGGCGGCATCGCGCAGGTCGAACATCGGCGCGCCGTACATCTCCCAGTAGGTGTTGCGGGGGTGCGGGTCGTCGGTGTATTCCACGCTCCAGGCATAGCCCTTGGCGAGGCCGTAGTCGACCTGCAGCGCGATCTCGGCATCGCTCAGGTCGGGCAGGAAGCTGAACTGGCCCTGCGTGAGCCGGCCGGTGGGGTTGGTCATCATGGTGGATGCGCTCCGTATCGGGGTTAGGCCATCGCCGGCGTGACGGCGTAATCGCTGGTGTCGGTGCTGGCGTAGTTGAAGGACACGTCCTTCCAGGTCTCCAGCGCCTGCTTCAGCGGGGTGCAGAACTGCGCGGCGCGCTGCAGGATCTCGGGGCCTTCGTTCTTGATGTCGCGGCCCTCGTTGCGGGCCTTGACCATGCACTCCAGCGCCACGCGGTTGGCCACCGCGCCGGCCTGGATGCCTGCCGGGTGGCCGATGGTGCCGCCGCCGAACTGCAGGATCACGTCGTCGCCGAACAGGTCGATCAGCTGGTGCATCTGGCCGGCGTGGATGCCGCCCGAGGCCACCGGCATCACCTTGCGCAGGTCGGCCCAGTCCTGGTCGAAGAACAGGCCGCGCGGCAGGTCCTGCTTCGTGTATGCATCGCGGCACACGTTGTAGTAGCCCTGCACGGTGAGCGGGTCGCCCTCGAGCTTGCCCACCGCGGTGCCGGTGTGCAGGTGGTCCACGCCGGCCAGGCGCAGCCACTTGGCCATCACGCGGAAGCTCACGCCGTGGTTCTTCTGCCGCGTGTAGGTGCCGTGGCCGGCCCGGTGCATGTGCACGATCATGTCGTGCTTGCGGGCCCAGTTGGCAATGCTCTGGATCGCGCTCCAGCCGATGATCAGGTCGACCATGATCACCACCGAGCCCAGCTCCTTGGCGAACTCGGCGCGTTCGTAGATGTCTTCCATCGTCGCGCCGGTCACGTTCAGGTAGCTGCCCTTCACCTCGCCGGTGGCGGCGCTGGCCTTGTTCACGCCGTCCATCACGTAGAGGAAGCGGTCGCGCCAGTGCATGAAGGGCTGCGAGTTGATGGTCTCGTCGTCCTTCATGAAGTCCAGCCCGCCCTTCAGGCCTTCGTAGATGACGCGGCCGTAGTTGCGGCCGCTCAGGCCCAGCTTGGGCTTGGTGGTGGCGCCCAGCAGCGGGCGGCCGAACTTGTCCAGCCGTTCACGCTCGACGATCAGGCCGGTGGGCGGGCCCTTGAAGGTCTTCACGTAGGCCACCGGGATGCGGATGTCTTCCAGCCGGCAGGCCTTCAGCGGCTTGAAGCTGAACACGTTGCCGATCAGGCTGGCGGTCATGTTCGCGATCGAGCCTTCCTCGAACAGGATCAGGTCGTAGGCCACCCAGGCGAAGTACTGGCCGGGGTTGCCGGGCGCGGGCTCCACCTTGTAGGCCTTGGCGCGGTAGCTGTCGCAGGCGGTGAGGCGGTCGGTCCACACCACCGTCCAGGTGGCGGTGCTGGATTCGCCAGCCACCGCGGCGGCGGCCTCGATCGGGTCCACACCCTCCTGCGGGGTGATGCGGAACAGGCAGATGGTGTCGGTGTCCTTGGGCGTGTAGTCCGCGTCCCAGTAGCCCATCTGGCGGTACTTCAGGACGCCGGCCGAGTAGCGCTTCTTGGCGTCGGTGATCAGGCCTTCTTCAACGGGTTTGTTCATGGTGTGGCACTCGATACGGGAGGGGGTTGCAGCGGATTCTGAAAACCGGCAGCATTCATGACAAGTCACAAATACTTGTGGTTGAGTTAAGGAACGCTGAATGAAGAACGTGACGCTGCGCCAGCTGCGCATCTTTGCGGCGGCCGCGCGGCACCTGAACTTCGCCCGCGCAGCGGCGGAGCTGCACCTCACGCCGCCGGCCGTCTCCATGCAGATCAAGGAGCTGGAAACCGAGGTGGGCCTGCCGCTGTTCGACCGCGAGGGGCGCCAGGTCTCGCTCACCACCACCGGCGAATACTTCCTGGCCCATGCGCGGCGGGTGCTCTCGGCGCTGAAAGATGCCGAGGACACGGTGGCGCGCTTCCGCGGCCTGCAGGGCGGCGAGCTGGTGGTGGGGCTGGTGAGCACCGCGCAGTACTTCCTGCCGGGGCTGCTGGCGCGCTTTCGGGCCGAGCACCCGGACGTGCGGGTGCGCCTGCGCCTGGGCAACCGCGAGCAGCTGGTGGCGCTGATGCAGGCCAACGAGGTGGACCTCGGCATCATGGGCCGGCCGCCGCGCGAGATCCACACCCGCGCCGAGCCGTTTGCGCGCAACCCGCTGGTGCTGGTGACGCACCCCGAGCACCCCTTCGCCCGCATGGACCACGTGAGCGCGCTGGCCCTGGCGCGTGAGCCCCTGATCGTGCGCGAAACCGGCTCCGGCACCCGGGCGGCGCTGCAGGAGTTCATGGCCGAGAAACGCATGGAGCTGAACCCGGCGATGGAGCTGGCCAGCAACGAAGCCATCAAGCAGGCGGTGATGGCCGGGCTGGGCGTGAGCCTGCTGTCGCTGCACACGCTGCACCTGGAGCGGCGCCTGGGCCTGGTGGCGCTGCCGGAAGTGGAGGGCCTGCCGGTGATGCGGCGCTGGCAGATCGTGAACACCGCGTCGAAGATGCTCTCGCCGGCGGCGGAGGCCTTCCGCTACTTCATGCTGGAGGAGGGCGAGCGGCACCTGATGGCGCTGGACGCCGCCGCCAGCGAAGCCACCGATCCGGTGTAGGCGTGGTGTGCCCGCGCAAGGCCTCAGGGATAACACCGGCGCGACACGCCTTGACGGGCCGTGGCCCTGGTTGAACACTCGTGGCACGAATATCAGAACAAATGTTCTGAATAGCAGAACACCAGGCCCGCCTTCGCACCATGCAAGACATCCCTCGCAGCGCGTTCGCCGCACCCGGCCCCGAGCTTGAAGCCCAGGCGCGCCAGCACCTGCGGGGCGCTGAAGCGGCCGCGGCCGAGATCAGCTTTGCGGGCGGCGTGCCGGCACCGCGGCCCGTGCAGCGCGTGGGCGTGGTGGGCGGCGGCACCATGGGCACCGGCATCGCGATGACCTTTGCCAACGCCGGGCTGCCGGTCACGTTGGTGGAGGCGAACGCGCCCGCGCTCGAGAAGGCGCTGGCCACCATCGGCCGCCAGTACGCGGCCACTGCGGCCAAGGGCAAGCTCAGCTCGGTCCAGGTGGAGCAGCGCCTGGCCCTGATCGACGGCAGCACCGAGATGGCCGCGCTGGCCGGCTGCGACCTGCTGATCGAGGCGGTGTTCGAGGACATGGCCGTCAAGCGCACGGTGTTCGAGCAGCTCGACCGCATCGCCCGGCCCGGCGCCATCCTGGCCAGCAACACCTCGCGGCTGGACGTGAACGCCATCGCGCAGATGACTTCGCGCCCGGCAGATGTGCTGGGCCTGCACTTCTTCAGCCCGGCGCATGTGATGCGCCTGCTGGAGGTGGTGCGCGGCGCGGCCACTGCGCCCGATGTGCTGCTCACCGCCATGCGCCTGGCCCAGCGTGTGGGCAAGGTGCCGGTGATGGTGGGCGTGTGCGATGGCTTCGTCGGCAACCGCATGGTCAGCCCCTACACGCGCGAGGCGCATTTCCTGCTGGAAGAGGGCGCCTCGCCGCAGCAGGTGGACCAGGCACTGGAACGCTTCGGCATGGCAATGGGCCCGCTGCGCATGGGCGACATGGCCGGGCTGGACATCAGCTGGGCCGCACGCAAGCGCCAGGCCGCCACGCGCGACCCCGCCCTGCGCTACTGCCGCGTGGCCGACCGGCTGTGCGAGGCCGGCCGCCTGGGCCAGAAGACGGGCAGCGGCTTCTACCGCTACGAGGCGGGCAGCCGCACACCGCTGCCGGACCCGGCGGTGGACGCCATCGTCGAGCAGTGCGCCAGCGAGTCCGGCATCCAGCGCCGCGCCATCAGCGATGACGAGATCGTCGAACGCTGCATCTACGCGCTGGTGAACGAAGGCGCGCGCATCCTGGCCGAGGGCATCGCGGCGCGGGCCGGCGACATCGACGTCATCTACGTCAACGGCTACAGCTTCCCGGCCGCGCGCGGCGGCCCGATGTTCTTTGCCGACACCGTGGGCCTGGCGCCGGTGCTGCTGCGCATCCAGCATTTCCATCGCCAGCACGGCGCGCTGTGGGCACCGGCCCCGCTGCTGGCCGAGCGGGTGAGCGCAGGCCGGCGCCTGTGCGAATGACAACGGGCCGTCGAAACGGCCCGGGGTGCTGGACTCAGGGGCCGTCGGGGTGACGGCCCGTCACGTTCACATGCCGGCGTAGTTCGGCCCGCCGCCGCCCTCGGGCGTGACCCAGACGATGTTCTGCGACGGGTCCTTGATGTCGCAGGTCTTGCAGTGCACGCAGTTGGCCGCGTTGATCTGCAGCTGGTCCTGGCCGTTGGCGTCCTGGATGAACTCGTACACCCCGGCCGGGCAGTAGCGGCCTTCGGGGCCGGCGTACTTGGCCAGGTTCAGCTTCACCGGCACGCTGGCATCCTTGAGCGTCAGGTGCGCGGGCTGGTTTTCCTCGTGGTTGGTGTTGCTCATGAACACCGAGGACAGCCGGTCGAAGGTGAGCACGTTGTCCGGTTTCGGGTACTCGATCGGCTGGCACTCGCTGGCCGGCTTCAGGTAGGTGTGGTCGGCGGCCTTGGCATGCAGCGTCCAGGGCGGGAACTTCACGCCCAGCTTGGGCAGCACCAGCTGCTCGATGCCGGTCATCAGGTTGCCGATGAGTTTGCCGTGCAGCTTGTACCAGAGCTTGAAGTTCTTGGTGCGCTGCAGCTCGGGGTAGAGCCAGCTCTGCTCGAAGGCGGCCGGGTAGGCCGTGAGCTCGTCCTGCGCGCGGCCGGCCACGATGGCTTCGTAGGCCGCCTCGGCGGCCAGCATGCCGGTCTTGATGGCCGAATGGCTGCCCTTGATGCGTGATGAATTGAGGAAGCCCGCGTCGCAGCCGATCAGCGCGCCGCCCGGGAACACCAGCTTGGGCAAGGAGTAGATGCCGCCGTTGTTGATGGCGCGTGCGCCGTAGCCGATGCGCTTGCCGCCCTCGATGTGCTGGCGCACGGTGGGGTGCGTCTTCCAGCGCTGCATCTCCTCGAACGGGCTCATGTAGGGGTTCTTGTAGTCCAGCCCGATCACGAAGCCCAGCGTGACCTTGTTGCCCTCCTGGTGGTAGAGGAAGCCGCCGCCGAAGGTGTCGTCCTCGATCGGCCAGCCGGCGGTGTGCAGCACGTGGCCCGGCTTGGCCTTGTCGGCCGGCACTTCCCACAGCTCCTTGACGCCGATGGCGAAGCTTTGCGGGTCTTTTCCGGCATCGAGCTTGTACTTGGCGATCACCTGCTTGCCCAGGTGGCCGCGCGCACCCTCGGCGAAGATGGTGTACTTGCCCAGCAGCTCCATGCCGAGCTGGAAGTTCTCGGTCGGCTCGCCGTCCTTGCCCAGGCCCATGTGGCCGGTGGCCACGCCCTTGACGCGGCCCTTGTCGTCGTACAGCACCTCGGCGGCGGTGAAGCCGGGGAACACCTCGACGCCCAGCGCCTCGGCCTGCTCGCCCAGCCACTTGACCAGCGAGCCCAGGCTGATGACGTAGTTGCCATGGTTGTGGAAGCACTCGGGCACCGCGTAGGGCGGGGTGGTGGCGGCCGCGCCATCACCACGCAGGAACACGACCAGATCGTCGGTGACGGGCTGGTTCAGCGGCGCGCCCTTGTCCTTCCAGTCGGGGATCAGCTCGTTCAGCGCGATCGGGTCGAACACCGTGCCGGCGAGGATGTGCGCGCCGGGCTCCGAGCCCTTCTCGAGCACCACGACCGAGAGTTCCTTGCCCGCGGCATTGGCCAGCTGCTTCAGGCGGATGGCCGTGGACATGCCGCCCGGGCCGCCGCCGACGATCACCACGTCGTATTCCATGGCCTCGCGGGGGCCGAATTGGTCGAGGAGCTCCTGAGGGGTCATGGCTTGAATGTCCAGGCTGGAATGGGGCGGAATTCTACGCGGCGGCGATCGAAAATCGAACGACCGTGCTTTTCGTGAATTGGCCTCCATGGTGCCCATCCCGAAGGCCGCTGACTGTCGCACGCGGGTCAAACGCGGCGCCGGAGCAGCGTGCTATCGTCTTCGCACGACTGCCAGAACACCGACAACACCATGAGCTACAGCATTGATCTCTCCGGCCGCGTGGCCTTCGTCACCGGTGCCTCCAGCGGCCTGGGCGCGCAGTTCGCCCGCACCTTGAGCCATGCCGGCGCCGGCGTGGTACTGGCCGCCCGCCGCATCGAGCGGCTCAAGACCTTGCGCGCCGAGCTCGAATCCGAAGGCGGCGACGCGCACGTGGTCGAGCTCGACGTGACCGACCCCGACAGCATCAAATCCGCCGTCGCCCACGCCGAAACCGAGATGGGCACGATCGACATCCTGGTCAACAACTCCGGTGTCAGCACCACCCAGAAGCTGGTGGACGTGACACCCGAGGACTACGACTACGTGATGGACACCAACACCCGCGGCGCCTTCTTCGTGGCGCAGGAAGTGGCCAAGCGCATGATCGCCCGCTCGCGCGGGGCGGCACCGGGCACCTTCACCGGCGGGCGCATCGTCAACGTGGCCTCGATGGCCGGGCTGAAGGTGCTGAGCCAGATCGGCGTCTACGCCATGAGCAAGGCCGCGGTGATCCACATGACCCGCGCGATGGCGCTCGAATGGGGCAAGTTCGGCATCAACGTGAACGCACTGTGCCCGGGCTACATCGACACCGAGATCAACCACCACCACTGGCAGACCGAGGCCGGCCAGAAGCTCATCAGCATGCTGCCACGCAAGCGCGTGGGCGAGCCCAAGGACCTGGATGTGGCGCTGATGATGCTGTGCGCCAACGAGAGCCGGTTCATCAATGGCGCGGTGCTGTCGGCCGACGACGGCTTCGGCGCGTAAGCCCGGCCATGCGAGCACTGACCCCGGTGGAGGCGCGCGTTCTCGGCGTGCTGGTGGAGAAGCAGGCCACGGTGCCGGACACCTACCCGCTGTCGCTCAATGCGCTGGTGGCCGGCTGCAACCAGAAGACCGCGCGCGATCCGGTGATGAACCTGAGCGAATCGGACGTGCTGGCCGCGATCGACGGGCTCAAGAGCCTGAGCCTGGTGTTCGAGGGCAGCAGCAGCCGTGTCACCCGCTACGAGCACAACCTGGCGCGTGGCTTCACGGTGCCCAGCCAGGCGGCGGCACTGCTGGCGGTGCTGATGCTGCGCGGCCCGCAGACGGCGGCCGAGCTGCGCGCCAACAGCGAACGCCTGCACCGCTTTGCCGACATCTCCTCGGTCGAGGGCTTTCTGAACGAGCTGGCCGAGCGCTTCCCGCCGCGGGCGGTGCTGCTGCCGCGTGCCCCCGGCGCGCGCGAGGCCCGCTGGGCCCACATGCTCTGCGGCGAGGTGCTGATGCCTGCGGGCGGCGCTGCCGTCGCCAGTGGGTCCGACGAGGACCGCATCACCGTGGGCGAGCTGGTGGCGCTGAAGGCCGAGCTGGCGCGCCAGTCCGACGAGTTGGCGTCGCTGCGCGCCCTGGTGCAGCGCATGGCCACCGAGCTGGGCATCGACCCGGCGGCCTGATGCGTCACGCGCCCCACGGCCCGGCTTTGCATGCCGGGCCGCTTGGCTGCGGCCGGGGCCTGGCGGCCCCTTCACATCGCTGCGCGATGTGAGCCTGCGCCGCAGCGCAGCGCGCTGTCGCCAGGCGCATGCCGGTCCGCAGGGACTGGCTTGTGTCCGGGCTCAGCCCGACAGCAACTTGTTCACCAGCTCCGGCGTTGTGGCCGCACCCACCTTGCGCATCAGCCGGGCGCGGTAGACATCCACCGTGCGCGGGCTGATGCCCAGCTGCTTGCCGATCTGCTTGCTGGTGAGCCCCTCGATCAGCAAGGCGGCGATCTCGCGCTCGCGGGCGGTGAACTCCACCTTCAGCTTGCGGCGCGCCGACAGGTCTTCGAAGGCCCAGATGCCCGCCGCGTGCGGCGCCTTCGGGTCCAGCGCGCGGCCGCTCACGTGGCACCAGAACAGCTCGCCCCGCGCCGGGCCGTCCACCCGCTTCATCACGCGCTCGTCGGCATAGCGGCCTTTTGCGTCCAGGCTGGCGACGATGCGTTCGCCGGTGCGCTGGAACTCGTCGGCCGTGGGGTACAGCACCTCGAAGGAGCGGCCGATCAACTGCTCGCGATGCGCACCGAAGATGGCCAGCACCTCGCGGTTGCAGTCGACGATCTGCCGCTCGCGCGAGAGGATCAGCCCGATCGGCGCCTGGTCGAAGGCGATGCGGTAGTCCAGCTCGATCGATGCGGCCATGTGGAGTTTCGAAAGGGGCTGATGGGGGCAGTGTTTAGGCGATCTTACTTAACCCCTACGTACGGGCTTAAGTAGTACGCTTCGCGCTCTGCGAACCCTGCGAGAGCCCCGCATGAACAAGATCTACCCGAGCGCAGCCGCCGCGCTGCAAGGCATCGTGCACGATGGCCAGTTGCTCGCCGTCGGCGGCTTCGGCCTGTGCGGCATTCCCGAGGCCCTGATCGACGCGCTGCAGGCCAGCGGCGTGAAGGGCCTGACCGTGATCTCGAACAACGCCGGGGTGGATGGCTTCGGCCTCGGCAAGCTGCTCGAGACGCGCCAGATCAAGAAGATGATCTCCAGCTACGTGGGCGAGAACAAGGAGTTCGAGCGCCAGTACCTGGCCGGCGAGCTGGAGCTGGAATTCACGCCCCAGGGCACGCTGGCCGAGAAGCTGCGCGCCGGCGGCGCCGGCATCCCGGCCTTCTTCACCCGCACCGGCGTGGGCACGCTGGTGGCCGAGGGCAAGGAAACCCGTGAGTTCGACGGCCACACCTACGTGATGGAGCGTGCGCTGGTGCCCGACGTGTCACTGGTCAAGGCCTGGAAGGCCGACAAGAGCGGCAACCTGCTGTTCCGCCGCACCGCGCGCAACTTCAACCCGGCCGCGGCGATGGCCGGCAAGATCACCGTGGTGGAAGTGGAAGAGATCGTCGAGACCGGCAGCTTCGACCCCGACAGCGTGCACCTGCCCGGCATCTACGTGCACCGCCTCGTGCTGAACGCCACCCCCGAGAAGCGCATCGAGAAGCGCACGATCACCGAAAAAGCAAAGGCAGGAGTCTGACCATGGCCTGGACCCACGACGAGATGGCCGCCCGCGCGGCCAAGGAACTGCAGGACGGCTACTACGTGAACCTGGGCATCGGCCTGCCGACGCTGGTGGCCAACTTCGTGGCGCCCGACATCGAGGTGTGGCTGCAAAGCGAGAACGGCATGCTGGGCATCGGCCCGTTCCCCACCGAGGACGAGGTGGACGCCGACCTCATCAACGCCGGCAAGCAGACGGTGACCACCATCCCCGGCTCGTCGATCTTCGGCAGCCACGACAGCTTCGCGATGATCCGCGGCGGCAAGATCAACCTCTCGATCCTGGGCGCGATGCAGGTCAGCGAGAAGGGCGACCTGGCCAACTGGATGATCCCGGGCAAGATGGTCAAGGGCATGGGCGGCGCGATGGACCTGGTGGGCGGCGTCAAGAGCGTGGTGGTGCTGATGGAGCACGTGGCCCGCAAGAAGGACGGCGGCTTCGACCTGAAGATCCTGCCGCAGTGCACGCTGCCGCTCACCGGCGTGGGCGTGGTCGACCGCATCATCACCGACCTGGCGGTGCTGGACATCACGCCGCACGGGCTGAAGGTGGTCGAGATGGCGCCCGGCGTCACGCGGGACGAGCTGCAATCGAAGACCGGCGTGCCGCTGCAGTGAGACGGCCGGGCGGCGCCCGCGTGGCGCCGCTGTTGCGGCCTCAGCGGGGCGCTTGGCCGGCCGAGGCCAGCGTGAGCCACAGCGGCACCAGCCGCGCATCGGCCAGCACGGCCTCGTCGGTCTCGGGCCAGAGGCTGTCGCGGCCGATCGTGTTGATGCGGTAGCGCAGCTCGCGCATCGCCAGCGCGATCTCGAAGCGCTCGCGCGGCTCGATCTCCGATTCGGGCAGCGACCACAGGCCCATCGCGTTCCAGGCCATGCGCAGCCGGTGCAACCGGTGCGCCGCGCGCAGCGCCACCCGCTGCGATGCACCGTCCACCTTGTCGGCGATCGACTTCGCCTGCTGCTCCATGCGCTGCAGCGCGGCGTCGAGCGAGCCCAGCTGCGCGAGCATGGCCTCGTCCAGCGGTTCGGGCGGTTCGGCCGGGGGTTCGGTGTCGGCCCAGCGGGTGATCGGGCCGGCCCAGGGGCCGGCCACCTCGCCGGGCACGAACTTCAGTGCAAAGCTGGCGCGCGCCGGCGCCGCGGCGCGCTGGTCGGCGATGCCCAGCACCAGTTCGGCCACCGCCATCAGCTGCCCCAGCGGCGAGATGGCCGCACCCAGCTGCTGGAACGGGTAGCCGGTGCCGTCCAGCCGTTCGTGGTGTTCGCACACGGCGCGGGTGATCTCGGCCGGGTAGTCGGTCAGCTCGGACAGCAGCAAGCTGCCGATGTGCGGGTGCGCGGCGAGCTGGCGGTATTCACGCAGGTCGAGCTGCCGGCCGGCGCGCAGGTATTCAGGGTTGACATAGATCTCGCCCAAGTCGTGCAGCAGGCCCACGAGCATGGCGCGTTGCATGAAGCTGGCCGAGGCCTTGGCGTGCCAGGCCAGCGCGCCGGCCAGCGCCATGGCACGCAGGGCATGGGCGTAGCTGCCGGGCGTGATGGCCCGGCCGGCCGTGAGCAGCAAGCGAACCACCGGATGCAGCGGCATCGCGGCCGCATGGCCGCGCAACTCAGCGGCGCAGGGCTTGAACAGGTTGCGCAGCGGGTCCGCCCCTTCCAGCAGCTCGGTCAGGTCGCGCACCAGCGTGTCGGGTGCAATGCCGCCTTCGATGGGCGGCACGCGCCCGGCCGGGTTGCGCAGCAGGTGCTGGACCAGCCGCTGGTGCAGTGCCGGATCGGCTTGCAGGTCTTCCGCCTGGATGAGCGGGGGCGGCACGGTCCCGGCCGGCACCACGCCGCCACAGGCATTGGCCAGCGTGAGCTGCGCGAAGGGATTGACCTGCAGGAACGTGCCGGGGTTGGAGTCCACGTCGGGGCGTTGCGGGCAGTGGCGGATCTTAGGGGTGTCGACCGTTTGCGGGGCGATGTGAGGCCCGTGTGGAGAAAGTCTCAGCCCTGACAGCGCAGGACGTCACGCGACGGCACCCTGCGCCGCGTCAAGCCGCCGCGAGGGCGCGCGCGCAGGCGGGCACGATGCCCGGGCCGCGGTAGATCAGGCCTGTGTACACCTGCACCAGGTCCGCGCCTGCGGCGCGCATGGCCAGCGCGTCCTCGGCACACATCACGCCGCCCACGCCGATGATCGGGAAGCCCGGGCCGAGCGCGGCACGCAGCTGCCGGATCACCTGGTTGCTGGCCTCGCGCACCGGGGCGCCGGACAGGCCCCCGGCCTCCTCCGCATGGCGCAGGCCGGCCACCGCGTCGCGCGAGAGCGTGGTGTTGGTCGCGATCACGCCATCGATGCCGTGCCGGTGCAGGCTGGCGGCGATCAGCGTGATCTGCGCTTCGTCGAGATCGGGCGCGATCTTCAGGAACATCGGCACCTGGCGGCCATGTTGCGCGGCCAGGGCGCGGCGGCGCGACTGCAGGGCCTCGAGCAAGGCATCGAGGGCCTCGTCGCTTTGCAGGGCGCGCAGGTTCTTCGTGTTGGGGCTCGAGATGTTGATGGTGACGTAGTCGGCATGCGGGTACACACCTGTCAGGCCCAGCAGGTAGTCGTCGACCGCGCGCTCGATCGGTGTGCTGGCGTTCTTGCCGATGTTCAGGCCCAGGATGCCGCCGGCGGCCCGGAAGCTGTGCGCCCGCTGCACGTTGGCGAGGAAGGCGTCCAGCCCCTCGTTGTTGAAACCCAGGCGGTTGATCAGGGCATCGGCGGGGACCAGGCGGAAGATGCGTGGCTTCGGGTTGCCCGGCTGGCCCTTGGGCGTGACCGTGCCCACCTCGATGAAGCCGAACCCCATCGCGCCCAGGCCATCGATGCAGCGGCCGTTCTTGTCCAGCCCCGCGGCGAGGCCGATCCGGTTTGGAAAGCGCAGCCCGGCCAGCACCACCGGGTCGTCGACGCGGGGCTTGGACCACAGGCATTGCAGCGGCGTGTTCTGGAAGCGGGCAAGCGCATCGAGCGTGAGCTCATGGGCGCGCTCGGCATCCAGCCCGAAGAGAAACGGGCGGGTGAGGGCGTAGGGGACGATGGCCATAATGCCGGATTCTCCCAGACCCCCTTTTGTGCGAGACAAGCTGATGACCCAGGACGAACTCAAGGCGCTGGTGGGCCGCGCGGCGCTGGACCACGTGGTGCCAGGCAGCGTGGTCGGTGTCGGCACCGGCTCCACCGTGAACCACTTCATCGATGCGCTGGCCACGATGAAGGAGCGGATCGCGGGTGCCATCTCCAGCTCGGTGGCCAGCACCGAGCGGCTGCGTGCGCGCGGGATCCCGGTGTTCGAGGCGGCCGAGGTGGAACGCATGCCGGTGTATATCGACGGGGCCGACGAGATCGATGCGCGTGGCCACATGATCAAGGGCGGTGGCGCGGCGCTGACGCGCGAGAAGATCGTGGCCGACCTGTGCGAACGCTTCGTGTGCATTGCCGACGCCTCCAAGCAGGTGGCCGTGCTGGGCCGCTACCCGCTGCCGGTGGAGGTGATCCCGATGGCCGCGGCCCAGATCGCGCGCCGCTTTGCCGCGGCCTACGGCGGCCAGGCGTTGCCGCGTGAGGGCGTCGTCACCGACAACGGCAACCTGATCCTCGACGTGCGCGGCCTGGCGATTGCCGATCCGCTGGCCATGGAGACCGAAATCAACCAGTGGCCCGGCGTGGTGACGGTGGGCATCTTCGCGCGCCACCGCGCCCGCATCTGCCTGCTGGGCACCGAGCAGGGCGTCAGGACGCTGGCTTTCGATTGAGCCGGGCCGCGAACCGCGCGGGGTCCAGCGCGTCG
Source organism: Burkholderiales bacterium (assembly GCA_016213205.1). Classification (GTDB taxonomy): domain Bacteria; phylum Pseudomonadota; class Gammaproteobacteria; order Burkholderiales; family Burkholderiaceae_C; genus Pseudaquabacterium. The sequence goes on from JACRAZ010000102.1 coordinate 62,388, forward strand.
AGCAGGCTGGCCGGTGCGGGCATCGGCGCCCCGGTGATCCAGGCGGCGAGCACCTCGCCGGCCAGCGCGGCGTGGGTGATGCCGCGGGCACCATAACCGCAGGCGACAAACAACCCGGGCACCCGTGGCGCGAAGCGCGGCTGGTCGGCCCGGTGGGCGGGTGGCGGGCCTGCCGAGGGCACGGGGCCCAGCATCGGCAGGCGGTCGGCGGGTTGCATGCGCCAACCCACGCGGCCTCGCAGGGCGAGGCCGGCATCGGGCACCGGCCAGCCCGTCAGCCGCCGCAAGGTGGCGAGGTTGTGGGCGTGGTCGTCCGCACGCACGCCGGCGTCGTCGTCATCGGCCTGCGAGGTGGCGCCACACAGCAGGCGGCCATCCGCCAGCCGCAGCGCGTAGCCCTGGTCGGCCACCGCCAGGGGCAGGGCGGGCCATGGGTCGTCAAGCATCGTCACCTGGCCCCGCAGCGATTGCCAGGGCCACGCCGGCTGGCCGAGCAGGTGCATGGCATCGGCGGCGTTCGCCACCACCACGGCCTCGGCCTGCTGCAGCACCTGCCCATCGGCGCCCAGCAGCTGCCACCCGGCCGGGCCGGCCTGCAGCCGCGCCACTGGGCAACGGGTGTGCAGCCGGATGTTGGGCGCAGCGAGCCACGAGGCCACCAGCGCTGCCGGCGACACCCAGCCACCGCCGGGGTAGTGCCATGCCGGCCCGGTGGGCGCCAGGCCGGTCAGCGCGGTGGCCTGATCCGCATCGAGGGCCTGAACCCACTCGGCCGGCAACGCCTGAGCGGCCAGCAGCGCCCGCATCGCCTCGATGCCAAGCTGTCGTTCACCCCGCAGCAGGCCCGGCGCGCCGGGCAAGCGGCCTTGCGCGACGGCGGGCGCGATCACCCGTTGCGCCTCGAGTGCGGCGGCGCGCAGCCAGCGCGCGTGCGGCCCGTCGTGTGCATGCACGATGCCGTGGTACAGCCCGCCCGGGTTGCCGGACGTGGCTTGCGCGGCACCCGGGTGCTGTTCCAGCACGTCCACCTGCACCCCCTGCATGGCCAGTGCCCGGGCCACGCCGGCGCCCGCCAGGCCCGCACCGACCACCGTCACCTGCCCTGCGCCCGGCGACATCCGCCCCGGTGGCGGGGCGGGGCGGTGGTGGGGTGAAAAGCGGCCCACCGTGATCTCGCGCTTGCCGCCCACGCCCGGCGCCTTGTCCACCCTGAACCCGGCGGCGGACAAACCGTCGCGCAACTCACGCGCGACGCTCCAGGTGGCCACGCTGGCACCCGGCGCGGCCAGGCGGGCCAGTGCACGCAGACGGTGGTGATCCCACATATCGGGGTTGCGGCTCGGCGCAAAGCCATCGAGGTAGAACGCATCGGCCTGCAGCACCAGTTCAGGCAAGGCCCGAGACACGTCGGCCAGCACCAGGTGCAGGCGCACCTGGCCACCGTCGAAATCCATCAGGTGGATGTCGGGCGTCAAGGGCGGCCAGGCCGCGAGCAGTGCCTCGGCCAGCGCGGGCATCGGCGAATCGGCATGGGCACGCCGCAGGTCGGCGCGGGTGAGCGGGTGCTTCTCGATCGAGACGAAGACGAGTTGGCGGCAGCGCTGCGGGTCTGCACGCCAGGCCTCCCACGTGGCCAGGAAGTTGTGGCCGAGGCCGAAGCCGGTTTCGAGCACCACGAAGCGGGGCCGGCCGGCCCAGCGCTGCGGCAGGCCATTGCCGGCCAGGAACACGTGCCGTGCCTGGGCCCATGCGCCGGCCCGGGGATGGTAGATATCGCCGTACGCGGGCGAACGGGGCGGCTCGCCAGCGCTGAAATCGACCCGTGCCGGCCGTATCGGTCCGAAGCTCACGGTGCCGCCTGCGGGGTGCTCATGGATTCACGCTATCACCGTGCATGCAAAAGGGGCACCGAGGTGCCCCTTTGGTCTGGCGATGCGGCGCAGGCCGCGATCAGACGCGCTTGCGGTACTCGTGCGTGCGGGTGTCGATTTCGATCTTGTCACCCTGCGCCACGAAGATCGGCACCGGGATCTCGAAGCCGGTGGCGATCTTGGCCGGCTTCAGCACCTTGCCCGAGGTGTCGCCCTTCACGGCAGGTTCGGTCCAGGTGATCTCGCGCACCACCGAGGTGGGCAGTTCCACCGAGATGGCCTTGCCGTCGTAGAACACCACTTCGACGGGCATGCCGTCTTCGAGGTACTGGATCGCATCGCCCATGTTCTCGGCCTCGACCTCGAACTGGTTGTATTCGCTGTCCATGAACACGTACATCGGATCGGCGAAGTAGGAGTAGGTGCACTCCTTCTTGTCCAGCACGATCTGGTCCATCTTGTCGTCCGCCTTGAAGACGACTTCGGAGCCGCTGTTGTTCAGCAGGCTCTTGAGCTTCATGCGCACGGTGGCGGCGTTGCGGCCACCACGCGAGTATTCGGTCTTGAGCACGACCCACGGGTCCTTGCCCTGCATGATGACGTTGCCGGCGCGGATTTCTTGAGCGATTTTCATGGGGCGACCTTCTGGGCAGAAACCTGCAGACGCCTGCAGGCCGGGCGAAACCTCTGCGGAGGAGGGGCTTCGCGGGTATTGAAGCAAAGCCTTGGATTCTATCGCCTTTCGTCGACAAAGCCCTGCAGCTGCGTGATCAGGTCGATCTGGATCATGAGCTGGTCACGCCAGGCACGGCAGGCCCGTTGCCAATCCTCGCGTGCCGGCCAGCGTTCGGGCCACGGGCCCAGGCCGTTCCAGGCCCGCCACAGCGCCGCCAGGGGGGTGGCGTCGGCCATCGGCGCGGTCTTGGTGAAGCGGTCCAGGAACGCCTGCAGCTTCGCGGCATGGGCCTGGTCATGCTGCGGGTAGAGCTGCCAGACGAAGGGCGCTCCCGACCATTGCGCCTGCACGAACGAGTCCTCGCCCCGCACCAGGTTCAGGTCGGTGGCTTGCAGCAGGGTGTCGAACTCCGCTTGTGTGAGCCATGGCAGCGCCACGCCGCGCAACAGTCCGCCAGCAGCCCGTTGCGCGAGCGCTTGCTGTGCGGCACCCGGGGCCGCGAGCAGCAGCGTGGGGGTGCCTTCCAGCTGGCGCAGCAACGCCGGCAGCATCGGGTTGTCGTAGCAGAACAGCAGCACGACCTGCTCGTTGCCGTGCGGGCCCCAGCCGCGCCCGGCCAGCCAGCGGCGGGCATCAGGACGTGGCAGCGCATGCATCAGGCCACCCGTGCGGGGTGTGAAGCCGGGGTAGAAGAACCACTTGTCCAGGCCCGCGCCCGGCCCGTTGAACTGCGGCGAGCGCAGGCCGTGCGAGCGTTCGACGTAGTCTTCCGCACTCAGGTATTCGAGGTTGATCCACACCGGCGCCGGCCGGCGTTGCGCCATGCGCTGCACAAAGGGCGTGGGTGGGTCGCAGCCAAAGGCTTCGATGACCACCTCGCCCGGCTGGTGCTCGGCAGATTCGGGCCAGCTCAGCACCTGCACACGAGGGGCGCCTTCGGGAGCCATCCAGGCCAGCGCGCGGGCGTCGTCGAGCCACAGGCGAACCTCGATCCCGCGCCCGGCCAGGCCGGTGGCCAGGCGCCAGCACACGCCGATGTCGCCGAAGTTGTCGATGACGCGGCAGAAGATGTCCCACAGCATCGCGGGATTATCGAACCCGCATGCGCACGGTCCGGCTCGTTGCAGAATCGCTGCCCGATGAGCGAGCCCCATGCCGACCCCGGGCCCGGTGCTGGCACAGGCGCCGAGGCCTCACCCGACACCACGCGCGAGCGCCTGCTCGCCGAGGTGGCCGCGCTGCCCAGCCTGCCAGGCGTGTACCGCTATTTCGATGCGCAGGACCAGGTGTTGTACGTCGGCAAGGCGCGCAACCTGAAGAAGCGCGTGACCAGCTATTTCCAGAAGGACCATGGCGGCACCCGCATCGGCGTGATGGTCGGGCGCATTGCACGGCTGGAGACCACGGTGGTGCGCACCGAGGCCGAGGCGCTGCTGCTCGAGAACAACCTGATCAAGGCGTTGAACCCGAAGTTCAACATCCTGTTCCGCGACGACAAGAGCTACCCCTACCTGAAGCTGGTGTCGCACCCGTTTCCACGCGTGGCCTATTACCGCGGTGCGGTGGACCGCAAGCACACCTACTTCGGCCCGTACCCCGGCGCCTGGGCGGTGAAGGAGACCATCCTGCTGCTGCAGAAGGCCTTCCGCCTGCGCACCTGCGAGGACACGGTGTTCGCCAACCGCTCGCGGCCGTGCCTGCTCTACCAGATCCGCCGCTGCTCGGGCCCCTGCGTGGGCTTGATCTCGCCGGTGGACTACGCGCGCGACGTCGGCAATGCCGAACGCTTCCTGCGGGGTGATGCCGAGGAGGTGATCGGCACGCTGCAGGTGCAGATGATGAGCTACGCCGACGCGCTGGAATTCGAGCGTGCTGCCGAAGTGCGCAACCAGATCACCGCCTTGTCACGCGTGCTGCACCAGCAGTCGGTCGAGGAAAGCAGCCTCTCCGCACGGGACCGTGATGTCGACATCCTGGCGGTGCGCGTGCAGGGGGGGCGGGCCTGCGTGAACCTGGCCATGGTGCGTGGCGGCCGCCACCTGGGTGACCGGGCGTACTTTCCGGCGCATGTGGAGGACGCGGCGGCGCTGAGTGGCGCCACGGCGTTGGAGAGCGCAGACACTGCCGAGCCCGTGGACGCCGCGGTCTCGGTGGATCAGCAGGTGCTCGAAGCCTTCATCGCGCAGCATTACCTCGGTGTCGCGCCGCCGCCGGCCCTGGTGCTCAGCCACGCGGTCGATGTCCGCCTGCTGGAGGCCCTGGCCGAGCAGACCGGCGTGCGCATCTCGGCGCAGCACCAGCCGCGCGAGCAGCGCCGTGTCTGGCTCGAGATGGCCGAGAAGGGGGCCGACATCGCGCTGGCCCGGCTGCTGGCCGAGGAAGGCTCGCAGCGCGAGCGGACCCGTGCCCTGATCGACGCACTGGACCTGGCGGTGCCGGACCTCGACGCATTTCGCATCGAGTGTTTCGACATCAGCCACACGGCCGGCGAATCCACGTTAGCCTCTTGTGTCGTCTACCAGAACCACGCGATGCGGAACAACGAGTACCGGCGCTACAACATCGAGGGCATCACCGGCGGCGACGACTACGCCGCGATGCGCCAGGTGCTGCAGCGGCGCTATGCCAAGCTGGCCGAGGCGCAGGCAGCGCCCGATGCCCCGCTGGCCGGCACCACGGTGCGCGGCCAGCGCCTGCCGGACCTGGTGCTGGTGGACGGCGGCCGCGGCCAGGTGTCGATGGCGCGCGAGGTGTTCAGCGAGCTCGGCCTGGACCTGGCGCTGATCGTCGGTGTTGAAAAGGGCGAGGGGCGCAAGGTCGGCCTCGAGGAACTGGTGTTCGCCGACGGCCGCGAAAAGGTCTACCTCGGCCGCGACTCGGCGGCCTTGATGCTGGTGGCGCAGATCCGCGACGAAGCCCACCGCTTCGCGATCACCGGCATGCGGGCGCGCCGGGCCAGCGTGCGCACGGGCAGCAGCCGCCTCGAGGACATCGCCGGGGTCGGCCCGAAGAAGCGGGCCCGGCTGCTGCAGCGCTTCGGCGGTGTGCGTGGCGTCACGGCGGCCAGTGTCGATGAGCTGGCCACGGTCGACGGCATTTCCCATGAACTCGCGGAGGCGATCTATCGTGCGCTGCACTGAACCGAACGTGAAGCGGCGCCTGATGGCGCGCCTGGGGCCGATGGTGTCGGCCGTGCTGGCGGCCGTGGGCTGTTCCAGCCCCTCGCCACCGGACACGCCGCCTGCCACCGCCCGCCCGGCGCCGACGCCTGTGGCGCCGCAGGCACCCGCCACGCGGTCAGCCGCGCCGACCGTCGCCGCCCCGGCCCCGCGCCAGGCGCGCAATTGGGACGACTACCGTGTGCTCGCTGCGCAGCGCATGGTTGCTGCGAGCCGGAGCGCCAGCTTCGACGGCCCGGTGCCCGAGCCGCTGCTAGCGATCCCGGTGCTGGAGATCGAGCTCAATGGCGACGGCAGCGTGCGGCGTGTCACGGTCTTGCGCCGGCCCACGCAAGCGCAGGACACGGTGCAGCTCGCCATCGACGCGGTGCATCGCGGCGCGCCCTTCGGCGACGTGACGCACCTGCCGCGCCCCTGGAAGTTTGCCGAGGTGTTCCTGTTCAACGACGACCGTCGCTTCAAACCTCGCAGCCTGGACCTGTGAGGCCGGCCAGTCCGGCACAATGACGGCATGTTCTTCACGCTGCCGACATTGCTCACCTGGGCGCGCATCGTCGCGATCCCGTTGATCGTCGGGGTGTTCTACCTGCCCGGCAGCGCCGAGTCGCACAACCTGGCGGCCACGGTGATGTTCGTCGTGTTCGCGCTCACCGACTGGGCCGATGGCTGGCTGGCACGCAAGCTGAACCAGACGTCCGCATTCGGTGCCTTCCTGGACCCGGTGGCGGACAAGTTCCTGGTGTGCGCGTCGTTGCTGATCCTGGTGCAGCTCGACCGCGCGAACGCCCTGGTGGCGCTGGTGATCATCGGCCGCGAGATCGCGATTTCGGCCTTGCGCGAGTGGATGGCGCAGATCGGTGCCTCACGCAGCGTGGCGGTGCACATGCTCGGCAAGCTCAAGACCACCACGCAGATGGTCTCGATCCCGTTCCTGCTGTACGACGGTCACCTGTTCGGCCTGATCGACACCCGCCTGTGGGGCACCGTGCTGCTGCTCGTGGCCACGGTGCTGACCATCTGGTCGATGGTGTACTACCTGCGCAAGGCATTGCCCGAAATCCGCGCCAAGGCGCGCTGAATTGGGCGAGACCCCATCGCGCGGTGCGCAGGGCTGGGTCGGCGTGATGCCGGCCGTGTTCGTGCTGATCTGGAGCACCGGCTTCGTGGTGGCGCGCTACGGCATGCCGCACGCACCACCGCTGACCTTCCTGAGCTGGCGCTATGCCTTGTCGTTGCTGGCCTTCATGCCGTGGATCTGGCTGGCGCGTGCGCGCTGGCCGGAGGGCCCCTCGCAGTGGGCTCACCTGGCCGTGACCGGCGCGCTGATGCATGCAGGCTACCTGGGCGGTGTCTGGGCAGCCGTGCGAATGGGCATGTCTGCCGGCACGGTGGCCTTGATCGTCGGGCTTCAACCACTGCTGACCGCGCTGTGGGTGCACTGGGTCGGCAAGCACCAAGTGGCGCGGCTGCAGGTCGTCGGGCTGCTGCTGGGGCTGGTGGGCCTGGGGCTCGTCGTGGGGCACAAGCTGTCCCAGGGCGTGGTGACCGTGACGAACCTGGCACTTGCATTGCTGGCGCTGGCCTCGATCACCGTGGGCACGCTGTACCAGAAACGGTTTGTGAAATCCGGCGACGTGCGCTGCGCAAACCTGGTGCAACTGGCAGCGGCGTGGCTGGTCACCGCGCCGCTGTCGCTGCTCGAGGCGGGGCAGATGCAGTGGCACCCTGAGCTGATCGGTGCCCTGAGCTGGTCGGTGCTGGTGCTCACGCTGGGCGGCAGTTCCTTGTTGCTGCTGCTGATACAGGGCGGCGCTGCCACCCGGGTGACGAGCCTGATGTACCTGGTGCCTCCCTGCACGGCCTTGCTCGCGTGGCTGCTGTTCGGCGAGACCATCGGCCTGACCGTCGGGCTGGGCATGTTGCTGTGCGCTGCGGGTGTCGCGGCCGTGCTCCGTTCGCCCTCTTGAGGCGGGTCAGTGCGTGAAACGATTGCGCATAGAATCCGCCCCTTGCCCTTGACACTGCCAGGGGGCGCCGCTGTAATGATCAAGACGCGGGTCACCGCGCTCGGTGCACGCAGATCCAGGCCCTTGCCGCTGCCACCGTCACACCCGAATTCATAGAGACACCTTTGAGAGGGGGTACCTTCGTGAACAAGTCCGAGCTGATCGAGCACATTGCCAAGCAGGCCGACATCTCCAAAGCCGCAGCCACGCGAGCCCTCGAAGCCCTGATCGGAGGCGTGAAGACCACCCTCAAGAAGAACGGCAGCGTGTCCATCGTCGGATTCGGCACCTTTGCCGTCAGCAAGCGCGCCGCGCGCAGCGGTCGCAATCCCCGCACGGGCGCAGCCATCAAGATCAAGGCTGCCAAGGTGCCGAAGTTCCGCGCCGGCAAGGGCCTGAAGGACGCCGTCAACTGAACTTGCCCAGTTGTTCGCGCGTGGGTGCTTAGCTCAGCTGGTAGAGCGGCGCCCTTACAAGGCGTAGGTCGGCGGTTCGAACCCGTCAGCACCCACCACCGCTAGAATCCTCGCTCCGCTGCCGCCAACGGCCGGATCTCCCTGAAGGCGAACCGCGGTTCGCCTTTTTCGCGTGGCCACAGCCCGTGTGCTGGCGCCGACGCGTTCCCCGAGGCCATTCATGTTCGAATTCGTCCGTACGCACACCAAGCTGCTGCAGCTGCTGCTGCTGGTGCTGATCCTGCCTTCGTTTGTCGTCTTCGGTATTCAGGGCTACTCGAAGTTCACCGAGGGTGAGCAGCAGACCGTGGCCCATGTAGGCGGCCAGGGCATCACGCAGGCCGAATGGGATGCGGCGCATCGCCAGCAGGTCGAGCGCATGCGCCGCCAGATGCCCACGATCGATGCCAAGCTGTTCGACTCGCCGATGGCGCGCAACGAGACACTGGACGCGCTGGTTCGCGAGAAGGTCCTCCAGGCTGCCGCCACGAAGCTCAACCTCACGGTGTCCGACAGCCGCGTGGCGCAGGAGCTGACGAGCCTTCCGGAGCTGGCGCAGATGCGCAAGCCCGACGGCAGCTTCGACCTGGCCGCGTACAAGGCCATCCTTGAAGCGCAGGGCATGAGCCCCACCACCTTCGAGGCTCGATTGGCGCAGGACCTGAAGCAACAACAGGTGCTGAAGGGCATCACGCAATCGGTGGTGGCGCCCGAGGCCGTGGTGGCCAGTGCGCTGGACGCCTTGCTCCAGCAGCGCGTCATCCGCTTCCACCGCTTCGACAACGCCAGCTACCTGCCCAAGACCAACCCCGGCGACGCGGAGATCGAGGCCTACTACAAGGCGCACGAGGCCGAGTTCCGTGCGCCGGAGCAGGCCACGATCGACTACGTGGTGATCGATCTCGAGTCCCTGAAGAAGGGTCTGCCCGTCAACGAGGAAGAGCTGCGCAAGTACTACAGCGAGAACGCCGCCCGCTACTCGGTGGCGGAAGAGCGGCGCGCGCGCCACATCCTGATCAAGTCGGACAAGGACATGAGCGCCGATGCCCGCAAGCAGGCCAAGGCACGTGCGGAGAGCTTGCTGGTCGAGGTGCGCAAGAACCCGAGCGCCTTTGCCGAGCTGGCCAAGAAGAGCTCGGACGATCCTGGCTCGGCCGCGCAGGGCGGCGACCTCGACTTCTTCGGCAAGGGTGCGATGACCAAGCCCTTCGAGGACGCTGTGTTTGCAATGAAGGTCGGCGAGATCAGCAACCTCATCGAGACCGAATTCGGCTACCACATCATCAAGCTCGAAGGCACGCGCGGCGGCGACAGGAAGCCGTTCGAGGCGGTGCGCGCCGGCATCGAGGACGAGGTGCGCAAGCAGCTCGCACTGAAGCAATGGGCCGAGAAGGCCGAGGTGTTCACCAACACCGTGTACGAGCAGGCCGACAGCCTGCAGCCGGTGATCGACAAGCTCAAGCTCGAGAAGAAGAGTGCCACCGTGCAGCGCACGCCCTTGCCTGGCGCCACTGGCGCGCTGGCTTCTGCCAAGCTGCTCGAGGCCGTGTTTGCCAATGATTCGGTGCGCAACAAGCGCAACACCGATGCGGTGGAGGTTGGCCCCAACCAGCTTGCGGCCGCGCGCATCACCAGCCACCAGCCGGCACGCACGCTTGCGCTGGCCGAAGTGAAGGAGCGCGTGCGTGCGGCGGTGCAGGCCGAGCAGGCCGCGGCGATGGCGCGCAAGGAGGGCGAGGCCAGGCTGGCGCAGTTGCGCAAGGATGGCGAGGCCGAACTGGCCGGCAGCGCCACGGTGTCGCGTGCCAAGCCAGAGGGCTTGCCGCGTGCGGCGCTCGATGCCGTGCTGGCTGCCGACGCGACCAAGCTGCCGGCCTTCGTGGGGGTGGAGATGGCGGGCCTGGGCTACTTCGTGGCGCGGGTGGACAAGGTGCTGCCGCGTGTGGTGGTGGCCACCGAGGCAGCGAACATGCAGGCGCAGTACGCGCAGGTGTGGGCGCAAGCCGAGTCACACGCCTACTACCAGGCCTTGCGCAAGCGATTCAAGGTCGACCAACGTGCTGCAACGGCCGCCTCGGTGGAAGCCGCGGCTTCCGCAGCCAGCCGCTGACGGCCATGCGATCAGCGCGGCACGGGACGCTATAATCTTTCTTCTTCGACGGTGGCTGTAGCTCAGTTGGTAGAGTCCCAGATTGTGATTCTGGTCGTCGTGGGTTCGAGTCCCATCAGCCACCCCACCTATTCTCATAGGTAGATTCTTCAGCTGGCAGTTTTCCGGGGAAGTTCCGGGGAAATCGCAGCCTCGATGCGGGCCATTTCCGCATCGTTTCTTTCACCGTCGATCCAGCGCGCATAGGTGCTGAGGAATACCTCGACGGAGTGCCCCAGCTGGCGGGCACAGAAAGCCGGATTCATACCCGCCATAAGCATTTGCGTCGCGTAGCTGTGGCGCATGTTGTAGGGCCGGCGATACCTTATCTCCAGGCGCTTCAGGCCAGGCTCCCAGAACGATCGGCGGAACGCGCGCTCTTCGGTCCAGGGCGTGCCGTAGCGCGGGTCGAGGAACACGTGGCCGCCGGCCAGGAACGTGTGGGCCTTCTGCCGCGCCAGCGCGGCCGCCGCGCGGCTGTTCAGCAGCACGGTGCGCGCGACGTTGGTCTTCGTGGTCCCCTTGGCCGCGCCGCGCACCAGCGCCTCGGACACCACCATCGAGCCCGACGACAGATCGACGTTGGGCCAGCGCAGGCCCGCGATCTCGCTGGTGCGCAGGCCAGTCCAGAACCAGAACTCCACGAGGTTTGCCACCTGGGCCGGGGAGGCCGCGTGGTGGTGGGCGATGATGCGCTCGGCCTCGTCGCGGCTGAAGGGGTCCGGTGGATCCTTCTGGTGCTGGGCCCGCGGGATGCCGCTGGCCGGGTTGTCCTGCAGCACCTTGTCGGCCACGGCCAGCTCGAGCGCTTCGCGCGCCACGCTCACGTAGTTGTTGACCGTCTTCCCGCTCAGTCCGGGCCTGGTGGCCAGGGCCAGCAGCAGATCGGAGCGCTTCAGGGTGCGGATCGGCCGCTCTCCCAGCGGCACGCCCTCGACGGCGGCGGCCTTCCAGAAGCGGATGGCGCTGCTGTAGCCGGCGCGTGTGGAGTCCTCGATGCGCTGGGCCGCGAGCCAGGTGTCGAGCTGGCCGCCGAAGGTGAGGCCGGACCCGGATGCGTCGGTGGCCGAGAAGTATTCGACGAAGGCGAAGGTGCCGAGGCGGATCTTCTCGCGGATCTCGGCGGCCAGGCGCTCGGCGTAGCGGATGTTGGCCGGCGTGGGCGCCATCGCGGCGCCGCCCTGGTTGCGCAGGGTCTCCTTGCGCGCCTTGCCTTCCCAGGTGAAGTGGATCCTGATGCTGTTTGGCCTGACCTCTACGCCTTGCCGGTGACCACCCATCGCTCAACCCCCTTCACGTCGATCCAGATCCCGTCCGGGGCACGATGGTACTGGCGTCCTTCGACCCAATCCCCGCGGTGGATCTTCCCCTCGATGGCCTTGCGCGTCAGGCCGAACATGGCCTCGGCCAGCTCGATCTTGACGACACCTGCCGGCGTGACTTGGATTCCGCCCACCGCGACAGTGACGCCGCGGTGGGTGCGCGTGGTGGTGGGCGCGTCGACGGTGGGCATGTTCATGCGATCACGCCCCGAGAAATGTCCCCAACCATCCACGTCGGCGGGCGCGGCAGGTCAACCGCCGTGGGCCGCCACATATGCAGGCAGTACGGGTGGTTGTTCACGTAGTCCGTGCGCGGTGGGTGGTACTGGATCACGCAGTCGGTGTCCTCCCAGAAGAGGCCTTTGACGTAGGCCATTTCTTCCCAGGTAGGGCATCTGCTCGGCAGGCTGACGCTGACGTGTTCCCACCCACCCTCCGAACTCGCGATCGCAGCCAGGGTGAGCTTGCTGATCGGGTTCGGATGGGGGATGAGGAACGCGCCGCAGTTGCCAAACGAATCGTCGCTGCCGAGTCGACCGCCGCGAAGGCGGTACTGGTTGGGGACCTTGAAGGCCATGGTCTTTCAGGCCTCGGCGTCAGGCCGCGGAGCCCATCAGCAGCGGCACGCTGCCCAGCCCGTCGCGGATCTGCTGGATCAGTTCCTTGGCGGCACCGTCGTGCACGCGGTCGGCGCGGATCAACTCGTAGAGGAAACTGAGCTTGCCGCTGTTGTTGCGGTACTTCAGGCGCGCGGTGATGCCCCAGGGCTGGCCACCGTGGAACACCGGGATGCCGATGGCGAACTTCTCGAACATCTGCATCGCCTCGGTCGTGCCCTGGTCGGGGTCGGCCACGTAGGTCAGGCGCGTGCCGCCGCTCTGCAGCCGGATTGCCGACTTCAGCTGGCGTTCTTCGTTCATCACGAAGTTGGTGGCCATTTCGAGCATCTGCAGGCTGGTGGGGACGCTCGCGCCGGTGCTGGTGATGTCGTCCTCGTGCTCCTGGATCCACTCCGCGAAGGCCACTTGCGGGAATGCTTGCTTGTCCTTCCCCTTCCAGGCCTTCCATTCGGCGCTCATGTCGGGCTCGAACTTGGCGACGTGGCCGCGCCAGCCGGCCAGCTGCGGAGCGTGATCATCGAGCACCGCGGTGAACGACAACGCGAAGGTCTGCGGGTCGAACTTGCACCAGGCCACGGTCGACGGCGTGCCGTGGCGCGCCACGTAGCGCAGGAAGCTGTCGGCGTCGGCGAACTCGGGCTTGAGCTTCATGCGGCGCGGGTTCGACAGCAGCTTCTCGGTGTCGAACTCCTTCACATCGAAGGCCTTCGGAACGGCGAAGTGCAGGATGTCGCCGGTTTCGCGCAGCAGTTCGGCTTTCGGAAGCACGCGGGCCAGCGTCTCGGCGACGTTGGTCTGTTGGGTGGTCTCGGTCACGGATTGCCTTTCAGAGTGGCTGGTTGGTTGTGTTGGTCAGGCGGCGCCCTGGGCCGCCGGCTGCCGGATCTCACCCGTTTCGGGATCGACCTGGCGCACCGGCTGCTTCGGCTGGGCGTCGGCCACGCGCAGGTCCAGCTTTCGCTGGTTCGGGTTGTCGCGGGACAGGTTGCCCTCGACGGTGGCGTAGAACAGTTCCGAATCGGGCGCCTTCTCGGGCGTCTTGTCGGTCACCTTGGCCAGCACGCCGATCGCGCCGCTGACCTTCTTGAGGTCCAGGGTGATCGTGAGCTTGCCGGCCTTGCCGGTCTCGTCGACCTGGCGGATGACCTGGGCGAACAGCTCGCTGCATTGCTCGACGAACAGGCCGCCCTGCAGCAGGCGCAGCGTGTCGGTGATGGGCTTGGGCATGAAAGCTCCTGTGGTGGTTGGAAAAGGTCCGGGTGGGCCTTTCGGCCGCTGGCATCAGGGAGGGAGAGGAGACAGGAGGAATCGCCAGCACGGGCACCCGGATTGATCGGTGGGTCAGCTTTCGCCAGCCCGCTTGCGGACGAGTCGCGGAAGCTGCTGTTGCGGCTTCGGCGGCTCGATCTGTTTCATCATTGAGTTGTGCTCGGCGGCCAAGGCGATCCCATAGCGCACGGCAAGGTCCTGCTTCTTCAGCAGAGTCGGGTCGTTGGTTTTCACTCGGCCGGCGCGCTTGATGCCGCGGAGCTGCTTGCGCGCACCGGACTTGATGGCGTCGAACCCAGCGTCCATCTGCTCACCTTCGTCGAGGCTCCTGAAGCCGACGCCTGGAATGCAGCCGATCACGACGCCGTGGCTGTCCTCGAGCTTCTTGCGCCATGCGACGGTGACGGTGCGATACCGATGCTGGTGGCGATCCACACCGAGCGCGCGCTCGACATCCTCGTGGGAGATCTCGCACCCGACGGCCGGAACGCCAAACGCATCGGCGAGCTTCCTGACATCAACATCCGTCGGTATGCCGCCAAAGTGAACCTTGCTCATGGTGTCCTTTCAATGATGCGCATTGCGCCCTTGCCAAGCCTGGCCGTGCAACGCCGTGCCTTGCCGTGCCGAGCCCAGCCTGGCCTCGCCACTCCTGGCCGGGCCCCGCCTAGCCCCACCATGCGTCGCCTTGCCCAGCATCGCCTGGCCTTGCACCGCCATGAGGTAGTGCCGGGCATTCCACCCGGCTGGCCATGCCGGCTCGCAGAGGCGGGATCACCGCTTGCATCACGGACTTGCACCGCTCTGTCCAACGAGGCATTGCTGCCCCGTCGATCACGCCGCCGGCTTTCGGCCGGCAGCTGGCAGACCATGCCTTGGCACCCCGAGATCCGGCCTGTGGGCAACGGCATGGTCCACACCGGATTCGTCAGGCCGCTGCCTGGGCCGGCTGCTCTGCCTGCTCGGCCACCATCAGGTCCTTGATGGCGAAGTACACGGCGATGCAGGCCTGCACATCGGCATTGGCCGAGTGCGAGTCCTCGAACTCGCGGCCGAAGAAGTGCCGGAAGGCCTCGCGCAGCGTCGGCGTCTTGTAGCGCTGGCGGCTATTCGGGCTGTTGGGCGGTATCGCGCAGATCGGCGTGGCCAGGCGCGCGGTGCACTCGGCCGAGCCCGCCTTCCACGTGTCGGCCAGGGAGTTGGCCTGCTCGGTGCTCATGGCGTAGGGCAGGTGACGCTTCATGGCGATGCGCACGATGCGGGCGTCGAAGCTCTCGCTGTGGCCGACGCGGAAGGCCGCGCTGGCCCAGAGGTCGAGGAACAGCGACAGCGCGACGTTCTCGCCGACGCCGAGGTCGATGGCCTTCTGGGTGGTGATGCCGTGGAGCTGCGCCACCTCGTCAGGGATCGTCCAGCCGTCGGGGCGGATGATCACGTCCATGCCGGCGATCATGGTGCGGGTGTCGATGTCGATCAGGCACGCCGCGAGCTGCACGATGTGCGGCTGATTGGGGTCGCTGCTGGGCTCGCGGAAGAGCGGCAGGCCGGTGGTTTCGGAGTCGTAGAACAGAACAGGTTTCATGGCTGGTTAGGCTCGCTGTTGGTGGTGCCGCCGGCGGGCGGCTCGGTGGCCGGCCTGTCGCCGGAGTTCTCGACCTTCACGCCGGCGGCGGCGAGCTCGATGCACTCGTCCTGCGTCGCCACCTCGGCGGTGATGGATTCGGTGGCCACGTGGCGGATGGCCTGGGCCTGGTTCGGGGCGCGCACCAGGCGCTGCGCGATGACCTTGCCTTCGTGCACGGTCTTGACGGAATAGATGCGGGTAGGTGTTGCGGCCATCACGCAGCCCTCGCGGCCAGGGTGTGCTTCTCGAACACGCGCACGCCGGGCAGCTTGCAGGCCACGCCCAGGCCCTTGACGTAGGCGCGCAGGCGCACGTCGTCGGTGCGGATCAGGTTGATCAACTCGGGGTGCTGCGCGATGTGATGCACCAGCTGCAGCAGGCCTGTCACCTCGAAGTCGATGGCGGTGCTGGTGCTCACGCCCTTGACCTTCGGCGCCGCGATGTCTACCACCGGCGCGGCCACTGCCATGACGGCCGTGGCCGTGGCCGCAGCGGCATCGGCCTGGGCGCGCTGGGCCTGCGCCTCGGCGATCTGGGCTGCTTGTGCGTCGCCGGCGGCGGCGGCCTCGCTGGCCGCCTTGGCGGCCGCTTCTGCCTCGGCGGCCTTGGCCGCGGCCTCCGCGGCGGCGGCGGCGCGCACGCGCTCGGCCTCACGCTCGGCGGCCTCGCGCTGGGCGCGCTCTTCGGCCTCCACCTTGCGCTGGTAGCCCAGCATGTTGGTCTTCAGCAGCGCCTCGGCCTGGTCGAGGAACGCCGCCGGCGCGCGGAACAGATCGTTGACGGCCTTGGTGGCCGCGTTCAGCGGGCCGGTGATGGCGGTGCGCTGCTCTTCGAGCGCCTTCTGCTTGCCCTTGATCGCCTTGAGCTCGTCGGCGGCCAGGCCGAAGTCCTCGTGCGTGGCGATCTGGAACTGCTGGATGAAGGCCAGCACGCCTTGGGCGCGCGATTGCAGGCCCGCCTGGTCGGGCAGCGACAGCGCCGCGATGGGCGCGAGGATGGAATCAGTCACGGTTGGACTCCTTGAAGTTGCGGAGGGTGAGGCAGGCCATGAACACGGCCCAATCGTTGAGGCCGTCGAGCTTGTCGAGGCGGTAGGTGCCGTCAGGGCGCAGGCGCAGCGCGGCGCGGCGTTGCGTGCGAACGCCCAAAGCAGCTTGGTAGGCGGCGGTTTGCGGACCGGCCGACATCGGTGTGGTGAAGCACGTCTTCAGGTCGATCAGCCATTCGTGGTGGCCGAAGTTGGCCACTCGATCGAGCGTCCCCGCATAGCCGAGGACAGGGTGGTAGACCTTGTGCTCGTTGAGCAGGATCACCGCGCCGGTGTCCGCGCGCCACTGACGGTAGGCCTGCAGGTAGGGCGCGACATCGGGCTCGACGCTGGTCTCGTCCAGATCGTCATCGTCGTGCAGCTCGCACGCAAAGTGCACCCGGCGGCCCAGGTCGGCCTTGGCTTCGAGGACCGCGGGCGGGATGCCCGAGAAGTCAACCAGCGGCCGCAGGATCGAGGTCACGCCGGGCACCAGTCGGCCGCCAACGCGGTACTCGTGCCGCGCCTCGTCGAACTCGATGACGTGCTGTTGGCTCATCACAGCATCGCCAGCAGCTCGGCCTTGAACTCGTCGAACTGGTTGGAGTTCATGTACTCCAGCGACGGCAGTTCGTAGCGCTGCACGATCGACGCCTCGTCGACGCCGGCCGACTTCATCTTGTTGCGCAGGTAGGCCACCTGATTCGTCGTGATGGCCCCGGCCGGTGCCGGATCGGGCGTCGGGGGTGCTGCATCGGTGGTGGGCCCCGGCGCCGCGGGCGCCGCGGGCGGTGCCTCGGAGGCCGGCGCTTCGCTCTTGCGGCGCGGGCCCGTCTTGATGGCCGGATCCGCCGTGCGCGGTGCAGGAGTCTCGGCATCGCCGCCGGTCTCGATCTCGTCCGCCGTGTAGACACCCAGGATCGCGCCAGGCGTGAAGGCCCGGCCCCAATTCTTCACCTGCAGGTAGCCCAGCTGCTGATGGGGGTTAGTACCCCACAGCGGGGAGTTCTTCACCTTCACGTTGGCCAGCGACAGCCACTGGCCCCAGGTGATGGCCGACTCGCCGCGCAGCACGGCACCGACGCGGCAGCGCAGCGCTTGGCCGTCACCGTCGTACTCGTAGTGGAAGCGCCCGACGATCGCGCCCGAGTTCTGGATCACCGCGTTGACGAGCTGCGCCTCGTAGCCCAGCGTGCCGTTCACGATGTGCGTCTTCTGCGCCACCGCGAACGGGTTCATCTTCCACTGCGATGCCTGGGTGATGATGGCCAGGCAGTCGCCCACGTTGCCATGGAAGTGCTTGGGCACGGTGCAGCGGCCGGCGGCCATCATTTCGGCCAGGCGGGTCATCTTGTCGAGGTTGTCGTCGTCGAGCAGTTCGCGCACCGAGAACGCCTCGCCGCCCAGCAGGCGCTGGAAGTCGGTGGGCTGTTCCTTGGCGATGAGCTCGTTCAGCATGCCTTGGGTCATGGCTGGTTGTTGGTTCACAGTGGTCCCTTCGGGTCGGTGATGAAGTGCCACAGCGCGCGAGCGAAGCGGCGGATGCGGGCGGCCCAGCGCGGCAGTTGGATCTCGACCGCGCAGGCGTAGTCGATGCGGCTGCGGCGGCTCACGATGCGAACCCCCATGGCCACACCACGCTGGCGGCCAGCGCCAGCACGAAGGCGACGGGCAGGGCCCACCACAGCAGCGGGCTCTCGCGCTCGGACTCGGCGACGATCGCCTCGTAGTCCAGGCGCTGCGCCTCGGCGATGTCCAGCGGCGTCGGGCCGGTGTCGCAGATGTCCTCGGCGTCGAGGATCGTTTCCGCGTCGAGCAGCGTGGTGCGCGCGCTCATCGCGTCACCTCGCGCCGTTCGCAGAAGGTGTGCAGAGTCAGCGTCAGCGGGCCCTTGAACTGGCTGCGCGCCGCGGTGATCTGCTTGTCGAGGAAGTCAACGCACTCGGGCCTGGTCTTGAAGTCCAGGCGCACCGGCACGCTGACTGCGCCCTGCGGCGACTGGCCGATCACCGTGGCGATCAGGATGTAGACGGTGGCATTCATTGACGGTTCCTCCGTTCGTCGGCGCGCGCGTCCTCGCGCTCTTGGTGGGCGCACTCGGCATCCGCGTAGCCCGTGAAGGCCGGCGTGCCGATGGTTGGGATCGGGCCGCCCGGGTAGGCGGCGAAGCCGCGCTCGTAGGCCATGGCATCGGCCAGGCTCTGGAAGGCCCGGCGGCGGCCAACGCGGGCGGTGTAGACGGTGGCCTTCGCGAGCACGTCGGCGGCGCCGAACAGGATGGCCAGCGGGTCGGTGGTGTTCACTTCCGCTGCTCCTTCCACTTCGCGATCGCTTCCGCGAGGGCGGCACGTGCAAACTCGCTGCCGCCGGCGCGCTTCAGGTCGCGGTGCAGGCTCGCTGCGCACCAGAACCCGAACTGCTTGGTGTAGCGAGGGCTGCCGTGTGGTGCCCGGCTCTTCGGGCGGTTCTGGCGCTGCTTCACGGCATGACCTCCGCGAGCTGCGGCTCGAGAACTTCCTGCACCACCATGCCCAACTTCTTGGCGAGCGCCAGGGTCTGGGTGGTGAGGGTCTTGGTGCCGGCGATCTGCGCGATCACTCGCGCCGCGTCATTCGCCGGGTAGATCTGCTTCACGCCGTAGACGCTGCGGACGACGACCTCCAGGGTGCCCATCACAGCGCCCTCAGTTCGTCGATGCGCTTCTGCGCGGCGATGACCCGGGGCGACCCGGGCTCGTTGTCGGAGATCGTGTTCTCAAGGCCCGCGATCTCGAAGCACTTCCAGCAGAGGCCGACGCCGGACTCGCCATCGCCCGTTTCCCGGGTGCTCTTGCCGCACATGCGGCACGTGTAGACGGGCGTGGCGCCGCGCCATTGCTTCTGGAACCTGCTCACTGCCATCTCAGTCTCCTGTGGGCTCCCATGCCCGACAGGTTCATCATGCCACAACAAAAACGTGCACACAACAAAAACGTGCTGCAGTGGAAACACCTAACGCGATACGTATAGGCGCGAAAAAGCCCGCCGAGGCGGGCTGGTGCTGGGATGGGGAGGGCGGCTCAGTTCTCGGCCGGCGGGGCCAGGTCGATATCCTTCGGGCTGCAGCTGGTTGACACCATGCCGGCCGTGGACACCGCGACGAGGCAGCGCGTGACCTCGCCGAACTCGCTCGGGATGGCGATAACGTGCACCCGCCCGTCGCCCTGCGGCAGCTGGAGCGTGGCGTCCACGCGGGCAGGGCCCGATGCCTTGGCGGGGTCGCGCCTGGCTGCAGGCGTGGGCGATCCGCCGCTGCAGGCTTGCAGGGCCGACGCAGCAGCGAGCAGGATCAGCGCGAACCGCTTCATGTGGCCTTGGCCGCCGACGATCGAAGGATGGAGCAGGAGACGATGGCCAGGATCAACGTGGCGAGGAACGCCATGCCTGTGTCTTTGCCCGTCACCGCGTTGAGGCCGGCGACAACGGACACCAGAACGGCCAGGTGCACCAGCACCGGCACCGCGCGCAGCGCGATGCCCTTGCGTCGAATCATCAGGGCCCAGGCGATACCCCAAACCAGCAGCACCATGGGTATCGAATAGGCGATGAGATAGGTAGCTGCAAACATACGTTCTCCTCCTAACGCTTGGCGTGCTACGTGAGCGTCCTTACCTAACGAACAAACCCCAGCACCGACGAAAATCTAAAATCTCACACTGACTTGCGGGGCTACGTCGAGTGACTTTGTGCGTAGTCATTTTCGGCTGTCGTGCAAAAGGATAGATGTGCCCCATCATCCGCCTGTGCCGGTGCGTTTCCTAGATTCGGCTTCGTCGGCGACCAGGCGCGTGATCTGAGCCACTGCGTCATCGAGCATTTCTGGAGCGTCGATGAGGGTGTGAAGGGCGGCACGTGCCATCGTCAAGCGCATGCCGGAGAGTTCTCCTACGGTGCGCGCGATGACGCCGAGGCCTTCCTCGATCTGCAGGCGCGACCCGTCGGCCACGGACTGCAGGGCCTCTACCCCGTACATGAAGACCTCGGCGGGCACCCCCAGGAGTTCAGAGATCACCTTCTGGCGGGCGCGGTTCGGAGCCGATTCTCCCTCGGTCCACTTCCTGAGCGTTTCGTAGCTGACGCCGATCTTGGCCGCCAGGTCCTGGCCGTCGCCAAGGCCCTTCTCGCGCGCCAGCCGGCGGATGCGTGTTCCTGCTGTCTCTGCCATTGGGCGAGTCTGGTTCCACGAAAACGATGCGTCATCGCACGAGTTTGTTGCGACGCACGTTTTTGTTGTGCTATCGTGCAGGGATGGAGCAACGAACTGAAACGGCGATCGGCCGCCTGGTGATCCACCACGGGGGCCCCGCGGCGGTGTCGAAGCTGCTCGGCGGCTCACCGGTGTACCAAGAGGTTCAGCGGTGGGTTCGGCGCGGCTGGGCATCGCCGATGCAGATCTTCCGCTTGGAGCCGCTGCTGCCGGACGGCATGACGGTGCGCGATCTGTACGCGGACCGCGAGGCCGCGACGGCCGAGCGCTCGCGTGCTGACGCGGCGACGCCCAACAAGGCTGCGGCATAGGGGCGGGTGATGTTCATGACCGCTATCGTCGTGCGGAGGCCTTCCACCGGCATCCACGTTCTTTGTGGTCGTTTGGAAAGGGGTGGCGATGCTGCCTGAGTCTCTGAACGACGCCTACATCGAGGCCGTGAAGGCCCTGGGCGGATCCAAGGTGGTTGGCGTGGCCTTGTGGCCTGCCAAAGGGGTTGAAGCGGCCCAACGCCACCTGCTGGCCTGCCTCAACCCAGACCGCAACGAGAAGCTGTCTCCCGAGGAAGCACTGCACATCGAGCGGTTGTGCCGTGAGCGTGGCATCCACACCGTGATGCAGTACCGCGCCGCCACGCTGGGCTACTCCGAACCGGTGCCCACCGACCCGAAGGACGAGCTCGCCGAGCTGCTGCGGGCCTCCATCGAGGCCAACCGCGAGACCCAGCGCCGGCAGGAACGCATCGAGCGCCTGCTGGAGCAGCACTCGCGCCCGCGCGCCGTCGCCTGACACCACGCCGAGGCCATGAGCATCGAATGGACCACCCGCCAGCTTCATTCGCCGCTGCAGCGGCTTGTCGATCAGCCAGCGCCCAGCCGCAACCCCAGGCCCGCCGGCGTGATCCGGCCGGGATCCGCGGCCGACGCGGTGCTCGAGCTACTGCGCCGCAACCCGGATCGGCTGTTCTGGCGGCACCAGATCATCCATGCCACGGGCCGCACCCGCAAGGCCGTGGATTGGGCCCTGATCTTCCTCGAAGCGCTCAAGCTCATCGTGGCCGTCGACACCGGGCACTCGCCCAGGGTGGGCACGAAGCAGTTCAAGCTGGCCCGTGGAAAGCGCGGCCGGCCTGGGCTTCCGGCCGGGCAGCGCCGCGTGCAGGTGCGCATGCGCATCCGGGAAGAGCTTCACGACAAGCTGATGTGGCTGGGCCCGGAGTGGCTCGACGCGGCGGTGGAACGCGCACCAGTTCTGGGGGCTGCGCCGGGGCAGGAATTTCCGCATGCGGAAATTCAGCGGGGGTAGCGTGAAGCGCCCGGCCTTCCAGTTCTACCCGAAGGACTGGCGCAACAACGCCAAGCTGCGGCGCTGCTCGCCAGCAGCGCGCGGCGCCTGGATGGACATCCTGTGCCTGCTGCACGACTCCGAAGAGGACAGCGGGCAGTATGGCGTGCTGCGGTGGCCGCTGAAGGACATCGCCAACGCGGCCGGGGTGACGCTGGCGCTGGCCCGCGAACTGGCCGACAAGGGCGTGCTCAAGGGCGCGGACCAGGGGGCAGCGGAATACGTCTACCGGCCACGGCACGGCGGCAAGGTGGGCGCACCCGTGGTGCTGGTCCAACCCGGGGCGGGCCCGTGTTGGTGGTGCAGCCGCTTCGTGCGGGACGAATGGGTGCGGCAGCGTCGCGGCAGTGCGACCAGATTCGACAGCGACAACCAGCCCCCGAAGCCACCACCAAAGGCCGCACCAAACGGCCCACCAATCCCCCCCTTTGGTGATTGGTCAGGTGACGGCCCTCCATCTGCATCTGCAGTAGTAAATACAGAGGACTTCAACGGTCGCATCGCGCGCGCGCACGCGGACAGCGACGAGTTGCCTAGCACGAAGGCCGGCGACGTGGGTCGTGCGTTCAAGCGCGCCAGCGTCGACCCAACCACGCTCAACCTGAGCGACCCGCGCCTGCTGGAGCTAATCCGGCAGGGGGCCACACCCGACGAGTTCGAGGGCCTGGCCAAGGAGGCCGTGCGCAAGGGGATCGACAACCCGTTCCCGTGGGTGCTGGTGACCCTGCAGAAGCGCAGGCAGGAGGCCGCAGGCATCGCCCTGGCGCCGCCGCCGGCCGACCCCATGGCCTGGCGGCGCGACCCGAATGCCGTGATGGCCAAGGGCGCGGAACTCGGCGTGAAGTTTCGGCCCGGCGAGCTCATCAACGCCTACACCGATCGCGTCGTCCAGGCGTTCTACGCCCGCCGTTCGACCGAAGGAGAAGCAGCATGACAAAGTACCGCGGCGGCGCCGTGGAGCAGCCGGTCGAGCAGGATCCGGCAAAGTGCAGCGCCTACGGCTGCCCACTGCGCGCCAGCGTCAACCAAGGCGGCGGCTGGCAGTGCTTCTGCCACGCCTGGGCCACGCCCGACAAGTGGCAGGCGATCACGCGCGAACTGCGCGAGCACGACTGGCTGATTGGCCTAATCGGCGACCTGCAGCGGCTCTACAACGAAGGCTCGAAGGACCAGCCGTGGCTCACCATGGCGCGCGAGTTCTGGGCCGAGTATCCGGACCTGAAGCCAACGGCGCGCGAGGTCGCGAACTGGAACCTGTACCTCTGGCGCATGCGCGCTGAGCTCGAGCACCGCGTCGGCGCCAGGTCCAAGAAGCCGGAGCCTCTGGAGCCGGCCCAGCCGCACCCGAAGCGCGGCAACGCAACTCACGCGGCGCAGGAGATCACAGCATGACCAACCCACACCGCAAGCGGCTCGCCGGGATTCACTCGGTCGACGACATCAAAGACCGGTGCACTGTCGACGACATCACCGGCTGCTGGGTCTGGCGTGGCGCCAGAGACGCCAAGGACCGTCCGAGCATGTGGCTTCCGGCCCTGCGCCGAACCACATCGCTCGGTTTGGCGATCTGCGTTCTTTCCACTGGATTCATGCCGGACCCTGGGGTGTACTGGCATTGCGTCTGCGAAACGAGGGACTGCGCAAATCCTGCGCATCGCAGGGCCGGCACGCGTTCCAGCCAGATGCTGGCCGCGAAGGTGACGCAAACGCCAGCCACACGTGCGCGCATCGCGGCCACGAAGCGCAAGGCGTCGAGGCTGTCCGAGGCCGATGTCGAGCACATCAGAACCGGCGGGCTGAGCCTGAAGGAAATCTCGGCTGTCTACGGGATCTGCATCAGCTACGCCTGTGACCTGCGGCTTGGCCGCAGGCGCGCAATGTTGGCCGCCCCTGGTAGCTCAGTTTTCACGTTGGGGCAGGTATGAGCACGCTCGCCACGCTCACCCCCATCGAGCATGCGCTGGTCTCGCGCCACCTGCAGCGCTTGCGCGCCATCGCATCGGCGGTGGTGCGGCGCGACTACCTCGAATCCGTGGGCCGCACCGATGGCAAGGACATGCGCGATCTGGTCGAGAAGTGCTTCAGCGAGGAATGGACGGCCCGCAGGGGCCAGAAGGGAAAGCCTTGAAGGCTGTCGATGCAACCCTGGGGCTCAAGCAGGCAGCGCCGCTGCCCGCCCGCCCGTCGCTGACCGATTGGCGTGACCACCCGCGCCAGAAGCGGCACGAGAAGTATTCCAACGTGCGCTGCGAGTTCGAGGGCCAGAAGTTCGACTCGAAGGCCGAGCTCAAGCGCTGGCTGGACCTGCGCCTGCTGCTGCGCGCGCGCGAGATCACCAACCTCGAACGCCAGGTCTCGTTCGAGCTGGTGCCGAAGACCACCAGGCCAAGCGGCGGCGTCGAGCGCGCCGTGCACTACATCGCCGATTTCGTCTACACCGACCGGCGCGGGCTGCGCGTGGTCGAGGACGTGAAGGGCGCCGCGACGCCCGAGTACCGACTGAAGCGAAAGCTCATGCTGCACGTGCATGGTATCGAGATCCGGGAGATCAAGGCGTGAAGAACGAGCACGGCCTTACCCCACAGCGCGAGGCCTATGCCGTCGCGCTCGCGTCTGGACTGAGCCAGGCCGACGCCTATCGCAAGGCCTATCCGAAGGCGGAACGCTGGAAGGACGAGACCGTGTGGCAGGCGGCATCGCGCTTGTCTTCCGATAGCAAGGTTCGCGCAAGGGTCCAGGCTATTCAGGCCGCTGCGGCGGAAAAGGCTGGGCTGCGAGCAGCCGAAATCCTCGAGGAAACCAGGCGCATCGCGCTGTCCACCCCGAAGGGGATCATTGGCCGCCGCGCCAACGGTCAGGCCTTCGTGCTGATGCCCAACGAACTCGACGACGCCACGGCTGCCGCGATCGCCTCGTTTGAGATCGACGACATGGGCCGGATCAAGTACCGCTTCTGGGACAAGAACGCGGCGCTGGAGCGTGCGGCCAAGATCCTTGGCCTGTTCGGCAAGGACAACGAGCAGAAGGCCAACGGCCTGGTGACGCTGTACGGCCGACTGACCGGCAGCGTGTTTCAGCCTGTCCCGGAGGCGGCGCTGCCGGAGAGTGAAGGCGAAGGGGATAAAGGATGAACATGCTTCAGACGCTACGGAAGATCCGGGCCTGCGAGGGCGAAGCTGCGGCCCAGCTACTGCTGGAAATGTTGGTTGCTCAAGAGGTGGCCGCCGAGCGCGAGCGGTGGGATGCTTTGCGCTCTTGGGTCGAGCAATCAAGGAAAGAGCACGAGGCCGGGCAAATGATGAGCATTGCCGAATCCATCTACGGCGCGGCGGCGATGCGCGACGTCCTCAACCAGATGGCAAGGCTCCAAGGGCCTAACGCAAAGCTCAGCGGCTGCCCCGCTGAACGTACCGAGTAACCGCGCGGCCGGCGGGCAGTCCGCTGGAGCGACCTGTTAGGCCTGGCGGTCGGAGAGGAAGAAGATGGCGACGTTCAACCCGTACAAAGACGCCGCGCGCGACCCAAGCATGGTGCGCAATGTCAACCGCGACAAGTGGCGCGCGATCTGCTGCAAGTGCAGCACTGAGCGACCAATCAAGGGCGGAACGTTTCCGCACAAGAAGGGCGAGCGCATGCGGCTGCAGATGGGCGGGATGCTGCGCAAGTTCATTTGCGCCGACTGCTTGGCAAAGATGCCAAAGGCTGCCGCGAGTGCGGCTGTTGATGCCTAACGTTTGAGTTAACTCGCCGAGGACGGCGCCTAAGACTCAAGCGGAGCAGAAAACGACCCGCCGGCCTCGGTCGAGTTGAACGAAGGGTTGGGCGGCTGGTGGAATACCGAAGGACAACAGGACTATGAACGACAGAGAACTGCTTGAGGCAGCGGCGAGAGCGGCAGGAATCGTGATTGACAAGTCACCGTTCAACGGCGGAGGCCGAGAGAACACCGGATTCGACGTGATGGGGAACGCCGTTCTCGACTGGCACAACGGAACCAAGTGGAACCCGCTCACCGACGACGGCGACGCGCTGCGGCTGGCGGTGAAACTCAATCTCGACATCGAGTTCGATACTCTACCGGATGGACCTATCGTTGGCGTCGTCGCGCCGTGGAATGACAACTTTGGCGACTATCGCTGGTATGAATGGCTGCTGAAGGATGCGTTGTCCGCCACTCGCCGCGCCATCGTCAGGGCGGCCGCCGAAGTTGGCAAGACGCCCAACGTCGGCGGTAACCGGCTTGCGCCCACACAGGAGCAACGATGAACGACACCCTTGCCGGCGCAAGTCCGGTTGACCAACCAGTTGGGCGGCCCGTGCCGAAACGCTACGAATGTGGCCGGATCAAGGGCGGGTGCAGCCTGCACGACGCCGAGAAGCCCGAGCTTTGCCAGAAGCACCTTCACCGTTGCCCTGAGCCGCGCACTGTTGACTGCTGCGGCGTGGTGGACGAGCACGACATCGTGGAGTGCAGCCGCTGCGGCAAGCAGTGGGCCGTGCCGTGCAACTTCGACGAGGACTACTCATGACCTACTGCTGGCTGGTGGAGAACTTCACCCCGGAAGGCCAAAGCACCGGGCTCTACATGGCCTGCCAAGTCAACATGACCCTGACTGCCGACGTGAACGCGGCACGCAGGTTCCGCCGTCAGCGCACGGCCGAGTTCCGCGCGATGGACATGCGCGAGGCGCGGCGCGGCGACTGGCGGGCCGTGGAACACGGCTTCGATGATGGCAAGACGCCCAACGTTTAGGTTGAGGCGATGACAACGGCCCCGATGACCTGCATTGATGCTCAAGCGGTGACTGCCGTTGGCAGTCGCCTCGAACCGCCAGTTCAGCCTCTGCTGCGCGTGGTGCCATGTGACCTGAAGACGGCGAACGAATTCGTGCGGCGACTGCATCGGCACTCGCGGCCTGTGGTTGGGCACAAGTTCGCGGTGGCGGTGGCCGCGCGATTTCCTATCGGCGACACGCGGCCTGGTGGCGCCGGCTACGGCATGCACATGGATTGCATCGTCGGCGTTGCGATTGTTGGCCGACCCGTAGCGCCGCGACTGGACGACGGCAAAGCGTGCGAGATCACGCGCCTGTGCACCGATGGCACCCCGAACGCTTGCAGCATGCTCTACGGCGCCGCCCGCCGAGCTGCGCGGGCGATGGGGCACGCCCCGATCTACACCTACACGCTGCCGGAAGAAGGCGGCGCCAGTTTGCGAGCCGCTGGATTCCGACTCGACAAAGAGGACGCAGGCGGAAGCGCTGCGATGTGGCACAACCGGCCTGGCCGCACTGCCGAGCCCGTGGGGGATGACCTCGTGGGCGGCAAGTGGCGGTGGGTTGGCTGAGGCTGAACGTTTGAGGTGATGCGTGACACACGGCGCCATTGACCAGACCGAAGCGCTCCACGGCAGCACGCCGTGTGGCGTCGCATCGACCGAAGGGTTGGGGCGCGTTGCTGTGCTCTTTGCACGCGAGGACAGCGGGTACAAGGCCATGCCAGGCGCGGACGTGTGGGATAAGGCGCGAGACGCCACGAAGTACCGCGGGACGCTGCCGGTCGTGGCGCACCAGCCTTGCACGCGTTGGTCGATGATCAATGGTGTGGTGCTTTCGCGCTACCCACACAAGGCCGAGGAATTCGCGTGGGGCAACGATGGCGGCACGTTCCGATTCGCGCTGGACACAGTGCGCCGCTGCGGCGGCGTGCTCGAGCACCCGGCTGGCAGCCGGGCATGGCGGCACTACGGCATGCCGCAACGTGGGCGCACGCCCGACAGATTCGGCGGCTGGACAGCCGAGGTTCGGCAAGTTGACTGGGGACACCGCGCAGAGAAGCGGACTTGGCTGTACATCGTTGGCGCCAGCCCCGACGATCTGCCGCCGATGCCGCCGCCGCGCCAGCACACTGCCGTCGTGGTTCGGATGCCCGAATGCACAACGGTGGAGATCATGAGCAAAGCCGAGCGCGAGCATACGCCGCCCGAGTTCCGATCCTGGCTGGTGGAACTGGCGCGGCGGTGCGCGCGCCCCAACGTCGGCGATGAGGGGCCGAGCCGGCTTGCCGGCGAAGGTCCCGCTCGATCAACCAGTTAGAGCGCTGGTGAGCGCAGAGGAAACCAACGAATGGCTAAGTACAACGACCCCGACGAGCTGCGCGCCCTGGCAGACCGCATTGACCACGAGAAGCTGTGGACGTGGGCCGGCATGGACCACGACAAGATGACACCCGAGCAGAAGGACCGGCACATGGCCGGCGTGTTCCTGCGCCGTTACGCCAGCGACCGCGGCAACATGCTGGAGCGGTTGAAGGAAGGCGCAGGCTACATGCGCGGCATGCGCCTGGAGCGGGCCAACCGCGGCACCGACCAGCGCGGCTGCGGCGACGGCGCATGGCACGGCGCGATCAACGCCGAAAGCGACCGCCTGCGTGCCGCCGGCCAGGAGTGGCCGCGCATGATGTACGTGGCGAAGACGATCAGCGACGAGGTGCCGCGCATGGTGCTGCTGTTCCAGTACGAGCGCGAGCGCGGCATGCCCGATAGCTACAAGATGTGCGCGCACGACCCACGCCCGGCCACGCCACTGAAGGACAACCACCTTCGCTGCGCGCTGGGCCAGGAGTGCCGCAAGTGCCCGCACCTTGCCGCCATCGACCGCAGCGAGCGCATGACGCCCGAGGCGAAGGACGAGGCGAAGGCCTGGACGTGCGCGACGCACTACCTGCTGGAATCGAAGCCCGACGTGCACTGCGAACAGATCCTGTTCGACAAGAGCGACGACGCTTTCCACGAGCGGCTGGCGCAGAGTTTCGCGGCAGAGTATGACGACGGCAGCCTTGATGCCTTCCGATGAGCGATGCGCTCTAACTCGTAGCTATGGCAACTTGGCAAAGTAAGCGCCACAAAGCGCAGCACCGCGGCCGACCCCAGCCCAGCTCCGAGGCCCTGGCCGCCAAGCGCCAGCGCGCCGACGACGCCCGCATGGCCCAGCCGTGCCCGCCCAGGCCGGCCGAACACCAGCCCGGCGCTGTGCTGCTCGAGCTGGAGTTGCGCGATCCCGGTGGCCAGTCGCTGGGCGTGCTGACGCTGCACGCGCCGCCCAACCTGCCGCGCGGCCGCCGCAGCCGGGTAGACAGCTACGAGGTGCGCTCGCCATGGGGCGATGTGCTTGTGGAGCGCGGTGGCTTGCACGAGGCCTGCCGCGCCGCGGTGGCCAGGGTGTGGCCGCGCCAGCTCTCGCGGCGGGCCGTGGCATTGATGGAGCCGTGATGGATCACGTGGCTGATTGGCAGCATGAAGGACTACCGCCGCCTGGTGTTGACTTCGACGCCTGGCTCACCGATGGCCAGGTGCGCCACGTGCGCAACACGGACAGCTGCCTGACCTTTCTCGACTGCACGCACCCAGCGCAGAACGCCTACTGCGACAGGGCGCGGGTCATGGCTTGGCGGCTGGCCACTCCATCGCCGGTGCAATGACCGAGGCCGCCACCCTCACGCCGGCCCAGGAGGCCGAGCTAGAGCGCAACCTTTCCGACCCGATGTGGAGGCTCGAAAACCTCTACTGGATCGTGACCAAGGGAGCAGACGACGAAGAGGGTGACGAGGGCCTCGTGGTCAAGTTTGTGCCCAACCACGCGCAGCGCCGGCTGCTTCGTCGACTGCACCACCGCAATGTGATCCTCAAGGCCAGGCAGCTGGGTTTCACCACGCTGATCGCTATCCTGTGGCTCGACACCGCGCTGTTCTCGAAGGAGCCGATCCGCTGCGGCATCATCGCCCATGAGCGCGAGGCGGCCGAGGACATCTTCCGCGGCAAGGTGCTCTTTGCCTACGACCGGCTGCCTCCCGAGATTCGCGAGATGTGCCCGCTCAAGACGAAGAACAAGACGCAGATCGTGTTCGAGCACAACGATGCAGTCGTGCGCGTGGCCACGTCGATGCGCTCCGGAACCACACACCGGCTGCACATCAGCGAGTTCGGGAAGATCGCCGCGAAGTACCCCGCCAAGGCCCGCGAGGTGGTGACCGGCTCAATCCCTTCGGTGCCGAAGACGGGCATCACGGTGATCGAGTCCACGGCCGAGGGCCAGGACGGCGAGTTCTACGAAATCACCGACCGGGCCATTGCGACGAAGGAGAAACGCCAGCCGCTCACGCCGAAGGACTGGAAGTTCCACTTCTTCGCCTGGTGGGAGGCGCCTGAATACGAGCTCGATCCCGAGGGCATCACGTTCACCGAGGCCAACCTCGAATACTTCAGGCGCATCGAGGCAGAGATCGGCCGGTCGCTGTCCGCACGCAAGCGCGCCTGGTACGTGGTCACGCTGCGCAACGACTTTGCCGACGATCAGCCGCTGATGTGGCAGGAGTACCCGAGCACACCGCGCGAGGCGTTTCAGGTCAGCACCGAGGGCTGCTACTACGCCGCACAGCTGACCGCCGCGCGCAAGCAGGGCAGGGTGCGGCCAAGCCTTCCGGTCGAGGCCGTGCCAGTGAACACGTTCTGGGACCTTGGCCGCAACGACATGCTCACGATCTGGCTGCACCAGCGCGTTGGCGCCGAGAACCGCTTCATCGGTTACTACGAGAACAGCGGCGAGGAACTGGTGCACTACGTGACCTGGCTCATGGATCAGGCCACCAAGCGCGGCCTGGTGTTCGGCCGTCACTTCCTGCCGCACGACGCGGCGATCAAGCGCCTGGGCGAGACACCGGACACCAACCGCTCGCCGCTGGAAATGCTGGAGAAACTGATGCCTGGCCACCGCTTTGAGGTGGTGCCGCGCGTCACCGCCGTGATCAGTGGCATCACGGCTACCCGCAACGTGTTTGCCTCCTGCTGGTTTGACGAGACCGAGTGCGACGTTGGTCTGAAGCGTCTGGCCAGTTACCGAAAGCAGTGGGACAAGATGCGCGGGTGCTGGAAGGATGACCCGCTGCACGACGACAACAGCCATGGTGCCGATGGGTTCCGCCAGTTCGGCCAGGTCGCCGACGCCGGCGAGAAGTTCGCGGGCGGGTTCGTTGCGGCCGGCGCAGTGGCAGGAACTGCTGCCGGTGGCAGGCGCAGGTGGGGCGCCGCCAGGCGCGGCGGGGGTGGATCTCCAATGGCGGTTTGATCACGCCCCTGCCGTGACAAGCACGGCAGCATGCGCCCCACTCAAGGGGCTTGCATGGGCGCACAGATCGACCTGTCAAAAGCGTGGCTGTCGCGGACCTACGGCGACATCACCGCGGTGTTCTCGTGGTTCAACGACCAGCGCGCGCTGTTCCTGATCCCCACCTTCCGGGCCCGGGCGCCGTGGTTCATCGTGCTGGAGCCGGTGGCGCACGAGTGGAACGATCAGGACCGCGACAACTTCCTGCCGCAGCTCACCGGCGGCCAGCGCCGCCGGCTGGAGCGCCTGCCGAAGCCGGTGCGCGATGCCTTCCTGGCTGACCTGCAGCGCTCCGGACTGAAGCTGCGGGCCACCCAGGCCTGCGATGTCCTCGGCATCGAGCCGTCGGACATGAACGTGCACCGCATCATCAGCATCGTCAACGATGCGCTGCCGGATCTGGTACGGATGCCTTCGGCGCCGGCCAAAGAGTTCAGGCCCGGCACCTTTGGCCACCTCGAGCTGCGTGCCGACGGCGAGCTGATGGGCGGCGAAGAGATCCGCCTCGAGCGTGAGGGCGTGGCCTATGGCTGACGTGCTGGAGTACCGGGCGCGCCGGCGCGGGCCCGGCGACAGCATTGCCTCGGACCGCAACGAGCTCACCACCGGTAAGCCGCCGCACTCGCTCGACTCTGAGAAGAGCCGCAAGCTGCTGCGCCAGCTGCTGCAGTGGTTCTACTACGAGCGCGACCGCCAGGCGGCGAACCGCCTGGAAATGGCGATCGACGCCGATTTCTACGACGGCCTGCAATGGGACGAAGAAGACGCCTCGATCGTGACCGACCGCGGTCAGATGCCGCTGACCTACAACGAAGTCGCGCCGATGGCGGACTGGATCATCGGCACCGAGCGTCGCAACCGCGTCGACTGGAAGGTGCTGCCGCGCACCGAGGATGACGTCGAGCTCGCCGACACGAAGACCAAGGTCCTGAAGTACGTCTCCGACGTGAACAAGGTCCCCTTCGTGCGCTCGCGCGCCTTCACCGATGCGGTCAAGGCCGGCCTGGGCTGGGTCGACGACGGCGCACGCGACGATCCCACGAAGGACATCCTCTACTCGAAGTGGGAGGACTGGCGCAACGTCCTGCACGACTCCAGTGGCATGGAGCTCGACACCGAGGACTGGCGTTATGTCTTCCGGTGGCGGTGGGTCGACGAGGACATCGCCGCGCTGATGTTCCCGGACCGTGCCGAAAAGATCACCACGGCGGTCGAAGACTTCGACGGCCACCTCGATCCGCTGGTCGAAGAGGACACGTGGACGACGCCATTCGACAGCGCTGGCCAGGTCGGCCGCAGCGGCACCACGCGCGCGCTCGGATCGGGCTACCTGCAAGACGCGCAGCGCCGGCGGGTGAAGCTCATCGAGTGCCAGTTCCGCATGCCGGTGGCCACCAAGGTGATCACGTCGGGCCCGCTTAAGGGCGCCTACTTCGACCCCCGCGACACCGCGCTGCGCGAGGCGCTGGGCCGCGTCGGCGGCACCGTGATCGACAAGATCATGATGCGGGTGCACGTCGCGGTGTTCACCGAGACCGACCTGCTGGCGCTGGGGCCCAGCATCTACCGCCACAACCGCTTCAGCCTGACGCCCATCTGGTGCTACCGCCGCGGCCGCGATCGGCTGCCCTACAGCGCCATCCGGCGCGTGCGCGACATCCAGAAGGACCTGAACAAGCGAGCCAGCAAGGCCCTGTGGCTGCTGAACACCAACCAGGTGATCGCCGATCAGGGTGCTGTCGATGACATCGAAGTGGCCCGTGACGAGGCCCAGCGGCCCGACGGCTACATCGAGAAGAAGGCCAACAAGGAGTTCACGATCCGGCGCGACACC
>JACRAZ010000105.1 GCA_016213205.1 Burkholderiales bacterium
CGATGCGGCGCCGCCGCGCGGGGCGCTGGCGGCCGCCGTGGGGCCGGTGCCCGCGGGCGCCGCCGTGCCGGCGGGGGCCGAGGCGGCTTCACCACCATTGGCCGCGTTCGTGGCCGCCGAGGCGGGGCGGGCCGGGTTCTTGCCCGCCAGCGGCGCGTTCGGGTCCCAGTTCTTGTTCTTGGCGGCCTCGGCGGCGTCCTGCTCGGCGGTGCGCTGCGGCACCTTGTTGACGAACGGGATCGGCACCTTGGTGATGTACAGCGCCACCCCCAGCGCCAGCGCCAGGCCCAGCAGCAGCCCGATCACCAGGCCGAGCACGAAGCCGCCGCGTTGCTTGCTGTTCATGCGGTGGTCTCCGGGGGCGCCGTGTCACGGGACATGGACTCGGGCGCGCTCACGCCCAGCAGCTCGAGTGCATTGCGCAGCACCTGGCGCGTGGCCGCGAGCAGGGCCATGCGCGCACGCGCCAGCGCCGGGTCGTCGACCAGGAAGCGCTCGGCCGCGTAATAACTGTGGAATGCAGCGGCCATGTCGCGCAGGTAGAACGCGATGTCGTGCGGCGCCATGTCGGCCGCTGCAGCGGCCAGCATGTCGGGGAAGGCCGCGAGCTTGAGCATCAGCGCCTGCTCGGTGGGGGCGGTCAGCAGCGAGAGGTCGGCGCCGGCATCGGCTGCCGCGCCGCCGCGCCGCGCGTGCTCGGCCAGCACCGAGCAGATGCGCGCATGGGCGTACTGCACGTAGAACACCGGGTTCTCGTCGCTGGCCTTGAGCGCCAGGTCGACATCGAACACGAACTCGGTGTCGGCCTTGCGGCTGATGAGGAAGAAGCGCACCGCGTCGCGGCTGGTCCAGTCGATCAGGTCGCGCAGGGTCACGTAGCCGCCAGCGCGCTTGGAGATCTTGACCTCCTCGCCGCCCTTCATCACGGTGACCATCTTGTGCAGCACGTAGTCGGGCCAGCCCTGCGGGATGCCCACGCCCGCGGCCTGCAGGCCGGCGCGCACGCGCGCGATGGTGCCGTGGTGGTCGGTGCCCTGCACGTTGATCACCTTCTGGAAGCCGCGTTCCCACTTGTTGACGTGGTAGGCCACGTCCGGCACGAAGTAGGTGTACGTGCCATCGCTCTTGCGCATGACACGGTCCTTGTCGTCGCCGTAGTCGGTGCTGCGCAGCCACAGCGCGCCGTCCTGCTCGAAGGTCTTGCCCGCGGCCTGCAGCCGCGCCACGGTGTCCTCCACCTTGCCGTCGGCATAGAGGCTGGATTCGAGGAAGTAGTGGTCGAAGCGCACGCCGAAGGCGCGCAGGTCCAGGTCCTGCTCGTGGCGCAGGTAGGCCACCGCGAACTGGCGGATGCTGTCCAGGTCGTCGGGGTCGCCGCTGGCGGTGAAGGCGCGGTCGTCGGCGTGCACCGTCTTCTTCGCGCTGAAGTCGGCGGCGATGTCGGCGATGTAGTCGCCGTTGTAGGCCGATTCCGGCCAGTCGGCGTCCCCCGGCTTCAGGCCCTTCAGCCGGCATTGGGTGGACAACGCGAGCGTGGCGATCTGCACCCCGGCGTCGTTGTAATAGAACTCGCGCTGCACCTGCCAGCCCTGGCTTTCGAACAGGCGGCAGATCGAATCGCCCAGCGCGCCCTGGCGGCCGTGGCCCACGTGCAGCGGGCCGGTGGGGTTGGCCGACACGAACTCCACCATCAGGCGCTGGCCGTTGGCGGGGCGGCGACCGAAGGCATCACCCGCGGCCAGCACCTCGGCCACCACGGCCTGGCGCGCGGCCTCGGTCAGGCGCAGGTTGATGAAGCCGGGGCCGGCGATCTCGAGCGCCTGCACCCAGCGCTGCACCGCCGGCTGGGCCTGCAGGGCCTGCACCAGCGCGGTGGCCAGCTCACGCGGGTTGCGCTTGAGCCTGCGCGACAGTTGCATGGCCGCGGTGACCGCGAAGTCGCCGTGGGCGGCCTGCTTGGGGGATTCGAAGGCCGGGCTGAACGCGGCGTCGGGCGCGAGCTGCGCAACCGCGGCGCCCAGCGCCTCGAGCAGCTGCTGCTTGGCTTGGATCATGGGGCGGGATTCTACGGTTGGGCATCCATCGGGCCTGGCCTCGGGCCGGTTGCCTGGGCGGGCGGCAAGATGGCCGGCAAAATGCACGCAGTTCGCCGCCTGCCGCAAGCAGCCGGCGCCGAGAATGCACGGCGATCCGGCGGCCTGAGCAGTTCGCCGACCGAGACGATGAGCTCCCATCCCGCGAACGCCCCTTCCACCGAAACCACCGATTCCTCCGGCCACCCGGCCTGGATCGGGCGTTACCGTGTGCAGTCGCGCCTGGGCGAGGGGGCCACCAGCGAGGTGTTCCTCGCGCGCGACGATTTCCGCGACCGGCTGGTGGCCATCAAGCGCGTGCGCGCGGCCACCATGGCCGAGAGCGCCGAGAACCACTACCGCACCCACTTCTTCGATGCCGAGGCGGCGCTGGCCGGCAAGCTCAAGCACCCGAACGTGGTGGAGATCTACGACGCGGTGCCCGACCCGGTGATGCCCTACCTGGTGATGGAGTACGTGTCGGGCGTGACGCTGCGGCGCTTCTGCCGCGCCGATGCGTTGCTGTCGCTGGACCAGATCGTGGAAATCGGCTTCAAGTGCGCGATGGCGCTGGGCTACGTGGCGCGCCGCGGCCTGATCCACCGCGACGTGAAGCCCGCCAACATCCTGGCCGTGCTGGACAAGGGCCATGTGGTCGACGTGAAGATCAGCGACTTCGGCAGCGTGCTGGACACCATGTCCGACCGCACCCAGGTGTTCCGCGTCGGCTCGCTGGCCTACATGTCGCCCGAGCAGCTGGACGGCAGCACGCTCGATGCGCGGGCCGACCTGTATTCGCTGGCCGCCGTGCTGTACCACCTGATCGCCGGCCGCCCGCCCTTCGACGCCAACACGCAACCGGCGTTGATGCACCAGATCTACAACGCCGAGCCACCTTCGCTGCAGCTGCTGCGCGAAGGCGTGCCGCCGCGCATGCACGCGATCCTGCAGCGCGCGCTCGCCAAGAACCGCGAAGACCGGCATGCGAGCTGGGACGACTTCGCGCAGGAGTGGTCCTCGCTGGTGGCCAATGCCGAGGTGCCGCGCGGCCAGGTGCAGGACGTGCTGGACTCCGAGCGCTTCAACCTGCTGCGATCGCTGGAGTTCTTTGCCGGCTTCGGCGACGTGGAGCTGTGGGAAGTGGTGCACCGCGCGCGCTGGCAGCGCCATGCCTTCGGCGACGCGCTGTACCGCAAGGGGCAGGAGGGCAACACCTTCCACATCATCGCCCAGGGCCGCATCGACGTGTACCGCGACGGCAACCGCGTGGCCCAGCTCGGTGCCGGCACCTCGGTGGGCGAGATGGCCTACCTGGCGCCCAGCCCCGACCTGCGCACCCATGCGGCCGACGTCATCGTTTCCGAGGCGGCCACCACGGTGTCGTTCACGCCCGAGACCATGGATTCACTGAGCCCCGGCGCGCGCCACCTGTTCGACGGCGCCTTCATCCGGGTGCTGGTGCGCCGGCTGCATGCCGCGCACGAGGCGATGGCGCACCCGCGGCGCATCCTGTAACCCGCCGCGGCACGGTGCTGTGCACCGCGCACCACGCCGCCGCGTTGTGAGTTTGCCGGCCGTGGGGTGCTCTGCTCCAATCAACGGCGGCCCATCTGCCCACCCGTTCGAGGAGAACCCATGACCAAGCTGTTGACCCTGGCCGCGCTGTCGTTGAGCCTGCTGTCCTTCGGTGCCCACGCGGCCAACGCCAGCTGCGACGCCCAGGCGGCCGAGAAGAAGCTGGCCGGCGCGGCCAAGACCAGCTTCCTGAAGAAGTGCAATGCCGATGCGGGCGGTGATGCCGCCGGCAAGTGCGAAGCCCAGGCCGCCGAGAAGAAGCTCGCCGGCGCGGCCAAGAACAGCTTCGTCAAGAAGTGCGTCAGCGATGCCGGCGGCGCCCCCGCGGCCGCCGCCAAGGAAGACCCGAAGAAGGCCGCCACCGCGCAGTGCGAAACCCAGGCCGCCGAGAAGAAGCTGGCCGGCGCGGCCAAGAACAGCTTCGTCAAGAAGTGCGTGACTGACGCCGGGGCGAAGTAAGCCCGCGGCCCGGCCCGGCCCGCCGCTGCGGCGGCGGGCGCAGCCCAGGCTCAGCGCGCCAGCAGCCCGCGCGCGAGCAGCACGCCCAGCAGCGGCAGCCACATCATCAGGTGGGCTGCGCGCATCACGCGCTTGCGCAGCGCATCGATTTCCTCCGCCGAGGGCAGCGTGCCCTGGGTGCGCAGCCGCTGCTGCCAGCGCGCGTACTCGCGGCTCGAGCGCCAGCTGGCCCAGGCCATGGTGGCCCACAGCGCCAGCTTGCCCCACAGCAGGGGTTGCGCCAGCGTCCAGTCCGGACCCTTGGCGCCCCAGAACACCCGCGCCAGCCCGGTGGCCAGCACGCCGGCAGCGGCCACGTTGGCGATCAGGTCCACCCGCACCAGGCGGTCCACCACCGCGGCGTTGAGCCACTCGGGGCGGGTCAGCGCGGTCTGGCTGGTGAGGAAGACCGTCCAGCCCAGGATGGCCAGGATGTGCAGGTAGGCGAGCAGGGCGTCGAGCATGGGGGTCCTTCGGGCGGCGGCCGGGTCAGGGCGCGTTCGGTGCGGCGCGCCAGTAGCCCGGATCACCATAACTGTGCTTGATGAAGTCGATCCACAGCCGCACCCGCAGCGGCAGCAGCCGGCGCTGCGGCACCACCGCGTAGATGCCGTTGGGCGGTGCCGCAAAGCCCGCCAGCACCTCCACCAGGTGCCCGGCGGCGATGTGCTGCTCCACCTCCCAGGTGCTGCGCCAGGCCAGGCCCAGGCCCTGCAGGCACCAGGCGTGCAGCACGGTGCCGTCGCTGCAGTCGAGCCGGCCGCTGGGCCGCAGGTGCGTGACCTCGCCGTCCACCGTGAAGGCCCAGCCGCGGCTCTGGCTGGCATCGGACGAGAGCATCAGGCACTCATGCCGTGCCAGATCGCCCGGGTGCTGCGGCACGCCGGCCCGCTGCAGGTAGGCCGGGGCCGCCACGCACAGGCGCCGGTTGTCGGCCAGGCGCACGCTCACCAGGCTGGAATCGGGCATGTCGCCCACGCGCACCGCGCAGTCGAAGCCCTCGTTGACGATGTCCACCACCCGGTCCGACAGGTTCAGCGACAGGCTCACGTCCGGGTGCAGCGCCAGGAACCGGGGCACCAGCGGCGCCACGTGGCGGCGCCCGAAGCCGGCCGGCGCGGTGACGCGCAGGTGGCCGCTGGCTTTCACGCCGCCGGCGCTCACGCTGGCCTCCGCATTGGCCATGTCGGCCAGGATGCGCTGGCAATCCTCGAGGAAGGCGCTGCCCTCGTGGGTGAGGGTGATGCGCCGCGTGGTGCGCACCAGCAGCTTCACGCCCAGCCGTTCTTCCAGCGCGTCGATGCGGCGGCCGATGACTGCCGGCGCCACGCCCTCGGCCTGGGCCGCGGCCGTGAGGCTGCCCTTGGTGGCCACCGCGGCAAAGGACTCGATCTGCTTGAGCCGATCCATCGGGGCAGATTACACACCATAAAGTCATGAATCAATCGCGAACCGGACACTTAATACGGAGCGGGGTTCGCAATACAGTGGCGCCCCATGATGCCCAAAGCCCCCTCGCCAGCGCCCGAAGCGGTGCTGTTCGACGCCTATGGCACGCTGTTCGACGTGTACAGCGTGGGGCTCGCGGCCGAGCAGCTGTTTGCCGGCCAGGGCACCGCGCTGGCCACGCTGTGGCGCGACAAGCAGATCGAGTACACGCGGCTGTGCTCGATGAGCGGGCAGTACCGGCCGTTCTGGGAGCTCACCCGCGCCGGCCTGCGCTTTGCCGCGCTGCGCCTGGGCCTGGTGCTCGAGCGTGCGGCCGAGGACCGGCTGATGAACCAGTACCGCCACCTCTCGGCCTTTCCCGAGAACCGCGAGGTCCTGGCCGCGCTGCGCACGCGCGGCATCCGCGCCGGCATCCTGAGCAACGGCGACCCCGAGATGCTGGCCGTGGCCGTCAAGAGCGCCGGCTTCTCGGCACTGATCGACCCCGTGCTCAGTGCCCATGCGGTGCAGCGCTTCAAGACCGACCCGGCCGTGTACGCGCTGGGGCCGCAGGCGCTGGGGCTGCCCGCGCACAAGATCCTGTTCGTCTCCAGCAATGGCTGGGACGCCATCGGCGCCACCTGGTACGGCTACACCACGCTGTGGGTGAACCGTGCCGGCGCGCCGCTCGAACAGCTGGACACCGAACCCACGCGCACCGGCCGCAGCCTGCGCGAGGTGCTGGATTTCTTTCCCGACGCTTGAGGACCCTGCCATGACCCAACGCACCACCGTCCACCGCCTCCAGGTGGCCACCGAGCTCCACCAGTTCATCGAAGAGAAGGTGCTGCCCGGCACCGGGGTGGACAGCGCCGCCTTTTGGGCCGGCTTCGATGCCATCGTGCACGAGCTGGCGCCGAAGAACGCCGCGCTGCTGGCCGAGCGCGACCGGCTGCAGGCCGAACTGGATGCCTGGCACAAGAAGCATCCCGGCCCGATCCGCAACATGGCCAAGTACCGCAAGTTCCTCGAGAAGATCGGCTACCTGGTGCCGGTGCCCGAGAAGGTGCGCGCCACCACCAAGAACGTGGATGCCGAGCTCGCGCTGCAGGCCGGCCCGCAGCTGGTGGTGCCGATCACCAACGCGCGCTACGCGCTGAACGCGGCCAACGCCCGCTGGGGCAGCCTGTACGACGCGCTGTACGGCACCGACGCGCTGCCCGAGACCGATGGCGCCACCAAGGGCCCGGGCTACAACCCGGTGCGCGGCGCCAAGGTGATCGAGTACGCGCGCCACGTGCTGGACCGCTGCGTGCCGCTGGCCAAGGGCTCGCACCTCGACTCCACCGCCTACCGCGTGGTGGACAACGAACTCGCCGTCACGCTGACGGACGGCCGCACGGTGGGCCTGAAGAACCCGGCGCAGTTCGTCGGCTTCCAGGGCGAGATGGGCTCGCCCTCGGCGGTGCTGCTGTCGCACCACGGCCTGCACATGGACATCCGCATCGATGCCAAGCACCCGATCGGCAGCACCGATGCGGCCGGCGTGGCCGACCTGGTGCTCGAATCGGCGCTGTCGACCATCCTCGACCTGGAAGACTCGGTGGCGGTGGTGGACGCGGCCGACAAGGTGCTGGCCTACGGCAACTGGCTGGGCATCCTGCAGGGCACGCTGACCGAGCAGGTGAGCAAAGGCGGCACCACCTTCACCCGCGGCCTGAACCCCGACCGTGCCTACACCGGCCCGCGCGGCGAGGACGTGATGCTGCACGGCCGCTCGCTGCTGTTCGTGCGCAACGTGGGCCACCTGATGACCAACCCGGCCATCCTGTGGGGCGACGCAGGGCGCGAGATCCCCGAAGGCATCATGGACGCGGTGATCACCACCACGATCGCGCTGCACGACCTGCGCGGCACCCGTGCCAACGGCATCCGCAACACCCGCCGCGGCAGCGTGTACATCGTCAAGCCCAAGATGCACGGCCCGGCCGAGGTGGCGTTCGCCAGCGAGTTGTTCGGCCGCGTCGAGCAGATGCTGGGCCTGCCCAAGGCCACGGTGAAGCTGGGCATCATGGACGAGGAGCGCCGCACCAGCGTGAACCTGAAGGCCTGCATCGCCGCTGCGGCTGACCGCGTGGCCTTCATCAACACCGGCTTCCTGGACCGCACCGGCGACGAGATGCACACCGCCATGCACGCCGGCCCGATGCTGCGCAAGGGCGACATGAAGACCAGCGCCTGGATCCAGGCCTACGAGAAGAGCAACGTGCTGGTGGGCCTGGAATGCGGCCTGCGCGGCAAGGCCCAGATCGGCAAGGGCATGTGGGCCATGCCCGACCTGATGGCCGCGATGCTGCAGCAGAAGATCGGCCACCCCCGCGCCGGCGCCAACACCGCCTGGGTGCCCAGCCCCACGGCGGCCACGCTGCACGCGCTGCACTACCACCAGGTGGACGTGTTCAAGGTGCAGAAGGCGCTCGAGAAGACCGACGTGGACGCCGAGCGCGAGGCCATCCTCGAAGGCCTGCTGACGATTCCGGTGGTCAAGAAGCCCAAGTGGAGCGACGCGGAAAAGCAGCAGGAGCTGGACAACAACGCGCAGGGCATCCTGGGCTACGTGGTGCGCTGGGTCGACCAGGGCGTGGGCTGCTCCAAGGTGCCCGACATCCACAACGTGGGCCTGATGGAAGACCGCGCCACGCTGCGCATTTCCAGCCAGCACATGGCCAACTGGCTGCACCACGGCGTGGTGAGCAAGGACCAGGTGAAGGCCACGCTCAAGCGCATGGCCAAGGTGGTGGACAAGCAGAACGCCGGCGACGCGGCCTACCAGAACATGGCCGGCCGCCTGAAGGAAAGCGCCGCGTTCCAGGCCGCCAGCGACCTGGTGTTCAAGGGCCTGGCCCAGCCCAGCGGCTACACCGAGCCGCTGCTGCATGCGTGGCGGTTGAAGGTGAAGGCGGCGGCGCGCTGAGCCAGCGGCGCGTGCGATAGCCACGGCGCCTGCGGGCGCCGTGCTTCATGGCCCGCTCCGGCGCGCGAGGCCAGGGGTCACAAGCTCGCGTGGCGCGGCCCGCCGCGCTCGCGCGCGGTCTCGCACTTCACGCAGCGCAGGGCCTGCGGCTCGAGCTTCAGGCGGGCGAAGGGGATGTCGGCGCCGCAATCGGTGCAGCGGCCGTAGTGACCGTCGAGGCCTTCGGCCATGCGGGCCTGCGCGGCCTTCAGGGCCGCCAGCTCGGCGGTTTCCATGTCCGACAGCGCGAAATCCACCTCGCGATCGGCATCGCGCTGCGGCGCATCGTCGCCGTCCTGCAGCAGCACTTCGCGCGCATGCTCGCTGCGGTGGCCGCCGTCGTGGTGGGCATTGATCTGGCGGGTCAGCTCGCGCTGGCGGGTCAGCATCAGCATTTCGAGCTCGGCACGCTGCTCAGCGCTGAGATGCTTGCTCATGATGATGTCTCCTTCGCCGCATGCTCCCACCGCGCCGCGGCGGTGCCGTTGACCGCGGTCAATCGCGGCGCCGCTGCCTACAATCGGCGCTCCCTGCACCCCCGAAGCCGCGCTGGTGGAACCCGCCCCGAACCCGACTAGCCTGCCCGCGCGCTGCGACGTGCTGGTGGTGGGCGCCGGGCCCGCCGGCAGCGCCTGCGCACAGTGGCTCGCACGCCAGCGGCTCGACGTGGTGCTGGTGGACCAGCACCCCTTCCCGCGTGACAAGGTCTGCGGCGACGGCCTGATCCCCGATGCGCACCATGCGCTGCAGCGCCTGGGCGTGCATGCCGAGGTGATGGCGGTGGCGCAGGCCGTGCGCCACGTGGCCTGCATCGCGCCGCGTGGCGGCCGCATCGACGTGCCGGGCCGCGTGGCGGTGCTGCCGCGGCGCCAGCTCGACGACATCCTCAAGCGCGCGGCCGAGCGGGCCGGCGCGCGCTTTCTCGCACCGCTGCGTTTCGAGGCGCCGTTGCAGGAAGGCGGCCGTGTCACCGGGGCCGTGCTGCGCTCGGCCCACGGCACGCACGAACTGCGCGCGCGCTGGACGGTGCTGGCCACCGGCGCGGTGCCGCGCGCGCTGATCGCCGCCGGCATGTGCGAGCGCCACACCCCCAGCGGCGTGGCCCTGCGCGGCTACCTGCACAACGAGGCGATGCGCGGCCGCATCGACGCGCTGGAAGTGGTGTGGCACAAGCGCCTGCGCAAGGGCTACGGCTGGATCTTTCCCTGCCGCGACGGCGTGTTCAACATCGGCGTCGGCCTCGCGCACAGCCATGCACGCGACGCCGCCGGCCGCAACAGCATGGCCGATGCGAACCTGCGCGAGCTGTTCGGCGCCTTCGGCGAGCTGTACCCGCCGGCGCGCGAGCTGCTGGCCGGCGGCCGCTGGCTGGCACCGCTGAAGGGTGCGCCGCTGCGCTGCTCGCTCACCGGCGCGCAGCTCGCGCGGCCCGGGCTGCTGGTCACCGGCGAGGCCGCGGGCAGCACCTATGCCTTCACCGGCGAGGGCATCGGCAAGGCCATGGAAACCGGCCTGCTCGCCGCCGAGGCCCTGCTCGAAGCCGGGGCCGGCGCGGGTGCCGATGACGCTGTCATGGCGCGTTACGAGGCCGCGATCGCGGCGCTCAAGCCGCGCTTCGACCTCTACGAGCGCGCCAACCGCGTGAACGACCACCCCTGGCTGGCCGACCTGCTGGTGTGGCGCGCGCAGCGCAGCCCGCGCATCCTGCGGCGCATGGCCGGCGTGCTGGAGGAAACCGGCAACCCCGGCAACCTGGTCAGCCTGCGCGGCTTCACGCGGCTGTTCCTGCCGATCCGCTGAGGCGCCGGGGTCCACCGCCATGTGCCAGCTGCTGGGCATGAACGCCAACACGCCGACCGACGTGATGTTCTCGTTCACCGGCCTGGCCACGCGGGCGGCCGAGCACAAGGATGGCTTCGGCATCGCGTTCTTCGAAGACCGTGGCGTGCGCCTGTTCGTCGACCCGCACAGCGCGCTGGTCTCGCCGGTGGCCGAGCTGGTGCGCAGCTACCCGATCAAGAGCGACAACGTCATCGCCCACATCCGCAAGGCCACCCAGGGCCGGGTGGCGCTGGAGAACACCCACCCCTTCATGCGTGAGCTCTGGGGCCGCTACTGGGTGTGCGCGCACAACGGCGACCTGAAGGGCTATGCGCCGCGCCTGCACGGCGCCTTC
This sequence comes from Burkholderiales bacterium, assembly GCA_016213205.1. GTDB lineage: Bacteria > Pseudomonadota > Gammaproteobacteria > Burkholderiales > Burkholderiaceae_C > Pseudaquabacterium. The sequence goes on from JACRAZ010000105.1 coordinate 10,763, forward strand.
CGCCCGGTGGGCTCGACCGACAGCGAACAGGCCTTCTGCTGGCTGATGCAGGAGCTGGCCAAGGCCCATGCGGCGGTGCCTTCGGTGGACGAGCTCACCCGCACGCTGGCCGAACTGCTGCCGCCGATCGCGCGCCACGGCACCTTCAACCTGCTGCTGTCCAACGGCCAGGCGCTGTGGGCGCATGCGTCCACCCACCTGTACTGGCTGGAACGCAAGCACCCCTTCGGCGCCGCCCACCTGGCCGACGAGGACCTGAGCGTGGACTTCGGCGCGCTCACCGCGCCGGGCGACCGGGTGGCCCTGGTGGCCACCGAGCCGCTGACACGCGACGAGGCCTGGACCGCGTTTGCGCCTGGCGAGCTGCGGGTGTTCGTGGGCGGGCGTTCGGCGGGGTGAGCCGGGACCGGCGCGCCGAGGGTCTGCGCTGCCGCGCCGCAGTTCGTGGCGCCTGCCGCGCCATTGAAGCGGTGCGTCCGACCGTTCACCCGCTGCCTGCCCCACCGGGCCGGGGCCGACCCTAGACTGCGCGCCATGTCAACGCCGGCTCCATCCTCGCCCTTGCCGATGCCCTCGCCGCAGGGCTGGTTCGCACGCCTTTGGTATGGCGGCCTGAACGCCGAGGAACGCGCCGAGGCGGTGGCGCTCGATCGGCGGCTGTTCAGTCGGGCCGGCAAGGCGCTGTGGCTCTACATCGGCATGCTGTGGATGTCTTCCTGGGGTTTGCTGCAGGAGGCCCAGGTGGCGGCGCCCCAGGGCCTGCTCGGTTCGCTGCTGATGGTGTGTTGCGTCCTGATGGCGATGCGCGCGCTGTGGTTGCAGCCTGTGCGCACCGGTTGGCAGGTCTGGGTGTGGTGCCTGGCCGGTGTGCTGGCCGCGGGCCTGTTCGGGGCCGTGCTGAACGGCTGGTTCGAGGGCTGGCAACGGAGGCGATCCACCGCGGCAAGCACCGCGCTCATGATGCTGGTGGTGGTGGTGCTCAACGTGTTCCCGTTGATTCGCGCCGCCCAGTTGGCGCATGCCCGCCGCCTCGAAGCCGAACGCGACGCCGCTGCGCGCCTGGCCGCCGAGGCCCGCCTGCACCTGCTGCAGGCGCAGATCCAGCCGCATTTCATCTTCAACACGCTGGCCGCGCTGCAGCACTGGGTGGACATCGGCGATGCCCGCGGCCCGGGCCTGCTGCGTGAGCTGACGAGCTTTCTGCGCGGCTCCACCGAGCTGCTGTCACGCGACCAGGTCACGCTCGCCGACGAGCTGGCGCTGGCGCGGCACTACCTGGCCATCATGCAGGTGCGGCTGGGCGAGCGGCTGGCCAGCCACATCGACGTGGCGCCGGATTGCCTGGACCAGCCGCTGCCGCCGGGCCTGCTGCTCACCTTGCTGGAAAACGCCGTCGAGCACGGCATCGCACCTTCGCTGCGGCCGGGCCGCATCACGCTGCGGGCGGCGCGCGAGCCGGGCCGCTTCGTGCTGACGGTGCACGACAGCGGCGCCGGCCTCGCCGCCGGCTGGCACGAAGGCGTGGGCCTGGCCAACAGCCGGGCGCGGCTGGCGCACCGCTTCGGCGGCGGCGCCAGCCTCACGCTGCGCGAAGCCTCGCCGGGCACGCTGGCCCAGGTGTGCATCGAGACCCCTGCATGAGCACCGATCGCATCGACTGGAGCCAGATCTGGTACCCCGGGCCGGCCCGGGAGTTCAGCGCCGACGAGCTGGCCCGCGCCGGCGGCGACCGGCCCAGCCGCAGCCTGCTGATCGCGCTGGCCGTCAACCTGGCCGGCTGCGCGGCGCCCGCGCTGGCGCAGGTGCCCGGGCCCCAGCTGCCCTGGGTGCTGGCGCTGTTGCTGGCCAGCGTGCTGCCCACCTGGCGTGGCGCGATGTGGCTGTGGGCCCGGCCCAGCCGGCGCCGGCTGATGCAGGCCTCGTTCGCCGCCGTGGGGCTGCAGGTGTCGATGGGCTTGCTGCTGCGCTGGGGGCTGGCCGATGCACAGCTGGGCGCCACGTTGATGATCGCGGGTGGCCTGCTGAGCCTGGTGGTCACGCTGGGCTACTGGCTGCTGGTGCAGTTCCGCGCCCACCAGATCGAGGCCCGGCTGCGCGAGCTGGACGAGCGCGAGCGCGCGGTGGCCATGGCGCGCCAGCTGGCCACGGCGCAGGTCCAGCCGCACTTCCTGTTCAACTCGCTGGCCTCGCTGCAGCACTGGGTGGATGCGGGCGACACGCGCGCCGGGCCGTTGCTGGCCTCGCTCACCGGCTACCTGCGCGCGGTGCTGCCGCTGTTCCGCTGCGAGCAGCTGGCGTTGGGCGACGAGCTCGGCGCCGTGCAGCGCTACCTCGAGGTGATGCGCGCCCGCCTGGGCGAGCGCCTGCGCTTCGTGATCGAGGCCGACGCCGCGGCATGCGCCGTCCCCATGCCGCCGGGCCTGCTGCTCACGCTGGTGGAAAACGCCGTCGAGCACGGCGTGCAGCCCAGCCTGCGCGGCGCCGAGGTGCGCATCCAGGCCCGCATCGAGCCGCAGCCGGATGGCCGCGTGCTGACGCTCGAAGTGAGCGACAGCGGCCCCGGCCTGCCCAAACCCCTGGCCGAAGGGCTGGGTCTGGCCAACTCGCGCCAGCGCCTGGCCCAGGCCTACGGGCCGCGGGCGGCGCTGGCCCTCGGCCCCCGACCCGATGGCGGCACCATCGCCCGCCTGGAACTGCCCCTGCCGACATGACCCTCCCCGTGCGCGCCCTGATCGCCGACGACGAAGAAGCCCCACGCGCCCAGCTGCGCGCGGCACTGCAACGCACCTGGCCCGAGCTCGACCTGGTCGCGGTGGCCGAGAACGGCGCCGATGCCTGGGATGCGTTCCTGGAACACGAGCCCGCGGTGTGTTGGCTCGACATCCGCATGCCGGGCCTGAGCGGCATCGAGGTGGCCCAGCGCATCGACGGCCGCGCCCAGGTGGTGTTCGTCACCGCGCACGGCGACCATGCGCTGGCCGCCTTCGACGCCGGTGCGGTGGACTATGTGCTCAAGCCGGTGGACGACGAGCGCCTGGCGCAGGCGGTGGCGCGGGTGCGGGCGCGGCTGGCGCGGCCGCCGGCGGCCGACACCGCGCTGCAGGCCCTGCTCGCGCAGATGGCCGCCCAGGTCCGCAAGCCCGCGCCGCCGGCGGTGATCCAGGCCGCGGTGGGCAAGGAGGTGCGGCTGATCCGGGTGGACAGCGTCGTCTACTTCGAGGCCGATGCGCGCTACACGCGGGTGGTGCACGCCGGCGGCGAGGCGCTGATCCGCACCCCGCTGAAGGAGCTGCTGACGCAGCTGGACGGCGAGCGCTTCTGGCAGGTGCACCGCTCGGTGATCGTGAACCACGCGCACATCGCCGCCGCGGTGCGGGTGGACGAGGGCAGCATGCACCTCACGCTGCACGGCCGGCCCGAGAAGCTGCCGGTCTCGCGCCACTTCCAGGGCCGCTTCAAGGGGCAGTAGCGCAAGCCCGCGGCTGCTGCGCCGCCGCATCGGGCGGCCGGTTGGCCATGCCACACTGCGGCTCTCCGCTGCCGCACCGGACCTGGCCATGCCCGCGATTCCCGTCCCCCGCTTCGACCAGTTCTACCGCCACGCCGAGCTCACCACGCTGCTGCACGAGTACGCCGCCGCGCGGCCCGACCTGGTGGCGCTGCAGTCCATCGGCAAGAGCCACGAAGGGCGCGACATCTGGGTGGTGGTGCTCACGCGCCAGGCCTCCGGCAGCGACCGGGACAAGCCCGCGTTCTGGGTCGACGGCAACATCCACGCCGGCGAGCTCACCGCCTCCACCGCCTGCCTGTACTGGCTGCACCAGCTGGTCAGCAACGACGGCAGCGATGCGCGGGTGAGCCACCTGCTGGACACGCGCGTGGTCTACCTCTGCCCGCGCATCAACCCCGACGGTGCCGAGCTCGCGCTGGCCGACAAGCCGCGCTACCTGCGCTCCTCGACCCGGCCCTACCCGTTCGACGAAGACCCGGTGGAAGGCCTCACGGTGGAGGACATCGATGGCGACGGCCGCGTGCTGCACATGCGCATCCCCGACCCGCACGGTCCCTGGAAATGCCACCCCGACGATGCGCGCCTGATGATCCCGCGCGAGCCGGGCGACTTCGGCGGCAGCTACTTCCGCGTGATGCCCGAGGGCACGCTGACCCACTACGACGGCCTGCAGATCAGCGTGAACCCGAACCGCGAGGGGCTGGACCTGAACCGCAACTTCCCGGCCTACTGGCGCCAGGAGTTCGAGCAGACCGGCGCCGGCCCCTACCCCACCAGCGAGCCCGAGGTGCGGGCGATGGTGGACTTCATCGTCGGCCACCCGAACATCGGCGCGGCGGTGAGCTTCCACACCCACTCCGGCGTGATCCTGCGGCCCATGGGCACGCAGAGCGACGACGACATGACGCCCGAGGACCTGTGGATCTACAAGCGCCTGTCCTCGCTGGGCGAAAAGCTCACCGGCTACCCCGCGATCAGCATCTACCACGACTTCAAGTACCACCCGAAGGAAGTGATCACCGGCACCCAGGACTGGATCTACGAGCACCTGGGCGCGCTGTTCTGGACCGTGGAGCTGTGGGCGCCCAACAAGGAAGCCGGCATCACCGAGTACGACTGGATCCACTGGTACCGCGAGCACCCGCCGGAAGACGACCTGAAGCTGCTGAAGTGGAGCGACGAGCAGTGCGGCGGCAACGCCCACGTGGCCTGGTACCCGTTTCGCCACCCGCAGCTGGGCATGGTGGAGCTGGGCGGCTGGGACCGGCTGAACTACTGGCGCAACCCGCCGCCGCACCTGCGCGAGCGCGAGGTGGCGCGCTTCCCGGCCTGGCTGCTGCAGCTGGGCCTGAGCCTGCCCAAGCTGGAGCTGCTGCGCACCGAGGTGCGTGCGCTGGGGCCCGACACCTGGCGCGTGCGTTTCGCGGTGGCCAATGCGGGCTACCTGCCCTCGCACATCACCCGCCGCGCGCTGGAGCGCAAGACCACCCGTGGCGTGGTGTTCGAGCTGCACCTGCCGCCCGAGGTGGCGCTGGTCTCGGGCAAGCAGCGCCAGATCGGCCCGCAGCTCGAGGGCCATGCACCGAAGAACTCGCTGCAGGCCTTCCTGCCCAGCAAGGAGATCACCGCCGACCGCGCGGTGGCCGAATGGATCGTGAAGGCGCCGCGCGGCACCCACCTGGCGCTCACCGCCACCGCCGACCGGGCCGGCACGGTGCGCACCGAAGTCACGCTGGACTGAACCTGGTTTCGGGTGGCCGGATGACCCGTTGCCTGCTGCTGGACGACGACGCGGCCATCCGCGCGCTGCTGGTGGACTACCTGCGCCAGCATGCGATGCAGGTCGAGGCCCTGGCCGACGGCGCTGCCTTCCGCCGCCGCGCGCCCGAGGCCGAGGTGGACCTGGTGCTGCTGGACCTGATGCTGCCCGACGACGATGGCCTGGCACTGTGCCGCTGGATCAAGGGTTTGCGGCCCACGCTGCCGGTGATCATGCTCACCGCACAGGGCGACCCGATCTCGCGCGTACTGGGGCTGGAGCTGGGGGCCGACGACTACGTGGCCAAGCCCTTCGAGCCGCGCGAACTGGCGGCACGCATCCGCGCGGTGCTGCGCCGCGGCCAGGCGGTGGCGGCGGCTGCCAGCGCCACGGTGGTGTTTGCGGGCTGGACTTTCGACCGCCTGCGCCGCCAGCTGCTGGCGCCCGATGGCGCGGTGGTGGCGCTCTCGGCGGCCGAGTTCCGGCTGCTCAGCGCGTTTGTCGACCATGCCGGCCAGGTGCTTGGCCGCGACCGGCTGCTGGCGCTGACCCAGGCCCCGGGCGTGGAAGCCACCGAACGCAGCATCGACCTGGCCGTCTCGCGGCTGCGCGGCAAGCTCGGCGACGGTGGCGCCGAAGGCCGGCTCATCCGCACCTGGCGCGGCCAGGGCTACCAGTTCCATGGCGCGGTGCGCCCGAAAGGCTGAGCATGCGGTGGCTGCGCCGGTTCGATACGCTCTTCGTCCGCCTGTTCCTGCTGATGTGGCTGGCGCTGGTGGCCAGCCACCTGGTGGCCTGGAACGTCGTCGCCGGCCATGTCCTGCCGGGGCCGGAGTTTGGCGCCGACGGCGGGCCGCCGGTGCCGGTGCTGCCCTCGCTGCCGCCGGGCAACCCCTTCGACGAGCCGGCCGACGAGCCACCCCGCGGTCTGCCCCGGCCGGCGCTGTGGCTGGACTACGGGCTGCGGGCCTTCGTCATAGGGCTGGCAGCGGCGCTGGGGGCACGTTGGCTGTCCACGCCGATGCGCCGGCTCTCGGTGGCGGCGGGCAGCCTGAGCGGCCGGCTCGCGCAGGGCGAGCCGCTGCCCCGGCTGGATGCACAGCGCGGCACGGCCGAGGTGCGCGCCGCCGCCGCCGTGTTCAACACCATGGCCGAGCGGCTGCAGCAGCAGTTCGATGCGCGTGGCATGCACCTGGCCGCTGTCTCGCACGACCTGCGCACCCCGCTCACCCGGCTGCGCCTGCGGCTGGAGGCGCTGCCGCCCGGGCCGCTGGCCGCCGCGCAGCGCGACCTGCGCGAGATCGATGAACTGCTGGACGCCACGCTGGCCGTGCTGCGCGAGCAGAACGAAGGCGCCCCGCCCGCGGTGGTGGACCTGCCGGCCCTGCTGCAGGCCCTGGCCGACGACCTGGCGGAGCAGGGCCAGGTGCTCACGCTGCAGGCGATGCCCGAGGGCCTGCGGGTGCGGGCGCGGCCCGCGGCGCTGCGCCGCGTGCTGGCCAACCTGGTGGGCAATGCCCTGCGCCATGGCGGCAACGCCCGGGTGGGTGCGGGTGCCGATGCGCAGGGCGTGGTGCTGTGGGTCGACGATGACGGGCGCGGCATCCCGCCCGCGCAGCTGGACCGGGTGTTCGAGCCCTGGGTGCGGCTGGCGCCCGACGCCCCGCGGGGCGGCCATGGCCTGGGGCTGGCCATCGCACGCGAGCTGGCCGCGCGCGACGGCGCCACGCTCTGGCTGGCCAACCGGCCGCAAGGGGGCCTGCGCGCCAGCCTGCGGCTGCCGGCGGCCAACGATGTGTCGGGCGCGACATGAAGGCCACGATCGTCCGTTACAGCGCAGCGCCACAGTGAGGCCATCGCGGCCCGGGTGCCGCTTGACACACGGGAAAGATGGCCATGAACCCTTCGCACGACGCCGGCCTGGCGGCCGACCTGAACACCTGGATGCGCCAGGCCGCTGAACGCCGGCGCGCCTTGCGCTGGCTGGGCGGTGGCGCCGCCGCCGGCACGCTGGCCCTGCTGGGCTGCGGCGGCGGCAGCGACACCCAGGAGGCCACCGCGGGCACGACAAGCGGCACCACCACGGCCACCACCACGGGCACGACAGGCGGCACCACCACGGGCACCGGCACCACCGCCGCTGGCGGCTGCACCGTGATCCCCGAGGAGACCGCCGGCCCCTACCCGGGCGATGGCTCCAACAGCGTGGGCGGGCGGGTGGCCAATGCGCTGGCGCTGTCGGGCATCGTGCGCAGCGACATCCGCGCCAGCATTGCCGGCGCCACCGGCCTGGCCGCCGGCGTGCCGCTGACTGTGACGCTGGAGCTGGTGAACACCGGCGCCGCCTGCGCCGCGCTGGAGGGCTTTGCGGTCTACCTCTGGCACTGCGACCGCGAGGGCAACTACTCGATGTATTCCAGCGCCACCGCGGACCAGAACTACCTGCGTGGCGTGCAGCCCACCGATGCGGCCGGCCGGGCGCGCTTCGTGACCATCTTCCCTGGCTGCTACGACGGCCGCATGCCGCACATCCACTTCGAGATCTACCGCAGCAGCAACAGCGCGACCAGCTTCTCGAACAAGCTGAAGACCTCGCAGCTCGCCTTCCCGGTGGACGTGTGCAACACCGTCTATGCCACCAGCGGCTACGAGACCAGCGTGCGCAACCTGGGCCGCATCAGCTTTGCCAGCGACAACGTGTTCGGCGACGGCGTCAGCCAGCAGCTGTGCACCGTGACCGGCAACGCGGCCGAGGGCTACGCGGCCACGCTGCGGGTGGGCGTGTCGGTCTGAGCCGGCCCCTGCAGCGCTGCGGCCCGGCCCTGGCCCGCAGCCGCTACTGCGCCGCGCGCGCTCCCATCACCCGCTGCAGCGTGATGCGCATGCGGTTGGCGTCGATCGGCTTGGTGAGGAAGTCGTTCATGCCGATTTCGGCCGCGCGCTCGCGCTCGGAGGTCAGGGCCGCCGCGGTGAGGGCCACGATCGGCAGCTGCAGCAGCGAGTGGCGTTCACGCAGCAGGCGGGTGGCTTCGTAGCCGCTCATGCCGGGCATCTGCACGTCCATCAGCACCACATCGAAGGGCCGGCCCTCGCGTTCGGCCTGCGCCACCGCGGCCAGGGCCTGGGGCCCGTCGCCGGCCTGCGTCACCTCGGCACCCCACTGCTCCAGCATGGCCACGCCGATCATCATGTTCACCGCGTTGTCCTCCACCAGCAGCATGCGGGCACCGCGCAGCGGGTCGGCCTCCAGCGCGCCGTGGTCGGAGGGGGTCTCCAGCGCCGCTTCGGGCGGCAGCGGCAGCTCGGCATGGAAGCAGCTGCCTTGGCCCGGTGCGCTGCTCACGCCGACACGGCCGCCCATCAGCTCGGCCAGCTCGCGGCAGATCGACAGCCCCAGCCCGGTGCCGCCGAAGCGGCGGGTGATGGACTCGTCGGCCTGCGTGAAGGGCCGGAACAGGCGGCGCTGGGTGGCCTCGTCGATGCCGGGGCCGGTGTCCTGCACCTCGAAGCGCACCCAGCCTTCGGCCAGCCGGCGTGCGGCCAGCCGCACGCGGCCGGTGGCGGTGAACTTCATCGCGTTCTGCAGGTAGTTGGCCAGGATCTGGCGCACGCGCAGCGCGTCGCCGCGCACCGTGGGCGGCAGGCGGGCATCGATGTCCACCTCGAAGGCCAGGCCGTGGCTGTCGGCCAGCGCCTCGTAGGCCTGCTGCAGCGAGTGCAGCAGCGCCAGCAGGTCGAAGGGCGCGGTCTCGATCTCGAGCCGGCCGGCCTCGATCTTCGACAGGTCCAGGATGTCGGAGATGATCGCCGAGAGCGTCTCGGCGCTGGCGGCGATCTGTGTCAGGTACAGGTCCAGCCGCGCCGGATCGATGCCCGGCTGGCGCGCCAGCCGGGCCATGCCCACCAGGCCGTTCAGCGGCGTGCGGATCTCGTGGCTGGTGTTGGCCAGGAAGGCGCTCTTGGCACGGTTGGCGGCCTCGGCCTCGTCGCGCGCGCGGGCCAGCGCGGCCTCGGCCTGGCGCTGCGCGGTCACGTCCTCGGCGATCCAGATGGTGCCGTTCTCGCCGGGCCGGTCGGGGTCGATGGCCTTGGCGATCATGCGGGCGACGAAGGTGCTGCCGTCGCGCCGCATGGCCAGGCGTTCGAACTCCACCTTCTTGCCGCAGCGCAGCGTGGGGCCGATCTCGCTGCCGAGCGTCTCGTAGTCGCCGTCGCTGCACCACACCACGCGGCCGGGCTGGCCCACGAGGGCGCCAGGCGGCCAGCCGTACATCTGCTCGAAGAACTCGTTGACCATCACGAAGCGCCGCTCGCGCGTGACGGCGATGCCGATCGAGGCGTTGTTCAGGATGGCCTCGCGCTCGAGCTGGATGCGGTGCGCCTGGGACACATCGCGCGCGTTGATCACGACGAAGCCGCGGCCGTCACGCTCGAAGCGCTTGGCCGACACCAGCAGCGGCACGACGCTGCCGTCGCGGTGCATGAACTCCACGTCCATGTCGCGCACCGCGCCGTGTTGCTCGAGCAGCTGCATCACGCGCTGCCGGTCTTGCGGATGGCGCCAGATGCCCAGCCCGCTGGCGGTGCGGCCTTCCACCTCGGCGGCCTCGTAGCCGGTGACGCGCGTGAAGCTGTCGTTGACCATCTCGTACTCGCCGCTGGCGATGTCGGTCAGCGTGATCACGTCCGGGCTCATCGACACCACCTGCGACAGCAGCGCCTGCGAGCGCCGCACCGCGCGCTCGGCCTCGTCCTGCGCGGTGCGGTCGACATAGATCGACAGCGTGGCGGGCTCGCCGTCGGTGTCGGCGCGCACGGCGGTCTCGGTCACCAGCAGCTGCGTGCCGTGGCGGGTGGCGATCAGGTAGTCCACCGGCGGCAGCGCATCGCCGGCGGCCATGCGCTGCACCTGTTCGCCGCGCTCGCGCGCCAGCAGCGCGCCTTCGCCGGTGGCATGCAGCGCGGTGAGGTCGGCGCCGATCATCTCGCTGGCCGAGCCGAAGGCGAACAGCGCGGCCGCGGCCGGGTTGGCATCGAGCACGATGCCCAGGCGGTGCAGCACCAGTGGCGTGGGGGCGCGGCGGAACAGCTCCTCGTAGCGCAGCTCGGTGGCCATCAGCGCTTCGCGCGCCTTGCGCTCGGCGGTGATGTCGCGTGCCACGCCCCAGTAGCCGATGAAGCGGCCCGCCGCATCGTGCTGCGGCTCGCCGCTGGCCAGGAAGTGGCGCACCGGCTCGCCCGGCGCCTGCCAGGTGAGCGGCAGGTCGCGGAAGGATTCACGTGCTTCCATGTCGGCGCGCATCGCGTCCAGCGCATCCTCGTCGAACTGCAGCTCGGGCAGCTCCCAGGGCGGGCGCTGCGGCAGCAGGTCCAGCGGCACGAACAGCGCCGCTGCGTTGCGCTGCGACACATGCTGCAGCCGCAGCTGCTCATCGGTTTCCCAGTAGGCCGAGGCGGCAATGCCCAGCAGGCCGCGGAAGCGCCGCTCGCGCTCGTGGGCCTCGTGCACGTGGGCGCGCACCATGCGCTCGAGCATGCGGCCCGCGGCCGCGCCGACGCCGATGGTGCCCAGGTGCAGCAGCACGCGCGGCGCCAGCGGTGCCATGCCGGCGGCCACGGCATCGACCGTCAGGCCCGCCAGCTCGGCCGCCGCCAGCACCACCACCACCGCCATCGCGGCCACGGTGACCATGAGGCCCTGGCGCGGCTCGCCCACCGCACAGCACATGCAGGCCAGCACGCCGAAGAACACCAGCCCCGGCGCATGCAGGCCGAAGCCGGTGACCATGGCGGTGGAGCCCACGGTCACCACCGCGCCCAGGGCCACCACCAGCATGGCGCGTTCGGCCTGGCGCTCGTGCAGGTGCGTGGCCGCCACGCAGCCCAGCGCCAGCAGCGCATAGGCCAGTGACAGCAGCACGGTGGGCGTGCTGAACCGGATCGCCGGGTCGAGCGCAAAACTCAGCAGCGCGATCAGCGCCGCCGCCCCGCCGGCCAGGAAGAAGGCCTGCAGGATGGCGCCGCGCAGGGCCTGGTGGGTCTGGGGCTTGGGGGGCGACACGGCGGCGCGGGGCAGGGGCGTGTGGGGGTGGCCGGGAACTGCGGGCCGGTGGGCGGGCCCTCGTCAGCGCGGTGCGCGGGCCGCGGCCAACTGGCGCCGCGTGGCCTCGGCCACCGCGCGGGCGGCGCTGGCGAAATCGTCCCCCGCGCTGGCATACAGCACTGCGCGCGAGGAGCTCACGATGATCGGCGCCTCGGTGCGCCCACCCTGGCCGCGCCAGCCGGCGCGCACGGTGGCCTCGGCATCACCGCCCTGCGCGCCGATGCCGGGAATCAGCAGCGGCAGCGTGGGGGCCAGTGCGCGCACGCGTTCGATCTCGGCCGGGTAGGTGGCCCCCACCACCAGGCCGAGCTGGCCGTTGCGGTTCCATTCGTTCGCGGCCAGCCGCGCGATCCGTTCGTACAGCAGTTCGCCCGAGGCCAGCGGCTGCGCCTGCAGATCGCCACCACCGGGGTTGGAGGTGCGGCACAGCAGGATCAGGCCCTTGCCGTCGTAGCGCAGGTAGGGCTCGATCGAATCGAAGCCCATGAACGGCGACAGCGTCACCGCATCGGCCTGGTAGCGCTCGAACGCCTCGCGCGCGTACTGCTCGGCGGTGGAGCCGATGTCGCCGCGCTTGGCGTCCAGGATCACCGGCACGCCGGGCGCGACGCGGCGGATGTGGGCCATCAGCCGCTCGAGCTGGTCTTCGGCGCGGTGGGCGGCGAAGTAGGCGATCTGCGGCTTGAACGCGATCACCAGGTCCTTGGTGGCATCGACGATGGCGGCGCAGAAATCGTGGATGCGGCCCGCATCGCCCTTCCAGGCGCCGGGAAAGCGCGCGGGCTCCGGGTCCAGCCCCACGCAGAGCAGGGAATCGTGGCGGCGTTCGGCCTGGGCAAGCTGGTCGGTGAATGTCATCGGGGCGGGCGGGGCGGTTGGCGTGGCCCGCATTGTCCCGCGCCGCAGCGTCGATGGGTTGATCAGACCCGCCTGGCCAGCGCGGCCGCCATGCCGGTGTAGCTGGCCGGCGTCATCACCAGCAGGCGCTGCTTCTCGGCCTCGGGCAGCGCCAGGCCGGCGATGAAGCCCTGCATCAGCTCGCGTGTCATCGGCTGGCCACGGGTGAACGCCTTCAGCTGTTCATAAGGTTCGGGCAGGCCGTGGCGGCGCATCACGGTCTGGATGGCCTCGGCCATCACCTCCCAGGCGCCGTCGAGGTCGGCCGCCAGGGCGGCGGCGTTCACCTCGAGCTTGTCCAGCCCCTTGGCCAGCGAATCCAGGCCCAGCACCGCGTAGCCGATGGCCACGCCCATGTTGCGCAGCACCGTGGAATCGGTGAGGTCGCGCTGCCAGCGGCTGACGGGCAGCTTCTGCGCCAGGTGGGTGAGCAGCGCGTTGGCGAGGCCGAAGTTGCCCTCGGCGTTTTCGAAGTCGATCGGGTTCACCTTGTGCGGCATGGTCGAGGAGCCCACCTCGCCCTCCTTCAGCCGCTGCTTGAAGTAGCCCAGCGAGATGTAGCCCCATACATCGCGCGACCAGTCGATCAGGATGGTGTCGCAGCGCGTCAGCGCGTCGAACAGCTCGGCCATGTAGTCGTGCGGCTCGATCTGGATGGTGTAGGCATTGAAGGCCAGGCCCAGGCGCTGCTCCACCACCTTGCGGCTGAAGGCCTCCCAGTTGAAGCTGGGGTAGGCCGCCAGGTGGGCGTTGAAGTTGCCCACCGCGCCGTTCATCTTGGCCAGCAGCGCCACGCCGGCCACGCGCTCGCGCGCGCGCTCGAGCCGGGCCACCACGTTGGCCACTTCCTTGCCCACCGTGGTAGGGCTGGCGGTCTGGCCGTGGGTGCGGCTGAGCATCGGCAGCTCGGCCAGCGCGTGCGCCATCGTGCGCAGGCGCTGCAGCACGGCGTCGAGGGCCGGCAGCAGCACCTGCTCGCGCGCGGCCTTCAGCATCAGCGCGTGGCTGGTGTTGTTGATGTCCTCGCTGGTGCAGGCGAAGTGCACGAACTCGGCCGCGGCCTCGAGTTCGGCATGGCCCTTGAACTTGGACTTGATCCAGTACTCGACCGCCTTCACGTCGTGGTTGGTGGTCTTCTCGATGTCCTTGATGGCGCGGGCATCGGCATCGCCGAAGCGGTGCACCAGCGAGCGCAGGTAGCCGCGCGTGGCCTCGGCCAGCGGCGCGAACTCGGCGAAGCCGGCATCGGACAGCGCGATGAACCACTCCACCTCCACCTGCACGCGGCGGTGCATCAGCCCGAACTCGGACATCAACGGGCGCAGCGCCGTCATGCGGGCGGCATAACGGCCGTCCAGTGGCGACAGGGTGGAGAGTGTGGAGATCGTCATGGCTGGGGCAGGCCGCGTGAACGGCGCAGGGCACGGGGCGCGCGGGCTGCCGGCGGGGCAGGCCCGCGGCGCGCGGGGCGGATCGGGGGGTGAAGGCGGGATTTTAGTCGGCGCCGTGCTGCATGCGGCGCACCCGCTCGGCGTCGGGCGGGTGGGTGGACAGCCCGATCGGCAGCTCGACCGTGGCGCCGCCCGTGGCGGCGCTGCGCTGCGCCCGAATCCGCTCGAACAGCAGGCCGAAGGCCTCGGGCGGGATGCCGTTGGCGCGCATCAGCCGGGCGGCGGCCTGGTCGGCCTCGAGCTCGAACTCGCGTGAGTAGGCCAGCTGGCCCAGCATCGCCGGCGCGCTGGCCAGCACGGTGGAGAAGTCGCCGATCACCACCGAGGACAAGGCCCCCAGCAAGGCCGTCTGCACCACCAGGCGCATGCCGTGGCGCTGCTGCACGTGGCCGAGCTCGTGGCCCAGCACGGCCATCAGCACATCGGGCCGGTCGGCCAGCAGGTGGACCAGTTCGTCGGTGCACACGATGTGGCCACCGGGCAGCGCAAAGGCATTGGCGCCGATGCTGCGCTGGCGCGCGGCGCGAAAGTGCAGCACCCAGCCCGGCAACGGCTCGGCACCGGGCAAGGCCTGGCTGCGCTGCACCGCCTGCTCGAACTGCCGCCGCAGCGCGGCCTGGCGTTCGGCGGGCAGCTTGCTGGGCAGCAGCCACTGCGCTTCGACCTGGGCCAGCACCGAATCGCCCAGCTGCGCTTCGGTGGCCGCGGGCACCAGTGTCAGCACCGCGCGGGCGGCCCAGGGCGTGCCCCAGCGGTAGGCCACGAACAGCACCACCACCAGCAGCAGCATCGACAGACCCACGTGGCGCCAGCTCTGCATCCAGTGCACCAGCGTGCTCTCGTGCAGGCCGCTGGCGCGCGCCCAGGCATCCCAGGCCGCGGCGTCGTCGGTGCTGAGCAGGCCCTGGCCGGGCAGGTGGGCCTGGCGCTGGCCGTGGCGCTGGCGTTCGGGCCATTGCACCTGGCGCACCGGTACGTGCAGCGAGATGCCCTCGCCGCGGATGTGCAGCTGCTCGCCTTCGATCGTCAGCCGCACGGGCTGGGCGCGGGCCTGCAGGCCGTCGAAGTAGTCGGCCCGGCAGGGCGTGGGGGCGGCGTTCACGGCGCGGCCGCCTGCGCTGCGCGCATCGGAGCGGTGCTCACAACCCGATGTCGATGCCCAGCAGGTCACCGGCCGCATCGCCCGAGGCATCGCCGGCCTGCGCGGCGGCGGCACTGGTCCATTGCGCGATGTCGCCGCTGGCATGCACCTGCAGGGCCTGCAGCCGCAGCCGCGCGGTGTTCACCACGGCGAAGGGCCGGTACAGGCCCAGCGTGAGCGTCATCAGCAGCAGGTTCTTCAAGGTCAGCCAGGCCAGCGCACGGAAGGACAGCCGGCTCTCGAAACGCAGGCGCACCGAGCGGGTGCCGCTCCACACCAGGTTCTGCAGCCGCGAGGTGAGGTAGGGCTGCGTGAGCAGGAAGAACAGCAGGTAGAGCAGCGCCGCGGCCACCAGCAGGCCGAACATGACGGCCGGCGAGGGCGGGCCCGAGCGCGCGCTGAACACCATGCTGCCCACCACGGCGAGCAGCAGGCCCAGCGGCAGCAGGCTCATCAGGACGGTGCGCAGCCCCACGCCGTAGAACGCGCCGGTGCCGACCTCGAGCCGCGTGGTCTCGCCGGCAAACTGGTAGTGGCCGTGCTGGTAGCGCTTGCTCCAGGCCAGGCCCATCGGCAGCAGGCCCAGCAGCAGCAGCAAGGCCAGGCCGCGCACGAGTTCGGCCGCCATGTCCGGCCGCGCCAGCGCATCGCCACGCTGCTGCAGCGCCGCCAGCGCGGTGAACACCGCGGCCGGCACCAGCACCGGCAACAAGGCCTGGTAGGCGCCGGCCAGGTCGCCGGTGAAGCGCAGCCGCAGCCCGCGCCAGCTGGTGTTGGCCAGCCGGAAGCGCAGCGAGGCCTGCCACAGCGCCGGCCACAGCGCGGCAAACAGCACCGCGGCCAGCACGCCGGCGGTGGCCGAGAACTGGCCCGCCACGCCGTAGCAGGCGCCGAAGCCCAGCATCAGCAGGAAGCCGCGCAGCATCTTCCAGGGGTCGCCGTGGAAGCCCAGCGCGTGCTCGTCCACCAGCGTGTTGGCATGGAAGTAGCGCAGCCGGCGCGCCTTGGCGAAGGGGTAGTACAGGCCCAGCGTCACCAGCGTGAGCAGCAGGTTGACGATCCAGATGCGGAAGTACTCGCTGCCCGAGCCGGTGAAGCGCACCGCCAGCGTCTGTTCGGACGCCGGGGCCGGCGCACTCTGGCCGGCCGGCGGGGCGCCGGACGGGCGCGTGCTGCGGTCGTCCAGCGGCACGGTGTTCTGGAATTCCATGGTTCCTCCCTCGGCCGCGGTGGTGGGGCTGCACGCTCGGTGGGCGGCTTGGTCGACCCCTGGGCCTGCGGGGCGCGCGCGATTCTATGCAGCGCGCCCCGCAGCCTTGCTCGGGATTGGCACGGAGGCACCCTAGAAACAGGTGGTGATCGCGTCCACCACGCGCCAGTGCTCGTCGACCACCGGCATCCAGCGCCACTTGTCGAAGGTGGTGCAGGGGTGCGACAGGCCCAGCACGATGCGGTCGCCCACCTGCAGCGGGCTGGTGTCGCCCCGCAGGTAGGCGTGCTGGTCGTTCAGGCCGCTGATCTGCCAGGAAGCCGGCAGCGGCTGCACGGCCGTGGTTCCACGCGGCGCCCAGGCCTCCACGGTGGGCAGGCCCATGTCGAACGAGATGTCGCGCTTGCCGGCGTTCACGATCGCCAGCCCCGGCTCGGGCAGCGACTGCACCGCGCCCACCACCACCAGCGCCGCTTCCAGGCCCGGGCCGCAGCCCAGCCGGCGCTCGGCCGCCGACACCAGGCGCCGGTACGCGCCCTGGTCGTGGGTGATGTAGCAGCCCGATCGCAGCAGGCCCTGCACCGGGCGCGACATTGCCGGCCGCAGCCCCGGCAGCACCAGGTCGAACAGGCCCGAGCCCCCGGCCGAGACGATGACTTCGGGCGACTCGAACAGCGCTTCGGCGTCGCACTGCCGGGCCAGTGCCGCCAGCCGCTGCATCAGCGCTTCGACATGGGCGCGGTCGGCCGCGTCGTCGCCGGTGGCGCCCAGGCCTTCGTAGCACTCGACGCCGGCCAGGCGCACGGCGCGGCTGGCGTGGGCGCGGCGGGCCAGTGCCATCGCCTCGTCGTGGCCGCGGCAGCCGGTGCGGCCGCCGGGCACGCCCACTTCGACCAGCACCTCGAACCCGGCCGCGGGTTGCGCGGCTTCGATGAGCTCGAGCTGCGCCAACGAATCCAGCAGGAACAGCACGCGCAACCCCGGCGTGTGGTGCAACAGCGCGGCCAGCGCCGCCAGGTCCAGCGGCATGAACACCTGGTTGGCGATGATCGCGCGCCGCACCCCGGCGCGCACGCCCACGCCCAGTTGGCCCACGCTGGCGAAGGTCAGGCCCCAGGCGCCGGCGTCGAGCTGGCGCTGGAACAGCTGCGGCGACATCGTCGTCTTGCCATGCGGCGCCAGGCCCAGCCCGTGGGCCCTGGCCAGGCCCTGCAGCCAGCCCAGGTTGTGCTGCAGCGGTTGCTGCAGGATAACGGCCAAGGGAAGCGGCATGTCGCCCGCCAGCACACGCCAGCCCTGGGCCCCCACCTGTGAGCGGCGCAAGGGCGGCGACCGTGGCGGAAAGCCCTTGCTGGCGGCGTCGAGCAGCGGATCGAGCAGGTCGTTCATCGTGGCATCCTCCGGCCTGGCCGCATTCTGACCGCGGGCACAAGGAGAACATGCGATGAACACCCCGCTGTGGCGCGGCCTGGCCCCGCTGGCGCTGGCGCTGGCCACGCAACTGCTGCCGCCCGCGCTGCTGCCCGCACGGGCCGCCTCGGTGGCGCCGGTGGCCGCCGAGCACGGCATGGTCGTCAGCGCCCAGCACCTGGCCACGCGCGTGGGCGTGCAGGTGCTGCGCGAGGGCGGCAACGCCGTCGATGCCGCGGTGGCGGTGGGTTATGCGCTGGCGGTGGTGTACCCGGCCGCAGGCAACCTCGGCGGCGGCGGCTTCATGACCATCCGCCTGGCCGACGGCCGCAAGACCTTCATCGACTTTCGGGAGAAGGCGCCGCTCGCGGCCACGCCCACGATGTACCTCGATGCCCAGGGCCAGGTGGTCAAGGGCCTCGGCACCCGGGGCCACCTGGCCGTGGCGGTGCCGGGCACGGTGGCCGGGCTGGAGCTGGCGCGCGAGCGCTACGGCAGCCGGCCGCGCGCGGCGCTCGTGGCGCCGGCCATCCGGCTGGCCGAGCGCGGCTTTGCGCTGCAGCAGGGCGATGTGGACATGCTGCGGGTGGCCACCGACGACTTCCGGGGCGACGCGCCCAGCGCCGCGATCTTCCTGCGCGGCGGCGAGCCGCTGGCCGCGGGCCAGGTGCTGGTGCAGCGTGACCTGGCGCGCACGCTGCGGCACATTGCACGCGGCGGTGTGGCCGGCTTCTACCGCGGCCCGGTGGCCGGGGCCATTGCCGCGGCCAGCCGCGCCGGGGGCGGCCTGATCACGCCGGACGACCTGGCGCAGTACCAGGCCATTGAACGCCCGCCGGTGGAGTGCGACTACCGCGGCCTGCGCATCCTCTCGGCGCCGCCGCCCAGCGCAGGGGGCGTGATCGTGTGCGAGATCCTGCAGGTGCTCGAAGGCTACGCGCTCAGGGACATGGGCTTTCGCTCGGCGCAGGCGGTGCACCTGCAGATCGAGGCCATGCGCCATGCCTACGTGGACCGCAACAGCGCGCTGGGCGACCCGGACTTCGTGCGCAACCCGGTCGAGCGGCTGCTGTCGAAGGCGCATGCCGCGGCGATCCGCGCCGCGATCGACCCCGAACGTGCGGGCGACTCCAAGACCCTGCGCCCCGGCGTCGCACCGCACACGCTGCACGAGGGCAGCAACACCACGCACTACTCGATCATCGACCGCCAGGGCAACGCGGTGGCGGTGACCACCACGCTCAACGACTGGTACGGCGCCCGCGTCACCGCGGCCGGCACCGGCGTGCTGCTGAACAACGAGATGGACGACTTCACCGTGAAGCCCGGCGTGCCCAACCTCTACGGCCTGGTGCAGGGCGAGGCCAACGCCATCGCGCCGGGCAAGCGCCCGCTCAGCTCGATGAGCCCCACCATCGTGCTGCAAGACGGCCAGCCGCTGATGGTGCTGGGCACCCCCGGTGGCAGCCGCATCATCACCGCGGTGGTGCACACGCTGATCAACATCGTCGACCATGGCATGAACGTGCAGGAGGCGGTGGACGCGCCCCGCTTCCACCAGCAGTGGTGGCCCGAGACCACCGCGCTCGAACGCTTCGCGCTCAGCCCGGACACGCAGGCGAAGCTCGAAGCCATGGGCCACCGCTTCACCAGCCCCTATTCGGCCAACCACCTGGCCGTGATCCTGGTGGGTGCGCCCACGCTGGGCGGCCCGCCGGTGGGGCGCCACCGCTTCTATGGCGCCAACGACCCGCGCCGTGGCACGGGCCTGGCGGCGGGGTACTGATCAGCCCGGAACCGACCCCGGCTGCGGCCAGCGGATCTGCGCAAACAGGGCCAGCAGCTTCTCGCCCCGCGCCGGGTTCAACTGCGCAGCCCAGGCGATGCGGCCGCGCAGCGCCTCGCGCTCTGCGGCATCGGTCGCCCCGTGCAGCAGGCGCCGGTGCAGGCATGCCTTCAGGCGGTCGAACTCGTCGCGCGGCAGGTTGGGATGCTGGTTCACCACCACGCCGGTGATGCACTGCTGCCGGTGTTGCGGCATGCAGCGGGTCTTGCGCGCATGGAGCGTGAAGCCCTCGTCGGCGCAGATGCCCCCTACCCACGAGGTGAGCGCCAGCCGGCGTTCACGCAGGACGGCGGGCCCGGAGAACACGAGGTCGTCGGCATAGCGGGTGTAGCGCGCACCCCAGTGGGCGGCCAGGCCAGCCAGCCGCAGGTCGAGCCTGAAGCAGCATAGGTTGGCCAGTGCGGGCGACGTGGGCGCACCTTGTGGCAGGTGGGCCGCGGCCAGGCGCTGGGCGCCCCCGCCGTCGATCGCGCCCGCCTCGCGCAGCCGCGCCCGCACCGCGGCCGGTGTGCGCGTGGTGCACAGCGCGGTGAGCGCGCGCGCCACGCCGGCAGGGTAGCCCAGGGTGCGCCAGATCGCATGCACGCGTGAGGCCGGGACGCTGGGGAAGAAGTCCTGCAGGTCGAAGCGCAGCACCACCGGCGCGCCGGCATGCGCCTGAGCATGTGCGCGCACCGAGCGGCCGGGCACGAAGCCCTGCGCTGCTTCGTGCACCGGCACCGCGTTCAGCAGCCCGTCGAGCAAACGGCGTTGCGCCAGCTTCAGCTCGGCCTTGGGTGCCTCGATCAGGCGCAGCCCGCCCAGGCGCTTGGGACGCAGCAGCGCGTGGTAATGGCGCGCGGCGCCGGGCCGCCCGCCTGGTGGTTCGCGGTAGTGCTGGGCCTCGGACACCAGCCAGGCCAGGCGCTCCGGGGCGAGGCCCAGCCAATCCCCCAGCGCTTCGTGCGTGGTGAGCGCAGGCAGCGGGGCCTCGTGCAGACCCAGCGGTGCGCCTGCCATGTGCGGGGGCCGCAGCATCAGGCGCCGGATGCGCGGGGCCGGCTGCCCGGGTGCGAAGGCCGCATCGAAGGCGGGCAGGCCCGCGATGCGCTCGCTCAGGCCCTGCAGGTCCAGGCGCCGAACGGCGGCTGCGCCCAGGGCCTCGATCACGGGCGGCAACCACGGCGGGCGGTGGCCCAGGGCACGGGTGGCCCGGGCGAGCAGGGCATGCGCCTCGGTGCCACCTGGCTGCTGGCAGTCGGCCTGCAGCGCGTGGGCCAGGCCGCGCGCGATCCAGAGGCGGTGGGTCGAAGGGGGCATGGACTTCGGGGTGGCAGCCAGCCCGCCAACCTGCGGGTGAGGCGTGACCTTGTGTGCGCGGTCAGCGCACGGCCGGTCACGCGCCGAAAGGACTGGGTGATGAACCTGCCCCGGGGAAACCCCGGAGCCCGGTGTCGGTCGACGGATCGGCCGGCAACCGGTGAACGCTTGGCGGGCTGGTGCCGGGGCGGATGTTAGCCGCGGTGCCGTTCCAATTGCACGTCAGGCATTCGTCGCGCGCTTGGCCATGGTGGTCAACATGCGGCCCGTTGCGGACTTTGGTGTTTGGTCGAAGCAGACGTTCGAAGGCTGGCGCGACAAAGGCGTGGGCCCTCGGCCTGCGGCGCACGGCTCCGGCGGTCGGCCCGTTGGGCCGACTTCCCGGGCTTGGTCGCTTCGGGGGGCGCGCTGTCGGATTCATCTCCGCGCGCTGCGCGCGCTTCGACCAGCGCCAGCGAGTCAGTTGGGAATGCGGGCCCTGCGGGCCCGCCGCCCCCCGAACCGCCCAAGCCCGGCGCCTGCGAACGCGCGCCGCAGGCCGAGGGC